>CALXOK010000014.1 GCA_944390025.1 uncultured Spirochaetales bacterium | reverse complement strand
TAGCACTAGAAAGTATATCATAAAAGAGAAATATTTAAAAGATGCAATGATGAAAAAAATTCCAAGATAATTCTTGGGAATTGAAAGAGTTGTATAACTTGTTGATTCTGTAAAGTGCTTTTTAGCCTTAAATCTTTCTAGTGCTAAAACTCAAAATACGGGAACCACAGTTGAGGAATATAGCATAGTGAACAATATGCTGTCAAAAGATTTAGCAGTAAAAAAACAGAAGAAATGAAAAAAAATCCTGACCGATGTGTTGAAAAGACTCCACCGCGGGAGGAAAATGATGTTCATCATGAGAAAAAAGCTAATTTCATTTATTTGTATCCTCCTTGCCGTGGTTCTGATTTCCTGCCAGAGCACCGCTTCTGGTGAGCTTGATTATTCGGATTCTTCGCTGTGGGCTTACTGGGCCATCGGGGATGAAAAGCGCGCTGATGTCTTCCTTATCTGTCCGACTGTGGATATGGGCCAGGATGGCAACATGAACATGAGCCTTGATGATGAGGCACTAAAGGAAAGCTTTCTCGGCGCATTGAATATGGAAAGAGGGATTTATGAGGACTGGTGCACGCTCTACGCACCATATTACCGCCAGATCACGTTTCCGCTTTACAGCGCTGATGAAAAAGTTATGGAACATTATCTTGAAACGGCATACAGCGATATTGAGGATGCCTTCTTCTATTACCTTGAAAACAGCAATGACGGCCGCCCTATAGTGCTTGCCGGTTTCTCTCAGGGTGCCCAGCTTGCACTAATGCTGCTTGAGGACCATTTCGATGATGAGGCTCTTCAGGAGCAGCTTGTGGCGGCTTACTGTATCGGCTGGAGAGTGACAGACGATGATCTTGATCAATATCCACACCTCAGGCTAGCACAGGAGGAGGATGACACAGGCGTCATCATCGCGTTCAACAGTGAGGCAGAAGGAGTGGAGAATTCCATCATCGTTCCTGCTGGTGTGAGGACTCATGCGATTAATCCTCTGAACTGGAAGACGGACAGCACTCCAGCTATGGCTGATGAGAATCTGGGTGCATGTTTTACTGATTACAGCGGGGCAGTGACAAAAGAAGTGAAAAAACTATGCGGCGCCTATATCGATCCGCACAGAGGCACGCTGAGAGTGACAGGAATAGCTCCTGAGGACTATTCGAACAGTCTTTTCCCTGACGGAGTATATCATCTTTATGACTATCAGTTCTTTTTCAGGAACCTTCAGGAGAATGTGGGTGTCAGAGTCAATGCCTTTTTTGAGCAAAAAGAAAGCTCCGAGTGAACGGAGCCTTCTGTAGTAAATTATGCCAGCCTCAGTCGAGAGCGTGACCTGCTGAGCCAAGAACATCGATGTTCTTTCTCATGTACATCTCCTTGAGGGCATCTCTTGCAGGTCCGAGGTATTTTCTCGGATCGAACTCAGCCGGCTTCTCATCGAAGATCCTTCTGATTGTTCCTGTCATGGCAAGGCGTCCGTCTGAGTCGATGTTGATCTTGCACACTGCGCTCTTTGCGGCTTCTCTGAGCTGCTCTTCCGGAATACCGACACTGTCCTTGAGCTTTCCACCGTGCTCGTTAATCATCTTGACGTATTCCTGAGGAACTGATGATGAGCCGTGGAGAACAATCGGGAAGCCCGGCAGTCTCTTCTCGACTTCCTTGAGGATGTCGAATCTGAGCGGTGGCGGAATGAGGATGCCGTCAGCGTTTCTTGTGCACTGGTCCGGCTTGAATTTGTTAGCACCGTGGCTTGTTCCGATTGAGATAGCAAGTGAGTCAACACCTGTCTTGGAGACGAAGTCCTCGACTTCTTCCGGTTTTGTGTAGTGGGTGACTTCTGAAGCAACTTCATCTTCGATACCTGCGAGGACACCGAGCTCTCCTTCGACTGTGACATCGAACTGATGTGCGTATTCAACGACCTTTTTTGTCAGCTCGACATTCTTCTCATAAGGAAGGCTTGAGCCGTCAATCATGACAGAAGAGAAACCGTTGTCGATACAGTCCTTGCAAGTCTCGAAAGAATCACCATGGTCGAGGTGAAGGACTATTGGGATATCGCATCCGAGTTCATGAGCATACTCGACAACACCGCGTGCCATGTTTCTCAGCAGGTTGATGTTGGCATAGTCGCGTGCTCCACGGCTGACCTGAAGAATGACAGGACTTTTTGTTGCGACACAGGCCTGTACGATTGCCTGCATCTGCTCCATGTTGTTGAAGTTGTATGCAGGTACAGCATAACCGCCTTTAATGGCCTTTGCGAACATATCACGTGTGTTCACGAGGCCAAGCTCTTTGTAGCTGATCATAGGATAAATCCTCCTGAAATTTGTTTCTGAAGATAATAGTATCTTTTCAAAGCTTCTTTGGTCAATTGAGGCTTGCTGATGTCAGGCGCTTCTTCTATTATTTCCCTGTGTCCTTGAAACGAGCTTTTCTAATTGCCTTCATTGTGATAACAGTTGCCGCAACATGTGTGACAGCCTTGATATTTTCCTCCAGGAGCAGGCTCGTTGTGAGCAGTCATGAGTCATATTTTTATAAGTCGGATATGACCGTTTCAGTGTATGTGTACCCTGAAATGCCTGTCCGGGGACCTGTTATCCTCACTCCGGCTGCATGCGCCCAGGCACTTGATGAAAATACAGAGATTCCTTCTGAAGCAGCGTGTTATGGTTTTGATGCCGCCGGCTATGAGAACCTGTTCAGCATAGTATTCATAAGCGATGAAATGGCCATGTGGAGTCTCTGTTATGAAGCTTTTCCTTCAGCGGCGATTGTATATGATGCTCAGGATGAAGAGGAAACAAGTCTGGCAGACGCTGCTCCTTCGTCCTTTATAAGGTATCCATATGATTACCAGATAGACACGGTAAGTGCACAGACTTTCCGTCAGCGTCTTGATCAAGACGGTGTTGATACTGTCATCGTATTCAGCCCTGAAAAGTGCCTTCCTCTGCTTAATGATGACACTTTCACGATTGTCACGGAAAGCATTTATGAGAATGCTTTTGAGAGGGGGCAGCATGTCGTGACGGTCTCTCCTGATTTCAAAAAGATGGTCAGGCTGCTTGAGAATACATCCGGAACCGGCAATGAAATGGTGACTCCTTACAGCATTGACATGTAGTTCCGTTTCACAAGGCTGTTGAGAGTGTCTGACGTTGTTCCCCTGAGCCCTGCGACAAATTCATATGTGTATCTGATGTTTGCCGGCACGTTTGTTTTGCCTCGCAGGGGCATGGGTGCCAGATAGGGGCTGTCCGTTTCCAGAAGTATCGAGTCATCAGGAACATAGACAGCTGCTTCTCTCAGCTCTCCGTTTGACTTATATGTGACATTGCCGGCAAATGAAACCATCAGGCCGAGATCAAGATACTCTGCTGCGCTTTTCCTGTCATATGAGAAGCAGTGGATGATTCCTCTTTTCTCAAGGCTGTGCTCTCTGAGAACTGAGACCGTAGCCTCATGAGCATCACGCGAATGGATGACAAACGGAAGATCAAAATCCTCAGCGATTGTCAGCATGCTGTCAAAAAGCTCTTCCATCTGTCCTTTTCTGCCGTAGTTCCAGTGGAAGTCGATTCCTGTCTCGCCCAGCATGTCAGGTTTCCAGTCGCTGATATTCTTTCTTATTCTTTCACACATCGAGCCGGTATCTTCTTGCCCGTTAAGGCACCAGGGGCCGGCTGCAATGCTGAAATGGAGATTGTACTTTTTTATTCCGTCAATGCGCCGGATTATGTCGTCAGGCTCGCATCCGATATCCATTCCTTCCAGATTCTGCTCTTCTGGAAGCTCTTTCAGACTGTCAAGATGAAAGTGAGTGTCAAAGTATGTCACATAAAAGAGTGTATCCAATAGTGCGAGGCTGTGTCACGTCTGGATGAAAAAATCTGAATATAATCATTTTGATGCATAAAAATGCACTGTTCATACATTTGCATAACTGCTATACTTTGCCATCAGTTTTTCACTTAAGGGGGAAAATATGAGAAAAACGCTTTGTATACTTGTTTCTCTGTTAATGTGTCTGTCAGTCTTTGCCGGCGGAGCCTCAGAAAATGCTGCTGACACATCACTTGAAGATGTGCTTGAGAAGGGACAGTTCGTCCTCGGACTCGATGATTCCTTCCCGCCAATGGGTTTCAGGGATGAAAACGGTGAGATTGTCGGTTTCGACATCGACTGCGCAAGGGAGGTATGCAGCCGCCTGGGAGTCGAGCTTGTTGCCCAGCCGATTGACTGGAACAGCAAGGAGCAGGAGCTCATGACAGGAAACATCGACTGCCTCTGGAACGGATTCACAATCACAGAGGAGAGGAAGGAGAATCTTCTTTTCTCAGACCCGTATGTGAAGAACGCTCAGGTCGTTGTCGTCAATGCCTCTTCTCCTTACCAGAGTCTTGCTGATCTTGCAGGCGGATCTGTCGGAGTTCAGGCAGGTTCCAGTGCGGAGAGCGCAATCGAGGACACACCTGATTTCGCCGCATCCATCGGAGAGATTATTCAGTTCAAGGAGAACCTGACTGCACTCATGGATCTCGAGATTGGAGGAGTCGATGCTGTTGTCATGGATCTTCTTGTCGCCAATGACAATATCAACAGAAGTGGAAAGGATTTCAGAATCCTTGACGAGACACTTGCAGATGAGGAGTACGGTATCGGATTCAGAAAGAACGATGTCGCTTTGAGAAATGCAGTTCAGGATGCACTTAATGATATGGCAGCAGATGGTACCCTTGCCGAAATTGCGACAAAGTGGTTCGGCGCTGACATCACAGTGGTTGGTAAGTAAGAATGGTTCAGATGCTTGTTCTCATGCTTGAGGGCACCCTCACAAGCCTGAAGATTTTCTTTCTCACGCTTGTTTTCTCTCTTCCTCTCGGCTTCGTCGTGGCGAAGGGGAGAATGAGCAGGAACAGGCTTCTGAAAGGCGTGGTGAACCTCTATATCCAGATAATGAGGGGCACCCCGCTCATCCTTCAGCTCATATTCGTCTACTTCGCTCCGTTTTACATTTTCGGAGTCTCATATGACAGGTTCACAGCTGTTATCATCGCTTATGTAGTCAATTACAGTGCATATTTCGCTGAGATATACCGTTCGGGACTTCAGTCAATCGAGAAGGGGCAGTATGAAGCAAGCCGGGTGCTCGGCTTCTCAAGAGCTCATACCTTTTTCTTCATTGTGCTGCCTCAGGTCATTAAGAGGATTCTTCCGTCTCTGGCTAACGAGGTGATTACACTGGTGAAGGATACAGCCCTGGCACAGACAATCGGAGTGGCCGAGCTTTTCCGTGTCGCGCAGAATGCCTCGGCCCGTGAATTCTCCACGGTTCCGATTTTTGTCGCCGGCGTATTCTACTTCGTCATGAACTTCATTGTCAGTAAGGTCTTTGACCTGTTTGAGAAGAAGCTTTCATATTACAGGTGAGCCTATGATGCTAGAAGCTAAAGATATAAAGAAGACATTCGGCACGCTTGACGTGCTTAAAGGCATTTCATTCACGCTGGAAAAGGCTCAGGTTCTTTCTGTCATTGGACCGTCTGGAAGCGGTAAGAGCACACTGCTGAGAATCGTGACACAGCTGGAGAGGGCTGACGGAGGAGAACTCAGCATAGATGGAATAAAGCTTTTCACTGACAGTCCTGACGGCTGTGTCTACAACAGGGAGAATGAGAAGAAGGCGGCACGCAAGACAGGGCTCGTATTCCAGAATTTCAACCTTTTTCCGCATTTCTCCGTCCTCAGGAACATCACTGAAGCACAACGTGCTGTGCTGAAAAGAGGTAAGGAAGAAAGTGAGACGAAGGCCATGGAACTGCTGAAGAAGATGGGCCTTGAAAGCAAGGCGGACAGCTATCCTTACCAGCTTTCAGGCGGACAGGCCCAGCGTGTGTCAATCGCACGCGCCCTTGCCATGGATCCTGAGATTCTGTTCTTCGATGAACCGACGAGCGCTCTTGACCCGGAGCTGACAAGGGAAATCCTTTCCGTAATCAGGGAACTCAGGGAAGAAAGGATGACTATGGTTGTCGTCACGCATGAGATGAGCTTTGCGAAAGGTATTTCGGATAAAGTCATATTCATGGATAACGGAGTCATAGTCGAGGAAGGGGAAGGCGATGAGCTTTTCAACGATCCAAAAAACTTCAGGACAAGGCAGTTCCTTTCCAATTACAGTACCTGAAATATGAGACTTTTCATTGCAATCGTGCCTGATGACGAGGCAACAGGAAGAATCGCTGAACTTCGCGATGAGGTGAGGAACGAAAGCCTGAGAGGTTCTTTCGTCCCTTCTTCAAATATTCATATGACGCTTGAATTCCTGGGTGAATGCACCCGTGAAGAGATGATGAAAGCTTCTTCTGTTCTTGATAGTCTTTCCTTCTCTCCTTTTACTGTCACCCTCGACAGGACAGGTGCTTTCCGCCATAAAGATGGAGATGTGATTTTCATAGGAGCTGAGCACAGTCCTGATCTTATGAATCTGCATAACCAGCTTGAACGCAGGCTGAGAGAAAACGGATTCCGCCTTGAGAGAAGGAAATACACGCCGCATGTCACTCTGGCCCGGCGTGCCGTAAGCACTTACATGACAGGACAGATTGAGAAAATTAGTTTCAGAGTGTGTTCAGTCTGCCTCATGCTCAGCGAAAGGACGGAAAGTGGCATGGTGTATTCTGTACTATATGAAGTGGAAGGTTGTGCCCGAAACGAGACTTGAACTCGTACGACCTCGCGGTCGAGGGATTTTAAGTCCCTTGCGTCTACCGATTCCGCCATTCGGGCAGGCTTAGCACATAATACTTCCATACAGGCCATCTGGTCAACGTTTGTCTTTTTTCATTCATCATATTCTGGTATCATATTCATGTCAGTTGCCTTCAGGCGCTGTCACAGTTACCTTTAGATGAGAGTTTATTATGGAGAATGTACTTTACGGACTTGCTGCAGGACTGGCTGTGGCGCTTGTCATTTTCATAGTGATGTCAATCAAGCTGAGGAAGGCCAGAAGTGAAGGCGCGAAGGACAGTGCGCGCTTCAGGCAGATGCTCAGTGACAGGATGGAGCTGGAGAGTGAAGGACTGGCAAAGCTGAAAAAAGAGAACGAAGAGCTGAAGAAGGCTAACGAGAATCTGAGGATAAGCATTCAGACATACGCCCAGAAACCCGGCCGTAAGGAACTTCAGCGTCTTACTGTCTACCAGACAGCGGTGGACAGGCTTATAATAAACAGCCCTGGATTCGGAGCGGCCTGGCAGGCTGCGCTGAAGGAAAGCGAAGAGGAATTCGAGAAGACCTATGTCGGAGTCCAGGCATTCATCCGTAAAATCATCCCGATGAAGACTGATGCTCAGGTCATCGGTGAAGTTGAAGATAAAACAGGTGATAACCTGTGAATTTAGGAGAGGAAATATGAATTTCTACATCTGCAATCATTGTAAGAACATTATCGGAAAGGTACATGACTCGGGCGTTCCTGTTGTCTGCTGCGGAGAGAAGATGGCTCTTCTCGTTCCCAACACGACAGATGCCGCAACAGAGAAGCATGTTCCTGTCATTTCAATTGACGGATGCAACGTGACTGTGACCATCGGATCAACAGCTCACCCCATGACAGAGGAGCACCTCATCCAGTGGGTTTATCTTGAGACAGAGGAAGGCGGACAGAAAAAGGCTCTTAAGGCCGGAGATGCACCTGTTGTCAAATTCGCTATCACTGAAACAGACAAGGTGAAGGCCGCATACGCTTACTGCAATCTGCACGGACTGTGGAAGGCTGAAGTCTGAGTGCCGTTTAAAGTTATTTCAGGAGCCGGCTCCGGCTCCTTTTTTCATGCTTTCTCCGCAAGGGTGAAATAGCGTTCGGTTTTATCCTCTATTTCTGCTGATATCTGCTGGTATCTTGCGTTTCTCTCACTTAGAGTGCCGAACTCATCTGCCTGTGAGTATGCAAAGCTTTCCTCAAGTCTGCTTTTAAGCTCTTCAAGTTCCGCAATTTCACTCTCAAGGGATTCAAGCTCTTTCTGTTCCTTGAAAGAAAGGCCTTTTTTCTCACGTTTTGCTCTTGTATTCACTTTAGGAGTGTCAGCAGGCTGTTTCTTCTCCTGTGAAAGACGGTCTTTCCAGTCAGTGTATGAGCCGCTGACATAGTCAATCTTACCGTCATGGAAAACAAACAGGCTGTTACACGTGCAGTCAAGGAAGGCCCTGTCATGAGAGACTATGAGAGCGCATCCTTCGAATGACGAGATATATTCCTCGAGATTCTCCATTGTCCTGATATCAAGATCATTTGTCGGTTCGTCAAGAATGAGAAAATTAGGATTCTGTGCAAGACGCGAGATGAGATAAAGTCTTCTTTTCTCTCCGCCGGAGAATGAGCTGATTCTTACTCTCGAACGGCTACGCGGAAATCCAAACAGTTCTAGAAACCGCTCCGCAGAAACTTCAGTGCCGCAGAAAATAATTCTCTCACTGATATCAGAGATGAATTCAAGCGCGCTTTTGCTCTCGTCAAGCCCGCGTCCCAGC
Organism: uncultured Spirochaetales bacterium; assembly: GCA_944390025.1. GTDB lineage: Bacteria > Spirochaetota > Spirochaetia > Sphaerochaetales > Sphaerochaetaceae > Bullifex. The sequence goes on along the minus strand of CALXOK010000014.1, from coordinate 39,178 downwards.
TGATCATAGTATGAGAAAAATGTGTTGACACCTTTTTCAACACATCCTTCATCAGGTTCTGCGAGACCCGTTATGATATCAAGAAAAGTGGATTTTCCACAGCCGTTATCACCAAGAATCCCGATTTTGTCTCCCTTCTTGAATTCATATGAAAAGGAAGAGAAAAGCACTTTGTCATCATACTTCTTTCCAAGTCTGTCAAGCTTGAGGATGTTTTTCCCAAGTCTGCGCTGCAGTGAAGAAAAGGAAGTCTGTTTTGCATCCTGGACATTCCTCTGCTGGCTTAACATGGCTTCAATCCTGTCTTTGCGGTTTTTGTCCTTTCCTGTTCTTGCCTGAGGTCCTCTTTGAAGCCAGACAAGTTCACGCCTGAGAATTGATGACAGTCTGTCCTGTTCCTTCTGCATCATCCGTATTCTTTCTGCCCTGCGCTCAAGATATGCCTCATAGGAACCGGGATGACGATAGAAATGCTGTCTGTCAAGTTCCCAGATTGTCTAACAGGCCGAGTTGAGAATGTATCTGTCATGAGTGACAAGAATGAAAGCAGAAGAAGTGTTTGCCAGTTCAGTCTCAAGTATTTCTATTGTCCTGATGTCGAGATGGTTTGTCGGTTCATCCAGGAGCATAATTGCCGGTTTCAATGCAAATACCCTTGCAAGTGCGGCTTTTTTCTTTTCGCCTCCGGAGAGCATATCCATTGGAGTATTTACATCAATATTCAATCCGAAAACGGAAAGATAAGATTTATAATCAGTTTCTAAACTCCATAGATTTTCTTTTTCAATCATCGACAGGTAATTCTCACAGCTGGTTCCATTCTTCAGCCCGGAGTAATATTTCCGCAGTAATTCAGCCTTTTCTGTCTCCGCCTGATACAGATAGTCCATTACAGTGCTTTCTGGTGAATAAGTAACAGTCTGTTCCAGAATTGCGACATCTGAACCATTTTTTATGCTTACTTTCCCTTCATCCGGAACAATTTTTCCCGTCAGGCAATGCAGGAATGTTGTCTTTCCAGCTCCGTTGTGGCCGACAAGGCCGGTTTTCTCTCCTTCTTCAAGTCCAAGTGTCACAGAAGAAAAAAGAGGATGATCGTCAACTGTCTTTGACAGGTTCTCAATGCTCATCACGTTCATGAAAAGAAATTGTATTGAAAGAAGGTGACTGTAACAAGGATTGTCTTTTCAGCTATCATGTCTTTCATGATTAAAGAAGTCAGTCTCAGTCTCACTCCACAGGATTCATGCAGTCCTGAAAGAATCAGATTCTTATGTGCGAAAAAGCTCCACATGAACTTTGATGACATCTCATCAGTGAGATGGAAAAGAAAATCAATTGACTCACGTAAGGCACCGGTGAGGATTGAAGCGGTTTTCACTGTGTATTCTGGCAGGGATTCATATAAAGGAGTTAAGAGAACTGAGTTCCGTGAAGCTGATTCAACGAGAACTGTCATTATCGTTGGAAGCGGACCAGCAGGATTATTTGCTGCACTGACTTGTCTGGAGCATGGCATGAAGCCTGTAGTTCTTGAACGTGGCAAGAACGTTCATGAACGTAAAAAGGATACCGCAAGGCTCAACAGAGAAGGACTGCTTGATGAAGAGTCAAACTATGCATTCGGAGAAGGCGGGGCAGGCACATTCTCAGACGGCAAGCTGTTCACCCGGTCTGTGAAAAGAGGAGATGTTTCCAAGGTGCTTTCCCTTTTCGTGCAGCACGGAGCCAAAGATGAGATTATGTATGACGCGCATCCTCATATAGGCAGCGACGTTCTTCCGCGTGTCATAGAAAATATCCGCAAAACGATTATAAGTTATGGAGGTGAGGTCCATTTCAGCACTAAAGTCACTGGGCTTATTCGAGATGAAGATGAGGTGATTGGTGTTGTCTGTGCTGATGGAAATGTCTTTCATGGGCCTGTCATCCTTGCAACCGGTCATGGAGCGCATGATGTTTATGACTTCCTCCTTTCCTCAGGTTTTTCTCTTGAGGCTAAGGATGTCGCAGTCGGTGTGCGTCTTGAACATCCTCAGAGCCTTATTGACAGGATGCAGTATCATAATGATGAAGGAAGGGGCAGATGGCTTCCCGCTGCGAGTTACCGCTTTGTCACACAGGCAGGGGGAAGGGGCGTCTATTCGTTCTGTATGTGTCCTGGCGGCCTGATAGTTCCGGCTTCCACAAGAAATGGAGAGCTGGTTGTCAACGGAATGAGTCCTTCTTCCAGGAACGGACGCTGGGCTAACAGCGGTATTGTCGTGCAGCTGAAAAGAGAAGACATCAGCTGTACAGAGCCTCTTGGAATGCTTGAATATATCACACAAATAGAGAAAAAGTGCTTCAATAAGCGTTTCATGGCACCGGCACAGAGAATGACGGATTTCATTGAAGGCAGACAGAGCTCGACCTTCCCTGCAACCTCCTACATTCCAGGACTGGTGAGCTCGTCAATGGATGATGTCCTTCCGTCCTTCATCTCATCTTCTCTGCGTGCAGGTCTGAAAGACTTTGTCCGTTTCTCTAGAGGGAAGTTCCTGTGCGAAGACGCTCTTCTTATTGCTCCTGAGACACGTACAAGCTCTCCTGTAAGGATAGTAAGGGGGGATGACTTATGCCAGATCAGAGGTTTTTATCCCTGCGGAGAGGGTGCAGGCTATGCAGGAGGAATTGTCTCTGCGGCTCTGGACGGGATTGCATGTGCGATGAAAATAAGGGAAAACTACTACAAAAAATAACTTTTGGTAAAAAAGTTTTACTTGTGGTAAATATTATGATTCCATAATTTTCTGTATTGAGATTATGCCGTAATAGTCAATTCAGATAAGGGAAAATCAGGAAAATATAAATTTAAGAAAGCTTGCTTGAAGAAAGATTCCCAAAGTTGTTTTGACAAAAAAGTCATACGCATTTCATAATATCCGTATAAAAGATGTTCGTTGAGCATCGATAACCTAAAACAGGAGGATGCAGGAATGCCATTCCTGCGAAACGAATGATGAAAAAACTGACAGTCGCTCTGCTGGTTGTTCTTTCTCTGATCCCTGTTTGTCTGTTCGCAGGCGGATCCGGTGAGACAACAGCTGATGAAGGCGGATACAGAATCGCCCTCATTATCGAAAACACGATTGATGACAAGGGCTGGTGCCAGTCAATGTATGAAGGTCTTGTCGGTGCTCAGGAGAAGCTCCCTGGTGCTTTCACCTTCGAGTATTCCGAGAAAATGACAACCGTTGACAGTGAGTCAATCGCACGCCAGTACATTGCAGACGGATTTGACCTCATCATCGCACACGGCTCACAGTACAAGAACATGGTTGCAGACCTCGCTGCAGAATTCCCGGATGTGTCTTTCGCTTTCGGAACATCAAGTGAGATTATTGCTGACAACGTGTTCACCTACATGCCGGAGAGTGAGGAGACAGGTTACCTTTCAGGTATAATCGCAGGACTTCTGACAAAGACTGGCAACATCGGACTTGTAGGTCCTGTTGACAGCGGTGATGCCGCCCGCTACAACAGAGGTTTCATCCTCGGTGTCGAGTCAGTAAACCCGGATGCGAAAGTCAATGTGGCTTACACTGGAAGCTTCTCCGATTACGTAAAGTCTGCTGAGCTTGCCACAACACAGATCAATGCAGGTGCTGATGTCCTCACAGGTTCATCCCAGCAGGCAATCGGTGCTCTCAGGGCATGTGCAGAGTATGATGATGTTCTCTGGGTAGGACAGGATCTCGCACAGCTTGATACTCCAGAAGGTCAGGCCAAGTGTGTTTCAGCAGGCGGCTACAACTACACTGCAGTCGTTGTCGGTCTTGTTGAGGCTCTTGATGCAGGTCAGACAGGCGGTGTATGCATTCCGATGAACTTCAACAATGACGGATTCGTCTTCGACTACAATCCGGCTCTTTCCGATCTTGTAACAGATGAGATCAGGGCTAAGGTTGATGAGGCTCTTGCCTCATTCAGGGCAAATGCAGGCGTTCTCGCCAACTGGGCAGATGTCCAGATCTGATTGAGATTTTACCAGGGCGTCAGGGTAACAACCTGATGCCCTTTTTCACTTTATTGCATGGAAGAGAAGATTAAGCAGCTCCGTATCGAGCATATTACAAAGCGTTTTCCCGGTATCCTTGCTACAGATGATGTTTCCCTTACTGTCGATGAAGGGGAGATTCTCGCACTTGTTGGAGAAAACGGGGCAGGAAAGACCACGCTGATGAATATTCTGATGGGTATATACCAACAGGATGAAGGCAGAATATACATCAACGGGAAGGAAGTGAGATTCAGAGGTCCTGAGGATGCATTCAAGGCAGGCCTTGGGATGGTGCATCAGCAGTACATGCTTGTTCCTGACATGACAGTCACGGAGAATGTCGCGCTCGGGTACCAGGCGGCATGGAAGCCTTTCCATCTGGATCTGGACATGGTAAGGAAGAAGGTCATTGAGGTAAGTGAGCACTATTCTCTTGCTGTCAATCCTGATGCATACATATGGCAGCTTACTGTAGGCGAGCAGCAGCGTGTCGAGCTTGTCAAGACATTGTGTCTCGGGGCTAAATTCCTCATTCTGGATGAGCCGACTTCAGCACTGACACCGCAGGAGACAGATGAGCTTGTCAGCCTCCTCAAGAGGATGAAGAGTGAGCTTTCAATCATCTTCATCTCCCATAAGCTGAATGAGGTCAAGGCCCTGTGCGACAAGGTCGCAATCCTCCGTCATGGGGCTCTGGTGTTCTCAGGCAACACTGCAGATTATTCCTCTAATGACATTGCCGCGCTTATGACGGGTCATGAGATAGTCCTGCCAGAGAACAAGGAAGTGTGGGCAGGAGGAGAGCTTGCTCTGTCCGTGAAGAACATCAATGTCCGTTCTGACAGGGGTTTTCTGGCTCTTGAGGATTTCTCCCTTGATATCTTCCAGGGGGAGATAGTCGGTCTTGCCGGTGTCTCTGGAAACGGCCAGAGGGAACTTGCTGAGGCTGTCAACGGCTTGAGAGAAGTTGAAAGCGGAACGATTGAGTTTTTCGGAACAGACCTTGCCAACAAGAAACCTTATTACGTCATTGAGCACGGAATGGGCTATATTCCTGAAGAGAGGAACATCGAAGGTATTGTCCCGTCCTTCGCAATAAGGGAGAACTTCATCCTGAAAGACAGTGACAAGGACCGTTTCTCCAGACACAGGTTCCTCAAGAAGAAGGAAATAAGCCGTAATGCAGACACTCTCAGACAGTCCTTTGATATCAGGACACCAGACACCGTGACTGCAGCAGGAAGTCTTTCGGGTGGAAACATCCAGAAGGTCATTCTCGCCAGAGAAATCACGCGTGCTCCGAAATTCCTCATCGCGGTTTATCCGACAAGGGGACTGGACATGGGGGCAATAGAGTTCATTCATCAGGAGCTTCTCAAGAAAAGAAGAGAGGGAATCGGTATCCTCCTCATATCCGAGGAGCTTGATGAGATTATGAATCTCTGCGACCGTATTGCGGTCATCTACAAAGGCAAGATCCAGAAAGTCCTCTCTCATAAAGAGGCGAACAGGAGAAGGCTGGGCATCCTCATGGCCGGTCTTGATGATGGCAGCGGGGAGGAAGCATGAACAGGAATTTCAAAATCGCATACAAGGTTTCGGTGATTGTGCTGGCAGTTCTCGCAACACTGCTTCTGTCCTCACTGATTCTCATGATTCTCGGTGCCGATATCCTGAAGACCTTCTACACGATTGTCATCACACCTCTGACAAGGGTCGGCCATATCACAGAGGTTTTCGTCAGAGCCGTTCCGCTTTGCATCATCGCGCTTGGCGTTGCTGTCGCATACCGTTCAGGAATCATAAACATCGGTGCGGAAGGCCAGATGGCTATGGGTATTCTCGGTTTCACGACTGTTGCCGTGACAATGCCTGACACCCCGCGTTTCATACTGCTTCCGTTCGCACTGCTGTGCGGTATGCTCTGCGGTGCTCTGTGGGGTTTCATTCCCGGTATCCTGAAGGCAAAACTTGATGTCTCAGAGCTGCTTTCAACAGTCATGCTCAACTACATCGCGGCCCAGTTCTATTCATTCTGTCTCCGTGTTCCTCTTCTGGATCCGGCAGAGCGGCTTTCAGGAGCTGGAACTCCACAGTCCGCCAGGCTGACAGCTAACATCGAGATTGGAAGGATCTCGGGACGCCTTCACTATGGAATCTTCATCGCCCTTGTGCTGGCAGTCCTTGTCTATCTTTTCATGTGGAAGACCAGCTATGGCTACAAGATGAGGGCAAGCGGGGCCCAGAGCAGGGCGGCCAGATACGGCGGAATCAATGTCCCGTTCTATGTAACGCTTGCAATGGTCATCTCGGGCGCTTTCGCAGGTCTTGCCGGCGGTGTTGAGATTGCAGCCGTACACAGAAGGGCCATTGAAGGTGTCACGAACAACTACGGCTTCTCAGCAGTCGTTGTGGCTCTCTTCGGCATGCTGCATCCGTTTGGAATAGTGCCGGCATCGTTCTTCTTCGCACTGCTGATTTACGGCTCGACACTCACGCCACGTGCCGTCGGAGTGCCTGCCAATATTGTCGATGTGATGCAGGGCCTGATCATCATCGTCATCGTCACGACCCAGATGATTCTCCAGAACAGCTATCTGGAAGACCGCGTCTGGCGCTGGTTCAAGACCAGAACTGGAAAAGAGGAGGTCTGAAGCATGGATCTTGTAGTAAACATCCTTTCAATGACAGTTCCTTTCTCTGTTGCAATTCTTCTTGCCTCAACAGGTGAGATGTTCAACCAGCGCAGCGGAGTTTTCAACCTGGGTTGTGAAGGAATAATGGCAATGGGAGCATTCATCGGGATGCTCATTCCTTTCCTCGTGGGTGGAGGAGGACCTGTCAGTGGTGTATACAACTGGCTGGGCCTGCTTGCGGCGACACTTATAGGAGCATTGCTCGGACTGTTCTTCGGCCTGATTGTCGTCACGTTCCGTGCGCCTCAGGGCATTGCCGGAATCGGCTTGCAGATGTTCGGTGTCGGAACAGCAGGAACGCTTTTCAGGCACTTTGTCGGAGGCACACAGTCGATTCCCGGTATGAATTCAACTCCTATTCCGCTTTTGAGCAGGATACCGGTCATTGGTCCTATATTCTTTTCACATAACCTGATGGTGTACATCGCTTTTCTGTTTGTCCCTGCGGCATGGTACGTGCTGTTCAAGACAAGCTGGGGACTCAAGGTTAGGGCAGTGGGAACCCATCCGCGTGCTGCTGACAGCATGGGAATCAACGTGAACAGGACCCGCTATGAAGCACTGGCTCTCGGAGGTGCCCTTGCCGGTCTTGCAGGAGCTTACCTCTCTGTCTGTCAGGTGAAGATGTTCTCCGATGAGCTGATTGCAGGACGCGGCTTCATCGCAGTCGCACTTGTCTATTTCGGGCATTGGCATCCGGTTAAAATCATGGCCGGAGCGCTTCTTTTCTCTTTTGCACAGACAATCCAGTACAATGTTCAGGGTCTGGGAATTGATTTACCATATGAGTTCTTCGTCATGCTGCCGTACATCGTTGTTATCGTTGTCCTGGCATTCACTTCGAAAAACCAGAAAACCGGTCCTGCTGCACTTGGAAAGCCTTTCAACAGAGAAATGAGAACATGAGGAGGAATAGGATGAGAGACGGGAAATACGGAGTAGGAATCGCAGGCACCGGTGCCATCGCTGAAGTACATGCGCTTGCAGCAGAAAGTCTTGATAAGACGGAACTGGTCTCCTGTTACAATCATAATGCGCCTAAGGGAGAGGCTTTCGCAAAGAAGCATGGAATCAGGAATTACGACAATCTAGAGTCTTTCATTGCGGATCCTGAGCTTGACATCGTGATGATAGCCACTCCATCTGCCAGCCATCTTGACTGTGCACTTAGCGCGATACGTCATCATAAGAAGGCGATAATAGTCGAAAAACCTCTTGAGGCGACTCCTCAGCGCTGCCAGAAGATTATAGACGAGGCACGCAAGGAAGGTGTCATGGTATCAGGCATCTTCCAGTCCCGTTTCTTTCCTTCCAGTCAGGCTGTCAGGAAGGCTCTTGATGAAGGCCGTTTCGGCTCTCTCATTCTCATTGACGCACAGTTCAAGTGGTTCCGCAATCAGGCCTATTACGACAGCACTCCCTGGCATGGGTCAATGGAAATCGGAGGAGGCGGCGTGCTTATGAACCAGGGCATACATGCCATCGACCTGCTTGGCTGGTTCGGCGGCCCTGTTAAACGTATCTCGTCCTTCTGCTCAACGCTTGGGCACAGTGGAATCGATGTTGAAGACACCGCTGTCGCATCAATTGAATTCGAGTCCGGAGCACTCGGAGTCATACAGGGCTCCACTGCCATATGGCCGGGATTCCTGAAAAGGGTCGAGATTTGCGGAACAAAGGGCTCTGTCATCCTTGAGGATGAAAGCATCAAGGCCTGGCAGTTTGAAGAGGAAAGGCCGGAAGATGAGGAAATCAGAAGACGCTTCAGCGCAAATTCCTCTCAAGGAGGAGCCAGTGACCCGATGGCAATCTCAAGTCAGGGGCATATTGACTCGCTCAAGGATGTCGTGGACGCTCTTGATGAGGGGCGAGAACCATTCATAAACGGAGAAGAGGCCATGAAGGCTGTCAAGATAGTCACGGCCTGCTATGAAAGTTCAAGGCTCGCAAGGCCGGTGGCCTTTTCTTGAACGGAGAAAACAGATGATTGTTTCATACGATGAACTCAAGAAGCTTTTCATGACAATCCTGCTTCAGCATGGCATGAAGAAAGAGGATGCATCTCTGCTTGCCAGAATAATCAGTGACAACACGCTTGACGGTGTTTCCTCACATGGCATCAACCGTTTTGAGCGTATTGTGAGCAATATCGACAGCGGCGTGATTGATATCAGTTCATCACTGGAGAAGACAGGTTCTGCCGGATGTATGGAGATATGGAACGGCCATTTCGGGCCGGGTCCTGTCAATGCATACAGAGTCATGGAGAGGGCTGTGGATCTTGCCCATGAACACGGAATCGGTCTTGCCGCCATCTCTCATAACAATCACTGGCTGAGGGGAGCAACATATGGACTTTTTGCCGCAGATGCCGGATGCATAGGAATATGCTGGTCAAATACCAAGCCCAACATGCTTGCCTGGGGTGCGAAGGAAAGTTCAATCGGAAACAATCCTTTTGTCATCTCTGTACCGCAAAAGGACGGTGCCCATTTCGTCTTTGACTCGGCAATGAGTCAGTATTCCTACGGACAGCTTCAGGCTCACCGCCTGAGAGGCGAGCAGACCCCGTTTCCATGCGGTTTTGATGATGAAGGAGCTCTGACCTGTGACCCTGGCACTGTTGAGAGAAACGGCAGGCTGCTTCCGATGGGCTACTGGAAGGGAAGCGGACTGTCTGTCGCACTGGACCTTGTCGCAAATGTCCTTGCCTGCGGCCTGACTGTGTCTGATGTCGGAAAGATGGGAGATGAAAGAGGCCTGACACAGGTCATGATTGCAATAGATCCGTTGAAACTCAATGACAGCAGTACTGTTGAATCTTATGTGGACAGGATTCTCAGTGATCTGAAGGCAAGTGTCAGTATTGATGGAAGACCGTTGCGCTATCCTGGTGAGCGACTTTTCAAAACAAGAACGGATAACCGGGAAAATGGTATCAGCGTGAATGATGAGATTTATTCCGGAGTCCTCAATCTGCTTGGATGATATCTGAAAGAGAAAATCAGAGAAAAATTTCTCTTTCTCCACATCTGTTTGATGTATAATTGAAGTCACAGGAGGAACCATATGGACAAAACGAAGGTAATCTACACAATCGGCCGCCAGTTCGGTTCTGGTGGAAGAAAGGTCGGACGCACTCTTGCTGAAAAACTAGGCATTCCTTTCTATGACAAAGAGCTCCTCACGCTTGCAGCGAAGGACAGCGGACTGAGCGAGGCTCTTTTCCACAATGCTGATGAGAAACCGACATCATCTCTTCTCTATTCCCTGGTCATGGGAAGCTACCCGATGAGTACAAGTGCCATCGGCTTTAATGAGATGCCGCTTAATGACCAGCTTTTCCTCATCCAGTCCAAGACAATCAAGAAGGTGGCAGAGCAGGGCAGCTGTGTGATTATCGGACGCTGTGCTGACTATGTTCTCAGAGATAATCCGAATGTGATTTCCGTATTCATTCATGCTCCTCTTGAAGCAAGGGTCCACAGGGCTGTGAATGTCTATGAGGTGCCTGCTGACAAGGCCGAGGATGTCTGCCTCAAGGCTGACAAGACAAGAGCCAATTTCTACAACTACTATTCTGACAAGAAGTGGGGCATGTGCCGTACATACAACCTCAGCCTTGACAGCGCAGCTCTTGGAATCTCAGGCTGTGTCGAGCAGATTCTCTCCTACACTGAGCTGGCAAGCCAGCACAAAGGAGACGACATTTGATTATCTTTGACACGCTCAGTCAGCTTGAGACCTATTTGTCTTCAGTGAAACTGATGAATCATGTCATTTCAATTATGGACAGAAGCCTTCCTTATGAAGCAAAGGACGGCTTCTATCCTTGTAAGGAAGATGAGAGTGTCACTTACACTGTTTCAAGCGCACTCACTTCAAGAAACGGGTTTCCTTTTACTGTGGAGAAAGGCTCGCTGTGCGTGATTATCGCATTGGAAGGTGAGGAGATTGTGTCATCTCTGGACTCATCAATGGCCTTTGTACTTTCAGAGGGCCGCTTCCTCCTTCTGTCAGAAGGTGAGTACAAGAGAGGAGTGATGACAACACTTCCCGGGAATTTCCGTGATGTGAGATTCTCATTTCCTGATAAATGAGAAAGTCTGTCTTTTCTAATCTTCTATAATGAAAATATCTTCGATTGTTGTATTGAAGATTTTTGCGATTTTCCATGCCAGAACGAGAGAGGGATTGTATTTTCCCTTTTCAAGAAAACCTATTGTCTCCCGTCTTACACCTGCCTTTCTGGCAAGATCTTCCTGGCTCATGTCATAACGGGCTCTGTATTCCTTTATCCTTGTTTTAATCATCTGCTTTCAATGCTCTTCCTGCGCTGAAATTATATATGGAGACAAGCACTGCATTTACAGCAACAGCTGCAGCCCATCCTGCTGCAAGACCTCCGACAAGTGCGTATGTCGAGCCTTTACCAAGTATGAAAGAAATGAATGAGAAAAGAGCCATTGTAATCATACCGCAGCAGAAAGCTCTGGCTGCAGAGCGGCACATGTACAGATTCCACATCTCATCATCTCTGACGAAGAAATACTGGAAATCAACGGCAAAGGCAAAGAATGCAAGAAATGCTTTCTCACTGGAGAAAACACCTATGAAACCAAGCAGTGCTATGAATCCTGTAGCTCCAAACAAGTATTTTAATTTCATTAGAAATACCTCCTAAAAAGATGTGTTTTTCTATCTTTATGTTAGAAATATATATCATACTTTGTTTAAAGTAAAGACTTTTTTAAGATGAAAAAATTTAGAAATGAAAAACAACCCCCTGTTTTCAGGGAGTTGCCTTCACTGATGAAAACCGGAATCAGGAATTATTCGACGATTCCTTCAAGTTCAATGTCGAAAATGAGCAGGGAGTTCGGTTCGATTGTTCCGGCTCCGCTTTCTCCGTATCCGAGAGAGGGGTGGACGTAGGCAATCACCTCACCGCCGACGCGCATGTTCATCACAGCTTCGCTGAAGCCTGGAATAAGACCGGAAAGGGCGAACTGCGCACCTGTTCCACTGTCAAGCAGGTTGCCGTCAATATCGCGGAGCGTGTAGTTGACGATGACTGTGTCATCTTCTTCCGGTGTTGCACCGTCACCTTCTGTGATTGTCTCAATCTGAAGTCCTGAAGCAGTTGTCACGATTCCTTCAATCAGTCCGTTTTCCTCAAGGAAGTTCTCTGCAATCTCAAGGTTGTCAGAAGCGAGGTTGGCAAGATAAGCCTCATATTCCTGCTGCATCTGGAGAATATATGCATTGACGGCACCAGCTCTTTCATCCTCATTCATCAGCGGAGTGACATCATAAATTCTGGAAAGTGCGCCTTTGACATAGGCTTCAGGGTTGACCACTATGCCATAGTAGTAATCCTGGAAGGCTGAGACGTAGCCATATGCATAGCTGAAGCGCTGGCTGATGTCTTCAAAGTCCGAGATGGCATAAATCTCATCCATGCTTTCAGGAGCAGCTCCTGATGTTTCCTCCGCACCGGTATTGAAAACCGTTTCAATATATGTGTTCACATCCGCATTCATCTGACTTGTGTCAATAAGAGGTTTGCTCTGGTTCCAGAAGTCAAGGACGCCGCGTGAGAAATATGAGGCGCGGAAAACTACACCCTGTGAGATGTAGCTGTCAAGCAGATCATAGGCGTATGCATAGCTGAAGCGTTCTTCAAGACTGTCAGCAAGAGTGATTTCAAAAAGCTGTGTTTCATCTTCATCCATGCCCGGCCAGGGTGTTGCAGGAGTCTGGAATGAGAAGTCATAGGCTCCAAGAGCGACACCCAAAGTCAGATCCCTGATTTCCGTTGCCCACATCTGAGCCGGAAGACTCATTGTGGCAATTCCATTATCCTTTATTGCGAGAACAGAACCTTCATGAATCTGCTCAAACGGAACACTTGAGACAGTCTGATTCTCATCTGCCCTGTATATAATCACAGTGCCATCCTCTTTCTGGACAGTGGCCCTGTATGTTCCATCTTCTTCCACTTCAATTGCCAGCACTTTGAGCACTGTCTCATCAGAAGCAATCTCCTTTGCGCCTGAAGCAAAGACTGAGAGTGCGGCAAGAAGCACTGCCAGAAGTGCAATCAGCTTCTTTTTCATAAAAATCCCCCTTATGGTAAGATGTTGTTAAAAAAGTAAACAAAGGCTTTGCCTCTCGTCAAGGAGAAAAAGGAAAAGGATATAGCTTATGAAAGAGATATCAGCATTGTTGCCTCCTGTGCTGCAACATGACTTCATCGCACGTCTTGATGGAAAAAAGCTTCTGATAGGACGTCGTGACCGCTTTCCGTTTGAGAAAACATATTTCACGAGCAGCTGTGCTGAGGATACAGCCGCTGCAATCAGGAACATGGTCACGCAGGGAGGCGGACCGCTGGAAGCCGCTCTGTGGACACTTGTGCTTGAAGCAAGGCTTCACGGGAAGGACTTATGCCGTATTGATTATGCAATCATGGTGCTTTCAGATGCCAGAAAGACCAATGCGACCATGAGGCTCGAGCTTGAGGGTCTGAGAAGCAGGCTCTCAAGCCTTCCTGAAGACTGTTTTGCAGACGAAGTGGAGGAGCTTGTCAGATCACGTCTGGATGATTATGACAGGAAGTATCTTTCAATGGGACAGCAGGGCAGCAGGCTGATCAGAGAGGGGGATGGCATACTCACAACATGTTTTCCTGAGCACTCCTTCTTCCTTTCTCTGGCGCTTGCCCGTGCTGAAGGCAGGAGCTTCACAGTCTTTGCACCTGAGACACGGCCGTATCTTCAGGGTGCACGACTCACGGCTCCATCACTAGCATCAATGGGCTACAGCCATTTTCTCATCACGGACAACATGTGCGCCTTTTTCATGAGAGAGAAGAGAATCTCCATTTACATGACTGCCTGTGACAAGGCAACCAGAACCGGATGGGTCGTGAACAAGACCGGAACTCTTGCCAATGCGATATGTGCAAGATACTTCTCAATACCGTATTATGCCTTCGCTCTGGCATATGATGAACGTTATGGAACGCTTGAGAATCTTGATGTGGAGTGGAGAGACAGCGCTGAAGTCTCTTCAATAAGAGGTGTCATGACAACCTCACCGGAAGTGAAGACACTTTATCCTGCCTTTGATATCATTGCTCCAGAGCTTGTCAGCGGAATCATAATGCCTGAGGAGGAGAAACAATGAAAGCCGTCATCTGCGGAACAGGGATAGACAGAGTTCTCGGCGAATGCCAGGAATGCAGCATCGAGACCCGTTTTGGAAAGGTCCAGTACCTTGTGAAGGGTGACACGGTCATCATACCCCGACATATGAGGAATCACAGCATCGCACCAGGCCTGATCAACTACAAGGCAAATGTGAAGGCCCTGAAGGAACTTGGCTGTGAGGCCTGCATCGGGCTCTACGCTGTCGGCTCAATAACAAGCCGTCTGACTCCCGGCTCTGTAGGTGTCATTGAGGATTTTCTTGATTTCTCAGCAAGAAAGCTTACGTTCTTCGATGGAATATCTGCTCCTCTCAGACATACCGGCATGGTTAACCCGTTTGACAGAAAGCTCATAGTCGAGTTCGCGAAAAGCTGGTACAAGGCGGGAGAGAAGGAAATAAAAAGCGGAATCGTCTATGTCATGACCGAAGGCCCGCGTCTTGAGACTCCCGCTGAAATACGTGCATTCAGGAACCTCGGGGCTGATGTAGTCGGCATGACACTTGCTTCTGAGGCCGTGCTACTCAACGAACTGGAAATTCCGTTCGCCGCAGCCGCTTATTCCATAAACTGGGCTGCCGGTCTGGATGAGGAAGGCGTGTCCTTCCTGGAAGATGAGACGGTCGAGCGGATAAGCCAGAAGCTTTTGAAAGTTTCATTAGACGCTCTTAAAAGCTGATTCTGGTGCTATAATCAGGGCATGTTCACAGAATTTCTGGACTGGCTGAGAACCAGTGACAGCTTTCATTCAGCATTCTGTGCTGAAACAGACAGACTCGGTGAGGATGCATCAGTCCTTGCCGTGGGGCCATATTCTCTTTCAGCACTTCCGCTGTTAAGCGGCAGGCAGGCGAAGATTTTAATCGATGTGCTGATGAAAGACGACGGACTGACTGACGAGTATCTGTCCCGGTCAGTCTTCGCATCCGGCAGGAGAGTGCCGGTTCCAGAAGGCCCGTACGATATCGTATATGCACCGATGTGCATCAACTACATCTCCAAAAACGAGCTTGTGTCATTCCTTTTCGACGTGTTTGACAGCCTGAAAGGCGGAGGACGCTTCATTTTCTCATTCATGGACAGCCTGAAGCCTGATCTGGGAGAAGGACGTCCTGTGCCGCTGTGGTATTCAGACAGGGAAGTGAAGACCAAATACTACACCTTGCAGGACATGCTGAACACACTTTCTGCAGTAGGCTTCAACGTGACGGGAGTGGACAATGTGGAAGGAGAGGGAATCATTCACGCGGTGAGCTTCACCTGCTCAAAGTAGAGATTGTGTGAAGTTGCCTCATCATCCTGTTGATTATATTCCGTCATACGTTAAATTTCCTTCTGTAAACATGGAGGCAAACAAAATGAAGAAAAGCACTATTATCACACTGATTGTCTCAGTCTGTCTGATTGTTCTTGGCTTTGTGCTTGTCGGTTGCGGCATTGCTGCAGGCTATGAGAATATCCAGTACCATTTCGGAAGGACGGTTTATTTCCAGTCTTCCTTCGTAAGCAACACGCTTGAGTCAAGACTCCTGACAAGCTTCGGCCAGATGAGTTTCATCCTCGGTATCGC
The DNA here is from genome assembly GCA_944390025.1 of uncultured Spirochaetales bacterium. Classification (GTDB taxonomy): domain Bacteria; phylum Spirochaetota; class Spirochaetia; order Sphaerochaetales; family Sphaerochaetaceae; genus Bullifex. Next base: position 23,657 of record CALXOK010000014.1, on the reverse strand, counting down.
TGGACTCTTCCTCTTTGCATACCTTGCAGTGAAGAATCCGAAGGAGAAAAAGGAAAAAGCCGCTGAAGCGAAAGACAGGAAGGTGCCAACACCTGAGCTTAAGGCGGAGGAAGTGAAGAGTGAAGAGACTGCTTCCTGCAACGATAGCGATAATCCTTCTTCAGCAGAATGATTGACATAAACGCGATTTAATGGCTAAATGACGGGTGCGCAAATTTAATCCTATAGGAGAAGAAAATGTCAAAAGCACATAGAGGTACTGGCATCAGAGAACTTCCGAATCAGGGAAAGGCAACCTGTCCTGTCTGCAAGAGAGAGGCAGTCAAGTGTCTTTACGAAGTCGAAGTCGACGGAGCCAAGATGAACGTCTGCAAGCAGTGCAATGCTAAGCTCAAGAAATAAGAGCAGACTGAAGACATGAAGCGGGGTTGTTTGAGGACCCCGCTTTTTTTATACTTTCCAGCATGTTCTGCTACTTTACTGGAATCAAAGGAACCGGAATGAGCCATCTGGCCAGTCTGCTTGCACAGTGCGGGAACCGGGTTGAAGGGGAAGATGTGAGTGAGGATTTCTTCACATCCGCTCTACTGGATGGCATCAGTATAAATCCTTTGTCAACCGGCTGTCCTGATGATGCGGATGTCCTTATTTACTCATCAAGTCATGAACGGCTCAGCACTGTGGAGAATGCCAGAAAGAAAGGAATCCGCACCCTGAGCTATCCTGAGGCCATCGCAGAGCTTTCAAAGAAAAGAATCTGTGCAGGAATAAGCGGAACACATGGAAAGACAACGACATGCGCAGCGGCAGACTGGATTCTGAGAAAGGCCGGATCTCCGTGTTCTGCTGTCTATGGCTCTTTTCTCCAGTCGGATACCTGTGCCTGGCATGGCGGAGATGAAGGCCTTCTGGTTGAGGCCTGTGAATACCGTGACCACTTCCTTCTTTACAGCATTGATGTCTTCGTAGTCACTTCAATCGCCTTTGACCATCCGGACTGGTTCGAGGACCTGAGTGCGGTCAGAAAAAGCTTCAGCGAGAGAGTGAGAAGGCTTGAACGCAATGCAACCGTAATCTATTCATCAAGACTTGAGCGTCAGGCCAGGGACTGGAAGAGCGAGAGACCTGATGTCACTTTCATCTCATGCGGACCATCCGGTGATTTCCGCCTTGAAGAGAGGGCGGACTCAAGCAGAAGCCTTTCAGGCCTTGCCTCATCATTCACCAGCGATGAGAAGAACCTTCAGATCCTGTATGACTATGCATATGCTCTTCTTGCATCCAGTGCACTCATGCTGAAAATTGAAGGGCAGGAAGTGACAGAATCCACAATCAGGCTTAAAGCTGATGAGCTTATCGGTTTTCTAACTTCTTTCCCCGGTGTCACTGCAAGAGGGGAGAAGGTTCTTGAGAAGGATGGAGTTATGTTTATTGACGACTATGCCCATCATCCTGACGAGATCAGAGTCTGCCTTGACAGCCTGAGAAGAAAATATCCATCGCACAGGATTGTCGCACTTTTCATGCCGCATACGGCATCACGTACAGAAAGCCTGATGAAGGATTTCGTAAATGTTCTTTCAGGTTTTGATGCTGTTTTCATACAGCCGGTATATGCATCTGCACGCGCTGATGGAGGAAATGCAGACTCCTCAGCAAAGCTTTATGAAAATCTCACGAAGAGGGTTTTCAGGACCTTTTACGGACGGCTTGCTGTTGTCTCTTACGTGAAGAGTGATCAGGATGCTGTCTCATCGCTTTCCTCATTTCTTGAAAGCGGCGATGTGCTTGTCACACTGGGTGCCGGAGACAACAGAAAGCTGATTGGCAGAATTGCACAAGCTTTATGATTCCTTTAGAATTTCTCATGGAGTGAATTATGAAAAGCATGACAGGTTACGGCTATGCCGTTCACAGCAGTGCTGACAGCCAGCTGGAAGTCGAGATTAAAAGCTATAACAACCGCTATCTTGAAGTGAGCACATTCATCAATCCTGTGCTCTCAAGCTATGAGAACAGCATCACTGAGGCGGTGAGAAAGCATGCTCGCCGCGGCAAGGTTGAGGTTTCTGTCAGGCTCAGGATTTTCCGCTCCTCATCAGAGGTCCTTGTGGATCAGGGACTGCTTGAGCAGTACATGAAATGCTTTGACACTGTATGGAAGGAGACCGGGCTTTCCCTGACGCCTGATGCATCAGCTCTTCTTGGAATCGAAGGCCTTTTTTCTGTAAGGTGTGCTGATGACGCCTCGGCATATAAAGAAGCGCTGGATGAATGCCTTGAGAAAGCCCTTGCTGATTTCGATGCCTCCCGCACCAGAGAAGGGGAAGAGACAAAGAAGGACCTCATCCGTCTCGGCCGCTCTTTTGAGAAGGCCAATGAGGAGATTGGAAGCCTTATCTCCTCAAGTGAGGGATATTTCAGGAATCTTCTTCTTGAGCGTTACAGGGAGCTTGAGATTCACAACTATGACGAGTCGAAGATGATGCAGGAAATCGGATTCCTGCTTGTGAAGTACTCTATCAATGAGGAGCAGAACCGCCTGAGGACACACATAAAGGAATATTTCAGGCTGCTTGAAAGTGATGAGTGTGTCGGCAAGAAACTTGATTTCCTGTGTCAGGAAATGAACAGGGAGGTCAATACGACGGCCAGCAAGAGCCAGAATGTCGAAATCACTCTTCATACCGTCCAGATGAAGGATGATTTGGAGAATATCAGGGAACAGATAAGGAATATAGAATGAGAATCGCAATCAGTTCACTTTCCGGCTGTGGAAACACCACCGTAAGCACGATGCTTGCAAAGCGTCTTGGATACAAACTCATTAATTTCACATTCCGACAGCTTGCTGCTGAGAAAGGCATCGATTTCTGGACTTTCTGCAGCATGGCGGAGAATGATGACAATATTGACCGAGAGCTGGACAGACGTCAGGTTGAAATGGCAATGGCTGAGACTGACTGTGTCCTTGGCAGCCGCCTTGCAATCTGGATGCTGGAGGAAGCTGACCTCAAGGTCTATCTGAAAGCAAGTTCCAGAACACGTGCAATGAGGATTCTCTCCCGCGAAGGAGGAAGCCTTGAGGAGCGCATGCGCCAGACAGAGGGACGTGACAGGCATGATAGTGCCCGCTATAAGAGAATTTACGGTATTGACAACACTGACACATCCCAGGCAGATCTGGTCATAGACACTGATGAGAGAAGTCCTGAGGAGATTGTCGGCATCATAGAAGAGGAAATCAGGAGACGGTTTTCCTGATACTCTTTACCATCTTCGGTAAAAACTCTATGATTCATTGGTTAATCAAGGAGAAAGCAAGTGAGCAGCTTACTGGACAAACTTATTGATAAAGAAGGCAATGTCTACGAAATGACATGCGTCGCCATCAAGGAAGCCAACGTCATTCAGGCAACAGACCTTAAAGACGAGATTGAGAAAAACGGTGAGAAAGTCACCACACATGTTCTTGAGCAAGTCCTGGACGATGAAATCAAATACACAACAGGGGAAGGCAAGTAAGCCGGTAATTTTTCTTTTCGGCCCGACTGCGAGCGGAAAGACAGCTCTGGTCGAGACCCTTTTCAGCAGGGGTTATCAGGTTGTGAATGCGGACTCTGTCCAGGTATACAGATATCTGGATATCGGGTCCGCAAAACCGTCTTCTGCACTGATGGAGAAAATTCCGCATCACCTTGTCAACATCCTCGACCCCTGGCAGCAGTTCACTGTAGGCCAGTTTGTCCATATGGCGGATGAGGCGGTCAGCAGGATTCATGCCCAGGGAGATATCCCCCTGATTACAGGCGGCACCGCCTATTATTTCAAACATTTTCTTTACGGTCTTGCACAGGCCCCTGCATGCGATCCTGAAGTACGGAAGGCAGTTGCACAGATGCTGGAAGCGGAAGGCCGAGAGGCTCTTCATGCACGGCTTGCCCAGGTGGATCCTGTGAGCGCTGAGAGAATCAGCATAAATGATGCATACCGTATCACGAGGGCTCTTGAGGTATGGTATCAGAGCGGAAGGCCTCTTTCCTCCTTTGCTCTTCCTTCCACACCGCGCTTGGGCATGAGACCTCTGATTCTGAATCTCACGAGAAACAGGGAAGAGCTTGCTTCCAGAATCCACGAAAGAGTCATCCAGATGTTCGAAAGCGGGCTGGAAGATGAGATAAAGTCTCTAAGGAAAATGGGTGCAGATTCCTCATGGCCAGGGATGGCCGGAATCGGCTATGCTGAGTTCTTCCATGCTTTCGATAACGGCTGTGCTTCCCGCGCTCTCATCGCAAACGAGATTGAAAGAAACACAAAGGCCTATGCGAAGAGGCAGATGACATTCTTCCGCTCCTTCGCTGATGCCGTTGAAGTCAATCCTGATGACATGGAAAGTATCAGCAGGACAGTTTCCTCTTATCTTGAGTCATTCAGTGCCTGATGCCTGAGACTGAGAAACGGTGTCTATAAACAGAACATCTGACAGTGAAACTGTGATAGGGGAGATATCCGTGATATTCCACCAGCCGCGGCTGTTCCATGTGAAGCTGAAATCCTGACTCATGTCGTACACATAACACACGCTCTTTGACTGAGGAACATCGCTTACAGTCTCAAGTTCGTTGTAAGGGTACGGGGTATAGTACTTTGCTTTCACGTTCCAGCTGTTTTCCTCTTCCAGCGGTGTTATATCAAGATCAGTCACACCATATACAAAAGATCCTTCAGGTATTGCCGGTTTTCCGGCTTCAATCCACTTTTCAGCGGCAATGTCAGGTCTTCTTCCCTCATAGGCGAAACGGGTCTGGCTTGTGACATAAAGACTGATGACCTCAGTTTCCTGTGGCGCGGAGACGCCCTTGAGAGGATCGATGATACCGTCACTGTCGAGCCGGCTCTGAGCGTCATAGAAGGCCTCTATTATCTCAACCTGATTCATGTCTTTCGTGTAAGGCTGCTCAAGCATGTTTGAAATGTAGCTTGCCGCTATTCCGGCGACGACTGCAGTGACAAGAGCCAGTATGATTATGAATGTGCCTTTCTGTCTCCAGAATGTACGTCTTCTGGCATCCTTGTGGATTTTCTCCATCATCTTCACAGCCTCAGGAGATGATGATATTCTTTCGACTTCCGCTTTCAGGCTTCCCTCTTTCACAGCCTTCACGTTCCATTCAAGCTCTCGTGAGCGTGAGATGAACCAGCTGAGGTTTTCCCAGGCTGTCCTGTTGCCCATGATGTCTCTCTGTTCGCGTTCTTTCGCATTGAGACAGAATGTGATGAAACCTGTGAGCTTCTCATCTGCCTCACTGAAGAGACTGTCCCTGTACAGGCTGAGGGGAAGCTCATGGAAACCGGCAAGCCTGATTTCCTCTTTCTCATAGGGCTTCATCCCAGTCAGGGCGAAATACAGAAGCTGTCCGAACTGCCGGATAAGGCTGAAACCTGCTTCTGTACCTCTGGAAATATAGCAGCCGTGTTCCTCGTAACGCTCTTCTTCGCTCATATATACAGAAAGGAGGTCCCCAAGATCCTCAGGCAGGACAAGCAGTCCGCTTCCGCTGACGATGAAGACCCTCCACATCGGAAAGATTCCTACAAGAGGGGAGACAAAGGCTTCTTTTTCTTCTGACAGAATCTGTGCAAGCTGGATCACGAACTCAAGGGCTCTGTCTCTGTGGACTGTTGCGATTGTATCAAAACTCTCCAGCTCAAGCGCATCAAAGTAGACATAACGCTTTGCGTGGATTGTACAAAGGCCATCCCAGGTCCAGCTTCTTTTCTCTCCGTTCATGAGAAGAATGCCTTTCTGCTTCTCCCCCTGCATCATATGACGGGGAATCTGGATTTTGTCGTCACCCAGAAGTATGCATGTCTTAAGTCTTCCTTCAACTTCGTGCTCGATTATTTCCATTTTTTTTCATTCCTTGATGGCGAACACCTGCCAGATGCGTCCGTCCGCTTCCTGTGATATTTCCTGTCCGCTCCAGTTGCCGCACCGGGCAAGCATGATGCGGAATCTGCCGGGGAAGGCAGTGCGTGCCGCCTCAAGCATCCTGCAGGCACAGCCTGAAATCTTCTTCTTCGCAACAGCATCGAGCAAAGGCGCGTTGTTCTCGAGCAGCTCGTTGAGGACGCGAGCATTCTGAGTCATTTCCTCTGTGTTTCCTATTGCCGTGAAGTTGCCGGAAATGATGAAGAGTGTGTCATTCTCTTCTTTTTTGAGCTTCACCATGAGACGGGAAAGGGACTGTATGTCCTCTTTTGATTCAAGGCTTGTGAAAACAGGAAAGATTGAGCTTCCGGGACAGCTGTGTGCGACATACGGGTAGCAAAGCTCAATTGCATACTCCTCTTCTGCATAGCTGTCGCAGACATTCAGGCCGGGAACGCTTTCAATGTGAACCGGCCCGAGCGGGGTCTGCGCATCGCCTGATGAGAGCGTGCTGAAAGGGGATCTGTCACCCTCAAGCCTCTGGCCGTGAAGCGGCGCGAAGATTACAATCCTGCGTGGATTGTGGATGTACCCGAAAGCTTCCTGATACATTCTGCTCACGTATTCAAGACTTCCGTGAGGAAGCAGGATGAGAGAAGGGGTGTGCCCGCTGTGGATATGCAGCTGGCAGAACTGCAGCAGAGTGTCCTTGTCCGAAGGATAATACATGTCCATGAAATAAAGTGATTTCACTTTTCAGTCCTCCTTTGTTGAAAGCAAGCGTTTGAGCCGTTCATCGTCAATCGTGACGTGGAGATTCTTTTCATTGGTGGGCGTCACGAGTCCTGTCTTTCCGTTCTTGATTCTTCTCAGGTATTTCACTTTCGTGTAATACAGGTCAGCTCTTTTCTGCTCCTTCGCCTTTGAGTAATGTATTGCCAGGCTGGCTGCATCAAGCAGGACATCAAGAGGCACGCTTTTGTCTTTCTTGCTCCTGATTATAACATAAGAGCCGGGAAAATCCCTCACATGCAGCCAGATGTCGTTGCTTCTGGCAACTTTCCTGAGCAGGTTGTCATTCTCTCTGGCATTGCGGCCCACATAAATCTCATAATCCCGGCTCATGAAGCGGATGGCACAGTCGTTATGTATATGTGCGGCTTTAGGATTCTGCTTCCTGATGGCCTTCTCGAGGGCCTCTGGCTCGCAGACACTTCCGTCAAGAAGACGTGAATACTTCTCTTCAAGATGCTTCTTTCTCTCTTTAAGCTCTTCAAGCTCCTGAATGGCGGATGCGTGTATTCTCTCCATTCTCTTGTACTTCTGGTAGCAAGCACTTATGTTCTCGCTTACAGAAAGGGACGGGTCCAGACTGAGCGTCACTTCATCGCCATCAAAACCCGTGACTGTGATGCTGGACTGTCCCCGTTTCACAAGGTGGGCATTGCTGGAAAGGATGTCAGCCGTTTCCTTGTACGAGGAGTAGGTGCTGCTTTTCTCAACACGCTGCGAGACATCATGAATCTGGGCACTCAAGGCAGACAGTTCCCTGTCTTTCTGGGCTTCTAGTGCTGAAATATTCTCTTCGAGTTTCTCATTCTTTTTATTAGTGCGGTACCAAAAGTCAATATAGGCGTTGAAACTCTCACCTGACCACTGTCTTACTGGAAAGCGCTCCTCATCCCATGTCTTCATGGCAGAAGGCGTGAGCTTGTATCCCTTTTCCTCACCCCTCTGAGGCCGCCTCATCTGCACTTCAAGAATGTTGTCATTTTCATCAGTGACCAGAATATTCGCACCGGGACCGGAGAAGAAACGGAACCAGAGCCTGAGCACCTCATCGGAATGGGTGAGGGTGAAGCAGAACTCACGCTCTCCCTCCGTCTGAGTGACTTTGCTGATTCTGCATCCTGTGACATTAGCCTTCAGGTATTGTGTGAAACGCTGTGTCTTTGCACTTTTCTTCCTGATTGAGGATGTCCGGCAGAAGTGCTGGTCTTTCGTTCCCGTCTCAAAATACATCAGCCATGCTTTCTCCGTCCTGGAGAAAAGCGAAAGCGTGAAACTGTGGTAGTCATGTTCTGTCACTTTCTGTATGAAGCTTCCTTCCAGAGGAAGCTCACTCAGAAGCAGTCTTATTTCATTGCTGTTCAGCATTTATTATCTCCTCAAACAGGGAAACCAGATAGAAGGATCCTGCAACAAGCACATTGCAGTCACTCTTTACGGCCTCGTCAAGGGCTATTGCGGCATCTGGAATATGCTGGATGACACAGTTGCCGTCATTCATGCTGCATGCGAGGGCGAATATGGCATCACTGTCTGATTTCCTGTACTCTGTAGGCCTGCTTATTATGATGCGGCAGAATTCCTTCATGAGGATTTCAAGCATGGATTTCACGTCCTTGCCCTCTATGGCCGAGAAAATGCAGCATCTTCTCTGTCTGTCCGGATAAAGCGCACAGAAAGATGAGACAGTGTGTCTCATTGATGCTTTTGTGTGGCACACATCAAGAATGAAATTGCGGTTTTTATACAAATGCGACTCAAAACGTCCTGCCAGAGTGGCATCTTCAAGAGCCTTGAGGCTCTTTTCTTCACGCCAGAAACCAAGCTCTCTGGCGCAAAGCATCGCAAGGGCTGCATTCTGAGCCTGCACTTCTCCTTTCATCTTCAGGACAGGACTGGCCGTGAAGCCGTCACTGAAAACTATGCTGCAGTGTTCCCCGTCCTGTTTAGTGTCGCTTGTGATGCTTTTAATGCGGCGGGCAAGGGAGACAAGGCGGGCACCTTGATTCAAAGCTTCCTTTTCCATCACGTCCTGTGCCTCATCGCACAGCAGCCCTGTGAATACAGTGCTGTCTTTTTTTATGATCTTGCTTTTCTCTACAGCGATTTCCCTTATTGTGTTTCCGAGCACAGCTGTGTGCTCAAGCTCAACCGGAGTGATGATTTCCACAGGGCTTTCAAGCGTGTTGGTCGCATCAAGCCTCCCTCCAAGTCCTGTCTCAATGACAGCCCAGGAACACTCTGCATTCCTGAAAAGAATATATGCATACGCTGTATAAAGCTCAAAGGTGGAGGGTTTTGTATAGACAAACGACTCGGGAAGGGAAAAAGATGACACCTTCTCATAAAGCTCATTTGCCGCCTCAAGGAGAAAGGAATCATCAAAGAATGTTCCAGCCAGGCTGAAACGCTCCCTGTAATCAGAAAGGTGAGGAGACAGATATAGTCCGCATCGCTCTCCTGCGGCTTCGAGGAGTGCTGCGGTAAAGCGGCTTGTCGATCCCTTTCCCTTGCTTCCTGCTACATGAATGCTTCTGAAAGCATCTTCAGGGTGACCAAGATGGTCAAGAAGGCGTCTCATGCGGTCAAGCCGGGCCTGCCTCAGGAGGCCAGGAGGACCGCCGGAAGCCGGAAGGAATGAGTCAAGGTATTCAGTCACCTGACTGAAAGACGAGAAGTGCATGAATCCGAGTTTAGCCAAGGAATGGCGCTGTGGCAAGCTGAGCGGGAAAAATACAGGTTTTCACATTGTGAAAAGATGTCAGAAAAACTTGAACAGTTTCGCCTGTTGCAATAAGATATTCACTATATTCATTGCGGGGGAGAAGATTATGGCATTCAGCTATCCGAATCCAGATGCATATAAGTTCCTTGATGATTTCAGAGGAAAGGATTTTTGCGGCACATGGCCGACCGTTGTCGAGATGTTTGAGATTTCCTGTAAGCGCTTCGGCTCAAGACCCTGTTTCAAGGCCTTTCATCCGAAAGAGCTTTCACTGACATACAATGAGGTCAGAGAATATGTTCTTCAAATCAGCAACTACCTTCTTGCAACAGGAGTTAAGAAGGGCGACAAGATTGCAGTCAGCGGCAAGAACAGTCCCGAGTGGGCAGTCGCTTACCTTGCAATCCTTTACGCAGGCGCGACAGTAGTCCCTCTCGATATAACATACAACGATAATGACATGGAAACCCTCATGGCATTCGGGGATGTGTCAAGAATCTTCATCGATGCTGACAGGATTGAGAATATCGGGACAAAGACCGGAAAGGTGAGCCTTGTCGAGAAGTACTGCCTTGAGGAAAACAGCAAGAGTTATCCGTATCTTTTCAATCTCAAGGCTGAAGGCACATACAAGCCTGAGGCTACCAGTGAGGATGATGTCGCCGCAATTCTTTTCACAAGCGGTACAACAGGTGTTCCAAAGGGCGTGCAGCTCACACACAAGAACCTTGTTTCCGACTGTTATGAGGCACAGGTGCTCATGAAGCTCTATCCAGAGGATGTCTTCTATGCGATTCTTCCTCTTCATCATGCCTATACGATGCTTGCGGTTTTCTTTGAGACAATCTCATGCGGTGCATCCTGCGTCTTCGGCAAGCGCCTCATTGTCCCCCAGGTGCTCAAGGAGCTCAAGCTTGGCAAGGTAACGATGTTCCTTGCTGTTCCGCTGCTGTTCAACAAGCTTCTGTCTGCGCTTATGAACGGAGTCAGGAAGAAGGGCATCATAGTCTATGGCCTCATCAGAGGAATGATGGGCGTGTCCGGTTTTCTCAAGAAGGCCTTCCACATCAAGGTCGGAAAGAAATGGTTTGGTTTCCTGCTCAGACAGCTTTCTCTTGAGAATGCGAGAATCTGTATCTGCGGAGGAGGTCCGCTTCCGCCCAGCACATTCAAGATGTTCAACGAGCTTGGCATTGACTTCGTTCAGGGCTACGGCCTGACAGAGACAAGCCCGATTACCCACCTCAACCCGGTTGAGGCTTACAACGAAGCCTCTGTCGGACACTTCATTCCTGCAGTTGAGGTCAAGATTGTCAATCCAGATGAGGACGGAAACGGTCTTATCTATGTGAAGGGCAGTGTGGTGATGAAGGGTTACTACAAGAATGAGGAGGCAACCCGCGAGGTTCTCAGTGAAGACGGCTGGCTCAATACAGGAGATGTCGGTTATGAGAAAGACGGCTATCTCTTCCTTACAGGACGGTCAAAGAACGTTATTGTCACAGAGGGCGGCAAGAATGTCTTCCCTGAGGAGATTGAGGATCATTTCCAGCTTCATTATGATGTCGACCAGATTTGTGTCTGCGGGTATATCATCAATGCGAAAGAGAAGAGCGAGGGCATCGCGGCAATCATCTATCCTTCTGCAGACTGTGTGAAGAGCCATGAGAACGACCTTGAGGATCATATCAACTCGATTGTCACAACAGTCAACAAGGAGCTTCAGAGCTATAAGAAGATTACAAAGGTCATTGTCTCGAAAGAGCCTCTTGCAATGACAAGCACAAAGAAGGTGAAGAGATTCGAAGTCGAGAAACTGTTCAAGAAGGAATTGAACAAAGACTGAGAAATCCTTATTCTTGACAGGCCTGTCCAGTGGGCAGGCCTTTTTTATGGAGAAAATATTATATGACCAGTGCACAGAGGGCCTTTCTCAGAAGCCAGGCCCAGACAATCGGAAGTGTTGTCATGGTAGGACGTGACGGACTGAGCGAGAATGTTGTCAGCGCACTTGATGAGGCGCTTGATTGTCATGAGCTTGTCAAGGTCCGCTTCCAGGCACACAAGGATGAAGTCCAGAGCATCAGCAGGGAACTCGAGGAAAGAAGCGCATCCGCTCTCGTCTCAGTCACAGGCTTCACTGCTGTGTTCTTCCGCGAAAGCAGGAATCCTGATAACAGGCATTATGATTTGAAGAACCTGTGTGTCAGGTGAGAGTCTGTTTTGAGAACCTGACAGAGAAAACATCTGCCAGATTTCAGACAGAAAAAGACAGGACCCGATTAAAGTCCTGTCTTCAAGATTTTTCCTGAGCCTTTTCTCACTTTCCCATTTCGAGAGCAAGCGTGCGGGTCGTGATGTCACACACTTCTTCCGGACCGTAGTACTGAATTGCGCCGGGGAAGGTGAAGCAGGTCTCGATTTCCCACTTCTTCCTTTGGCTTTCGAAGTACTTGAACGGTTTTCCGTCAAGGCGGACAAGTGCCTTTCTGATGACAGGCTTGTCTTCCCCATGGCGGCGCTCGATATTCATCATCTTTGTAATCGGCATTCCTCCTGCTTTCCAGGCCGCAGGACCTTCTGAAAGACCTGTGACAACCGACATGTATCCGGTGAGTCCGTTTGCAATCAGGAGGAAGGCGTTGTAGCCGAGTGAATAGCAGTAGTCCGCATCGAAGTTGGACGGGAAGGCACAGCGTCCTTCATATCCGAAGAAATGGTTGAGGGCGTTGAACTTGCCGCAGTACTTTCCTTCAGCCTTCATCTCATCAAGTCTCTTTGCGACCATTGTGATAAGAAGCTTTTCTGTCTCAATCCTGCTGACCTGGACGTTTCCATGCGGGTCCCTGTCCATGAGAAGCTGCTTCTGGATGTCTTCAGGAAGGGATGAGAAGACCTTTACATCTGCTGCATCGAGTTTTGAGAGGATGAAATCGTACTGGGCCGCAAAACCTGAAAGCGCATTGAACTCCTTCTCGTTTGCAGCAAGCAGGTCATTGAGTTTTGCAATGAGTGACTTGACCTCAGGAATGAACTCGATAAGACCTTCTGGAACAATGGCCACACCGAAGTTGTCACCTCTTTCTGCTCTTGCAGCAACGACAGAACTGATGTAGTTCACGATGTCCATCATGCTCTGGTTCTTTTCCTGAACCTCCTCTCCGACAAGACAGATGTTAGGCTGGCATTCAAGAGCGCATTCAAGTGCGATATGGCTTGCAGAGCGTCCCATGACCTTGATGAAGTGCCAGTACTTCTTTGCAGAGTTGGCATCACGCTCAATGTTTCCGATAAGCTCGCTGTAAGTCTTGCATGCAGTGTCAAAGCCGAAAGAAGTCTCGATGACATCGTTCTTCAGGTCTCCGTCAATTGTCTTCGGACATCCGATGACCTGAACCTGACTGCCATTTGCCTTGAGGTACTCTGCCAGAACAGCGGCATTCGTGTTGGAATCGTCACCTCCGATAATGACAATGGCGGTAAGTCCATGCTTTTTTGCGACCTCATCGACTTTCTTGAACTGCTCGACAGTCTCAAGCTTTGTGCGTCCGGATCCGATGATGTCAAAACCTCCGGTATTCCTGTACTGGTTTATGAAATCATCTGTGAATTCAATGAAACTATCCTCAATGAGACCGCTCGGGCCTCCTTTGAAACCAAGAAGCACATTGTCCTTTGAGGACTTCTTCAGTGCGTCATAAAGTCCTGTGATGACATTGTGTCCTCCAGGAGCCTGTCCTCCGGAGAGAATGACACCTACAACCTGCTTTCTGTCAGACGCGCTGCTTGCAGCTGCCTTGAAGGAAATCTCCTTCATTCCATAAGTGCAGGGGAACATTGCCCTGATCTTTTCCTGATCGCTTACAGACTCTGTCTCTTTTCCGTATTCAATTGCGACATTCCTTATGTCGTTCTGAAGAATCTTCGGAAGTTTGGGCTGATAGGCATAGCGTGCTTTTTGCAATGGTGAAATTGACACAACAATTCTCCTTTCTTAATAATCTGTAGATATCATAACGAGAAAAGAGGAAAAACTGAAGTGTTGAAAATCCTTGCAGATGCAGACTCCCTGCCACCGTCTCACCGCAGTATCATACTGCGCCGTGCAGTAAAAGAGAAAATAGAAACGGTTTTTGTGGCAGACCGTCCTCTGAAGGACGTGACAGATGTTGCAAGAATCCACACCCAGAGCCTCCGCGACCCTTACAGGCAGACACTGGATAAGGAAGAACTGAGAAAGATAAAAAGTCCGGTGAGGATGGTTGTCGTGCCCACTGGAAAGAACAGTGCCGATGATTATATTGCATCTGAAGCTGATGAGAACTGTCTTGTGATCAGTCACGACATTCCGCTGCTTGAACGCGCTGTAGAGAAAAAGGCCTTTGCCATGGATGACAGAGGACAGGTTTATACCCCGGAGAACATCCGCCAGCGCATGAGCGAGCGTAACAATAACTACATCTTCCGTGAAATGCAGCTTTTTGAGGGCAAATCACATCCATTTGACAGCAAGACTCTTGAAAGCTTCGCGAACACTTTTGACCGGATTCTTACAAAGTATTCATGATCATTCTGCTCAAAAACACACATTTTCTGTGTAGATATTGTCATGATCAGATTCTATGTGTTTTCAAACGACAGGGCGAAGAAGTCAATTGAAGAAGCCGGATTCCGCGTTGTGTGTCTTGAGAGTCCTGAAAAGTTTCTGTCGGGCGTGATTGCAGTCAACGCAAGAAGTATGAGGGAGCTGGAGCGCATCAGGCCTCTGGTGAATGAGCTGAGCCGCAGCAATGAGGTGCTGCTGTTCCTTTCCAGCCCCGAAAAGAAAAAGTCAGATGACATCGTTTCTTCCCCAGAGGGGGTGTATCTCACTACAAAGGAGACGGAATTCATCACTCATGTGCTCAATGACGATGTCGTCAAGAAGACCTGCAGTGAGATGGGGATATCAAGAAGCGGTTATTACAAGATGCTGGAAAAAATACTCGGCAGACTCAGTCTTGAATCTGCCGGGCAGCTGAAATCATGGGCGCTTGTCCATCTTTCGGTTTAGAAATCAGCACTCTTGACATAGCGCGGGAACGGGATGACATCCCTGATGTTCGCAACACCAGTTACATACTGCACCGCACGCTCGAAACCGAGGCCGAAACCGGAGTGGGCGACAGAGCCGAACCTTCTTGTCTCAAGATACCACCAGTAGTCTTCCGGCCTGAGTCCCAGCTCGTTGATCCTTCCAAGAAGCTTGTCATAGTCTGCCTCTCTTTCAGAGCCTCCGATAATCTCGCCAAGGCGCGGTACCAGAACATCCATTCCTCTAACAGTCCTGCCGTCTTCGTTCATCTTCATGTAGAAGGCCTTGATTTCCTTCGGATAGTCAGTGACGATGACAGGACGTTTACACACAACCTCGGTGAGATATTTCTCATGCTCCGTCTGGATGTCGCTGCCCCAGTGTACAGGGAAGTCAAACTGGTCATTGACAGCCTCAAGCTCCTTGATTGCCTGTGTGTATGTCATGCGGGCAAAAGGTGTGTTGATGACATGCTCGAGTGTCTCGATATTCCCCTTGAGAACAAACTGGTCGAAGAAGGCCATCTCCTCAGGGCAATGGTCAAGAACATACTTGAAGATGTACTTCAGGAAGCTCTCGGCGACTTCTTCGTCAAGCTCAAGGTCGCAGAATGCCATTTCAGGCTCGACCATCCAGAATTCAGCAAGGTGACGGGTTGTATTGCTGTTTTCGGCGCGGAAAGTCGGACCGAATGTATAGATGTTCTTCAGTGCAAGAGCATAGCTTTCACCTTCAAGCTGGCCTGAGACTGTGAGAGAAGCCTTCTTACCAAAGAAGTCCTGGGCATAGTCAACCTTGCCGTCCTCATAGCGCGGGACATTCTCAAGATCAAGTGTCGTGACCTGGAATGTCTCACCGGCTCCCTCACAGTCGCTTGTGGTGATCAGCGGAGTGTTCACATAGACAAAACCGTTCTCCTGAAAGAAACGGTGGATAGCATAGGCAAGTGTGCTCCTGACACGCATCACGGCACCGATGAGGTTTGTTCTTGGTCTGAGATATGCAATCTCACGCAGGAACTCGATTGTATGCCTTTTCTTCTGAAGCGGATAGTCGGAAGGGCAGGTACCTGCAATCTCAAGGGAAGTGAGCGCAAGCTCAACAGCCTGGGCTCCGCCCTGACTTGCAACAAGCTTTCCTGTGCAGATGACAGCGGCTCCTGTGGTCACAGCGGCAAGCTGGCTTTCATTATTGAAGGAAGACTTGTCGATAACAACCTGAAGCCCCTTGATAGTGGAGCCGTCATTGAGTTCGAGAAAGCATACGTTCTTGCTGTCTCTCTTCGTCCTGACCCAGCCTTCGACACTGATGATTCTCTCATCTGGTTCTCGTGTCAGAAGCTCTTTGATTCTTTCCTTCATAAAAACCCTCTGAATAAAATGAATATCGTGAAGAATCCTATGAGTTTTAGTCCTGTGCGTCAATCTGGTAAGGCTTGCGGATAGTAAGAGTCAACCGCTCCTGATGAAGAAAACAGAGCCAATTAGTGAATAATGACTACTCAGGTTTTATATATTGAAAATTGACACGGCGTGCGTATTTTCCCGATATTTATCACAGGAGTATGTTTTGATACAGATATACGGATTTACTTCATGTAATGAGACCAAGAAGGCCATACGTTTCCTCAAGGAAAGGAGAATTGACTTTCAGTTTGTCAACTTAATGGAGAAAAAGCTCTCCAAGAAGGAGCTTGACAATATATTTTCCCGCATTCCGCCTGAGGACTGTGTGAACACTAAAAGCAGGAATTACATTCGCCGGGGCATGCAGTACATGGAGTACGATGCCAGACAAGAGCTGGAGGAGGATCAGAGCCTTTTTGTCACTCCGCTCCTCCGCTCTTGCGGAAAGGTCGCTCTTGGCTTTGACAGAGCCTTTCTGGAGGAGATGGCATGATACGCTATGCCATACTGACATCAGGAAGTTGCGGTAACTCTTACGCCTTTTGTGACGGGAAGAGCAGCTTGCTTGTCGATGACGGCCTGACTTTCAGTGGTCTTGTCAGGCGCCTTGAGCAGGTTGGAATCCCGTTCCAGTCAATTACGGATGTGCTTGTCACACATATGCATCCTGATCACAGCAAGGGTCTGGGGGTGCTTCAGCGCAGGCTGGGCGTGAGGATACATGCTTCGCGCCAGAGTTTTGAAAGCGACAGGAAACTATATTACAGACTCGGGCTTACTGATGAGATGGTTTCACTCTTTGATTTCGGCAGCAGTGTAAGCTGTGAGGGGTTCACAGCTTTTCCTTTCCGCACAAGCCATGACAGTGCAGGCAGTGCCGGATACAGAATCACAAGTCCTGACACTACCTTTTTTCTGATGACTGACACAGGTCTTTACAGTGAGGAAAGCCTCTTGCAGGCAAGACAAAGCGATGTTCTTTTCCTTGAGAGCAATTATGATGAAACGATGCTCATGCAGGGCAGATATCCTTATTTTCTCAAGCAGAGGATTCTGGGAGAGCGCGGCCATCTGTCGAACAGACAGGCAAGGGACTTCCTTGAACAGAGCGGAAAGATTGCCTGTCCCGTCTATCTAGTGCACCTATCTGAAAACAACAATTCGCCTGAGAAGGTGAAAGAAGTATACAGCAGTGCGGAATATGATAACATTGTCATATGTGAGCGCGGAAAAACCTATGGAGGTTATGATGTCTGACAAAAGGAAGAAAAACAAGGCTGAAAAGGCCAGGGAATATTCATTCAAGGAATGCCGCAAGGTGAAAAGGGCTGACGGGCTTGAGCTATATGGAATGAAGAAATACACATTCCGTGATTTCACTGATGCAGTCAGTGCACGTTACAGCAATCTGATCTGCTATACCGTCTACGGCGGAGAAGACGATGTGAAATTCACATACCGCTATCTTGCATTCAAGGTTCATTCCATAAGCCAGTTTCTTCTCAATCATGGTGTGAAAAAGGGAGACCGTTTCTGCATCTATGGAGAATCAAGTCCGATGTGGATGATGTTCTACCTCGGCCTCACGAGCATCGGAGCCATTGCTGTCCCGATTCTTCCCGGTTTTACCGGAAAAGAGGCCATTGTCGCGATGGAGGATTCAGGCTGTATGGGACTGTGCGCCCAGAACAAGCAGTTCCAGTCTGTCGCTGACTATGTCCTTGAGAATGACTATATGGTCATCAGGCTTGAAGATCTCTTCTATATCACGGATGAGGTTAAGAAGAACCTTGATGTCAAGGATTTCCTTTCATGTCCCGGTGTGGACATCACGCATACAAAGTTCAGCCTCAAGGAGCTGAACAAAATCCCGCTTGAGGAAGATGACACAGCATCCATCATCTACACATCAGGAACGACCGGTGCTTCTAAAGGCGTTGTGCTGACTCATAAGAACATCCTGAGGAATGCGGACAGATCTTCTTATGAATACATTCATATCAAGCCGAAAATGAGAGTTCTCTCGATTCTCCCTATCAGCCATATTTATGAGTTCACAATAGGCCAGCTGCTGAGCATGAACTGCGGTCTAGAAATCCACTTTCTTGGAAAACCGCCTGCGGTATCAGTGCTGATGCCGGCATTGAAGAGCATCAGACCTCATGTCATACAGACGGTTCCTCTTCTCATCGAGAAGGTATACAAGGCGGCAGTCGCCCCTGTTATCAAAGGAGATGGAAAGCTCAGAAAGGCTTATGAGAATCCCCTTACACACAGACTTGTTGCCCATATTATCGGAAACAAGCTCCATTCAACCCTTGGAGGGAAGATAAAGTTCTTCGGTATCGGCGGCAGTGCTCTTGACAAGGAAGTTGAGCGTTTCCTCTATGATGCCGGCTTCCCATATGCTCTTGGCTACGGCCTGACAGAGACAAGCCCGCTGCTTGCAGGCTGCGGCCCGAAAAAGAAGGATCACAAGCCGACCTGTGTCGGCAAGATTCATCCGGATGTCGATATGATTCTTCTGGACAAGGACAGTGAGGGAGTAGGTGAAATCGCTGTCAAAGGACCGAATGTCACACCGGGCTACTATAATAATCCGGCTCTTAACAGCGAGACTTTCACTGAAGACGGGTATTTCCGTACAGGAGATTTAGGATTCATTGACAAGAAGCACAGGCTTTACATCAAGGGCCGTTGCAAGACCATGATTCTCGGCCCTGCAGGAGAGAATATCTATCCGGAATCCATCGAATCAGTCATCAACAACATGCAGTTCGTTCAGGAATCTCTGGTTGTTCCTGAGGGTACAGGACTTCTGGCTCTTATAAAGATTGACATTGAGCTGATGGCCAAGAGCCTGAAAATAAGCATTGATGAAGCTAAGGCCGAAGCAAGAAAGTATGTTGCTTCTCTCCGCGGGGAAGTCAACAAGGAGCTCTCCGCCCAGAACAGGATTGATTCTGTTGAGCTTCAGGAAGAGGATTTCGAGAGAACTGCGACACAGAAAATCAAGCGCTTCCTCTATCCGAAGAAAAAGAATCAGGAAGAGCAGAAAAACTGAGGAAGAATCTTTCTGCTGTGCCGTCATTTCTGTATAATGGCGGCATGAGCAGAAAGATACCGTCTTACGATATAAACATCACGTCAATTGATTCGCTGCTGTCTCCGAACGACATTGCAGCAAAGTGCCCTGTCAGTCAGGAAATCCATGACAGGGTTCTTTCTTACAGGAATACGGTCAATGATATCCTGACAGGGAAAGACAGAAGACTGCTTGCTATTGTTGGACCATGTTCAATTCATGATCCACAAGCGGCTCTGGACTATGCACACCGTCTAAAGGCCCTCAGTGAGAAACTGAGTGACCGCTTCTTTTTCGTCATGAGGACGTATTTTGAGAAACCGCGAACAACAGTAGGATGGAAGGGCCTTATTCTCGATCCGGATCTTGACGGCTCATACGATATTGACAAGGGTCTTATCACAGCACGCTCCCTGCTGATTGAAATCAACAGAATCGGTCTTGCTGTCGGCTGTGAGATGCTTGACCCGATAGTCCCTCAGTATATTGATGAGCTCATCTCCTGGGCGAGTATCGGTGCACGTACAACAGAAAGCCAGACACACCGTAACCTTGCAAGCGGAATTTCTGTTGCCGTGGGTTTCAAGAACTCCACTTCCGGAGAGCTTTCGAATGCGGTAAACGCAATCAAGAGTGCCAGTGCGCCTGCATCATTCATCGGTATCGACAAAGAGGGCAGGAGTGCGGTTTACCGTACAAGAGGCAACAGTATGTGCCATCTTATCCTGCGCGGAGGTGACAGAAGCCCGAACTATTACGAGGATGAGGTGGAAAGCGCACGCAAGAAGCTCAAGGACAGCAATGTCATGGAAGCAATTATCATCGACTGCTCTCATGGCAACAGCCGCAAGGATTTCCGCCGTCAGAAGCGTGTCCTGAGAAGTGTCATCGATCAGGTTGTCTGGGGGGAAGAGTCCATCCGCGGCTTTATGCTGGAGAGTAATATCTATGAAGGTAACCAGCCCATAGGACCGGATATGAAATACGGAGTGTCGATTACCGATGCCTGCATCGGATGGGAAGAGACTGAAAGGATTCTCAGTGCATCGGCTGAGATTCTGAGAAAAGCCGGGATTACAGGAGCAGAGGTACTATGAATAAAAGAGCCATTGTTTTCTTTGCACAGGGTTTTGAGGAAGTTGAGGCGCTTACTGTCTGTGACTGTCTCATCAGAGCAGGAGTGAGCGTATTGAAACTCGCTGTCGGCGGTTCACTTGAAGTGACTTCCAGCCATAATGTGACAGTTGTCTGTGACCGTCTTATTGAGGATGCGAAAGATGAAGAGGCCGATCTTGTCTATGTTCCCGGAGGAATGCCGGGAAGCACTAATCTGAGTCAGGAATGGCTTGTAAACGAAATGATAATCAGGCACGCTCAGGACAGACTTGTCAGCGCAATATGTGCGGCTCCTGCTGTTGTGCTTGCGCCTCTTGGTCTTCTTAAAGGTAAAAAGGCCACATGCTTCCCAGGATGTGAATCCTATTATCCTGCACAGGAATTCTGCACAGAGGGTGTCGTTGAGGATGGAAACATAATCACAGCCAAGTCGGTGGCTTACGCCTGGCCTCTTGCTCTCACGCTGACTGAGCGGCTGCTCGGCAGCAAAGCAAGAGACCGTGTGGAATCAGCAATTTACTGGAACCTGTAATCAGGCGATTGATGCGATGTTCCTTCTTCCAAGGTGGAGCAGGGATTCAAGCATGTGGACAATGCTTGAGCTGTTCTGCCTTGCATAGGCCTGAATCGCAAGAGGAATGTTCCTGAAACCGTTCTTCTGGGCGATTTCGTAAATCTCAAAGTAAATCTCGCTGATTTTCCTGTCCTGTGATGCAAGACGGATTCTGACATCATCAAGAATCTCATTCATAATCGGAGAGTAGATGTTCTCCATCCATGAATATACTGCATCTTCAAAGGAAACTGTTCTTCCAAGCTCGTTTTCAAGCTGGTTTCTGTGTTCCTGAATCTCGACATAAAGCTGAGGAACTTCAGTCTCAGAGAATAGTCCCTGAGTGGTTGTGAGAATCAGGCTGACATCTGATGCCTTCATGAAAGGCCTCCTTGCTATCAAAAAGATTCTCCTTTTGTCGACTTAATAGATACTCACTTTTCTAAACTTCGTCAAGTGAGCACGAAAAATTTAACATTAATCTTACAATTCTATGTATTGTTGAATATTAGCAGAAAAAAAAATAAGGTGCCGAACATTTTCCGGCACCCATGAAGTCATATGCTTCGCAAATCTCAGTTGCTCTGCTTCTTGAGCAGGTCCCTGATTTCCTCAAGGAGGATGACATCATCACTCTTTGCAGGCGGAACGGCTGCAGCTGCAGCAGCAGCGGCTGCGGCGGCTTCCTTCTCTTTTGCCTGACGAGCCTCATTCATCTTGTTGAACACCTTGACAATGATAAAGAGTGTCAGTGCGATGATGAGGAAGTTGATGATTGTGTTGATGAACATACCGATGTTGATTGTCAGTGCAGGATTTGTCTCTGTGGCTTCCTTGAGTGTGATGACCATGGCTGAGAAGTTGACACCGCCTGTAGCAAGTCCGATAACAGGATTGATGATGTCAGCAACGAGACTGTTGACAATTGCATTGAAAGCAGCACCAATGATTACACCGATGGCCATGTCAATAACATTGCCGCGTGTAATGAACTTCTTGAATTCAGCAAAAAATCCAGTTTCTTTCATTTTTTTTCTTCTATTTCCTTTCAATAAAAAATTTTCCGACTTCAATGTTTATACTTTTTTTACTTTATTTCAGTCAATATTCTTTTTTTATTAATTTTTGACTTAGTTATATCTTTTAATTTTTTTATGATTGTTGTTAACTAAACGGAAAATAAAGAAGTCCCGGAGGAACAACATGAAATATTTCCCGTCTGGCTACCATTCTGTCCTCAATACAAGAGAGACAGAAAGAGCCATCAAGATAGTCAAGGATCTGTTTGAGAAGGAACTCAGCGGTGCACTGAGGCTTTCACGTGTCACCAGCCCGATTTTCGTTCCTTCAGGAAGCGGAATCAATGACGATCTCAATGGCATTGAGCGCCCTGTGCGCTTTGAGCTTGGAAACATGGACAACAAGCAGATGGAGATTGTCCAGTCCCTTGCAAAGTGGAAGAGGATGGCTCTTGCTGATTATGGCATTTCTACAGGTTATGGCCTGTATACAGATATGAATGCCCTCCGCCCGGATGACGACATTGACGCAATCCATTCTGTCTATGTCGACCAGTGGGACTGGGAGCAGGTCATAAGTGAGGATAACAGGAATCTTGAGTATCTGAAGTCTGTTGTCAGGGAAATCTACTCAGCGATAAAGAGAACGGAGTTTCTCATTCACGAGACCTATCCTTCAATCGTTCCCTGCCTTCCAGATGAGATTACTTTCGTTCATACAGAAGATCTTTTGAAGATGTATCCTGATCTCAGTGCACAGGAGAGGGAAGTAGAGATTGCAAAGAAGCATAAGGCTGTCTTCATCATAGGCATCGGAGCTACTCTTGCTGATGGTAAGCCTCATTCTGGACGTGCTCCTGATTATGATGACTGGTCAACTCCGACATCGGAATTTCACCAGGGCCTCAATGGCGACATTATCGTCTGGGACAGCGTGAGACAGTCTTCTCTTGAGCTTTCCTCGATGGGAATCAGAGTCAGCAGGGAATCCCTTCTCAGACAGCTTGAGATCAAAGGCTGTATGGAAAGAAAGGACCTTTACTGGCACAAGAGACTTCTCAATGGCGATTTCCCGCAGACAATAGGCGGTGGAATAGGGCAGAGCAGACTGTGCATGTTCCTTCTCAAGAAAGCCCATATCGGTGAAGTGCAGGCTTCTGTCTGGCAGGAAGAAGCAAGAGAAGAAGCATCCTCTCTTGGAGTGACTTTGCTCTGAAATCGGAGAAAACCGGAAATCTTAACTACAAAGTCGTTCAGGAAACTGGGCGGCTTTTTTTATGGTTTTTTCACGAAGAAAAATTAAAAAACAAAAGACCCGCGAATGTCTCTCGGGTCTTTAATTGTGCGGTCGACTGGACTTGAACCAGCATAGCCTTTCGACCACTAGCACCTCAAGCTAGCGTGTCTACCAATTCCACCACGACCGCAATTGGTATTAATCGTGCTTTTCAGCAACATGAAAGACAATACTCTATCAGAGGACTTAAAGTCAATAAGAACGGAAGAAAATTTTTTTAGAAAAATGCAGGAAAATCTTAATTCCCACTCGATAAAGGAAATAGATTGAGAAATTTTTTTCTTTGTGAATAATTCCTGATATGACCAGTGATGAAATGTTTTTAAATTTCAGGAAAATGAATCCTTCAGCGTCTGATTATACAGAATGCCTGTTTTCTGATTACCTGATTCCCAATTCCGGAATTACATGTGTGGCTTTAAGCCAGAGACTTTTTGAACTGACTGGAGAGGAAATTCCTTCAGCCGGTGAGATACAGGCCGTATGTGACAGGAACGGAAACTGTGTATATCTGATCAGAATCAGAAAGGTAAGGATAATGTGTGGAAAAAGCGTGGATTGCGGTATTCCTTTCTATCCTGAAACTTGAATTCTGCTTTAATAACTATGAGATCTGAATAGAGAAGAGCTCGTCAGCAGCCTCAGAGGGCAGGCATTCAAG
>CALXOK010000013.1 GCA_944390025.1 uncultured Spirochaetales bacterium | reverse complement strand
CAAAAAGAAATAAATTACAACATTCTGCTTTCATCTCCCGCCTGAAGACGGGAGAATTCCCGCAGAATATTTTAAAAAATTAATCCGGAGGATTAACCCCTCCGGAGATGATTGGATTATTTGTCATCTGGCGCAGGCTGGAGCGTCACATAGAAAGCAGAGCCGCTGCCCTCTTCAGACTCAAGGGACACAGTTCCTTTCATGACCTTGGCCGCATGCTTCACGATTGACAGGCCGAGACCTGTTCCGCCTGTGGAACGTGAATGGGAAGTGTCGACTCGATAGAAACGCTCGAAGATTCTGGCCTGATGCTCTGCCGGTATCCCGATACCGTTGTCGCGCACACACAGGACAGCCTTGTCACCTTCCATATGGAGACTGATACGGACGTAACCGTCCTTCCTGTTATAGCGGATGGCGTTGTCTGTGAGGTTGAACACGATTTCATAGACAAGACGCTGGACACCAGCCACTGTGATATCATCAACATCCTTCTCGATGCGCACCCCCTTGTCTTCAGCACTCTTTTCAAGCGCTTCAACCACAGAGTCGACGATTTCCCTCACATTGACTTTCTCTGTAGGGAAGTCCTTGGTCTCATCAAGCTGTGAAAGCCTTATGATATCCTCGACAAGCGTCACAAGATGCTCGGCTTCCTTGTGAATCCGGCCTATGAAGGCCATTTTGTCACTGTCCTTGACAAGATTGTTCATCAGCAGCTCGCTGGATGCGAGGATTGAATGGAGAGGAGTCTTGAGCTCATGCGACACGTTCGCGCTGAACTGTCTTCTCATGCCTTCGCTGAGCACCTTCTCCGTCTCGTCGACAATGAGTATGCAGGTGCCAAGGACCTTGTCGTTGTCGTCACGGATGAGGTTTGCTATCAGGCGGTTGACGTAGCCGTTTCGCTCAAATGTGTACTCGCTCCTTCCATTCTCACGGGCTGCTTTGAGCGCATTGACAAACTCCACAGAGCGCTCAAGGACGAGAACGCTGTGTCCGATGTTCTTTCCGGAGCCGCCGAACAGTTTCATGGCTGAGGTGTTCATGCTGACAATCAGGTCATTGCTGTTGAGGATGATCATGCCCTCCCTCATGTTGTCAGTGATGGACTCAAACTCCTTCTGCCTTGTACTGATTGTGTCTATCTGCTTCTGGATCTGCCTGTTCTGGTTATCGATTCTCACCAGAAGAGGACTGAGTTCCTCGTATGTCTCGTTTTCCAGAGGCTCATCAAGATTCAGGCTGTTGAGGGGATTGATTATCCTTCTTGAAATCCTTTTCGAGATGAAGGTGCACAGGATGAGAGCCACGACGAAAACTATGCACATGTATGGAATGACACCGAGCGTGATTCTAACGATTGAGTCCTGAGTCACGGCAAGACGCACGACAGAGCCGTCAGAAATCCTGACAGCCGAATAAAGGGTTTCCTTACTGAGGGTGTCAGAAAACCTTCTGTCATGGCCGTAACCGGTGCGGAACGCAGAAGCAATCTCATCTCGGGTGATATGGTTGTCCATGTTTCTCTCGTCAGCCATTGTGTCATACAGGACATCCCCGTCCGGGGCTATCCAGGTGACACGATAGGATTCATCCTTGAATGAGTTGAAGTATTCAAGCCCCAGCTTGTCAACAGCCGCGGCGATATGCTCCGCCTGCCCTCTGAGGTTTGTGAACTCGATATTCATGAAATAGGAGTTCAGGAAGAACAGAGTGAAGACGAGTGAGAAAACCATGATGATGCAGCATGCAAGAAGCACCGAGCGGAAAATGGTCTTGTTCACTTTTTTTTACTCCTCTATGCGGTAGCCGACCCCCCTGACAGTCTCGATATGACTGCCCTGCGGACCGAGCTTCTGTCTTAGTGTCTTGACGTGGGCATCGACTGTACGTGTCTCAGTGCCTGCCCCCTGCATCCAGATTCTGTCAAGAAGTGTCTCTCTGGAAAAGACGATTCCGGGATTCTCCATCAGCAGCTGAAGAAGATCAAACTCCTTGAGCGTGAGACTGACCTTCTCGCCGTTGACGAGAACGACATGCTCAGCCTTGTTGAGCGTGATGGCGCCTAGCATGAGCACCGGCATCTCCTTCTTGCCGCTGCGGCGGAGAACTGCCTTAACGCGGCTGACCATCTCCATCATCCCGAACGGCTTGACCAGATAGTCATCAGCTCCTGCGTCAAGACTCTCGACCTTGTCGTATTCGCTTCCCTTCGCGGTTGCCATGATTACGGGAATGTCGCGGTACTCGCGCTTTTCTTTGAGCTTTTTCAGGATGCTGACACCGTTCTCGCCAGGCAACATGATATCAAGGAGAATCAAATCGGGCCTGGTCGTCTCAAGAGCCTTGTAGAATTCTCCTGCATCCTTGAAGCCCTGAGCCTTGAAACCGACACTTGTCAGTGTGTAAATCTCGATTTCCCTGATGCTGTCATCATCTTCTACTGCAAAAATCATCAGTTCTCATCCTCGTCTTTTCTGTGAACGCCTGTGATTGAGTACTCGACCCACTCTGCGACATTTACAGCATGGTCTCCGATGCGCTCGAAATACTTCGCAATCATCAGGATGTCACTCGCGTACTCACCGTCAATCGTGTTTGTGTTGATTGACTCGATTATCGATTTCTTAATGCTGACGAAAAGATCATCGACAACATCATCATATCTGATGACAGCCGCGGCAAGACCTTCATCCTGCTTGACAAAGGCATCGATGGAATCATGAACCATTTTCTTTGTCGCAAGACCCATCTTCTGGATAAGCCCGTGCTCATCGATTGTATGCTTTGCCGTGTAGCAAATCATCTCCCCGATATCGTCAGCCTGGTCACCGATACGCTCAAGGTCAGTGACCATCTTGAGTGCTGCGCTGATCTGTCTCAGGTCGCTGGCAACCGGCTGCTGATGAAGAAGCATCTTCATGCACAGGGCTGTGATCTCGCTTTCCTTCTCGTCGATTTCCTTTTCTCTCTTCGAGACTTCTCTGGACAGTGACACATCCCCCCTCATGAGGGCATCGACACAGGTGTCAATCGCGCTCTCGCAGAGGCCGCCCATCTGAATCATCTCACTGCTCAGGTCATTGAGCTGTTCGTTAAATCTGTTTCTTGCCATATCAACCAAACCTTCCTGTGATGTATTCTTCTGTTTTCTTCAGTTTCGGCTTACTGAAGAGCTCTTCAGTATCCCCGGCCTCAATCAGCTCTCCCAGAAGGAAGAATGCGGTCGTGTCACTGATACGCAACGCCTGCTGCATATTATGGGTCACGATGACTATAGTGTAATCTTTTTTGAGTTCGATTGCCAAATCTTCAATCTTGCTGGTGGAAATCGGATCGAGGGCGCTTGTGGGCTCATCCATGAGCAGGACCTTGGGCTCGACAGCAAGGGCACGTGCGATGCAAAGCCTCTGCTGCTGGCCTCCGGAAAGACCGGTCGCATTCTTCTTGAGTCTGTCCTTGACCTCATCCCAGAGGGCTGCGTTCCTCAGAGATTTCTCGACAATCTCGTCAAGCTTCGCCTTTGACTTGATTCCGTTTGTCCTCGGCCCGTATGCGATGTTGTCATAGATGCTCATCAGGAAGGGATTCGGCTTCTGGAAGACCATTCCGATATCCCTTCTCAGGCCGTTGACGTCCACCTTGGGCGAGAAGATGTCCTGACCTTCATACAGGACCTGTCCCTCGATACGCACACCGTCAATGAGATCGTTCATGCGGTTGAGAGTCCTGAGGTAGGTGCTTTTTCCACAGCCCGAGGGGCCGATGAGGGCGGTTATGCTGCGCTCCTCAATGTCAAGATTTATATCTTTCAATGCCTGACTCTGGCCGTACCAGAGGTTCAGGTTCCTTGTTTCAAGAATTTTCACTGTCCGTTTCTCCTTTCCATAAGCTTGCCCATGTAGGTTGTGGCAATGTTGATGATGATTGTGAGAATCATGAGGATTGCTGCGATTGCATATGCGACTTCGAATTCACCCTGCTCCTTCGCATAGACGTAAAGGGCGACTGTGAGGGTTGCGCCAGAGCTCTGCAGGCCTTCGATGAAGCCGTTGAGGTTATGGGCGAATCCAGTCGTGAAAAGCAGTGCGGCGCTTTCACCGAGGATACGGCCGACTGCCAGAATACAGCCTGTCACGATACCGTTGATACAGCCCGGAAGGACAACAGTCCTGATTACCCTCCACTTGCCGGCCCCGAGGGCGAAAGCTCCTTCACGGTAGCTTTGGGGGACCGTCTTGAGGGCTTCCTGAGTGGTTCTGAGGATTGTCGGGAGGTTCATGATGACAAGTGTCATCGATCCGGCAAGAAGACTTGTCTGAAGCCCCATGAACTGGCAGAAGACAAGCATGCCGACAAGACCATAGATGATTGAAGGGATACCGGAAAGCGTCTCGGCTGCGAACTCGATGAGCTCAACGACTTTTCTGTTCTTCGCATACTCGGTCAGATAGATTGCGGCTCCGACTCCAATCGGGAGGACCATCACAAGAGTGGCGATGACCACATAGATTGTGTTCATGATATCGGGAAGGATGCCGATTGTGTGTCTCAGGTAGCTTGGAGATGTGCTGATAAGCTCCCATGTCACTTCAGGAAGGCCCTTGTAGAACACGTAAAGAAGCATGAACAGTGTCAGGACCGTGACGATGGCGATTGAGATATAGCACAGGGCCTTCATGCAGGCACCCCAGATCTTTCTTGATGTTGATAACTGCTGGATCATACGCTCTGGCTCCTCTTCTTTATTACAAGCAGTGTCGCGTTGATAAGCATGATGAAGAAAAACAGCACGAGCGCGATTGAAAACAATGCCTGACGCTGGAGTCCGGATGAGTAGCTCATCTCACTTGCGACAGCAGTTGTCAGGAAGCGCACGCTCTGGAACAGGCTTGGCATGTTCGCGACGTTTCCGGCAACCATCATGACTGCCATCGCCTCTCCGATTGCCCTTCCGATACCCAGGACAATGGCCGTGAAGATACCGCTTTTCGCTGCAGGAACGGTGACTTTGAAATATGTTTCAGTCGAGGTGGCACCGAGTGCCAGAGACGCCTCTTCGTATTCCATCGGTACAGACTGAAGGCTTGTGAGGGAGACATTGATGACTGAAGGCAGAATCATGACGGCAAGCACGACGATGGCCGCAAGAAGGCTTGCTCCATCTGGCACGTCAAAGATTCTCATGATTCCCGGAACGAGGATGAGCATACCGACAAGGCCGTAAACGACTGATGGGATTCCAGCGAGGACCCCGATGCACAGCTGCATGAAGGCGCATACCTTCTTCGGTGCCATCTTCGCAAGATAGACTGCGGCGAAGAATCCAATCGGGACTCCGATGATGATGGCTCCTGCAGTACCGTAGATGCTTGTCAGAATGAATGGAAGGATTCCGTACTCGGGCTGTGCAGCGGTAGAGGCCCAGCGCTGTCCGAAAAGGAACTCCGTCAGACCTATTTCCCTAATGGCAGGAAGCCCGGAGATCACCAGGTATACCGTGATGACCAGAACCGAGCCTACTGCGATGAGTCCGAGAATCAGGAATATGAAGTGGATTGCATCTTCTTTTGCTTTCTTTAAGTTCATTTCCTAAATCCTGATTGTGTTAGGGTCTTTTTTATCAGTTGAGTGGTACTGCACCTGCTCCTGCAATGATTGGAGCGGCTTCGCTTGAAAGAGCGTAGTCGAAGAACATCTGGGCTGCCTCGCTGAGAGCTTCAGTGCTTCTTGTGGCCATGACGAACGGTCTCTGGACAAGGTACTCACCGCTGAGAACTGTCTCTTCGCTTGGTGCGACACCGTCGACAAGGAGTGTCTTGACTTTGTCACTGACAGCTGAAAGGGATGCGTAGCCGATTGCGTTCGGGTTTGTGGAGACTGTTGTAATGACATCACCTGTGCTTGTCAGCTCCTGGCGGTACTGGCACATATCCTCTGTTCCTGTGATTGACTCAAAACCGTCTCTTGTACCGCTTCCAGCCTCACGTCCGATGAGAACGATCTGTCCGTCGTTTCCGCCGACTTCACTCCAGTTTGTGATCTCACCTGTATATATCTTTGCAATCTGGTCGATTGAGAGATCAGAAACAGGGTTTGCATTGTTGACGATGATTGCGATTCCATCGAGTGCAAGGATTGTCTCTGTAAGTCCGCCGGCCTTCTCCTCATCCTTGAGGGCGCGGGAAGCAAGTCCGATGTCGCATCTGCCTTCAGACACTGCGGTGATACCGGAACCGGATCCTGTCGGGTTGTATGTCACGTTGATTTCAGGATGCTCTTCCATGAATGCCTCTGCAAGAGATCCGATAACTGATTCCATTGATGTTGAACCGTCTGTTGCGACGTTCTGTGTGCTCTCGCTTGAACCACCTGCGAAAACTGATGTCATTGCGAGAAGTGCGATAAGAGCAATTGTTAAAAGTCTTTTCATTGTTTCCTCTCCTGAATTGGAAGTTTTCTTTTTATGGCTCAACTCTATTAAGCGATTGTGAAAAGACTGCAGAAGGTTGTGTAAAATAAATGTAAAATGAAAATATTATTGCAATATAAGGAAATATTTGAATTGTGAAGTGAAAATGGATTGAAATTCACTCACTTTTCACACTTTTCATCCACCCTGAAATATAAAAACAGACCGGAATCAACCGGTCTGTGCTATGACTGTCATTTGCTTCCGCCCTTCTCCAATGCAACCTTTTCATGAGGGCAGCCGGGGCTGCATCTGGACTCTTCTCTTTCCCCGGATGGGAATGATGGGGAAAGTGTTCCACTTGCCGTATGTGGCCGGCTCGGGATAGAGGGAATGACGGTCTTTTACTTGCTGTAGTACTCGACTACATACTGGTCATTGACTTCGATTGGAATTTCATGACGCTCAGGAAGTCTTGTAAGCTTTCCGCTGAACTCCTCATCGTTCTTCTCGAAATACGGAAGATTGAATGCCGGATGTCCGAGGAAGCAGTCCTTGAAGAACTCGTTCTTCCTTGACTTCTCCTTGAGTGAGATGACATCGCCGACCTTGACTTCATAAGAAGGAATGTCAACCTTCTTGCCGTTGACAAGGATGTGGCCGTGTGAGACAAGCTGGCGGGCAAGACGGATTGAGTTGCCGAAACCGATGCGGTAGACACAGTTGTCAAGTCTTGTCTCGAGCTGGATGACAAGTGCGTCACCAGTCATCATTGTGCTCTTGAGAGCCTTCTCGTAATAGTGGTGAAGCTGCTTCTCAAGAACGCCGTAGTATGCCTTGAGCTTCTGCTTCTCTGTAAGCTGCTTACTGTATTCAGTAGGCTTTCTTCTCTTTGCGAAAGCAGGAGAGCCTGCTCTCTTCATTGCCTTGGGATGTCCACATACATTGACCCCAAGTCTTCTGCACTGCTTAAATCTAGGAGACATGTTTCTTGCCATTAGATTTATACCCTCCAAAAAATATTGCCGGATTTGAAAAACCAGCCTCGTCAGAATATGTTTTTTAATACCACTTAGTCAATATATTGCGGGAAGATAATCTTATTATTACTCATCGCCTCACCAACGCGACCGCATACGAGCCTCTGAATACCCGCTTCGGGACGATATCGTATTCAACGTTTGCAATTTCAATGACCCTTTTTCCTACAAGACGCCAGGAAAGGCCTTCATGCTGAGCATACAGTATGGCGGCTTCAGCTGCCTCAGACACAGAAGGAGCCCTTGTGGGGTCCTTCCATGTGTCGATTATGATTGTCTTGCGGAAAAACGAGGGCAACATTTTAAACGTTGAAGCGGAAATGCATGATATCTCCATCCTGGACGACATACTCCTTGCCTTCAAGACGGAGCTTTCCTGCTTCCTTGACCTTCAGCTCACTGCCGTACTCGAAAAGGTCATTACAGTTGTAAACTTCAGCGCGGATGAAGCCCTTCTCGAAATCGGTATGGATGATTCCAGCACAGCGGGGAGCCTTGTCCCCTTCATGGAATGTCCATGCCCTGTCCTCATCGCTTCCGGCGGTGAAGAAGGTTCTCAGGCCGAGTGTAGAATAGGCACAGCGGATGAGATTGTTCAGCCCGCTCTCTTCCAGTCCTGCGGCCTCAAGGAATTCCCTGCGGTCCTCTTCAGACTCAAGGGCTGCAATCTCGCTTTCAATCTTTCCGCAGATGACAACGACCTGGCTGTTTTCCTTTTCGGCTATCTCACGGACAGTCCTTACATAATCATTCTCCTGTCCGATTGCATCCTCATCCACATTACATACATAGATGACAGGTTTCATCGTTATGAGGTGAAGGTCATATACTGCCTTGATCTCATCCTCTTCTTTAAGCACTGAGCGTGCACTGTTTCCCTCGCTGAGGGCTTCCTTGAGGCGCTCGAGTATCGGGATGAGGACTGCATTCTCCTTCTGGACTTCCTTGTCGACACGACCGAGTCTCGTGACCTTGTCATAACGCTTCTCGACTGTCTCGAGGTCGGCAAGCGCAAGCTCGATGTTTATCGTCTCGATATCGGAAGCCGGATCGATTCTGTTGTTCACATGAATGATGTCCGGGTTGTCGAAACAGCGCACGACATGTGCGATGACACCGACTTCCCTGATTGATGCAAGGAACCTGTTGCCAAGGCCCTCCCCCTGGCTTGCGCCCTTCACAAGACCTGCGATGTCGACGAATTCAACAGTGGCAGGCACGACCTTCTTCGGAGGGATGAGGGAGACAATCCTGTCAAGTCTCGCATCCGGAACAGAAACAATCCCGACATTCGGGTCAATTGTGCAGAAAGGATAGTTGGCTGCCTCCGCAGGAGCGGATGTGACAGCAGAAAAGATTGTTGACTTGCCGACGTTCGGCAGTCCGACAATACCACAGTTCAGTGCCATAATTTAAACCTCAGCTGAGACTCTAGTACAAATTCAGGATTAAGAGAAGATGCTCTCTTTTCTTCTTCTGAGTCTGAATGCTATCATCCACCTGTGATTTCTACCCAAGAAGATGCATCAAGAGTTCTGACTGTCACACTCTGTACTGAAAAAGAGAGTGACGGGATGATCCAGCTCAGACAGGAAGAAGCCGGAAGCCTTCTTGAAGTGCTTTCCCTTGTCCCTGTATCTCATGTGACTTTCAACATACACAGTGCGAGCAGTGCCTGGCTTGTAGGCCGGGGCCAGCTTGAGGAAATAAGCCAGCTTTCACATTATTTCAATGCTGACCTGGTTTATTTCGACACTGCCCTGAGTCCGGGCATCCAGCGCAACCTCGAATCTGCCCTTCAGCTTCCGGTTCTTGACAGGAATGAACTCATCATCAGGATTTTCGCGCGCAACGCGAGAACCCGGGAAGCGCGACTCCAGGTGCGTCTTGCCATGCTTGAATACATGAGACCGCGCATCAGACAGAGTGCGAACCCCTATTCGCAGCAGCGCGGAGGAGTGAGAGGAGCAAAGGGCGAAGGAGAGCGCCAGATTGAGCTGGACAGGAGGCGCATCGACAGCCAGATCACACGACTCAGGGAAGAAATTTCTCAGGTGAGGAAGAACCGTGATAGCCAGAGGAAGAAGCGCCTGTCCTCATCTCTTGTGTCTTTCGCCCTTGCCGGCTACACGAACAGCGGAAAAAGCTCCCTTCTCAAGGCCCTGACAAAGGCTGACACCCTGTGCGAGGACCGTCTTTTCGCGACACTGGACCCTCTTGAGAGGACAATGAACATCTCCCCTTCTCTCAAGGTCCTCATCTGCGACACAGTCGGCTTTGTTTCTGACCTTCCCCACTTCCTCATTGATGCATTCTCATCGACGCTTGAGGAAGCGGCACTTGCTGACGTGCTCATTCTCGTGCTGGATTCATCAAGCCCCCGTCTGATGAAGGACTATGAGACAACGCTCAGTGTCCTTGAAGAACTCGGGGCCGCAGGGAAAAACACGATAACGGTATTCAACAAATGCGATCTTCCTTGCGGTGATGACTTCGCCATGGAATCGATAAAGGCCCGTCACCCCGATGCAATCCTTCTGAGTGCGAAGACAAAGGAGAATCTTGAAACGCTGAAAGAGAGAATCCAGCAGAAGGCTTTGGATATCATGGGCGCCGGAACCATCACACTGTCACTGGAAGACAGTGAGGCAATTGACAGAGTGTACAGGGAATACAAGGTGCTGAAGGCCGACTACAATGAAAAAGAGGTAGTCATTCACTTTAAAAACAGAAGGTCCGGAAACTGAGTCCGGACCCCCGATGATGAACTGAAAGCTTACTTGTCTTTCTTCTTTCCTGTGATCTTGTTCAGGATGACGAGAGCGACAAAGAGAATTGCCATCGCTCCTGCAAGAAGACCCCAGCTCTGGAATGCTAGTACAACTGGATTAGGCATATTCCATATCCTCCTGTTAACCGAAAATCGGCAGCAGCTCGCTTAAGAGCAGACCACCGGCGAGAACAGATGCAATCTGTCCTGAAACGTTTGCACCGAGGGCGAAAGGAAGCAGATGGTTCTGCCTGTTGGCCTCGATACCGACCTTCTGAACGACACGGCTTGACATCGGGAATGCTGAGATTCCGGCGCCGCCGATAAGCGGATTGACCTTCTTTCCCTTTGGAAGGAAGATGTTGATTATCTTCAGGAAGAAGACACCGCAGGCTGTGTCGAAGATGAATGCGACAAGACCGAAGACCATGATCATGATGGTTGCCGGCTGAAGCAGGGCCTCTCCGCTCATCATCGGTGAGATGGCAAGACCGAGAAGCAGTGTGATAAGCGGGCTGAGCATGTCCTGAGCAGCTCTTGAGAGGCTGTCGAGAACACCGCATTCCCTGAGAAGGTTACCGAACATGAGCATACCGACGAGGGCTGCTGAATCCGGAGCAAGAATACCGCAGACGATTGTCGTGACAATCGGGAAGATGATTCTTGTTGTCTTTGAGACTGCGCTCGGCTTGTAGTGCATCTGAATAGCCTTTTCCTTCTTTGTTGTCGTGAGCTTGAGGACGACCGGCTGGATCATAGGCACAAGGGCCATGTAGCAGTAGGCGACGACAAGGATTGCCGCGACATAGTTGGAATTGAGGCGCTGGGAGACCAGGATTGCAGTAGGACCGTCAGCCGCACCGATGATACCGATACTTGCGGCATCGTTGAGCGGGAATCCCATGAGGGATGCGATAATCATTGAGATGAAGATACCGCCCTGTCCGGCTGCTCCGATGAAAATGAGCCACGGCTTTGAGATAAGCGGCCCGAAATCAATCATGGCACCGATTCCGATGAAGAGAAGAAGCGGGAAAGCTTCTGCACTCTCGATACCCACGTTGAACAGCCACTGCAGGATAGCATTGTCCTGAAGCATGACTGAACCCGGGAGATTGACGAGAATGGCTCCGAAACCCATAGGCAGCAGGAGCGTCGGCTCCATGTCCTTCTTGATGGCGAGGTAGATAAGAATGGCACCTACACCAATCATAATAAGGTTGAGTATTTCGTTTGTGTTCATAGCAGTCAAAAATTTTATCATAAAGAAATCATTTCGAACAGAAGAAGGTTCTGGTGTGTGATAAAAAAATCAATTTTGTTAAGAATCTATCAAAAACAGTACGGATGAAAATTCCTGAAAATTTTTGTTGACCGGTTTACAAAACCGATTTACTCTATTTCCAGAGAGGTTTGCCCAGCAAAAAAAAGGATTACCGGGAATCCCTCTCGAAACGCAATTCAAAAGGAGAAAAAACCAGAATGAAAAAAGCATTGACAATTCTGCTCATCGCTTTGGTCGCTGTCTCCTCTGTCTTCGCACAGGGCGGCAGTGAGAGTTCATCGAAGACAGAGGTTTACTTCATGAACTTCAAGCCGGAAATCGCAGACGTTTATACAAATGTTATTGAACCTGCATTCGAGGCTGCATATCCGCAGTATGACCTCAAGGTCGTCACAGCTGCATCAAACCAGTATCAGCAGACACTGCGCAGTGAGCTGACAAAGTCCAATCCTCCGACAATCTTCCAGGTTAACGGACCGGTCGGAATCGCTGAGAACGCCACAACAGTCGCTCCTCTTCAGGACACAGACTTCTACAACCTCCTTGCAGACAAGACAATGGCTCTCTCACTTGATGGCAATGTCGTTGCAATCCCGTATGCAGTTGAAGGCTATGGCATCATCTACAACGATGCGATCATGAGAAAGTACTTCGCACTTCCTGACAAGGCTGTCAGCATCTCAAGTGCTGAGGAAATCAACAACTTCGAGACCCTCAAGGCAGTTGTCGAGGATATGTCAAAGCACCTTGATGAGCTTGGAATCCAAGGCGTCTTCGCTTCCACATCCTTCATGCCAGGTGCTGAGTGGAGATGGACAACACACCTCGTGAACCCTGCCCTCGTCGCTGAGTTCGGTGACCTTGCAACATCAAGTTCAGCTGCCACATTCGACTTCGTCGCAAGCGAGAACTTCAAGAACCTCTTCGACCTCTACCTGAACAACTCAATCACAGCAAAGGGAATGGTCGGTTCAAAGGCTGATGCAGACAGCATGGCAGAGTTCGCACTCGGTCAGGTCGCAATGGTCCAGAACGGAAACTGGGCAGCAGCTCAGATTCTCGGAACTGCAGGCAACACAGTTGCAGATGAAGACATCAAGTTCCTCCCGCTTTACATGGGAATCGAGGGAGAGGAGAATAAGGGTCTGTGCATCGGTACAGAGAACTACCTCGCATTCAACAAGAACGCATCTCCTGAAGCCCTTGAAGGCGCTGACACCTTCCTCACATGGCTCTTCAGCAGCGAAGAAGGAAAGGAGATTGTCGCAAGCCAGCTGATGTTCATCACACCGTTCTCATCCTTCTCACCTGAGGAAGCTCCGGACGATCCTCTTGCCCGCCAGGTCAACATCTGGATGAACAAGGACGGCGTCACAGCAGTTCCATGGGTCTTCGGCGGAATTCCTTCAGAGCAGTGGAAGGCAGACTTCGCACAGGCAATGCTCGAGTACATCAACGGCCGCTACACCTGGGATCAGGTAACAGCAGCAGCTCAGGATGCATGGGCACGTGAGGCCTCCCTCACCGGAAGGTAATGGCCTGATGTAGAGAATGAAAGCCGTCATCATTAGCTTTCCTAATATGGCGGCTTTTTTCATTAGAACAATTCCATTTATAACAACAGGGGTTCAAGAAAATGGAAAAATCACTTAGAAAATATTTTCCTCTATTCGCCCTACCCGCACTGATATGCTTCACGCTATCCTTCCTGATTCCGATGGTCTGGGGATTCGTGCTGTCTTTCTGCGAGTTTGCGACAATCACTGATGCCACGTTTGTCGGCTTCGACAACTACATCAAGGCATTCACGATTGACAATTATTTCACCCAGGCCTTCTGGTTCACTCTGGGTTTCACAGTAATCACTGTAATCACAATCAACATTCTGGCATTTACCCTGGCCCTGATTCTCACGAAGAATGTGCCGGGAACAAATGCGTTCAGGACAGTCTTCTTCATGCCGAACCTTATCGGCGGAATTGTTCTGGGCTGGATCTGGCAGGTGGTGCTCAACGGTGTTCTTGCCGGTTTCGAGCAGACACTGCTTTCTGATGCCAAGTATGGCTTCTGGGGACTCGTCATTCTGATGAACTGGCAGAATGTCGGTTACATGATGGTCATTTACATCGCCGCCATACAGAACATCTCAACAGACATGCTTGAAGCCGCGGCCATTGACGGTGCAAACGGCAAGACCACCCTCTTCAAGATCATCATCCCGTCTGTCATGCCGAGTATCACAATCTGTCTTTTCCTGACGATGACAAACGGTTTCAAGCTTTATGACCAGAACCTCGCCCTCACAAACGGCGCACCGAACCATCAGACGGAAATGCTGGCACTGAACATCTTCAACACCTTCTACTCGAGAGTCGGCTTTGAGGGTGTCGGCCAGGCAAAGGCCGTAATCTTCACTAT
The DNA here is from genome assembly GCA_944390025.1 of uncultured Spirochaetales bacterium. Classification (GTDB taxonomy): domain Bacteria; phylum Spirochaetota; class Spirochaetia; order Sphaerochaetales; family Sphaerochaetaceae; genus Bullifex. Next base: position 33,884 of record CALXOK010000013.1, on the reverse strand, counting down.
TCTGGTTGCCGCAATCGCACTCGTGCAGCTTGTCGCAACAAGAAGCAAGGAGGTCGAGAACTGATATGGCACAGGTTGGAAAGAAATACACGAAATGGATTCTGTTCGCAATCCTCATTGTAGTCGCCGCGTTCATCATATTCCCGATTCTCATCGTCCTGATGAACTCCTTCAAAGGCAATCTCTTCATCTCGTCAGCAGGAGCATTCAAGTTCCCCAACGAGCAGAGCTTTGTCGGAATAAGCAACTACACAAACGGAATAGACAAGATCAACTTCTTCACTGCATTCGGCTACTCACTGTGGATTACAATCTCATCTGTCTTCTTCATCCTGCTTCTTACAAGCATGCTTGCCTGGTACATCACCAGGGTGAAAGGAAAGGTGACCACAGTCATTTATTACCTGCTCGTTTTCTCCATGATTGTACCGTTCCAGATGGTCATGTACACGATGAGCAAGTTCGCCAACATGATTCACATTGACAACCCGGTTGGAATCATCATACTTTATGTCGGTTTCGGCTGCGGCATGAGCACATTCATGTTCAGCGGTTTCATCAAGAGCATCCCGATTGCGCTTGAAGAGGCTGCCATGATTGACGGAGCAAGTCCTGTAAGGACATTCTTCTCCGTTGTCATGCCGATGCTCAAGAGCACCGCAATCACAATCGCGATTCTTGAGACCATGTGGGTATGGAACGACTACCTTATGCCATACCTCGTCATCGGAACCGAGTACAGGACAATCCCGGTGGCAATCCAGTACCTGAGAGGCGGTTACGGATCTGTCGACATGGGTGCGATGATGGCAATGCTCGTGCTTGCCATGATTCCGGTCATTGTTTTCTTCCTCTGCTGCCAGAAGTACATCATCAAAGGTGTGCTTGCCGGAGCAGTCAAAGGTTGATTTAAGAGAAAGGAGGCTTGGAGACATGCAGTTTGGAAAGAAAAGGACAACCATTGCAGATATCGCAAAGGCATCAGGCTATTCCAAGACAGCTGTCTCCTTTGCCTTCAACTGTCCTTCCCGCATAAGCGAGGGGGCGCGCAACCGCATTCTGGAGATTGCAATGAAACTTGACTACATCCCGGATCCGAGCGCGCGTAACTTCTCTCTGGGAAAACAGCTCACTCTCGGTTTCCTGCTCCCGCAGGGAATTGAGACAAGCCTTGAGAACCCCTATCTGGTTGAAGTCATCAGGGGACTTGGCACTGTATGTCAGGACCATGGTTACATGCTCACTGTCATCCCTCCCCTGAATGACTCAATCTATGAGGCGGTGAAGAACGCTACCGTCGACGGGCTTGTGACGATGGGTTATCTGATGAGTGACGGAGTTGACCGTCTGGTGGATCTCAGAGCCATTCCGCTTGTCATGATAGACGGAGAGGAAAGCGGAGGCTTTCTGTCTGTAAACATCGATGACGAGGAGGCTTCCTATGTCCAGCTTGAGAATGTGATAAAAGCCGGCCACAGGAAGATTGCTGTCATCACATTAAGTGCTCCTGATCTGGCTGCAGGAGACAGCGATTCGGGCCTTGTGGGACGAAGACTCAAAGGCTATAGAAAAGCCTGCCAGAAATACGGACTGAATGAAAGTGACATACTGTTCTGCAAAGGAGAAGCCACATTCTCAAGCGGACAGAAAGCGGCACAAGAAATCATGCTTTCGGATGCCACATGCATTGTCGCAATGAGCGATATCCAAGCATATGGAGCGATTAACGCTCTTGAGAAAGCCGGAAAGAAGGTTCCTGAGGACATCTCAGTTGTAGGTTTTGACGGCATACAGCTGAACTACTCCGGCATGACACTCTCGACAATAGACCAGCCGGCATATGAGAAAGGACGTATTGCCGCCATCACTATGTTTGACATACTCGATGGCAGAAGCGTGGAAAAGGCACCGCGTGTCAGTTTCAGCTTCCGTCAGGGCGACACTCTCACACAAAGGAGATAACAGTGGAAATTACAGGTGCAAGATACAGCGGAGTGCTTTTCCACATAACAAGCATTTACACGGACTACGGAATCGGGGACATGGGTAAAAAAAGCTACGAATTCGTGGACCGTCTGAAAAAGACAGGTGCCACGCTCTGGCAGATTCTCCCTCTTGGTCCTACCGGTTATGGGAACAGTCCTTACGCCGCCCGCTCAACCTTCGCAGGAAACGAGCTTCTGATAGATCTGGAACAGCTTGTGAAAGAAGGCTACCTGAGCAGGAATGAGATTGCCTTCCCTCCTGTCTTTGATTCTGACCATGTCGAATTCGACAGAGTCAGGGCCTATAAGCTTCCCCTTCTCAAGAAAGCGGCTCAGGCCTTCATCATGTCAAAGCGGCACAGGAATGATTACAGGAAGTTTAAAGAGGAGAACGCATTCTGGCTTGACAGCTATGCTGTATTCATGACGTTGTATGACGAGAAGTATCATGATGCACGCTGGATGCTCTGGGATGAGAAATACTGCCAGGAAACTCTTGATAAATACTCAAAGCAGGCGGAGATATACCGGGTGCTGCAGTATTTCTTTCTGAAGCAGTGGCTGAACCTGAGAAAGTACGCTAACAGCCAGGGAATAAAGATAATAGGAGACATCCCGATCTTTGTCGGAGGAGACTCTGCCGACACATGGTCAAACATTGAGCTTTTCAAGACGGATTCAACCGGTCATTACAGTGCTGTATCGGGAGTTCCGCCAGACAATTTCTCAGCAACCGGCCAGAGATGGGGAAACCCGGTCTACGACTGGAAGGAACATGAGAAAACGGGATTTGAATGGTGGATCAGAAGAATAAGGAAACAGCTTGAGTTCTGTGACATCATCCGTATTGACCACTTCAGAGGCTTTGATGCCTACTGGTCTGTCAAGGCAAGCTGCCCTACCGCCGAAGACGGGCGCTGGGTCAAGGCACCCGGCAAGGCTTTCTTCAAGGCTCTGGAGAAAGAGCTTGGACATCTTCCAATCATCGCGGAGGATCTGGGGTTCATGACAGACAGCGTGAACGCGCTCAGAAAAGACAACGGCCTGCCTGGCATGAAAATCTTCCAGTTCGGCTTCACCCGGCTTCCTGACGGCTCTTTCAACACCTGGGACACCTTCCTTCCTCACAACTGGGAAGAAGACTTCGTCGCCTACCCCGGCACTCATGACAACGAGACGCTCAGAGGATGGTATGACAATCAGGATGAAGGCATGAAGCATATCGTGCGTGAGTACCTTGCAAGCGACGAAGGGGAAATAGTCTGGGCCTTCCTCAGAATGCTGATGCTGAGCCATGCACGCTATGCCATCGTTCCTCTTCAGGACATACTGGAACTTGGAAACGAGGCCAGAATGAACATGCCAAGCACCTGCAACGATATCAACTGGAGCTGGAGGGTCAGAGTTGAGGCCTTTGATGACTACAGAATCAGCCGTTTTGCCCATCTTGTCAGGATTTCAGGCCGTGATGGAAAGACCTTTGAAGAAAGGATGAAAGAAATCCAGAGGAAGCGCTGAATAATCAGTCTTCCGACACAGACAGTCTGATGATTAAAATGTTGAAAAATTTTTTGTTGAAAACTTTTTCAACATTATTTAATCTTAGCTCAGGGAGTTTTCTGTATGTTCCTCAACAGAGAAAAAGAAATCGGACGGATAAGAGAAACGTTGAAAAGAGAGAAATCAGGAGCCAAAGCAATACTTGTCTATGGACTGAGACGTGTTGGTAAGACAACTCTCATACAAAACGCCCTCAACGGCTATGAAGGCTCTGTCATAAACTATCTTGCTGTTGAGGATACATTCCTTTCTAATTCAAGACAGCTGGCAAAATGTGCAGCAGATTCTCTTTCCATGCCACATCTTGCGGCACTTGAAGACATTGATGCTCTTTTCTCGTTCATTGCTCAGACAGGACGGAATACAGTAATTGTACTAGATGAATATCCTGTTCTCAGGAAATCCTTCAGAAATGGTAATCTTGATTCCTATTTCCAGCGCCTTATTGACCGGATGAGCGGAAATGTCACAATTATCTTCTGTGGCTCATATCTTTCTGTCATGAGAAAGATGAATCATTATGATGAGCCGTTGTACGGACGATTTGATCTCGAGATTCATCTATCCCCCTTTGATTATTTTGACTCAGCTGCATTCTATTCAGAACTCTCAGCATACGAGAAAATCAGATTTTATTCTGTATTTGGAGGATTTCCCTTTGTTCTGGAGCGGCTCAATCCTGAAAAAGGGCTTGAATGGAACATCAAAAGGACTTTTCTCGACAGCTGGGATGCGGTTTACTCAACAATCAATGAGATATTGCTGACAGAAATCAACAAACTTGAATATGCCGGTGCGATACTCTCATATCTTAAAAACGGTAAAGCAAGAAACAATGAAATTGCTTCGGCTATCAATGCCTCCGCAAGCAGTGTATCTAAGGAACTTGCACGCCTTCTGGATATGGATCTTATTGACAAAAACAATCCTATCAACAGAAAAGAGGATTCCAAAAAGACATTCTATGAAATCTCTGACAATCTCGTCCGCTTTTTCTATACCTATGTAATGCCAAACCGGAACTACATTGCGCAGTATGGTCCTGATGCCACTTACGATAACATTGTTTCATCTTCTCTTGAGACATACATCTCAAAGCGGTTTGAGAGAATTGTTAATGAGTATTTTACAAGAGTCATCAAGGAGCGAAGGAACAGGGAATTCCTTGAGACGGGAACATACTGGTATGATTTACCAGAAGAAAAGAAAAACGGTGAATTTGACTGTGTAATCAGGATGCAAGACGGATATGCTGTCATTGAGTGCAAACACCTGAAGAATCCAATGCCAATAGCAATCGCAATTGAAGAAGAGAAGAAAATCCGGAAAATAAAAGATCTTGATATCAAAACGACAGGTTTTGCCTGCTCATCAGGGTTTGCTTTTAATGAAAATAAAAATGGCTGGATGCTTGTCGAAGGAAAGGATTTATATAATTTCTGACTACATGTACACAGCCTCACCCCGCCCTTCCAGAGTCTTCCATTGAGATTATGTTCTTAATCAGCATGAGCTTCATGGCCTCATTCGTCACAGCTTTGTCAAGCAGTTCTGTTTTCCCGTCTTCCTGCAATGCATCCAGCATCTCCCCATAATGGCTCATGACTGGGACTCTGACTTTTGATCCCTCAAGGTCGTCTGAGGAAATGCCATGAGCTTTCTCCGGTTCAGTTGTCATACGGCATGAGCGGAAAGATAGTCCTGACTTTGTCAGGCTGGCCGCAGAGTTGAAAAGCCTGCATACCAGAGGACGAGCCTCATAGGCTGTGCATCTTTTTGATGAAGAGTCGAAAAGAGGACAGGAAAGCCTTCCATTCCAGTCTGAGAGGAATGAAATGTCCCGTTTCTGTATCTCAATCATAAAAAAAGCAAGATAAAGAGCTTCAAGGTGTGTCACATCCGGAAGGAAGTGCTCACAACAGCGCCCGCATGCAGCCGGGCAGCTGATGCAGAATTCCGTCTCAAAAGGGAGGATGTCCTGCCTGAGGGAATCGTAGAAAGCGATGACAGATCTGAGTTGTCCGTAAACTGCAGTACCCTTGAAATATTCAAGCTCTTTTTCCATTTCATGCGGGTTTTATCATAAAACGGTTTTGTTTTTCAAGAAAAATCTGTGTTAAAAAAGAAACCCACGGAGAATTTTCCGTGGGCGTGAATCTGATGCATCCTGTCCGGACAGACAGAGACACATATAGAGGATTATCTCTTTGAGAACTGGAAGCGTCTTCTTGCTCCGCGGCGACCGTACTTCTTTCTCTCGACCATTCTCGGGTCACGGGTCATGAAGCCTGCATCGTGGAGGATCTTCCTGTAAGCCTCGTTGTTCTCATCACAAAGAGCACGGGCGATACCATGGCGGCAGGCACCGGCCTGGCCCTTGATTCCACCACCTGTGACGTTGATGACAACATCGTACTTCTCTGCTGTTTCTGTAGCAACAAGAGGCTGTCTGACTGTGAACACGCTGATTGCGTCAACGAAGTACTCTTCAACCGGCTTGCCGTTGACAGTAATCTTTCCGCTGCCCTCTCTGAGATAGACACGGGCCACGGCTGTCTTGCGGCGTCCTGTTCCAAGACCGAGATTAACCACTTCTTTCTTTTCAACTGCTTTCTTAGCCATCTTACTGCTCCTTAAAGTTCAACGACGATTGGCTGCTGTGCCATGTGAGGATGATCTGCACCAGCATAGACCCTCAGGTTTGTGAAGAGGCTTCTGCCAAGCTTTCCATGGGGAAGCATGCCCTTGACAGCGTGCTCCATCGGGAATGTCGGCTTTCTCTCAATCAGCTGACCGTATGACTCGACTGTAAGTCCGCCCGGGAACATTGAATGGCGGTAGTACTTCTTGTCAATCATCTTATTGCCTGTGACTGTGGCCTTGGCTGCGTTGATGATGATCACGTAGTCACCCATGTCCTGGTGAGGAACATACTCAGGCTTGTTCTTTCCTCTGAGAATTCTGGCAGCTGCTACAGCGACACGACCAAGATTCTTACCTTCTGCGTCAATGAGATACCATTTCTTCTCAACTGACTGCGGTTTAACAAAAATAGTTTTCATACCATTTTCCTTGTCTTAAGTTTTATTTTCCTTCTCTCCTCATCCGGGCTCACCTTTTCTGCAATGGCACCGGCACCAGTCAGCGGTCAGCGGGGAAAGGCTACTTGCCGCCAAAGGATTGCAGGTTTTTCTTCCATGCAGAATCCCGGAAGAACTGATTTTCTCCAGTCTGCCGGAGCACAGGAAAAACGTTTCCTTCTGGAAAAAGGACACGCAAAAGCTACTTTATACTCTTTCCGCATCTTTTGTCCATAGGAACAAAGCAAATATTATTCTTTTTGCTGAAGCTTTTTAAGATTGCAGAAAGCCGCGTTGTAAATCGCCTTGCGTCCGTTATCGAAACTCACCCTTATGATTGTCTTGTCTCCCCTTTCATCGACACTCACGATGGTTCCTTGCCCATAGTCAGGCGACACAACACGGTCATTCAGACAGAATGTCTCATCATTCCTCTTTCTCTCGACTTTCTTGACAGGGGGTTCATCGAACACATCACAAGGCACATCAAGAGCACTTTCAGCCCTTCTTGCACGGAAAGAATAGCGGTTCGTGTATGAAGATGCGGACCAGGAAACAGTACGCGTGCTGGCAAGTGTCCCCTCGTAGCAGTCCTCGGGGATGTCCTTGAAGAAACGTGTCGGTGCCTGGCTCACGGTCTGACCCCAGAGCATGCGCTCCATGGACCATGACAGATAAAGCTCCTTCTTCGCCCGGGTCAGTGCGACATAGAGGATTCTCCTCTCCTCCTCTATATCGCGGTCAGTCGCATCCGCCCTGTTACCGGGAATGATGTCATCCTCAAGTCCTGTGACAAAAACGCGGTCGAACTCAAGGCCCTTGGTATTGTGCATAGTAATCAGCTTGACGACATTCCTGTCACTGGAGATACGGTTTGTTTCCTCCGCTCCCGGCAGGCTTGATGAGTCAAGGGTGATGGATTCAAGGAAGGAGGCAAGCCCGGCACGTGATGGCGGGTACTCACTCACCGCAGTCACAAGGTCGTTAAGGTTGTCTAGACGGCTCTGGCGCACAGCAGGGTCACTCTCGCTGCTGTAATGCTCATAGAAGCCGAAGGCTGTTATACAGTAACCTGCGACTTCTTTCAGCGCAGTGTCACTTTCAAGCATCCTCACAGCCTCATCATAGTTTTTCAGGAAGTCCTCAACCCCGCTTCTGGCACCTCGCGTAAGCAGGCTTGTCTGGACAATCGAGCGCATGGCGCTGACTGTATCCTCATCCTGCAGCAGAATCTTCTGTATGCTGGTCTTGCCGATTCCCCTCGCCGGCTTGTTGATGACGCGGGAAAAGGCGACCTGGTCGCGGGGATTCAGAAGGAGGGAGAAAAGAGCGAGGATGTCCTTAACTTCCTCACGCTCATAGAAGCGCAATGCCCCGACAAGCTGGTATTTAATCCTGAAACTCACAAGAATCTGCTCGAAAGCACGTGACTGGGCATTTGTCCTGAAGAGGATGGCCGTATCCATCTGGCCGAGATTGCTGAGAATGACATTGGCAATCCTCGTCGCCTCGTCATTTCCATTGAAGCAGTTCAGCAGCTTCGGCCTGGGTCCTTCCTCATTGTTCGTGAAAAGCGTTTTCTGATGTCTTTTCCGGTTGTGTTTTATCAGCTCACCGGAAAGACGGATGATGCTCTTTGTAGAACGGTAGTTCTCCTCAAGCTTGATTGTCCTGACGTTATCGTAATCATCCTTGAAGTGAAGGATGTTCTCAATCTCGGCACCGCGGAAGCGGTAAATGCTCTGGTCATCATCACCTACGACGACAAGCTGGGTCGCAGGGCCGACAATGTTCTTGAGCATGCGAAACTGGCTTGAGTTCGAATCCTGATACTCGTCAACGAGAATGAGACGGTAACGCCTTCTGAGGTAATCACGCACATCCTGATTCTCCTCAAGAAGCTCATTGGTCTTCATAATCAGGTCGGCGAAGTCGAAGCACTGGTTCTCCCTGAGCTTGCGTTCATAGGCCCTGTAATGGAGAAGGAAACCAGGAATCTCATTCTCATAAGCCTCCAGCACGCTGCTTCTGTCGTCAGGGCGGATGTCCCTGTCCTTGAGCAGCGATATCCTCTTGGCAATGTCTTTAAGAAGATTCTTGTTGTCATCGGGAAAGAGAGAAGCAAGCAGGGCCTGGGAATCGGAATCGTCATAGATTGTGAATGATGAGGTATAGCCAAGCTTCCCGCTGTAACGGCGCAGAAGACCCGCTCCGTATGAGTGAAATGTCTTTATCTCAAGACCGGAAGTGTCAGCATCATCTCCAAGCATCGTCTCGACACGGGTGAGCATCTCACGGGCCGCCTTGTTCGTGAAAGTGACAGCCAGAATCTGCCATCCCTGGTAATGCATCTCTTTCATTGCATGCACTATCTTGGTCGTGATGACGCGGGTCTTGCCGGATCCGGCTCCGGCAAGGACAAGCAGCGTGTGATCAAAGTCAGTGACAGCCTCCAGCTGGCTGTTGTTGAGACTGTCAAGATAGGCTTCACTCATTGATCAGCACAGCCTCCAGGTCAAGTCCTCTGACCGCCCTTATTCCAACCTTCACAACATCTCCTTCCCTCAATCCCTCACCCATGATGACGGTAAGACCGTCGACATCAGGGGCCTGAGAGTAGATTCTTGCAATGGCAAGGTCCTCATTCTTCACAGGCTCTTCCACAAGAGCCGTGAAAGTGCGTCCTATGAATCGCTCAAGCCGCTTTGATGAGATTTCGCTCTGGATCTTCTCTATCTCTCTCTGCCAGCGTACCGCGCTTTTATGAGCCTGGTTGTGTTCATCTTCTCCTCTCATATCGTAAGAAGGTGTATCCTCCTCCCTCGAATAAGTGAAAGAGCCCATCCAGTCAAGCTGGGCTTCGCGGACGAACTTCTTCAAATCCTCATAAGCCGCCCTGTCCTCTCCCGGATGGCCGAGCATGAGTGTCGAGCGTATGACCGCATCCGGAAGCCTGTCCCTGATTGCATTCACGAGCGCGACATATTTCTCCCTGCTGCCGGTTCTCTTCATCAGGCGCAGCACCCTCTCATCACTGTGCTGGAAAGGAATGTCGAAATAAGGAAGAATTTTCGGATTGTTCCTAACTGTTTCAATCAGATCCATCGGGAAAGTATCCGGGTGGATATAAAGCATCCTGAGCACGAAGTTTCCTTCAAAAGAGGCAAGCTTCTGCATCAGGGCTGTGAAATGTTCCTTCCCGTCCCAGTCTGTGCCATAGGCACCCAGATCCTGAGCCACGATGTTTATCTCATAGATTCCCCTGTCAAGCAGGGACCTGAAATCAGCAAGGACATCCTCTTCCTTTCTTGATACAAGAGGCCCTCTGATGACGGGAATCGCACAGTAGTTGCATCTGTGATTGCACCCTTCGCTTATCTTGAGATAGGCGCTGTTCTTTCTTGAAAGAAAGCGTGTCCTCAGGCAGTCGCTTCTTCCTGTATCCGTCTCGGGGCAGAGCCTGACCTGCTCAGCTGAGCTCTCAAGGCCCTTTAGAACCTGAGGAAAGAAGGAAAGGTCATGATTGCCGAAAATGGCATCTGCCTCAGGAAGCTCAAGCTCATCGAAATAACGCTGAGCAAGACAGCCGGCAAGAACCACCTTCCGCTCTGGAAAGGCATTGCGGTACTGGAAGAAGGTGTTGACAGACTCCTCCTTCGCGCTTTCGATGAAACCGCATGTGTTTATGACGATGACATCAGCTTCAGAAGGTACTGATGTCACGCTGTAACCCTCACCCTCGGCAAGGGAAAGCAGAGTCTCTGAATCAACCTGGTTCTTGGCACAGCCAAGACTCTCAATGAATATCTTCTTCACAGAAAATGAATCTTAACGGTTTTTCAAATCAAAAGAAAGGGTGGACACAAGTGTCCCTCCGGTGAGAGAATCCGGACTCATGGAGCCCAGAATAATCCATTGCAGTCTAAAAGCTGAGCAAATGGCAGAAGAATTGAGAAAACAGCTCGTGAAGGCACTCAGTCCTTATTCATGTCCTACCGTTTTCTTCGCGCCGCTGAAAGCGGGCCAGCTGGGACTGTACGACAGCAAAAGCTGCTGCATCTTCCTCTCTGACAGCCTGCTTTCCCATGATAAGGCACTGATGCTCCAGATTGCGTTGCATGAGGCGGCCCACCATAAAGCCTTCATACTGACAGGCTCGCTGGGTCATGATGACGCCTTCCGCTCAGCCGCACGCTCACTTGGAGCCATGGAAGACTATGCAAAAGCCAGAATCAGCATAAAAGAGGAAAGGAATGTCATTGAGAAGATAAGAAAGCTCAAGGCGCTTTCCGGCTCTCCTTTTGAAGCAGAAAGCGAGGCTGCACTGAGAAAGGTGCGCCGGCTCATGGTCACATACAGCCTGGAAGACGGCCCTTCTGACTCTGTGTGCATGTGCGACCTCTATTCATCCATGACAAGAATCGCGACTCACATGCGCACGCTGTGCCAGATTGTCAGCAGACAGACAGGTGTCTTTCTCGTGAGAGTGAGCGAAAACGGAATCTCTTCAATAAGGGCCTACGGCAGCAATGAGGAGCTTGAAGTGGCCATCTATCTGTTTTCTGTCCTGCATGAGGCAGTTGAGCGCCAGCTGAAAAGACTGAGAAAGGAGAATCCTCAGCTGTATAAAGGTGTCACAGGAACAAACAGCTTCTATGACGGAGTGCTCAGCACGCTTCAGGAGAAACTCAGCGCGGATGCAAGTGAACACGCTCTCATGCTGATTCGCAATGAGAACGAAAGAAAGGCAAAAGAGATTGTGTTTCATGACAGAAGCCTCAGAAAGACCTCGTCTTGCCACCGTTTCAACCAGAAGGTATATGAAAGCGGAAGGACTTTTGCGAAAACGCTTAGTGTCAGACACCCTCTGAAAACAGAATCCTCAAAGCTTCTTCCTTCATGATTTTCCCCTTCACGCGTCCTATCTGCGGTGTTCAGATATCCAGAGCGGCATGATAGCCCTGATAGACGGCAGCTGTGATGTTGCCTACCCTTGCGCAGTCTCCGATTTCACGCACCCAGAGAGCAGACGGTCTTAGAGCGTCGACAGCTGAGCGGTCTGGCTTCTGTCCTGCAGCGCAGATGACGGTCTGTGCAGGAACAGTAATTTCCTCTCCTGTTGCAGTACAGCACACAACCCCATCAGGACATATCCTGAGTGCGGTATGGTTTAGAAGCACAGAAGTGTATCTGTCCACCATCTCCATCAGGACTGGCCTGTGACGGATGTTGCAATCAGGCGCAAGCTGATTCCTCATCTCAACAATCGTCACATTGTGGCCTTCCATGCCGAGATGAACTGCACATTCACAGCCGGCAAGACCTCCACCGAGTACGACTACAGTACCGGAAACTATGTCTTTCTTAAGGTAGTAGTCATTGACTATAATGACATTCTCACCGTCAATTCCCTCAACAGGGGGAACAACAGGCCTGCTTCCGACTGCTATTATCAGAGCATCAGCATCAAGGCTCTCTATTATCTCAGGAGTAGCCTCAGTACCAAGCCATATGTCTACCCCGGCAAGGCGTGCCTGTCTTTCAAGGGTCAGCCCAAGCTGATACATTTCATATTTGAAAGAAAGAGCCTGTTCACTGACAAGTATTCCACCCAGAACATCCTTCTTTTCAAGAAGAGTGACGTTGTGACCCCGTTTTGCTGCAGTGATTGCAGCCTCAAGCCCTGCAACACCACCCCCCGCAACGACAACCTGCTTCTTCTGGGCGGCAGGTATCAGATGAATACCTTCTACCTCACGTCCGATGAGAGGGTTGACAGCACAGCGTCTCGTGCCAGTCGCCGGACGCTCTGCCATACATGTGAAACAACGCAGGCAATGAACAATCTCATCATCCCGCCCGGCAATGATTTTATTCGGGAGTTCAGGATCAGCAAGCAGTGCTCTGGCCATTTCCACCACATCAGCCTTTCCGGATGCAATGATATCCTCCATCTGGGCCGGATCATTCAGCGCACCTATGGTTGCTACAGGTTTCGAGACATGCTTCTTGATTTCTGCCGCCAGCCATACGTTGTCTCCATGTGGTGCGAACATCGGCAGATGAGTGCGGAAAAAACCAAACTGATAACTGCCTGCTGATACATGAATCAGATCAACAAGATCCTCAAGTCCCTGAGCAATCGCTACACCGCCATTGATGTCATATCCGCCATCAAAGAATTCTGCCCCGCTCATTCGCAGCTCAATCGGGAAACCTTCTCCTACATTATCCCGGACTGATTGCAGCACGCGGCGCGCGAAACGGAGCCTGTTGGCGAAAGAACCGCCGTATTCATCATCACGATGATTGAAAGCTGGAGACAGGAACTGATTTATAAGCCAGCCATGTCCAGCATGAACCATCACCATCTGGAAGCCGGCACGCTTCGCCAGAGCCGCACTCTCCCCATAAGAGCGGACAATATCATCAATCTGCTCTACAGTGAGAGCTTTCACAGGAATACCATCAGGCCTTACCCAGTCGCTTGGTCCGAACTGTGTGAGCTCTTTTTTTCTGTCTTTGTCAATAAGATATGTGCCAGCATACTGGCCGCTATGGCTCAGTTCCACGCTGGCTACAGCACCATGCCGCGTTATCGCATCGGCAAGAAAGGTCCAGCCTGCCAGATTCCCCGGTGTTTTCAAATCAATATGAAACATATGTGAGGAATCTGTCTGGGGATGTACAACAAGCTCACTTGCTGTGACTGATGCTGCTCCGCCAGCCGCCCGCAGTTCATAGAATCCAGGAGTTCTGGGACCGACAGAACAGTCGGCTGTGATATCAGTCCCGCCCATCGGAGCTGAGAACATCCTGTTGCGGAATATGACATTGCCGAGTTTTATGGGCTCACATAAATGCGGATACTTTCTCATCATTGACACCTCACTGGAATAACGCAATCTCATTGAAAAGCCCCATACAGCCATGCGGCAGTATGGAGCATATTATCAGCTGGTGGAACACACTTCTGCTACTCAGGTCGCATCAGAGCCCATATACATGAGCTGACCACCTTTTTTGGAGAATTTAGAGAGGAACTGGTCCCATGAAGCCCAGCTTTCACCAGGATAATTTGCGTGGCTCATATCACGTACTGTGCCTACAGTCAGCATAGGAACCCTCTTACTGTTGAGGTAGACATAGTAACTGATTTCACCACATGTGTACTTGAGCGGCGTCTCATCCAGACCGTAAATCTTCATCAGATTCCTGAGGAAGGATGCAATATCATGAGCCGCATGATACTCCAGCTCTCCATGCTCAAGATCTGCACAAAGCCAGTCCTTCTCGCCGAAAAGGAAGAAAAAAGGCACTGCAGGCTCAATTCTTTCAGGCAGGCACAGTTCTTCATCCGGGCTTACAAGAGCCGACCAGGGAGCTACTGCCGCAAAGACGTCCGGAGCCTTCTGAGCCAGAGTAGAAGTCATCATACCGCCACTGGACTGACCGCAGGCATAAATGCGGCTGTCATCGACTGCACAGCGTGATTTAACATCATCGATGAGCTTGAGGATGAACTTCACATCATCGGTCTTCACGCCTTTATATGCACCCTCCCACAAAAGCAGGTTCCTGAGGCTTCCAGGCCGTTGCTGAGAGACACATGCTTCAGGAAATACGACAATGAAATCTCTCTCCTCTGCCACCCGGCTCATACCGGAAAGGCTGATGAAGCTCTCTGCCGTTCCTCCTCGCCCATGCATGCAGACTACAAGCGGAGCATTCTTTCCACTCTCCTTAACTCTCTTTGGAACATACTCATACCATAACCGTGTCCATCCATCCAGTTCCATTGTGTGACGTGTGAAACCATATGATTCCGGATCGATGCGGTGGCGTAACTGTTTTGTTCCGAAACCACGATGACGGCATGCCTGACGCAGATAGTTCCAGACCGCACCCAGGAAAGAAGGTTCCAGCGTGCCATCATAACCATTTGTGACACGGACCTGAGCTATATTCTCTTCGTTTATCTGACTCTTGCGACATACATCTGATGGAAAATGAATCTCGTCAGCCCATTGATTTGAAAAACTCTCATCTGAACATCCGTTGTTCCTCATCCAGTAATCGAAAGCGGCTTCATTCGCACCTTCCTTCTTTTTCCATACCATCCACACAGGAACCGGAACCTTCGAAGCGGAGACAACAAGCTCTGTCTTGCCTGTATCCTGATTTCCGGCACTGGCTGCTTCATTGACAGTCACCATGTCATCAAGTTCGCCGAAAGTCGCCAGCCCGGACCACTCGCTGGACATTTTCATGACAGCCTGATGTGCCACGGTTGCACCCCTGCCAACACCAGCTGCGTAGATATTGTCCTGCATGGCCACATAACCGCGTCTTCCGTTAATCTGGACATAAACCCGGTTCATGTAGTCAGCATCAGATCCGTCAAGTTTCCATCCCCCCTCCGGAGTCTTGAGCACATGAAGGAACACCAGATGCCTGTCGGCGAAGTCAATCCATGGACTATTGGACAGATAGTCAAGTGTATCCACATCATCAGGTGCGGCAACTACCACGCACGGCTGGTTGTAGGCAAGTCCTTTTGTGATATATGTGTAGAAAGTACGGGTTTTCCCGTTCACTTCCACACTCTCCTCAAAGAGTCCGTCAATGAGGCACTTGCGCGGCTCACTGTGATCCACTTCAAATACGCTCATATCCTGAGGGAAAATCTTCACTTCAAGCATTTCTGTTCACTCCTCTTCCATCAGGGATACATCGGGAAGACAGTCATTATCCAGGTAACATTGACGGCGCAAAGGATGATTGCCGGTATAATTGACTGCTTGACAACCGATTTAAGGTCGTAGCCTCCGTTGGCCATACACATCGGGATGGCAGGTGTTGCCATCGGAGTCATGAACGAACTCAGGCAGGCTGACTGAACCAGAAGCACGATTCCGACAGGATTCGCACCCATTGCCTTGCAGGCTAGAATTGCAATAGGAATGAAGATAATGATGACAGTACGGTTCATCATAACCTGAGTGAGCAGGAACGGAACCAGGAAGAATACAAAACCAATCAGATACGGATTGGACAGGCTGTTTGCGAAGCTGGCAAGAATGCTTCCAACGACTTCTCCTGCTCCAGTCTGGCTGAGAGCTCCTCCCATCGCAAGTGATCCGACAAAGAGGAATGCCATTGGAAGATTGATTGCAGCGACAGCTTCCTTCTCTGACAGGACTCCGCAGACGACCATTGCAACCGCACCGGACATACAGATGACCCAGGTCTGGATTCCAAGCTGAGGCTGGAAAAGAAGAGCAAGAGTTGTGACGATGAAGATGATGTAGCCTGCACGTTCCTTGAAAGGGGCAAGAGGCTCACGCTTGTCAGCACGGCTCTCAATCGCCTTTCCCTTGAGAGGAGATTCCACAGGACTGAATTTCGTTGAGAAGAACACACAGTAGACAAACATAACAATCATGGACGGAAGGCGTGCTTTCATACAGTCTGTCAATGCTACTGCATATGTCGTATAGGCGTTTGCCTCCAGATAGCCGTTCATCTCAGCAAAGACTGTCGCTCCTGCACCGAGAGGGAGGACAGATACAGTTGAAATACATGCGATTGCAATCGGGAAGAGCACTCTGGACGGGCTTATGTTCATCTCCTCACAGGTCGCAATCATCATCGGAGCCATAATGCCATAAACGATGACCGAGCTCTGGATGAACTGTGACAGCAGCATCGTGATGAGGATATAACCGAACATGACGCGTGTCAGGGAGCCCTTTGCGATGCGGTTCACGCTTGCTGCGACCTTACGCACGAACTGCGTGCGGTTGAAACCTGCCGCAACAACGAACATCGACATCATCATCAGGCCATTGGCATTACCGAAATATCCTGCGGCTGTAGCAGGATCCAGACAACCTGTGAGCACAAATGCCAGCATACTGACCATTGCAGTCAGTCCCATCGGCCACTTGCCGATGATGTAGCTGATCATTGTGAGGGCACAGATAATCAGACAGATTACTAAGTGACTCATTTTTCTTCTCCTTTTGTTGTTCTGTTTCAAAGTAGCAGGCAGCCAGCTGACAATCCCAGTCCGGGCTTCCCGTCTCTCCACAATCTCACTATGGACCACAATCAGCTTATAGACAAATTTATAATCCTAATATTTGTATAAACAAAATTTATCTTAAGCCTGTCTTCTAAGGCATCTGCCTCAGCAAAAACCTGTGCTTATACAAAACGGCAGACATGGTCGACAGCGATATCAGAAAAGCCGTATGCCTCCGCTTTGGTGAGCTTGCCATTGCTGATTGCGACAATCTCATCCAGTAGTTCCTGCCCCATCTGCTCACAGGTCTTCTCTCCTCTGACAATCGGAGAAAGATCATAATCCATATTGTCTTCCATATGCTTGTATGTGTACTCGTTAGCAGTGACCTTCATGACAGGTACAATGGCGTTTCCAGTCGGTGTGCCACGTCCTGTTGTGAAGATGACAACCTGACAGCCGCCTGCAACCATGGATGTGACAGATGAAATGTCATATCCTGCCGTGTCCATGACAATGGCACCATGCCTTGTCGGACGTGCTGCCTGTTCAAGAACCTCGACAATAGGTCTTTTTCCACCCTTGCGGATACATCCAAGACTCTTTTCATCCAGTGTGGACAGTCCCCCGGCCTTGTTGCCCGGTGTCGGCTGACCGGCACGACAGTCCTGCCCGGCCTTCATGAGATGCTCTTCATACGCACGGCACACTTCAATAATTTCATTGTGGAGTTTTGCATTCGCACCTCTTTTGGCGATAACATGCTCACCTCCAATCCATTCAATTGACTCACTGATCATGCTGGTGGCCCCATAGTCGACCAGCAGGTCACTGAGCTCTCCGACAGCGGGGTTGGATGCAATACCTGAGGTTGCATCAGAACCTCCGCATTCAATGCCTAGGAACAATTCTGAGATATCGAAAAGCTCCTTCTGCTGTGATGCGGCCTGTGCGGCCAGCTCGCGCGCCGCCCTCACAGCCTTCTCGATGGTTTTTACGGTTCCGCCTTCTTCCTGTATGCCAAATGAAACAACCGGCTTGGAGGTCATCTTCTGAATCTTCTCCTTCAGCTGTCTGTGTCCTACAGTCTCACAGCCCAGACCAATGATGACGACACCATATACATTTGGATTGCATGCAAAACCGGTGAGAACCTTCTGGCTCATGTCTGTGTTGGCCGCCACATCCGAGCATCCTGTGTTGAAAATGATGTTCACGGCTCCACGGACCTGAGAAGCAACAATGCGTGCAGACTCACTGCCACACGCACAGCCTGGTAATATCAGCACATGATTTCTTATGCCAGGACGCCCCTCACTACGTCTGTAGCCCCAGAATTTCAGACCTTCTTTTGTTCTCTTGAATTCAGGCACCTCCTGACCGTCATCCGGAACAAGTTCACTGTCATAATCCCGTGGAACACTGTATATGTTTTCATGATTGATAAGATGTCCCCGCCCTATTGGCCTGCAGGTCTTACCAATCATTTCTCCATATTTAATGACAACTCCTTCTTCAGGGAAATCCACAAGAGCCACCTTATGGCAGGATGGGATATCTTCCTGAGCGGTCAGTGTCACTGTTCTGCCTTCATTCTGGTAGACAACCTCAGCACCTGCTGTGACATCACTCACGCAGGTCACAACATTATCCTTGCTGTCCATCATAAGCGCATTGACTATCATATTTTCTCCTTACCCCGGCATTCAGAGCCGGTTCATACTTTACTTTGTCCTTGTTTCAGCTTATAGTCAAATTTATATTCTTAATGTTTACATAAAACAAATTTATAAATAAGGAGAAATCACAAGTGTCACCCGAAATGAGATACATACTCACAGTCTACCAGGAAGGCAGTTTCTCCAAGGCCGCCGAGAAGCTTTTCATCACTCAGCCGGCACTGAGCATAGCAGTGAAAAAAGTGGAAGACGAAATAGGCATGCCACTTTTCGACAGAAGACAGAAACCGCTTAAGCTGACCGAAGCAGGAGAAATCTATATCGACTCTGCCAGAAAAGCCCAGCTGCTCGAAAGGGAGAGGAATCAGAAACTTGATGATATCAAGAATCTCTCGACAGGCCTTGTAAGAGTGGGTGGCACTCACTTCCTTAATTCTTATATCCTGCCACCATACTATTGTGAATACAGCAAGAAATATCCAGGTGTATCTCTCATAATCTATGAACGAAGTTCGTTTGATCTTGAAACCATGCTCTCATCAAGGAACATCGACCTTACATTCAGCTGCAACCCGGAGGACATACGCAAATTCCCAAGTGTCAGGATGTTTGAAGACCACATCATATTTGCAGTACCTGTATCAGACAGCTTCAACAATAAGCACCGTGAGAAAGCCATGACTGCAACTGATATTCTTGCTGGCCGTCACCTCAAGCCTGAAACACCGAAGCTGACGATAAAGGAAATCGGGAATCAGGAAATAATACTGCTCAGAAAGGGAAACAACCTCCACGAGAGAGTTCTCAGCATGTACCATGATGAAGCTGAAGAACCGAATGTGAAACTGGATCTGAACCAGCTGGTGACAGCTTATCATCTGTCAGAAGCAGGCATGGCATCGGTTTTCACGAGTGACAGAATCGTAAAGAAAAGTGATGACCATCTTCTGTTCTACCCTCTGGCATCACCTCTGGCATCACGTGCATTCCACATACTGCTGGCCAGCAATGCATATGTGCCGATTGCAGTTCAGAAACTGGTTGACCTGTTGCAGACAACTCTGGAGAAGTAGCAGAACCATCATTTCCATTTCCTTCTGCACAACTAATCCTCAAAGCTTCTTCCTTCATGATTTTCCCCTGTTTTCACACAGAAAACGGAAAAGAAATGATATATTTTCCGACATGAGAAAAACAGCCGTAACATTTTCAAGCCGCTACGGGAGCAGCAGGCTCTATGCCCAGGAATTCGCAAGACAGATGAATCTGCCCATCGTCTCTCTTGAGACAATTGATAAAGATACAGACATCCTCGTGTATTTTGGCGGACTGTATGCAGGAAACGTCAGCGGACTTGCAAAATGCATCAGACATCTTCCTTCCCATACCCGTCTCCTTTTAGTCACGGTGGGAATCGCAGACCCGGAGGATGAGACGAACAGAAAAAACATAATGAAGACTGTGTCCAGACAGACAGAGACAGTGAAAGAAAGATGTACAGTCATCCATCTGAGAGGAGCGCTGGACTACACAGTCATGTCAGTCAGACACAAGCTTATGATGAAGGCCCTTGTCACAATGATAAGGAAGAAGGAAAATCCTTCTGAAGAAGACCGCCTGATTGTCAGCACCTACGGAAAAAGGACTGACTATACGGACTTGAGAACTCTTGAGAAGGTGAAAGCTGCCCTGCTTGAGCTGACAGAGATATGTCACAGTTAAGAAAACATTCAGAAAAGACATTTCACGCTGAAAGGAATTACAAAAAAAGCTCATTAGCGCTATCATCTTTTCCATGATAACCCTTGGAAAATCAGAAATAGGCGGAAGCATCTATATCCCCTCCAGCAAGAGCCAGACAATCAGGGCATGCCTGATTGCCCTTGCGGCAAGAGGAAGAAGCATTATCCACAATCCTCTCTACAGTGCTGATACAAGAAGCTGTTTCAAGGCTCTTGAGAGTCTGGGTTGCACTCTTGATTATGGAGAGGACACACTGGTTGTCGACAGCACAGATGCAGGAAAACTCACCAGTTCATCTGTCTGTCTTGACTGTGAGAACAGCGGCACCACAACCTACCTTCTTTACGGCATTGCAGGAACCCTTGGTCTGGATGAATACACTGTGACTGGAGACGAGCAGCTTCAAAAACGCCCCATCAGACCTCTTGCCGAGGCTTATTCTGATCTCGGTCTCGACTATGACTGTCCTGACGGCTGTCCGCCTGTCACTGTCACAGGTCACCTTCAGGGAGGACACACAAGCATTGAGTGCAGGACAAGCCAGTACCTTTCCAGCCTGCTTCTGAGCCTACCCCTTGCTTCCAGGGACAGCGTCATCGACATCCCGCTTCTTTACGAAAAGCCGTATGTCAACATGACAATGGACTGGCTCGACAGACAGGGCATAAGATATTCCTGCACTGATGACTTACAGCATTTCGAGATTGCGGGAAGGCAGAAGTACAGGCCCTTTGAGGAAACAATAAAAGGTGACTTCTCCTCCGCCAGCTTCTTTGCCTGTGCCGCAGCGATTACCAGCTGCACTCTGACACTGAAAGGACTCGACATCAATGACAAGCAGGGAGACAAGGGACTGCTTGACATCCTTGAAGACATGGGAGCCCTTGTCACATGCTCGCCGGATGGCATCACCATCCAGGGACCGCGGCAGCTCAGGGGTGGAACATTCGATCTCAATGCGATGCCCGACTGCCTGCCGGTGCTCTCTGTCCTCGGAGCTGTAACAAGCACCCCGCTTAAAATAACGAATGTGCGCAATGCGAGAATAAAGGAGACAGACAGAATAGCCTGTATGCATCACAATCTCAGCCTCATGGGACTGAGGGTCGAAGAAGAGGAAGACGGACTCACGGTCTATCCGGGGCAGCTCAGGGAGAATGTCACAGTATCAGGGTTCGCCGACCACAGAATCATAATGGCAATGGCAATTCTCTCACTCGTAACTCCGGGTTCTCTTACGATTGACGATGAAAGCGCTTCGGCTGTCACCTTCCCGACATTCTTCACGCTGCTTGAGAAAATAAAGACAAAAGGAGCCCCAGACAATGATTGATTTGCGTTCTGATACATTCACCCTTCCCTCTCAGGGAATGAGAGAAGCGATTTACAAGGCCGAAGTCGGCGATGACGTCTACCGTGAGGATCCGACCGTCAGGGCTCTTGAGGAGCGCGGTGCTGAGATTTCCGGCAAGGAGGAAAGCCTGTTCGTTTCCTCAGGCTGTATGGGCAACCTCATCGCAATCATGCTTCAGGCCGGACGCGGAAAGGAAGTCCTGTGCGCCAGGGAAAGTCATATCGTATGCCATGAAATCGGGGCTCTCTCTTCACTGGCGCTCACCCAGCCGACCATTGTTGAAAGCAGGGACGGTATCATCTGTCCTGAGGCTCTGGAAAGCTTTGCACGTCCTTATTCATATGATATGGCGGACAGATCCCTTGTCGAGGTGGAGAACACGACAAGCGGTCTTGTATACCCCCCTGAGACTCTGGATGCGGTGACATCCTTTGCAAAGCGTAACGGCATGCGTGTACATATGGACGGTGCGAGGATTTTCAATGCATATGTCGCGACAGGGATTCCTGTATCCCGCTGGGCAAGGGACTGCGACAGCATCACCTTCTGCCTTTCCAAAGGTCTTGGTGCCCCTGCAGGCAGCCTGCTGTGCGGCTCTGCTGACTTCATCAGAGAGGCAAGAAGAGTCAGGAAGCTTCTTGGCGGCGGAATGAGGCAGACCGGATTCCTGGCAGCCGCAGGCCTGTATGCGCTTGACCACAACATTGAGCGCCTTGAGGAAGACCATGAACATGCATCCGCAATCAGACAGGCTCTTGAGGAGACTGACTGGGCAAAGGTGGAGCGCTATGGCACAAACATGATTTTCTTCTCCACTACTGTCAGTCATGAGAAAGTGCTTGAGTATTTCAGGTCAAAAGACATCCTCTTTGCACCTGATGCCGGCATGCTGAGGATGGTGACAAGCCTCAATGTCGACTCACAGATGACAGACTGTGTAATAAAAGCGATAAAGGAGTTCAGAGCATGAGAGATTATGATTTTTCCATCTCTGCTGACAGAAGCGGAGCAAACAGCGAGAAATGGAATGAAGAGAACATTGAGGGTATCTGCGGTAACAGGAAGGCCCTTCCTTTCTGGGTCGCGGACATGGATCTTCCAACAAGCGATGAAATCAGGAAGGCCCTTGAGAAGGAAGCAGAGCGCGGGGTCATAGGTTACAGGGAACCCAGAGCCCTCATCCCGGCTTTCATCTCCTTCATGAAGGAGCGCCATGGGTGTGACGTGGATCCGCAGGACGTTGTTTTCGCACAGGGCATGCTCCACTCAATCGCCATGGCTCTCAACCTTTTCACAAAGCCTGGAGACAGGGTTCTCCTGCCTTATCCGAGTTACCATCCCTTCATCGACATGATAGTCAGCAATGAGCGTGTCATCGTACCCTACCATCTTGAAAGGATCCAGACAGGCTTTGCACTGGACGAGGAGAAGTTCATCAGGACAGCTGAAGGCTGTGATGCGATTCTCTTCTGCTCTCCTCACAATCCCACTGGAATCGTGTTCACAGAAAAAGAGCTTAAAACAGTGCTTGAGTGCGCATCCAGGCTTGACATCCCCGTTTTCTGCGATGAGATTCACAGCGACCTTGCCCATCCGGGGTACCACCACATCCCGCTTTACAAGGCAAGTGAGGGAACAAAAGCACGCTGCATCACCTTCTGTGCGGCATCAAAAAGTTTCAATATTGCAGGTGAACACTGCGCCTTCGCGCTGTTCAGAGACAGAAAAATGAAAGAGGAATACGAGAAGGCACTCAGGAGGCTGTATCTCACAAGTCCAGGCTACAGTGTCAGCGTCATGGCAGAAAACGCCTATCTGCATGGAATTGACTACAACACGCAGCTTTGTGCGGCACTTGAGAGAAAGTTCCAGCGTCTTGAATCCTTCATAAAGGAGAACTGCCCTCTCATCAGACCTTGCGCCGTACATGCTTCATTCATCGCCTTCCTTGACTGCAGTGCCCTGTGGGGCAGAGTGCTTGAGGACAAGACGGCCCATCCTGAGCTTTATCAGGGGACATACACGATGTCGCACTTCTTCGGGCAGAGAGGAGGCATCTGCATGAATGACGGCAGCTGGTTCGGAGAAGAATACGCAAAGTATATGCGTTTCAATTTCGGCTGCGGAGACGACCTTCTCGAAAAGGGCCTTGCAGGGCTGAAAAAGGCATATGACTGGATTATAGACGCGTGATGATGTCAGCCTCGTTTCCGTCCCTGTCCCAGACTGTGCTATGCCTGCCTTCTCTCAGATAGAAAAGCGTGGCATAGCAGGGCTTTGTCAGGATATCCTCAAGAGAGCGGATGTATGAAAGCATCTGAGCCTTGTGCTTTTCTGGCGTTTTCGTCCGGTCTGACTTGTAGTCGACTATGAGAGCGAACGGCCCGCAGTCGGCAAAGAGGTCTATGACTCCTTCATAGACAAGATCCTCTTGCGAAGAGTATGAGAAAAAACGGTATTCAGTTCTGTAAGGATACTTCTTTATCTTCTGGCAAAGCTGTGATGAAAGGAAGCCTTCAGCCATGTCAGCAAGGTCCTTTCTCACTGCCCTGCCATCAGCACCTTTGAAAAGCGGACTGTCAAAGGCCGCTTCAGGGTTCTCCCCATTCATGCTCAGTTCAAGATAGGCATGTACTGCAGTGCCGGCCTCAGCGCTGTCATCCGCATCCGGGTAAAGTCCGTCTGCAGGGAATGATGGAAGTACTGTCACATCCGCTTCTTCAGCATCATCCATACCGCTCGGTTTTGCTGTCATCTGGCGGAATGTGAAGGAAGAGGAAGTGAAGTTATCAGCAAGCCTGTTAAGATTATCAGCCTCAAGACGGGTATGAGGCACGGCCTCTTCAGACGGGAGTGCCATCCTCAGACAGCGTATTTCATCAAGGTCCGTCTCTCCTTCCTGAGTGAATCCTGCTGCCCTGAGGTAGGAATTGAAATAGATGCCGTTGTTTGCGCTCAGTTCCCCCTTGCCTGTCCAGTCCACTATCCCGCTGATGACAAGATGGGTGCGTGCCCTTGTCATGGCAACATACAGAAGTCTCTTTGCCTCGGCATCTTCCCGGAGCCGGCGCTGAGAGTCAAGGAAGGAGGCAAGATACCTGTTTTCCGTCGCGACAAGGCGGTCTTTGTAAGAGAATACACAGCTGTTCTCTGCCACCTTGTCCCGGATTGCACAGCTTGCGAGTATGACGACAGGGAACTCAAGGCCCTTGGCACTGTGGACAGTCATCAGCTGGACACCACGCTTCTCCTGTCTGAGGAAAGAAACCTCATCCAGACGCTGCCTGCTTGCAAGACGGTCACGCAGGAAGGCTATATAGTCAGTCAGGGAGAGTCCTGCCTTGTCGAATGAGACTGCATATGCACTCAGGTATTCGTAGTGCTCCTCGAACCCGGCCCAGTCATCACGGCTGTGAAGATAAGCGTAGTAGCCTCCCTTGTAATAAGCTGCGGACAGAAGACGGGAAAGAGGAACACGGAAAGCAAGATCTCTCATCATCGAGATGAAGGCATCGAAACGCTCAAGCTTCGCCCTGTCATCCCCATCAAGGCTTTCCTGCCATCCTTCCTTTTTCTGACTCAGGACGGCATTGTCTGAAAGACGGGCGAAGGGACTTCTCAAGAGCGCTGTATACGCAAGTCTGTCATCCGGATAGACGACGTACTGCAGGAGGCTGTAGAAATCTCCGCACACAGCCTGCTGCATGAGACTCTTCGTGACACCTGTCTGATAGCTGATTCCAAGTCTTTTCAGTGCTATCTCAAAGGAAACCTGATAGCTTGTCTTCTGGAAGAGAATCGCGATGTCATCTTCACCCGGCCTTCTGCCATTCACAAGATAGTCATCGCTTTCAAGCATTCTCTTCACAAGCGAAGCCACAGCTGCGGCCTCTGCCTCATCAGGGCTCATGTCCGGCCAGTCAGTCCTGACGGTATCCTTGTCCTGCCAGTAAAGCGTGATGCTGCCCTCAGCATCATCTGCGCCCGGACAGCGTGTGTCTTCATGCCGGGCCTCCCAGCTTTCGCCGGCGCAAGAGAAAACCGATGAGAAGACACGGTTGAAGTGGCCGATGAGAACGCTTGAGCTCCTGTAGTTGGTTGTCAGGGAAATCAGGCGGCCTCCTGCCGAGGCAATCTCTTCCTGAAGCCGGCGGAAGACCGATACATCCGCTCCGCGGAAAAGGTAGATACTCTGCTTCTCATCGCCTACAAAGAACAGTTTTGATTTCTCAAGATGATGCACATCAGGTACATTATCCTCACAGCATTCATCATTCTTCTCGGCAAGCAGGAAGAGCATGTCACGCTGAATGCTGTTGTTGTCCTGGAATTCATCAATCATGATGTACTTGAAACGTGACTTGAAATAAGAGCGGACCTGAGTGTTGTGTTTCAGGATGTCGAGTGCCATATGGCTCACATCGGAAAAGCTGAGGACAGATGTCTTCCTTTTTTCCTCAATGAGCATTGATGCGAACTTCTCCACCGCCTGTTGCAGAAGATGCCTGTGTGCTGATGAAAGGTATTCATTGAGAGCCTTGTACTGAGGATAGGCCCTGTTCCACTCATCGACATATATGCCGGAATCCCCTCTTATCGAGACCTTTGTGAGCCGGGGACTGCCGTCAGGGACAACAAGGCCATCCTCAATATATGATTTCAGCAGTCTGACCGTCTCAGCCGGTCCGCTTTTGAGATTCTCCTTCTCAAGGGCACAGAGGATGTCGAGACAGCAAAGGCGGGCCTCTTCTTCAAGGCTCCTGATCTGCTCATCCATCCAGGAGGATGTCTCTTGTGCGCTGTAAGAACAGCCCATCCACACGTTTCTCTCCACTGCACAGAAGAAGCGGTCCGTCACTTCAGATGGCGAGTAGATTCCAGCAAGAAGAGAAGTCATCTCACTGTTGCTCTCATCCGACAGGAATGCATCAGCCAGCCGCCTTGTCTTAATATTCCGGCTTCTGTCATCCTCGATTGTGAAATCGCGGGCGATTCCATAACGCGTGCAGTCCAGACTCACAATCTGACGGGCAAAGGAATCGAGCGTGGAAATCTGGGCGCGTGCCATCAGCTTCCTGTCCTCATCGCTCACATCGTCACAGTGCGTGACAAGCAACTTTATCCTCTCGCTCATCTCAAGAGCCGCCTTACGGGTGAATGTCAGCGTCAGAATCTCATCTGGACGGGCTTTCTTCTCAGCAAGAAGACGGAGAAAACGTATTGACAGCACAGTTGTCTTGCCGCTTCCGGCACCTGCGCTTACAACTGTGTTGACATCACTGAGAACGGCCTCACACTGGTCAGCATCCAGCATCCTGCCATGAGGCATACGTGACAGCATGCCGTAAAGAAAATCCTTCCTGTCACTCATACTGTCGCATACCTCCTCCTGCAAATGCTCCTGAAATCACAATGGGTGCAGTTCCTGTAATCATCGGTAGTGCGGAAATCCCCGCTCTCATAGCCGGCTGTTGTACATGCTATCGCCTCATCCATCTGATGAATGTTCTTCCCGAGTTTCTCCTCATCAATGTTTTTCCCGTCCCTTGTCATCGGAACTTCAGGGAAGAAATGGCCCTTTCCATCCCTGTCAGCGATACGGTAGTAAAGCAGCCTGTCAAAAGGCACCTGGAAACTGCCCTCATCGCACAGCATCTTCCTGTACATCAGTAACTGGTACTTCTGCTCACGGGGCACGCTGGATGTCTTGAAGTCGACAAGCATAGCGGAGCCGCCAGATTCAAATATAGCGTCAATGCGGCCGGTAAGATTACCCGATGTGACAGTATTTTCTGTTTCAAGAACCCGTACCGGAGCATAGTTCTCCACAAGGAGGGAGACAAAGGACTCAAGCCCGTCAAGGGTATCTGATTCCAGGCGCTTTCTCACGAAAGAGGAAAATGATGATTTCTCCAGCTCAGAAAAGAAGATATTTCTGATCTCCTGTCTGTACTCATCCATTCTTGAGTGCTCGAACCAGAGGCCTGTGTACCTGTCGAGGAAGGTCTGCATCACACCGTGAAGGAAGACACCAGCTTCCATCACATCGTAATCCAGCGGACTGTATGGCTGACTCTGAAGCGAGAGAAAGAGCCTCATCGCAGCGGCAAAAGGACATCTTGCATAACTTGAGACTGCAGAATAGGAAAGCGCGCTGATGAAATCCACCTTCTTTCTCAGACCTCTTGTGAGGTCTTTTGAGGAATCAGGAACCTTCACGGAACGTCCTTCAAGCCAGCCATCAACCTGACAGGAGCGGATCCGCTTGCTTCTCTTTCCTTTCACGTCCACGACCATATTCCTCGAAATAAAGTAGAAAGGAGCGCTTGCCTGCCCGTCCCAGGTCTCCCTGCTTCCTGAAAGATGGATGTGGTCCGCTGAGGCAAGATAGGTCCTGATCAGGGCATCTGTCGCAGAATATGTCTTTCTTCCATCTGTCTCACAGTCATCCAGAAAAGAAAGGTCCCTGTCTTCAACCTGACATTTCTCATCATCCATTGCGAAAACAAAGCGGTGAGGCACCTGCATCAGGTAATCATGGCTCCAGGCCATGACCGCAATGCCCTCCTTCCGCTTTTGTGAAACATAGTCCATCGAGGAGATGACCGTTATGAAAAGCGAGTAAAGATTTCCGGCAGGCCTGTCCAGTGATGAAGCGACAGCAGCCAGCTTCTCAAAGGCATCAAGCAGGAAGGAATATATGTTCTTCTCCTCCTCATCACCTCTGAACTGATCCTGCGAGAAAAGATAGCTTGTAAGTCCCTGCAGAGCAGAAAGCACCTTTGAAGAATCCTTCTGTCCTGTGATGGAGCGAACGTATGACTGTATTGTCCTGAAATGGACTGCGGCCTTCCGGTCTTTGAGAACAGACTGGAGCCGGTGTTCCCTGTCACTTGAGATGGAGGCACGGCACATACCTCTGACAAGACGCATGTTGAGATCCTTCATCTCAAGAGTATACGGAAAGCTGTCATCCAGAAGGAATCTCTCAAGAGCCGAGAATTCATATTCTGTGGATGCAAGCTCCCCGATAAGCTTCAGATAGCGGCCGGGAACAGTTTCAACAAGGGCTGCATCCTTCTCGAATGAAAGCGGGATTCCCCTCTCTTCCGCCTCAAGCTCAAGGTATGGTCTCAGCCGGGCAATGGATGGAGACGTGAGTACGATGTCACTGCCGCTCACCCCCTCATCGCATAGCATTTCAAGCTGATCGAAAAGCGCTGTGATTTCAGCTTTCTCATTATCGTACAGGAGGAAAGAGACCTTTCTTTCCTCCGTACACTCATAGCTGGTAATAAAAGGGACTTCGCCAAGAGTGTCCATCAGCCTCATCATGTTCGGCTCGCAGGACGGACAGACAAGACAGTATGAGAGGTTTCTTTCGCCTGTGAAGTATTCAACGCTTTTCTTCTGCCAGGAAGGTTCATAAAAGGAATGCTTCTCGAGAAAAGCAGAATAAGACGAGCGGATCAGCTGGATGTCCTTGAAAAGCTCCTTGCTGGTGAAACGGGCATTCTGACAGCCTAAAGAAGGAAGGATTGATGCAATGAATGAGGTGAATCGTGGTATGGCCTGTGGATAATCTGCCGTGAAAAGATACGACAGCCTGTCACTGTTCTCCTCCAGAAACGAGGAGGCAAAGACCGTTCTTACAATAAGAGAGGCCCTCTGCCTGTCCCCATGGGGTTCCTCAAACATGCTGCTGAACGTGTCAAAACTCAGGATGCGGTCCGATGCAATGGCTTTTTTCCGGCTGTACGCATAACTGATCGCCAGATGACGTGTCATGCGCTGTGTCGGCATCACGAGTACCGTATCAGGCCGGTCAAGCAGTCTGAAAAGCTCTTCATGCATGTTCTTCCTCCTCTTTTTTTCTGTTAGAATACAGGAAAACATGCATGTTGTAATCATACTGGCGCTAATTTTCATCTCAACCGTTTTTTCGCTCTGCTGCACTCCCTTTCTGTCAGCAGTCATCTGTATGATTCTTCCTGAGAAAGCGGCCTCTTTCATCGTCCTCAACCTGCCGCACCTTCTGATTCTCCTCCTGATTGCCATTTCCTGCCCTCTTGTGCTGAAAAAAGGCATCATGCGGCTTTTTACAGATGCGCCGCACATCAGACCTGCTGTCTTTCTTATTCCCTTTACAGTCACTTTCGCCGTGCTCTCGCTATCGCTTGCGTTCCTGCCGGTGAAGCTGAATGAGGCAATCCTGAGCGAACGGATTATCCTGTTCACTCTTTCCATAGTCATCATTCCGTTGCAATGCCTTTGTGAAGAGCTTGTCACAAGGGCCATGCTTGCGAGGATTTTCTTATATGAAAAACTTGAGGCAACCTGGGTTAAAGCCCTTGCAATCTCACTTGCAGGTGCCACCATCTTCACCCTGCTGCACACTGCAGCCAACACAGCCGCCTATTTCTACTATTTTCTCTTCGGCTTTCTTTCATGCTATGCCGGAATCAGGCTTTCCGGCTTTGAAGCCGGTCTGGGAGTTCATGTGGCAAACAACCTTTTCATCGCACTTGTGATGAACAGCTCTTCTTCCCCATATAATACAGACAGCATATTCACCCTTGAAGGAGAGACAAGCATAGCGTTGTGTATCATCCAGCTTGTCCTGATATTCCTGCTGAGTGCACTCATTTTTTTAGGAGGTTCTAATCTATGGCAAAGAAAAAGCGCCATATCACAAGAAAACTGATTATCCTGCTGGTCCTGCTGGCCCTGCTTTTCATCGCACTGTGCTTTGTCACGCCGACACAGGAGGAGATGAGCCTGAATGCTGCAGCAGGAGAGATTGCAGACCTAGAGCTGCCATCCCCTGTCGAGGGAGAACAGATTATCCGGCACACGGGGTACACACTCAGCTATAACGAAGAGGCTGAGCAGCCAAGCTGGGTCGCATACTGCCTCACCCGTGATGAGGCTCTTTCCGATGTTGCCCAGAGAGAGGACGATTTCAGAAAGGATCCTGCTGTCAGGACAGGCTCTGCAGAACTTGATGACTACAGAGGCTCAGGCTACGACAGAGGGCATATGGCACCTGCTGCTGACTTCAAATGGTCCGCGGAGGCCATGAGCGACACATTCTATCTTTCGAACATGTCACCGCAGAACGGTTCCTTGAACAGAGGTCTCTGGGCCGACCTTGAGGCGGTTGTCCGCCAGATGGCAGTGGATAATGAGAAGGTCTACATCGTCACAGGACCGGTCCTCACAGACGGTCCATATGAGACAATCGGGGACAATGAGGTTGCTGTGCCGAAACGCTACTACAAAGTCGTTCTTGACTACACCGATCCAGATATTAAAGCCATTGGATTCGTGCTTCCTAACGAAAAATGCGAGAATGATATTCAGGATTATGTGTATTCAGTGGATGAGGTCGAGGAGATTACAGGACTTGATTTCTACCCTGCCCTGCCTGATGACATTGAGTCGATAGTCGAAAGCAGTGCAGACACATCCCGCTGGTCATTCAGGCAGTTCAGCTCATCAAGCATTCCTGAAGATTATGTTCCAGGACAGATAAGCCAGGAGACTGGAGGGAATACAAGGCTTCAGGAAACATTCAATGCGGTTTTCTATGAGATCAAGGAGGAGGTTTTCTCCATCCTCGGTCTCACAGACATCGCACGCATGGCAGGCCTGATTTAAAGCAGAAGGCCTGTTGTATGGACAAGTAGTGCCACAAGATATGCAATGAGGCACTGCACGACGACAATTACGGCTGCACTCTTTGCCCCCATCTCTCTCCTGATTGCGCTGACTGCTGCCACACACGGTGTGTAGAGCAGACAGAAAACAAGAAAGGTCATGGCTGTAAGAGGCGTGAAGAGAAGCGAGAGATTAGCTTCTGGAATAAGGATAGTAAGAGTGCTTACAACATTCTCCTTCGCGATGAATCCTGTGAAGAGCGCGGTTGATACCCTCCAGTCATTCAGTCCAAGAGGCGTGAAGAGAGGTGCGACGAGGGAGCCCAGCATCGCAAGCAGAGAGGACTGCGAGTCTGTCACGACGTTCAGCCTGATATCGAAAGTCTGGAGGAACCAGACAACAAGACTTGCGACAAAGATGATTGTGAAAGCCCTTGTGATGAAATCCTTTGCCTTGTCCCACATCAGTCTTACAACCGGCACGAAGGAAGGAAGGCGGTAATTGGGAAGTTCCATGACAAAAGGCACCGCCTCTCCCTTGAAAAAGAAACGGTTCAGGATTAAAGCCACAATGATTCCTGTGACGATTCCGCCGAAATAGAGTCCTATCATCACGAGTGCGGCGTACTGGGGAAAGAAGAACGCCGAGAAGAAGGCGTATATCGGTAGTTTTGCCGAGCATGACATGAAAGGCACCAGCATGACTGTCATCCGTCTGTCGCGCTCTGAAGGAAGCGTGCGTGTTGACATTATTGCAGGAACAGAGCAGCCGAAACCGACCAGCATAGGAACAAAGCTCCTTCCCGACAGGCCAAGCTTACGCAAAATCCGGTCCATGACGAAGGCGACACGTGCCATATAGCCAGAATCTTCCAGCAGCGAGAGGAAGAAGAACAGAATGACAATATAAGGCATGAAGGAAAGCACTGTTCCTACTCCGGAGAAAATGCCGTCCTCAACAAGCGAAATTACAACCGGATTGACTTTGAATGAAGTCATTGCATTGCCGATTACGGCCCCAAGAGACTCAATTGCCAGAGCGAGAAGGTCGGAAAGCGTGGAGCCGAACGGACCGAATGTGATGAAGAATGTGAGTCCCATCACCAGAATGAACACAGGAATCGCAGTATACTTTCCAGTCAGAATGCGGTCTGCCTTTTGGCTTCTGATCTGCTCGCGGCTCTCTTTAGGGCGCACGACAGCCGCTTTTGTAAGAGTCTCTATAAATGAGAACTTCATATCGACAATTGCAGCCATCCTGTCCAGACCGGATTCCTCCTCCATCTGGGTGAGGATATGGCCTATCATATCTTTCTCATTTTCATCGAGATTGAGTTCATTGATGACAAGGTGGTCATCCTGACAGATCTGCGTTGCGGCGAAGCGGACAGGATACTGGGCACTTTCAGCATGATCCTGAATCAGGTGCGTGATTGCATGAATGGCCCTGTGTACAGCACCTTTGTCCTTGCCGTTCGGCAGACAGAAGTCTGTTCGTCTTGGCAGCGTGGAGGATAAAGACACATTGATTATATGCTCGACAAGCTCATTGATACCCTCGTTCTTGCTTGCAGATATTGGAACAACAGGAACACCAAGGGCGCTTTCAAGCGCATTGATGTCGATTGTTCCGCCGTTCTGACGTACCTCGTCCATCATGTTGAGGGCTATAACCATCGGCTTGTCCAGCTCCATCAGCTGTGTTGTCAGATAAAGATTACGCTCGATATTGGTCGCATCGACAATATTGATGATTCCGTCAATACTGTTCTTGATGATGAAATCCCTTGTCACGATTTCCTCACTAGTGTAAGGAGCAAGGGAATAAATGCCCGGAAGATCCGTCACCGTCACTTCCTTATGGCCGCGGACTGTTCCATCCTTGCGGTCAACAGTGACACCGGGGAAATTCCCCACATGCTGGTTGCTTCCGGTCAGCTGATTGAAAAGAGTCGTCTTTCCGCAGTTCTGATTACCGACAAGGGCAAGCGAAAGCGGAGTGCCGGATTTCCTTCTGGCAGACAGCTGACGTGTCTCACCGAGATTCGGGTGGACAGTCGCGTTAATCCGCTCCCTGATGACCTCTTCATCCTCATCAGCATGAGAGGCATGTACGCCGCTTATGTTTATATTCTCAGCCTCGCTCTTTCTCAGTGTGAGGTTATAACCACGCACAAGAATCTCAAGCGGGTCACCTAAAGGCGCTGTCTTCAGCAGGGAAACCTCAACTCCTGGAGTGAGTCCCATCTCAAGAATATGCTTGCGAAGCGGGACATCGCGGGTCTCCACACTTTCTATGACAGCATCCTGGCCAGTAGCCAGTTCAGATAATCTCATAGTCAGACTCCATATTTTTGGAAAGAAGTTTATTAATGCAGGATGCTCTGGTCAATCAGAATGCATCAGTTCATCGTATTCTTTTCTCTCCTGAGGCAGATAGCACACGATTGTGATGTCCAGCGGAGAATCCTTGAGAACATCTAGAGCAATACGTGCCGCCCTGTCTCTCGGAAAACCATAGACTCCAGTTGAAATCAGGGGAAATGCTATGCTTCGGACATAATGCGTTTCTGCTTCCCTCAGGCAGGCTTTATAACAGGAACGAAGCAAGGCATCCTCGTTATGATTTCCTCCTCTCCAGACAGGACCAACCGTATGGCTGACTGCTCCCACAGGCAAGCCTGCGGGGTTCAGGTGAATAGGATTGTACCATATCCGTGCATCATTTTCAGACTTTGGGACTAAGGCTGCCACCCAGAGCACCTTTGTGCCGGCCAGGCATCCCGCTGGACACATT
>CALXOK010000012.1 GCA_944390025.1 uncultured Spirochaetales bacterium | reverse complement strand
ACAACTACATTACCCGGGTCATGCAATCCGGGCAGGCTGCAGTCAATCAGCCAGGGGAGCCTTCGGGTCACCCCGTAAGTGGATGGGGTGCCACAGGCAGACCGGAAACGGAGCCTGTGGACAAAACACTCACGTCCAAGCCTTCAGGCTTGTCCTGAAGGTCGTTGACGAGTCGATGGTACGGCAGGGACTTGAATCACCACGCTGTCCCGAAGACTGGCAGGATGCATTTTTCTGCTGTCAATGGCATTGCAGAAAAAAGATGATGGTTCGCGCCAGCTTGTTTTCCTGGATGAGCTTCCCTGGATGGATACTCCACGTTCCTGTTTCATAAGCGCGCTTGAGGGATTCTGGAACGGATGGGCCTGCCACAGACACAATTTCATGCTTGTAGTCTGCGGAAGTGCGAACTCCTGGATTCTTGACAAGCTTGTCAATAATAATGGTGGTCTGTATGGAAGGCTGACGTTTCAGATTAAGCTTTCTCCCCTTTCTCTTGGGGAGTGTGAGGAATATTACAAGTCACGCGGTATTGAATTTTCCCGCTATGAGATTGTCCACAGCTATATGATTTTTGGCGGTATTCCATATTACATGGGCTATGTTAACAGACAGGATAGTCTTGCCCAGAACATTGACAATCTGTTCTTTTCCAGAAATGCTCGTCTGAAAGATGAATTTGAAAGACTTTTTGCGTCTGTTTTCGACAATCCCCAGCGTGCCCGGAACATCGTTGTATTTCTCAGCAAGCGCAATGCCGGATACACCAGAAATGAGATAGCGGAATACCTTGGAATAAGCAATGGAGGTTCTCTTTCATCTGTTCTGTCCGCTCTGGTTGCAGGCGACTTTGTGATGAGCTATGTCCCGTTCGGGCTTTCAAAAAGGCAGGTGCATTACAAGCTTATTGATTCTTTCTGTCTGTTCTATCTGAAGTTTGTAGAGGGTAATGACAGCCTGAATGAAGGTTTCTGGATGCAGAATCTGGCAAATCCGGGCGTTGTCGCATGGAGGGGCTTTGCTTTCGAGAATGTTTGTTTTAACCACATTGCGCAGATTAAGAGAGCACTTGGAATCAGTGGTGTCAGGACCACACAGTCTGCCTGGTCGAAAAAAAAGGATGACGAAGACGGCTGTCAGATTGACTTGCTGATTTCCCGTATGGACAACATTGTCAATATGTGTGAAATCAAATTCTGGAATGACATGTTCTGTGTCAATGCAGACTATTATCACACAATCATTCACCGGCAGGCTCTGCTTGAGCCATTCCTGAAACGTGGAATGGGAATCCGTAATACCCTGATTACAACTTTTGGGCTTGAGAAGAACAAATACAGCTCTGTGTTTTCCAGTGTGGTGACGATGGATGACTTGTTTGTGCTGTGAGACAGGCAGGGCTGCCCCCGCTGGACAGCCCTGAAGCATCAGTCTTCTGAATCTCTGATGACAAGCTCTTCTGCCATTTGCTGGAAAACATCACATTCAATCACTTCATCCTGAAGAAGGCGCTTTGCAATCTCACCGAGAGCTTTCAATTTTGCTTGAAGCCTGTCTTCTAGAATGTCATTTTTTATTATATTGCGCTTTTTGTATGTACGATATATAATGTACATGTGAGGATTATATGGGTAGGACGGTCATCAAAGGAAACTTTGAATGGGACGAAGAAAAGAATATGGTAAATATCCAGAAACACGGTTTTGGATTTGAGAGAATTCTGGAAATGTTTGACAGCCCCTTTTTCTGGGAACAATATGATGAGAGTCATTCAGGGGAAGAAGAAACAAGATTTCATGGAATAGCCATAGTAGATGGTTTGTCGGTGGTTGTTTCCTGTTACACGGAAAGAGGAAGAATCCGAATCATCTCGGCAAGACGTGCAACCGCAACTGAAAGGAGAAGATACTATGAAAGACTTAGAAGCCTTTATTCGTGAAAGTGAAAAGAATGCAATTCCAGATAATCAGATTGACCTGTCTGATATACCCGAAATAACGGATTTCTCAAAAGGCCATTTCAGGAATTGGAAACCTGTAAAGAAACCCGTCACGGTCAGGATTGATTCGGATGTTCTCTATTGGTTGAAAGGCTCTGAGACCAAGGGATATCAAAAAAGATTAAATGATACTTTGAGATGGGCAATGAATCATAACTGTCCATTATCATTTGAGAAAAACACCAGGAAATAGTCGAACTGTTTGCGTTTTAAGACAGGCAGGGCTGCCCCCGCTGGACAGCCCTGAAGCGTCAGTCTTCTGAATCTCTGATGACAAGCTCTTCTGCCATTTGCTGGAAGACATCACCTTCAATCACTTCATCCTGAAGAAGGCGCTTTGCAATCTCATCAAGGGCTTTCCAGTTCTTTCTGAGGTTGCCAAGAACATGCGCATAACGCTCGCTGATGATTTTCTCCGATTCCTCATCGATGTATTTCTGTGTCTCCTCGGAGTAGTTCCTGCTGCCTCCGACTCCGTCTATTCCGCTGTCCTGGCGGGGAAGGGTGAGGTTGCGGAACTTTTCTGACATTCCGTATTCACAGATCATCTTGCGTACCTGATCAGAGGCTCTCTGGATGTCGTTTGAAGCTCCAGTGGAGATGCTGTTGAAGGTCACTTCCTCAGCAGCTCTTCCGCCAAGCAGGACATCGATGTCGCCAAGAAGCTCATCCTGACTGAGCAGGAAGCGGTCTTCTGTCGGATACTGCAGCGTATAGCCAAGAGCTCCGAATCCTCTGGGCACAATGCTTATCTTGCTGACAGGAGAGGAGCCTTTTGTCAGATAGGCGGTAAGCGCATGTCCTGTCTCATGGTAAGCCACTCTCTGACGTTCCTTCTCATTCATCACACGGCTCTTTCTTTCAAGTCCTGCGATGGACTTCTCAATTGCCTCCTCGAAGTCTTCCTGTCTGACTTTGTCCCTCTTTGCCCTTACTGCCATGAGAGCTGCCTCATTGCAGATGTTTGCAAGATCCGCGCCGGCCAGTCCGGCTGAAGCCTGTGCGATTTTCCTCAAGTCGACATCAGGAGC
Organism: uncultured Spirochaetales bacterium; assembly: GCA_944390025.1. Taxonomy (GTDB): domain Bacteria; phylum Spirochaetota; class Spirochaetia; order Sphaerochaetales; family Sphaerochaetaceae; genus Bullifex. Next base: position 44,824 of record CALXOK010000012.1, on the reverse strand, counting down.
GAGCCTGAGGTTCTTTGAGTGGATTTTGAGTATTGCCAGACGGCCTTCAAGATCCGGCTTGTCAACGAGCACCTGACGGTCAAAGCGCCCCGGCCTGAGAAGGGCAGGGTCAAGTATCTCAGCCCTGTTTGTCGCGGCGAGGATGATGACTCCGCTTCTGGAATCGAAACCATCCATCTCTACAAGAAGCTGGTTGAGTGTCTGCTCGCGCTCATCGTTTCCTCCGATTCCTGCACTGGAGCGCTGGCGTCCGATTGCATCAATCTCATCGATGAAGACAATGCAAGGAGCTTTTTCACGGGCCTGTTTGAAAAGGTCCCTGACCCTTGCAGCTCCGACACCGACGAACATCTCGACGAAATCGGCTCCTGACATCTTGAAGAATGGCACTCCGGCTTCTCCTGCAACTGCACGTGCAAGCAGTGTCTTACCGGTTCCCGGAGGACCTACAAGAAGGACACCTTTCGGTATCTTCGCTCCGATTGCCGTGTATTTGCCGCTGTTTTTCAGGAAATCAACGACTTCCTCCAGTTCCTGCTTGCTCTCGTCACAGCCTGCGACATCGGCAAAGCGCACGCCAGTATCGCCTTCTGCGACTATCTGGGCCTTGTTCTGGTTGAATGACATCACGCCTCCGGATCCTGAGTTGAGACGTTTCGTCATCCAGCGGAAAAAGAAGAAGAATATGATGAGAGGAAGGAAGGCTGAAAGCAATGACATGAGCACAGAGGGCTCAGCCGGAGCCGTCGCGTAATACTCTACACCGTATTCATCAAGCATCGGAACAAAGGATGCGTCCTGTATGATGTATGTCGAATACGGGATGATTTTCGATGTGTCGATATCGTGGGGAATCTGGCGGCTCTGAGCATACTGGGCCAGCAGTTCACGCGCCGATTCCTGAGTAATCTGATAGCCGATGTACTGATCCTCGCTGAATGCCACCTGCTGTATCTGGCCTTCGCGTATCATATCCTTGAATGTGCTGTACTCAACTGCAACGGGCTCTATGTTGCTTGTGTACAGGCAGGTATTCAGCATCATAAGAAGAAAGAAGATTATGAGGAAATAGAGTATTGAGTAAAACCACTTCTTCTTCGTGTTCGGATTCATTCCTCCGCCTTCGTCCTTATGCACACCAGGAGTCTTTTTCGGATCTTCCTGGGTCTTTCTTGTTTCTATTATTCTTCCTTCGTCGTTTTCCATTGTAATATCTCCCTCCGGGTGAACGAAAAATAATATATTTCAGAGAAACGTCAACAGGCCTTCCCTGACAGAGAAAGCCTGTTGCGATGAGCGAAAAAACAATTCCAGAAGAGCCAGAAGTGGATGTATCTATTCAGTTGTCTTGATTCTCATGATTACCAGCTCGCTGTTGCCGGTTCCCTCGATAATCATGTGGTTGCCGTCCGGCGAGAGGATGGCATCTGCCGGGCAGAAAGGAAGCTCACTTGATCCGATATAGCTCAGGATTCCGGAAGAGGAAACGTTATAGGCCGAGACTGTGTTGTTCCCCTGATTGAGAGCATACAGGTATCTTTCGTCACGTGAGAGCAGAAGCTTCACAGTTTCAAGTCCGCTTCCTTCCTTTCTGTCAACAGAATCCTTTGTCTCCCTGAAGCCAGAACCCATCTTATCTTCCCGTCCGGCTTCGAAGAAGCGGAAGTCGTCTCCGTCTGCCACGACAAAGCGCAGCCTGTTCGAGAGCCCGGAAGGAAGCGCGCTGACTGCAGTCACATCCGAGAAGTCGATAGTTCCATACTGCTGACGGGCCTTTCCTTCGTATGCATACCAGAGCATGACGTTTCCGGTCTCTTTGTCGATGAGGATGAAGTCATTTCCGTAATACGGGATGCTTGCGATATCGATTGTACCGGAGAAGTTCTGGTTTAGATTGGCACGGCTGAGGATGTTGTCCTCGCTTTTTGAAGGATCGTAGATTGTGATTGAGGCAATCTTCATGCTTCCGCCTCCGACGGCTGCATCAGGACTGATTGCAGCAAGAAGGGCGAAGCTTTCCGGGTTGAACGCGTTCTTTCCTCCTATGCCGTAGAAGTCTACGACGTTGGCAACTCCCTGGACGATTGAGCCGTTGTTGGAGTGCAGTGACTGAAGCAGCTTTGTGTTGGGGTTGTAACTGTACACGACAGTCTCCATCGTGTCTTCATAGTTCAGGACAACATAGTCCGTTCCGCTGACAGGAGCAAGGCTGTCAATAGGGTGGTCAAGCTTCTGGGTGCCGCTGACGCGCAGAGTGTTTCTGAGTATGTCGCAGACATGGAGTGTCTTTGACTCGTTGTCAACGATGATGAGGCTTCCGTCAGAAGCGAAATCCATGACCATGTCATCACTCAGTGACAGTCTGCTTACTTCAGACTCGATAATCTGTGAACCTGTGACAGGGAGACCGGGAGCGCCCATCAGAGCCGCTTCAAACTTGATGGAAGTCGATCCTGTGGATCCTTTCTTCCCTGTGCTTGCGATGACATCGAGGCGGTGCTGTCCCGGCTGAGGCGTGATTTCCACCACTGTGCCAGATGACAGGTAGCTGCCGTCAAGATGCCAGCTTATATCCAGCTCTTCTTCAGAAAAGCCTTTCACATCCAGGCTGACTTCAAGCATCTCCTGGGCCTGGACAACCTGTCCGTCCTCAAGTCCTTCGACCTGACATGAAACAGGGGTTCCTGACTGGTTGTCGATTACGATTTCCCCGGCTCCTGTTGTCAGTTCGTCAAGATTGAATGTGATTTCCTCATCAACAGTGGCATTGTTGCCGATTCTCACTGCCTCCACACAGCCTGCGATTTTTGTCGCCCCTGAATAGAGCTCGGCGACAAGCATGTAGGAGCCGGCTGGAAGGCCCTGACGTGAGAAGTTGACAGAACTTCCCTCTGCAGGGATTGTCTCTTCAACCGGGTCTATGTCCTGTCCGTCCTGGGCTGTGAGCGTGACTCTCACCTTGGCATCGTCGGCAAGGTTTCCGTCCCATGAGAAGTCGATATCCAGGTTTCCGTTTCCTATGAGCTGGGAAAGCACGACAACGGCGCTTGTATTGTTCTGGCTCAGGCTGAACTGGGTGCTTCCACGGACAATCTCGCTGTTGGAGTCGTTCAGTCCGGTCGCCTCAATCGTGTAGGTTCCGATTGGCAGTCCCTGGATGACACAGCTTGTCCTTGTCGTCGTGAGCCTGACCGGGTTTTCAAGATTCTCTCCGCTGCAGACGATGTTGTAACTTGTGACCTTGAAGTCTGATGGTCTTGGCACGAGGGTTCTCGGATTGTCACTCAGCGTGACTTTAAGATCCGCAGTCTGTTGTGGTTCCTGGCATGACACTGCATAAAAGAGCAGACAGAGTGCAGCGAGTGCTGCCAGAAGCTTCGTTTTTCTCATATGTTCCTCCAATTGTGTTCAGGATGTGACAAAGATTGCAGGCGCATTGAGCAAGATGCAAATTCCAGATAGTATTTTTTTCTGGCAGGTGAGATGTGAAAAGAGCAGTGCTTTTACTGATACCGGTGATTCTTGCAGTCATCATTTTCGTGCCCATTGAGAACAGGGTTCTCTACTGGGGCCTTTATGTTGTTATATTCGCCCTTGTTTATGCCTATCATGTGATGGAGGAAGTCGTTCCTCTTCCAGATATTGAGAAGAGCCTCAACTGCAAGGATTTCTTTCATATTAAGTGTGGGTATATAAAGATTAACGGTGACAGGGCCGACCTCGTGAAAGGCCTGATGGTCATCTACTCAGGCACAGTCCTTTTTTACGTCAGGGCAACAGCCAGAGGCGGGGTGAAGCTGATCCAGAGCGTTCCCGGTGAACAGATAGAGACCTATGTGCTTTGCAAGGTTGACGACTACCATGCAGGTATCCAGTTCGAGCTGTCCGGCGGGCAGGAGATGAAGTTCACTGGAAAGAAGTTCGCACAGAACGAAGCTGAGATCAGAAAGGCCCTTGGCTGGCCTCAGGAGGAGAAAAAGGAACCGCAGGAAGGCTGAAAGTGCACACTTGAGCCATATTCATTCATGAATCTGGAACGGGAGAAGTTTTTTTTCTCCCGTTTTTTTATTCTCCTGCACGTTTTTCCTTCAGTTTTAACCGCATCCGGGCAAAAGTGGACAAAGAGGGGCAAATACCTCATGGCGGAAATCTTAGCATTGGAGTCATGAAGAAAATCATCCTTCTTTCATTACTTGCCTTCATCTCATTCCAGCTGTCTGCCCTGAGCATTTCAGCCGGAGTGGATGCTTCCTCGCTGATGAGTCTTGTCTATCATAACACCGGCATCAGTGCAGAAGCGGGAGTGAAGATAAACGACAGTTTCCGCACCAGTATCGGCTTCGGATATTACTCAACAGGAGATATAGCAAACGACATCCGTCTTATAAACACATCACTGAGTGCCGATTATTTCCCTTTTCCGCAGACCGGAGTCTATATCGGCATCAGTCTTGCAGATCTTTTCTTCCCCTTCGGTCTTGACAGTGACGGGAAGGTGAAGTTCTCAAACCATCTCAGGTTCGGTTATTCCTGGCAGCTGCCTTATTTCACGCTTGATGTGCGCCTCAACCTGAGGGATCTGGTCTCAGCGACTGCAAATGATGCCTATTACCTGTCACAGAACGTACCGCAACTGGGACGCTTCTCTTTCTCCTGCCTGCTCTCGTTCCGCTATGACTTCAAGGACAGCTGATTTTTCATCTTCAAGGAGGATTTTTTATGAAGGAATTATGTCTTAAAACATTTAATGCGGTTCTGGTGGGAGTCCTTTGTCTCATGACTCTTTTCAGCTGCACTCTTGAGGCAAGCACGGTGCATGCTGTTTCCCAGAGCGAACGCTCGAGCCGTGTGGCCCGTATGATTGACCAGCAGCTGACGATGATGATGAGCAGTGATGTTGCTGACATCCTCACACCAGAGCAGGTCGCCGCCTATGACAGCTTTAAAGAAAGCGTTGATGATGCTGACGGCCGCACGATTGTCTCACGCATGCTTGAGGAGGAGAAGGGGGAGGATTATCTGAACCTTTCATACACCCTTCTGACAAGCGATGATGTCAACCAGATAATGTCAAGTGCCCGGCCTCTTGTGCCTGAGGGGGAATATGAACAGCTGAAGGCGGAGGTTGAGAAGATTGAGGAAAGTGCGGCAAGGCATTACCGCATTGTCTCCCGTGCGATGAGCACTGAGCAGCAGGCAAAGGTGTACAAGGAGCTTCAGGGACTTGTCGTGAAGGCTGTCGTCCTGCTTACTGCCGCCGTTGTCTATGCCATCATTCCGAATGTCATGGTATGGGGCAAGGTCTCAGCAGCCTGCGTCGCATCGGTGTGTGCCGGCATTCTCGCTTCAGGCATCATGACAGTCGTGGGCTATGCACGCTATGGGGAAAGCGAGGAGGATTTTGATTTCCCTTCCTGGCTGAAATCTGTTTATGACGACTCCTTTGCACAGTGGGCAATCGCAAGTTCTGTAATAGCGACTACTGCGGCTGCAGGCAAAAGTCCCGTGATGACATCCCTGATTCTTGTCGCCTTCGCGCTGTACAACGTCTTCGATGAGGCCAGTGCGATGTACAAGCTGGTCAAGTCCTGATTCAGGACTCCTGTGTAAGCACAAGGTCTGTGATGTCATCTGTGCTGACACAAAAGCCGTCTTCCATCACCAGGATACGGCCTGTCCAGTCACATTTATGTATCTTTCCTGTATGTGTCACGAGCTTTCCTCCGTCCTTTCTCAAATCCGGTGTGAAGGATGTGACACGTACAGGTTTTCCTTCCTCAAGAGCCAGATGCAGGCGTTCATCGAGAAGACTTTTCATGTTCTCGTCCAGAACCGGCCTGTTGTCTGTGACTCGTGCCTCCTCTTCAATTGCGTCATCGTAGCCCGTGAGTGCGGAAAAAGGAGCGAACTGTGCTGCCCGTTCAATGCGGCTCATGTGTTCATGCACCTGTGATACATGATGAGGAAGGTTTATGATGTCGTCATACTTTCCCATTACGCCTTATGTCCTCCGATCTGACGGTTCCTCTCGCGTGCTGTCGCCCCTTCTTCATAGCTTGAGAGCCTCAGCAGGGCATTCTTGCCGAAACGCTCCTTGATTGAGAGCGTCGCGCTCTGGAGTCTCTTTTCCTTTTCCTTCAGCACAAGCTCTTCCTCATTCTCCTTCTCAAGCTTCTCATAATCCGTGAAAAGGTCCATCTGGATGCTTTTTCTTCTGACTTCATTCTCGCTGATGACATTGCATGCCGTGATGTTCAGCCTGCGTACAAGCAGGGCCGGGTTCACGACAGAATCGAAAATGCTGCATGCGGCTTTTATTATCTCGTTCATTCCTGATGTGGGCTCTTTAAGATGTCCTGTGCCATGGGCATGGGCAGGGATGGTCCTTCCGTACCAGTCCCTGACGACTTTTCCTGTGAAACCGCCAGTGCTGATGTTCGCGATGTCATAGCCGACAGTGACGGTGATCTGGTCCGTGACCAGGCCTTTTGACAGAAGGGAGAATGAGAGCATGTCTGCCATCTCACTGAGCACGAGACGTGCCTTGGAGAAGGAGTAGGGTTCCATCAGCACCTGGCCCTGGGATATGGAAGAAGCGGACGGCCTGTAGGATTTTATGTCTTCCATCGTGCAGTTCTCCCAGCCCCAGGCATGGTCGATGAGAAGCTCTGCGTTCACTCCGAAGAGGCGGTAAAGAAGCTCCTCGTTCATGATGGATGTGCGTGCGATGTCGCCCATTGTCCGCATTCCATGCTCATGGAGTTTCTTTTCATAACCGTGTCCGATGCGCCAGAAATCGGAAAGAGGCTCATGGTCCCACAGCTGCTTCCTGTAGCTCATCTCATCAAGGCTTGCGATTCTCACGCCGTTCTCGTCCGGCTGAATATGCTTTGCCATGATGTCCATCGCAATCTTGCATAGATAGAGGTTTGTCCCGATGCCGGCTGTCGCGGTGATGCCGGTCTGCTCGAAGATGTCGCTGATGATTTTCCTTGCAAGGTCATGCGCGCTGGTCCTGTAAAGCTTTATGTATGAGGTGATGTCGATGAAGACTTCATCTATGGAGTAGACATGTATGTCTTCCTTTGCCACGTATTCAAGATATATTCCGTAAATCTTCGTGCTGTATTCGATGTAGAGGGCCATGCGGGGTGTGGCCGTGATGAAGTCGAGGGCAAGCTCCGGATGTGCTTCAAGCTCCTTCAGGCTCCGGGATTTTCCTTTAAGATGCCTTCCTCTTTTCCTGTTGACCTCTTCAACTTTCTGCCTGACAAGATAGAGCCTGTCGCGTCCCGGTATGCCGAAGCTCTTGAGTGCCGGTGATACTGCAAGGCAGATGGTCTTGTCGCTTCTTGAGGGATCTGCGACGACAAGCATGGCATCAAGCGGATCAAGAGCGCGCTGTCTGCATTCGACGGAGGCGTAGAATGATTTCAGGTCTATGGCAAGAAAGACTCTGTCCTTTTCCATTTTCTCCTCTTTAGCAAAGCATGCACAAAAGTCTGGAACAGGACAAGAAGGAGGAAACAGGTACAAACTCAGCATGAACCTCATTCTCCTGTACCGACAAGGACATATGATGTCCTGCTGGCTTCTGACGTGCACGCACTTTCCCGCATCCATGCTTTGTTGTACACTTTCCCGTATGACAGACTTTTCCAACAGTGTGAGCAGCCGCTTCATCAGATACACTTCATTTGACACGATGAGCCTGAGTGAGGAAGCCGGAACCAGAAGACCGACAAGCCCGGGCCAGCTTGTCCTGCTTGAAGAGCTTATTCATGAGCTTGAGGCGATGGATGTGGAATGCGAGCTTACACCTGAGTGTGTCGTCCATGGAATACTGAGGGAAAACGTACAGGGTATTCCCGCCATCGCCTTCATGGCCCATGTGGACACTTCTGATGCTGTCATGGGAAACGGAGTGAAGGCAGACAAGAGGGTGTACACCGGAGGTGACATTGTCTTGAAGAACGGTACAGTCATCAAGGCATCCGAAAACCCTCAGCTTGCCCGTTATAAGGGCAGTGAGGTGATTACTTCAGACGGAAACACCCTGCTCGGAGTAGACGACAAGGCAGGCGTTGCCGAGATAATGTGTGCTCTCGAGCACCTTGCCAGTCATCCTGAGATCAAGCATGGTCCGGTTGAGGTTTTCTTCACGCCGGATGAGGAGACTGGTCACGGCATGGACAGCTTTCCCTATGACAGGCAGGTCAGCCAAATCTGCTATACGGTTGATGGAGGAGGGGAAGGTGAGATTGAGAGTGAGTGTTTCAATGCGGCAAGCGTGAATGTGCGCCTTCATGGCAGGGCGGCGCATCTGGGATGCGCACGCGGAAAGCTTGTCAACGCAATCAGGACCGCCTGCCAGATTGCTTCATCAATACCGGCCACAGAAAGTCCGGAGACAACAGACAGTCGTCAGGGCTACTGGCATGTGGACAGCGTGAGAGGTTCTGTCACTGAAGCGGAGATGGAAATTGTGATCCGCGACTTCGACAGCGCATCTTTTCTGCAGCGCATAAAGCATATCGAAGATCTTGTACGTATCCATTCTGATCTCAGCGGTGTCCGCTACGAGGTTGAGACGGAGATCACATACAGGAATATGAAAGAGGTGAATGACCGTCATCCTGAGGCTCTTGAGCTTCTGGAAGAGGCTTGCCGGAAGACCGGCATCGAGAGTGTGATGAATCCTGTCAGAGGAGGCACTGACGGAGCGCGCATGGCACAGGATGCGGATATCCCGTGCATCAACATTTTCACCGGCGGCTACAACTTCCACTCGCTTGAGGAATGGATTGCGGTGCGTGCGATGTCCTGTGCGGTGAATCTCATTCTCGCGCTTGTTGAAGCGGCGGCAGAAAGGAGCCTTTCATGAGACGCTTTGTCTTTCTTCTTTCTTTCCTTGTTCTTTCCTTTCCGCTTCTGGCTGTGAGTCTCAGCGTGGCAGAAGGCGTCAATGCGGATGATGAGGTCATAAGGCTGCTTGAGAGGACTCTCAATGAGAAAGGCCGTGCCCTTTTCGGGAAAGAGCCTGTGAGCATTGAGGTTGACTCTTACAGCGAGGATGATGCGGCTGTGTATGTGAGCGCAGCCGGCTACACCCTCGCCTTTGACAAAGAGAATCTGGCTCAGAGCATCGGCTCTCAGGTGGAGGATTTCCTCACTTATCCGGACTTTCTCCCGGTGCGGCCTGAGAACCGTCTAGACTACATTTATGACTCATCCTTCTCGACTTACTCCCTTCCAGGCGCCCGTGCCGGACAGGTGTATGACCTGATGAGTGCAGACGGAAGCACCGCGGTTTCCCGCTTCATCGTCTCTGATGCCGGACAGGACGGGCTTGTGAAGCTGGATCCTCTTCATGTCGGCCTGGCTCATGCAGGTCTTGAGCTGAAAAGAAAAAGCGCCTTTGTGCTGACGACGTCTTTCAGTCAGGTCTTCTCGCCTGAGTATCTTTTCTATCTCAGCCTCAGGGTGAAGAACACGGCCTTGCTTTATCCCTTCAACCCGTCGATAGGCTTCGAGTGGGGACAGGATGCAGAAGGAGATGACTTCTATTCGGCACTTGCGGGAATTGAATACACAGCATATCTTGGCGGCCTGATTGACTCATCCTTCACCCTGATTCAGGAAGGGCGTCTTTTCGCCGGACTTGATATTGTGCTCTCATACGCGAAAGGCGGTTTTGCCTGGGGTGCTTCCTGGAGAGCAGGGTATACTTACGCACTGAGCCGGAATTTTTCCTTCTCCGCCGGGCTTGAAAGTATATATTTAAGAAGCGGACAGAGAGATGAGGTGCTTCTTAACCAGTACCGTCTTCTTCTGTCTGTTGGAGTCATGCTATGAGAAAGGCGATGAACCTGCTTCTTTTTTCAGTTCTGATCCTCCTGTCTTCCTGCTCATCCCTTTCGCAGATGATGCAGACGGGAATCGAGGCCCCTATGTGGTACCCGGACGGACGCTATGTTTCCGGAGCCGTCTGTTTTGTCGCACAGGGCAGCGGGGCAGGTGCCGTCCCGGCCAGGGATGATGCGTACAACAGCCTGCTTGCCGAGGTCTCGGCCTATCTTGGCTATGATGTGACAGGGCGCTATTACAGGGAACTGTCGGCGAACCAGAGTGTCAGCGAGATTGCCCTGTCAATCGACAGCACGTTCTCCACACGTGCCTCTGACGGCAATGTCTATTACTACATCCTCGCTTACGCAGAGGAACCGGTCATCTCCCTTCTCATCAGTGAGGAACACAGATATTACCTTGAGATGGAGTCAAGGGTTGAATCTCTCAGAGAGTCGGCGCTTGAGTATTACAGGCAGAACAATGACGTTGAAGCCATCAATGAGCTCCTGCGCGCCATTGAGATTTCCGCACAGGCGGGAATAACAAGTGAGGGCAACCGCCCTGAGGATTTGCTTGAGACTGCCACTGGCTGGCTGTCAGACATCCGTATCAGGCTCTCAAGAGAGAACAGCGGAAAGGGAAGCGTGAGAGTGCGCGTGGTGCGCGACAGAGGCCTTCTGTCTCCATCAGTCATCAACGCCCCGATCAAGGCTGTTTTCACTGTCCATACCCACAAAAACACTTATGAGGAGTTCTATGTCCCCTTTGTCACAGGCAGCGATGGTCGGTTTGTTTTCGAAGAGTACTATCCTCCGATGACTGACAGCGGCAGCGTGGTGTTCTCAATCGATATCGACAACGCGATTGCCAGAGCTGAGCGTGTCACGGGGGAGGCCTTCTTCGCATCATTCCGCTCTCTTGCCTCTTCGCTTACCGCACAGTTCGACTATTCGATGAATAAGAATCTTGCTTCCAGCGGAGTTCTTGTAATCATGGATGAGTTTGACGAGAACGGGCAGGCGCTTGAAAGCCACTGGGCCCGCGATGCCTTCACGAGCTACCTGAATCAGGAGGGAATCGGGACGACTGTAGTCTCCATGGAGGATGATGATTTCGAAAGCGCAATCGGGGTCCTTGTCTCCACATACTCCGGCTATGAGTGGATTGTATGGTCAGCCATCGGGCTGTCAGATGTTCCTGTGCAGCCGCAGGATGGGCAGGTCTATGTTGTCGAGGGCTATACTCTTCTTCTGAACACGAGGACGCTTGAGATTGTTAACATCGATGAGATCACGCGCTCGGTCAGCTGGGGCGAGGACAGGGATGCCTGTCTGGAGAAGGCATTCAGCACTTATGGCTCCACTGCCGCCGTGAACATGAGTCCGTATTTCTGAGCCTCTTGCCTGTCTTGTGACATCCTGCTAAGTTTTTTCCTGTTTATGGAAAAGCATGGATTCGAACTGGTTTATTCATCATATCTCAAGGATTTCAACGTAAAGGGAAGCCTCTGGCGCCATATCAGGACGGGCATGGAGGTTTTCCATGTCGACACTGATGATCCTGAGTCTTTCTTCTGCTTTTCATTCCGCACACTGCCGTACGATTCTTCCGGAGTCTTCCATATTCTGGAACATACAGTCCTCTCAGGAAGCAGGAAATACCCGGCTCATGATCCCTTCAGCCTGTTTGATGCCCGTTCCTGCAATTCTTACATGAACGCCCTGACCTGTCCTGACAGGACACTCTATCCTGCGGCAAGCCCAGTGAAAAAGGATGCGGACAACATCTTCTCGCTCTATGCAGACAGCTGCTTCAGCCCGCTTCTGAGAAGAAGCGATTTCGAAAGCGAGGGTATAAGAAAGGGGAAAAACGGTTTTGAGGGTGTCGTCTTCAACGAGATGAGAGGCGATGCCCTTCAGTGCGACACTCTTGTGTCAAACCACTCACGCCGGGATCTTTTCAGGGGAACTGCGTATGCCTTCTCTTCAGGTGGAGATGTGAAAGAGATGTCAAAGCTCACTTACGAAGAGTACCTGAAGGCTTATGAGAAGTTCTATTCTCCGTCAAACTGCCGTCTTTTCATTTACTCGGATGCTGATACGTTTGACTCACGTCTTGCCTTTCTGGAAGAGGAATATCTTTGCAGGATGAGTGCGGGAAAGAAGATTGCAAGCCCGCCTCCGGCTGAGCGCTGGTCGAAGAGTGAAAGCAAGACAATCCTCTGTCAGGCCTCGGGAGCGGAGGACAGAGGAGACTTCATGCTTTCCTTCCTCACAGAGTCCAGAAGCTGGGTTCCTTATGACAACATTTTTGTCTCCGTGCTGGTTGATGCACTTCTGGGAGGACCTTCCAATCCGCTCTATGCAGCCCTCCTTTCATCAGGTCTGGGTCAGGATATATCGGACCAGAGCGGGATGAGTGCCGACTTTGCCGAGATTCCTTTTGCCGTGGGGCTGTGCGGTGTCCGTCAGGAGGATGTGCCACGTGCACAGGAGTTCATCATGGACAGCCTCCGTGACATCGCCATCGCAGGCATCGGGGATGACATCATTGAAGCCTCCATCAGGCGGCAGGAGTTCCTCGTTCAGGAAGTTGCCGGAGGCATTCCGAACGGTTTCAGGATATTCCTCAAGTGCATAAGAGCCTGGGAGAGGGACGAGTACATTCCTGATGCGCTGTGTCTTTCCTCCACTCTGGAGAAGCTCAGAGCTGATCTTAAAGCCAATCCACGGCTTTTTGAGGACTGGATGATGAGGAATCTTGTGAACAATCCTCACCGGCTCTCACTGTATGTGAAACCCTCACAGGACTGTATAGAAAAAGAGGAAGAGGAGCTGATGCGCATCTGGAGACAGAGAGCGGATGACTCTTTCTCTGACGAAAAGACGCCTGCTTCTGATTACCCTCTGCCGTCTCTGAGTCTTTCAGACATCCCTGAAAGCGAAAGCGACATCACTCTTGACAGGGTGAGTGACAACTTTCTTTTTGAGGCGGAGAACACCTGCGGTATCTCATATATCAATCAGGTGACGGATCTTGGCGACCTTTCCTCTGATGAGCTTGTCTACGCCATCATCCTTTCCCGCTATATTCTCACCATGGGAGCGGGCGGGCTGACCCCGGCTGCATTCCACAGCCGTCTGAGACTTGAAAGCGGAGGATACTATGCCTATCTGGAAACAGGCAGGGCTCAGAGAGGGGATGTGCGTGTATTTTTCACCGTCCGCATCAAGTGCCTCACACGACGGCTGAACGAGTGCCTTTCTCTGCTTCATGATATGATTTTCTCTCCTGATATGGACAACATGGAGCTTGTGACTAATGCGGTGAACGATATCATCACGGACTACGAGTCTTATGTGGAGGAGTCTGCATCTTCCTTTGCAGGCTCTCTTGCTCAGGCCAGTCTCACGCCAAGCTGCAGCCTTGGAGAGAAGCTTATGGGCATAAGCTGCTGGAAGCGCATAAAGGAGCTGTCTGTAAAGGAAATCGCAGACGGGATGAAACGTGTCATTTCCCTTTTCAGACAGAAAGAAAGGGAAATCCTCCACCTCACATCCGAAGAAAGGTCCAGAGAGGAGAGTGTCCGTGAAGGCCTTGCTTTTCTCTCATCTTTCAAAGAGAGCGGGGCTTTCACTGGGAATGTGATGCGCCAGATTGAGGAGACGTCCAGACGAATCTGGTGTCCTCTTCCTTCCTCTGTCTGCTATAACGCGATGGCTCTCAGAGCCTCTGCGTTCATCTCTTGTGAGCAGGAGGCGGAAGCTGTCCTGATGCATATCCTCTCCTCGACGAGTCTCTGGCGGAGACTGAGAAGCGATGGAGGTGCATACGGAGCTGATGCTTCTCTTGACAACATGGAACAGACGGTTGTCATCACCACATACCGCGACCCGAATGCGGCAGAAAGTTTTGATGAGATCGTCAGGGCGCTTGAAGAGACAGAGGTGACAGATGAGGCGGTTGAGACTGCGAAGATGATCACCTTCGGCCGCTTTCTCAAGCCTCTGAGCCCGGGACAGAAGTCTACGCTTTCACTCAGGCGCTTCATGTATGGCATAAGCGATGAGATGAGAAGGACGCGAAGGCTTCTGATCAGGCAGGTAAGCGTTGATGATGTCATCAGGGCTAAAGAGAGGATTCTGGGGAGTATAAAAGAGGCTTCCCTTGCAAGTCTCTCTCCTGAATCCGTGTTCATAAGGAATGCTCCTGACGGCTTCGTCCGGAGGAATCTGCCCTGAGAAACTGTTTGCTCTCTCATCCCATGCGGCTTATAATTTTAACTCATGAAATACATCGGAGCCATTGACCAGGGTACCACGAGCACCAGATTCATCGTTTTCGACCAGAACGGACAGATTGTCTCCTCAAGCCAGATGGAGCACAGGCAGTATTTTCCTGCACCAGGATGGGTTGAGCATGATGCGGATGAAATCTGGGCAAACACCCGGACTGTCATGATTCAGGCCCTTGAGAAAAAGGGTATCGATGCGAGGAGTCTTGCAGGAATCGGGATAACGAACCAGAGAGAGACATGCATCCCTTTCAATCCCCGTACAGGAGAAGTCTATCATAAGGCGATTGTCTGGCAGGATCTGAGGACGAGTGCAATCATCGCACGCCTGAAAAAGGAGATGGGCGAATCTGAGCTGAGAGAGCGTACAGGGCTGCGCTTTTCCCCGTATTTTTCTGCCGGCAAGATAATCTGGATGCTTGAGAATGTGGAAGGCCTGAGGGATGAGATGGAGAAGGGGAATGTCGTCTTTGGAACCATCGACACCTATCTGGTATGGCGACTCACAGGGAAGGTCGTGACCGATGTCACGAATGCTTCCCGCTACATGCTGATGAACATCAGGACTCTGGACTGGGATGAGGATCTCTTACGCCTTTGCGGCATCAGCAGAGCTGCCCTTCCTGAAATCGTGCCTTCAATCGGACAGATTTACGGATATACGAAGATAAAGAATGCCCAGGTGTCGGTATGCGGCATTCTCGGGGACCAGCAGGCGGCGCTTTTCGGACAGGCCTGCTTTGAAAGCGGTCAGGCCAAGTGCACATATGGCACAGGATGTTTCATGCTGATGAACACAGGAGACCGTCTCTGCTATTCGACAAAGGGACTGCTGAGCACTGTCGCCTATCAGATGAAGGGACAGCCTCCGGTGTATGCAATCGAAGGCTCCATCGCTATCGCAGGAAGCCTTGTGCAGTGGGCGCGCGACAATCTGAAGATGGTGCGGGACGCTCATGAGCTTGATGAGCTTGCCTCCTCTGTTCCTGACTGCGGCGGTGTTTATATCGTACCGGCCTTTTCCGGTCTTTTCGCTCCGCACTGGAGAAGTGATGCCCGTGGTGTCATTGCCGGTCTGACAGGATACGTGACAAGGGCCCATATCTGCCGTGCCGTGCTTGAGGCAACCGCATTCCAGGCCAATGATATCTTCCAGGCGATGGAAGAAGACAGCTCAATAAAGCTGAGCGTGCTGAAGGTTGACGGAGGTCTGACGAACTCGGCTCCTCTGATGGCATTCCAGGCCGACATTCTCTCAATACCTGTCATCCGTCCTCAGGTGATAGAAACTACCGCACTGGGTGCGGCATACGCCAGCGGCCTGAGCGCAGGCATTTGGCAAAATACGGAAAATCTGGCATCATACTGGAAGGAACAGCTCAGATGGACACCGGGTATGGACAGCCAGAGCCGGGATGAGAAAATCTCTTTCTGGAGAAAGGCTGTGTCAAGAACGCTGAACTGGGCTGAAAAAGAGGATTAGCTGTGGACGTGGCTCTGATTTTCGAACTGGCAAAGGATGTCATTCAGATTTTCATTCTCGCATGGGTGCTCTACAAGCTCTATCTGGCCATTCAGGAGACGAAGATTTCCCAGCTTCTGATGGTCCTGATGGTTTATGCTGTGGGTTATGGCATCTGCTATGTGCTTTCCTTTGACTTCCTCCTGCTGCTTTACGAGAAGATAACGCTTCCGTTTCTGGCTTTTCTGTGCATCATCTTCCATTCGGAGTTTCGCCGTGTGATTTCGATGCTTTTCAGCTCCCGTACGAGACTTTTCAGGATGGGCCAGCAGACGACAGCCGAGCAGATTGATTCAATACTCAACGCCTGTGAGGCTCTTGTCGCCGTCAAGCGCGGAGCCCTTATCATCTTTCCTCGCCATATAGACATCAAGTCTGTAATAGATTCGGGAACGAAACTCAATGCGGATCTGTCAAGCTCGCTCATCTGTACGGTTTTCGACCACGACACTCCTCTTCATGACGGAGCCATGGTGGTCCAGGGCGGCAAGATCATCGCGGCCTCCTGCTATCTGCCGCTTTCCTCCCAGACAGGAATCAAGGCAAGTTTCGGAACCCGTCACCGTGCCGCTCTCGGTCTTGCAGAGGACAGCGATGCCGTCATCATCATCGTCAGTGAGGAAAACGGTGCAATAAGCCTCGCATACAACGCGAACATCTACTACAACCTCGACAGGGAATCCATCAAGAGGACGATTCTCGCCCTGCTGAGCTATCATGATGTCACACCGCAGGAAGTGAAGGAGGACGGCGATGAAGCAAAATAGCAAAGGGCTTTCTTCTTTCATCTCGACCTGGGTGCCGCGCGTGCTGTGCCTGTTTGTCGCAATCATCATCTTTGCCTGCGTCAGGTATTTCAACATGGGCAGCCGTGTGGTGCGCATCCCCTTGTCCGTAACCCTGCCTCAGGATTCCCGCTATGTGGCGGAAAGCCTTGTCCCCGACTATATTGATATCGTCATTTCAGGTGATGATGACCTGATTTATCTTGTCGATCCTGATTCAGTGTCCGCAAGTGCGGATTTCTCTGATGTTGACACCTCCGGTATCAGCCGCCGTTCTGTGAGGCTTGAATACGAAAGGGATGTTTTCGAGCAGACTGCCCTTACAATCAGGTCGGATCCGGATGTCGTGCGCATCCTCTTTGCAGAAGTGAATGGTTAAGGGCCTTGGCATAGACATAGCTGAGACATCACGTTTCTCGCAGCTGAGTGAGAATACGGTCAGGCATATACTCTCTGATGAGGAGTTTGACGAGTATTCCGCTCTTCCTGAACAGAAAAAGGCAGAGTTCCTCTCAAGCCGGTTTGCGGCCAAGGAGGCCTTCGTGAAGGCTCTGGGGTGTGGATTCGGTCCTGTGATGGCTCATGATATAACAGTGAGAAAGGATGAGAAAGGCAAGCCTTTTATCGTACTGGATGAAAAGCATGCATGTCTTGCAGAAGATTCTCAGATTCTGCTCTCTCTTTCCCATGAGAAGGACTATTCTGCTGCTGTGGTGGTGATTGATGGCAAGAAGTGACTGGAAGCGGCCGGCCCTCAAACCGGTTCCGCTCGGATACAGGAGAATAAAGCTGACTGTAAGCTATGACGGCAATGCCTTCAACGGCTGGCAGTGTCAGGATAACGGTTTTGGTGTCCAGAATCTTCTCAACGAGGTGCTCTCACATATTTACAAGTCAAGAGTGGCTGTAGTCGGCAGCGGCAGGACGGACAGCGGTGTCCATGCCCTGATGCAGGTATGTCATTACGATGTTCCTGATACCGCCACACTTCCGGATGAGAAAGCCGCTGATGCCCTGAATACGATGCTTCCCTATACTGTCAAGGCGCTTAGGAGCGAGAGCGCGGATGCCTTCTTCCATGCCCGTTTCACCACAATGGCGCGGGAGTACAGATATTTTGTGAAGGCGAAGAAGGACTGTCTTCCTTTCGACAAGGGCTATGTCGGACAGTATAAGGCACTTCCACCGCTTGACTTGCTGCAGTCATATGCCGCTCTGCTCACAGGCACACATGATTTCACTGCATTCGCATGCGCAAAGGACCCCTGCGAGTCGAAGATGAGGGATATCTACGAGTCTTACTGGAGCGAAATGAAAGACAGAGCCGGATTTCCGCTTTACTGCTATACAGTCACAGGCAACGCCTTTCTTTATCATCAGGTGCGCTCAATGGTGGGCACGATGATGCAGATGGCTCTTGCCGGACGCAGCGCGGAAGATTTTGCCCATGTGCTTGAATCAAAGGACCGCAGCCGTGCAGGCACTACAGCTCCGGCTTCAGGACTTTATCTGGCAAGAGTGAGCTATGATACGGAGGAATACCGCTGGTTCGAGGAGGAGCATTGTGGAACGTGACAGCGCTGCTGAATATTTTTTCTCACTTGCTGACGATGCTGCCAGTGTGATTCTGGCTGATCCCCTTCGCGAGAATGTGCCGCGTTACAGCTGGCGCATACAGAAAGAGGAGGAGGTGAAGCCGGATGAGCGGATTGAGAGGATTTTCTCTCCACAGAAGGCTGATCCTGGAAATGAGAACGTACGTCAGGCATCATCTGTGAACCTGTTTGAGCTGAACAGTCTGGTTGCCGACTGCCACGAGTGCGACGCATGGATGAACCGAGGGGAGAATATGATGGCAGGCCAGGGGGCCTTGCGTCCACTGATTGTCTTTGTCGTTGACAGGGTTCTTGAGGACGGCTCATTCTTCCTCCCGCAGGAGAGGGCGTTTTTCGACAAGTGGATGAGTGCGTTGCACCTTGATGTGAATAAGGAGTGCCATTTCACTTCTGTAATCAAGTGCCCGCTCTGCGGTGATGTCATATACCCGGGATGCGAGAGGATTCTCCTTGAGCAGCTGAGAATGCTCTCTCCACGCGTTGTCATGATGCTTGGAAGTGCCGGATGCTTCCTTGTCACCGGAGATGGGGATATCTTCAAAGCCCGCTCAAAGATCCACACCTGGAACGGCTTCAGGACAGTATGTTCCTTCTCCCCGGCTCAGGTGCTTTCGGATTACCAGAATCTCAGACGTCCTGTGTGGGAGGATCTGAAAAAGGCCGCCATTGAGGCAGGTCTGAAGGACAGGCTTGGCTGATGTTTGCCCGTGTGCTGGTCGCGATTCCATCATCTGATGAGTTTGTATACCGCATTCCGGAAAAGATGAGTCTTTCTGCCGGATGCCGCGTCATCGTGCCTTTCGGTTCAAGAAGCGTCACAGCCTGTGTGATTGCCATTGAGCCGGAGTTCGAGACTGATTACACGGTGAGGGATATCATACGCGTGGTGGACAAGGATGGGCCTGTCTTCAATGAGGAGCTTGTATCACTGGCACGCTTCGTCTCTCAGATGTACCTCTGCTCTCCAGGTCAGGCCCTTTCGTCCATGATTCCTTCCGGCAGAAGGGAGAGTGATTCATCGCTTTTCGAATACGACACAAGCTTCACCCGCATTGAGACTCTCAGTGACGAGCAGAGACATGCCCTTGATACGATAAACAGTGAAAAAGGCATTTACTATCTGTATGGAATAACGGGAAGCGGCAAGAGCGAGGTGTTTCTGAGGGCGGCTGAACATGTCATTGCCCAGGGCCTTCAGGTGATATATCTGGTGCCTGAAATCACGCTGACTCATCAGCTGAGCCAGGACGTCTTCACCCGTTTCTCAGGACGTGTTGCATTGCTTCACTCCGCACTCACGCCGTCCCAGAGGCTGAAGGAGTGGCACAGGATAATGAATCATGAGGCGGATATTGTCATAGGTGCCCGTTCTGCAGTCTTCGCTCCCTGTGCCAGACTGGGCCTGATTATAATGGACGAGGAACATGAGAACAGCTATAAAAGTGGACAGACTCCGCGCTATCATGCACGTCAGGTCGCACAAAAACGCTGCCAGATGAATGGCGTGAGCCTTATAATGGGCTCAGCAACTCCCTCCCTTGAGGCCTGGAACATGATGGAGAGGGGACTGATTACAAAGCTTGAGCTCACAAAGAGGGTCGCCGGCGGAAAGAGACCGCGTATCGATGTCGTCTCTCTTGCCGGACAGGACAGATGCATTACGCCATACCTTGAGGATGAAATGAGGAAGACACTGCTTTCAGGCCATTCTGTAATTCTCTTTCTCAACCGCCGCGGCTATTCTTATTACTATCACTGCGAAGCATGCGGGCATGTCATACAGTGCCCTCACTGTTCGCTGGCAATGACTTACCACAAGAAAACAGGCCTTCTTCACTGCCACTACTGCGGCTTTTCCACAAGGCTTGATTCCACATGTCCTGAGTGCGGCTGCAAGTCCATGACGGTTGCAGGTCACGGGACGGAGAAGGTTGAGGAGGAGGTCAGAAGACTCTTTCCTTCAGCGCGCATTGAACGCCTGGATGCTGATGTCGCAACCCAGGACAGAGAGAAGGTGCGTCAGGTGATTCAGGACTTTCGTGAAGGGCGTATTGATATTCTGCTGGGCACCCAGATGGTTGCAAAGGGTCTCAACTTCCCGCGTCTGTCGCTGGTCGGGGTTATAAACGCGGACAGCACACTTTCCGTTCCTGACTTCCGCAGTGAGGAGCGCACTTACAGCCTTCTTGAGCAGGTTGCTGGAAGAGCAGGGCGTTATGATGAAAGCGGACATGTGATTATCCAGAGTTACAGGTGCGCTGACAGGGCAATACAGGCCGTGCTTTCCAACACAGGAAGGCAGTTCTATGCCCAGGAACTTGAAGTAAGGAAGATTCTGTCCTATCCTCCGTTCAGACGGCTGACAAGTGTTGTACTGCGGTCTGCAAAGCAGGAAAAAGCCTGTACTGCGGCACAGGAACTTGCCTCTGTCATCACCAGTGTGATTGAAGCCTCCCGTCTGGAGAAGACAGTGACTGTATCAGGAGTCTGTCCCTGTGTGATTGAGAAGAGGGCTTCCTCCTGGAGATGGCAGATTCTCATCTCGGCTGACAATGTCAGAGCCTCAAACAGCGTGCTTGAGAAAGCTCTTGAACTGTACAGGATTCCGTCCGGTGTTCATCTTGAGACTGATGTCGATCCACTGAGCCTCTTGTGATATGGAATCAGGAAGAGGTTAATGCTATACTTCTTTCCATGCTTGATATTTACAAATACGGTGATGAAGTGCTTTACCAGACTTCAGAAGAAGTCAGGGAATTTGACAGCGCGCTGAAAATGCTTGTGGATGCGATGTTCGACACGCTCTATGAAGCTGATGGAGTCGGTCTTGCCGGACCGCAGGTCGGAGTCAGCCAGCGCCTCTTTGTTGTTGATACCGGACGTGAAGGCGAGAGAATCGCATTCATAAACCCGCAGATAATCGAATCATCTGATGACAGCGTGCCATATGAGGAAGGCTGTCTGTCAGTGCCAGGTGTCTACCATGACGTGATGAGACCGTCGAAGGTCACTGTTCAGGCTCAGGATGTGAACGGTAAAAGATTCATGCTGAAAGCACAAGGACTGCTTGCCCGTGTCATCCAGCATGAGAATGACCATCTGAACGGAAAGCTGTTCATCGACAGGCTCGATGAGAAAGAGAGGGAGAAAATCCTCAGCCAGTACGAGAAGAAGAACAGAAGGAAGGCGAAAAAGAAGTGAGAATACTCTTTGCCGGAACCCAGTCCATTGCAGTGCCCACACTCAGATCTCTCGCCTCTCATAATATCGTGCAGGCTGTCCTGACCACTCCTGATGCTCCAGGCAAAAGGGGCAGGACACTGATTGCGAGTCCGGTGAAGCAGGCAGCTCTTGAACTGGGCCTTCCTGTCATCCAGCCGGAACATCTGAAGAAAGAGGCGCGTGAGGAGGTGATGAGATACAATCCTGACACGCTTGTCACTTTCTGTTACGGAAAGATTTTCGGTCCCCGCTTTCTTTCTCTTTTCGAGAGAAAGTTCAACATCCATCCTTCTCTTCTTCCGCGCTACCGCGGCTGTGCTCCGATTCAGAATGCGATTCTCAATCAGGACAGATGTACCGGCATCTCTATACAGGACATATCTCTGGCGGTTGATGAGGGGGATATCTACATAACGCAGTCTCTGGAGCTTGACGGCACTGAGACAACCGAAAGCCTTGAGGAGAGGGTCTCTCAGAAGGCCGCAAAGCTTGCCGTGACACTGCTTTCGAGCCTTGATTCATTCAAGAGCAGGCCTCAGGACAGTGAGAATGTGAGCTATACAAGGATGGTTGAGAAGGAAGACGGACGTCTTGATTTCACGAAGAGCGCCAGAAGCCTTCATGCCGCAATCAGGGCATACAGCATCTGGCCTAAGGCATACTGCATGTGTGACGGGCAGGTTTTGTATCTGCTTTCTGTTTCAGGCTCTGTCTTCGATATCGAGGAGTGTGAGTGCAAGGAAGCACCGGGGACCGTCGTCAGCCATGATAAAAAGCTCGGTTTCAGGATTGCAACAGGTTCTGGATACCTGTATGTGAACAGACTTCAGGTTCCGGCCCGCAATGCTGTTGACAGCACTTCCTTTCTCAACGGAAGAAGGGATTTCCTCTCAAAGGTTCTTGAATGATAAAAAGACTTGTCCTGTTTCTGACACTGCTTTTTTCCTGCTTTTTTCTTACCGCCGGCAACCGCGTCGCCCTCGTGCTCAGCGGTGGCGGGGCAAGAGGCTTTGCTCATGTGCCGATTATCGAGGAGCTTGAGAGAAGGGGGATTGTCCCCGACATCGTAATCGGCTCGAGCATGGGCGGACTTGTCGGAGGCCTTTACAGTGCAGGATACAGTGCGCAGGACATGTACCACCTGATTGATGATACGGACTTTGTCAGTGCCGTGTTCAACCTTTCCCAGCAGGCGCCTTCTGTAGTCGGGAAACCTTACAACGAATACTACGACAGGAACATTTCCATCGGTTTTTCCGACAGCGGGCTTGGTACTACCGGCGCGCTGCTTGATGATGAGCAGATCAACAGAATCATACATGAGGCATTCTGCCGCGTGGAGCCTGTTGATGATTTCGATGATTTCCCGATTCCGTTCCGCTGTATCGGAACGGATTACAGAACCGGAGACGGGCTTGTCTTCAACTCAGGTTCCATCTATGAGGCGCTCAGGGCGACTATGGCAATGCCCTTTGTCTTCCCTGTTGTTGAACTTGATGACGGCACCTATGTAGTCGACGGAGGTGTATATAACAACCTGCCGGTTGACATAGCCCGCTGGATGGGGGCGGATATAGTCATTGCGGTTGATGTGAACGAGAGCGTCAGGAGCGCGGCAGCTGACAGCGATATCATTGACACGCTTTCAGGTTCACTCAACCAGTACCTTCTGCTTGTCGGACAGATCAAGAGCCGCTCACAGTACGACGATGCGACCTTCCTGCTTATTCCCGACACCTCCCAGACGGGAGTCGTCGATTTCGGAGGCATTGATCAGGTGCTTGAGGCCGGGCGTCAGTTCGTTGAGTACAATCAGGAGCTTTTTGATGAGATTGAGAAAGCCTGTGGGGTTTCAGATGAGGATGTACGAAGCTATTTTTCCTATGAGCCTGCCTTGATTGAAGGCTTTTCTTTCCCTCCTGAGCTTGCACGCTTCCAGAACCGTTTCTCCTCTCTTGTCGGAAAGCCTTATGATGAAGAGGCAGTCCGGGAAATCTCACGGCTTTTGTCGATAGTGAGAAAGCTTTCCAACAAGCTCAGCGTGACATACAAGTTCTGTGACGGCATCATCCAGGTGTCTTCCCGTGACTATACGAATGCGACCTCTTCCTTCAATCTGGGCCTGACAGGAGGTCTGCTCAGCTATTACAACAGCGATGAGGATGAGTTCAAATTCATCCTCAATCCGGATCTGTCGCTTTCATTCGATTTCTGGCTTGACCAGATTCTTCTCACGCCGGCACTGAAACTGGGACAGAACAACATGCTTTCCCTGACAGCGCTTTTCTTCATGTCTCCCTCATGGGCCTTTGAGGCCGGATTGCATGGTGCTTTCGGCGGCTTCAGCGCGATTTCAGATAGAAATTACGTGAACCGTTACGTTACACGTGACTGGAATGCGGGCGGGCATCTTGATCTTGTGTTCCTGTATGGCATCAGCCACAGGCTGGATTTGAGCCTCTCATACGATTTCTACTATCTTGCACAGGCTCAAAGCGGCAGGCATGTCAGGCTTGAGAACAGCAGAATCTGGGACAGGCAGATTCACAATCTGGCAGATCTGAGCCTGAGCTATCATTTTGACGGCAGCCATCTTGAAAGCGTGCAGGAGACCGGAGTCGACTTTGCCATAGAGGCGTCACTGCTTTTCTCCGGCAGCTGGGGGTGGGAGCTCAGGGCGGACCTTTCCGGCAGTTTCAAGGTGACTGACAGCAGCTCCGGTTTCATTGACTGGAATGTCAGCGCGTTCTCCTCTACCGGGCCTTTCGAGCTCCTGAGAAGTTACCGTATCGACCCGTTCGGTCAAATAAGCCAGGACTATGTGTTCACCTCACTTTCCTACAAGCATTACCTGTTTCCCCGCAGCAACGGTTTCTACATCAGTGCCGGCTTCTTTGCCCAGGCGCTTGACAGGGATGACATAAACACGCTTTCCGTATTGAAGAAGTCTCAGCTTCCTTTCTCTTCCATCGATGGTTTTGAGGCAGGCGGAATGCTTTCTGCCGGCTATCTGTCGGATTTCGGTGATATTTCCGTTTCCGTCATGGTTTCCTACACAGGCAGTACTGCCATTGCAATCACATTGAGATGACAAGGCACTGGAACACCTATTCCGGGTATCTGAAAGAAAAATACGGCGCTCCGGTTTATCGTGTGAGCGTTGATGCCGGCTTGTCCTGTCCCAACAGAAGAAGTGACGGAAGTGGCGGCTGTATCTACTGCGACGGCACCGGTGCCAGTGCAGTGCATCTGCGTGTGGAAGAGAAGGGCAAGGCTTCATCCTCTGCGCTCCTTCTTGGCCGCTGTGAGGATATAAAGACGCAGATTGACAGTGGGCTGAGGTACATACGCCGGCGTTACAAAAGCCGGCTTGCGATGCTTTATTTTCAGTCATGGAGCAACACTTATGCACCTCTTCCTGTTCTCAGAAAGCTTTATGACGAAGCACTCGCACAGTACCCCTTTGTCAGCCTGATAGTCTCGACGCGTCCTGATCTTCTCTGTGATGATGTGGTCGCTTTGCTGGCATCATACAGGACTGAAGAACGTGATGTATGGGTGGAGCTCGGGCTCCAGAGTGCCAGTGACAGCACGCTTGAGGTCCTTAACCGTGGTCATGACGTGAAGTGCTTCACTGATGCCCATGCCCGTCTCAAGGATGCCGGCATAAAGGTCTGCACCCATGTCATGATGCTGCCTTTCATTGAGAGCAGGGAAGACATGCTTGATACGATAAAGCTTGTGAATGATTCAGGAAGTGATGCCGTGAAAATCCACAACCTCTGCCTGACACGTGGTACAAGGCTTCTTGATGACTATACCCGCTATGGCTGTTATGCCGGATGGTCCATCCGCCGTCATGTCGAGACAACGGCCCTGCTGCTTGCCTATCTGGACTGGAATATCATTGTCGAGCGTCTGCTTACGGAGATGACAAGAGCGCGTCTTGTTTATCCCCGTCATTATCCGGACAAGCGTGACATCCTTGAGATGATTGACTCATATATGGAGGCACGTTCTTGGACTCAGGGATGCCTCTCATGATATAATCCTTCATATGAATCTTGCCTTGAGAATCCGCAGCGAGCTTGAGAAAGCCGTAAGAATACTTCCGCCGGACTGCGAGAGCCTTATAAGGAAAGCTTATGAGAAAGAGGTCAGTCCATACGGCAGGACTGTCCTGAAGAATATCATCCTCAATATTGACAAGGCCCGTGCCTCATCGGTGCCGCTGTGTCAGGACTGCGGCATGTTCTGGTGTCTTGTCCGGCTCCCGGCTGGAAGATGTGTTGATGTAAGCATGATTGAGAAAGCCGTCAATGAAGGCGCTCTGGCGGCAGCAGAGAGTGCTTTCTACCGCAGAAGTGTTGTCGCCGAGCCTGTGTTCTCAAGGCAGAACACGAATACAAATCTGCCCGTGGTGATTCACTGGGAAATGAACACATCAGATGAGCTTGAGATTGATTTCCTGCTCAAGGGCTTTGGAAGCGAGAACTGCTCACAGGTGCGCATGCTGCGTCCGACTGACGGGGAAGACGGGGTGATTGATGCGGTTGTGGATATGGTTTCTCAGGCTGGAGGAAAACCCTGTCCTCCGATGTTTCTCGGAGTGGGAATCGGGGGAACAATGGATAAGGCTGCCCTGCTGAGCAAGAAGGCACTGCTGAGACAGGCGGGGAAAAGCCATCCTGATGAGCGCTATGCAGGACTTGAGAAGGAGCTTTTCAGAAGAATAAACGCTCTTGATATCGGGCCGGGCGGCTTGGGAGGAGTCTTCAGCTGCCTTTCTGTGGCAATCGAGACTTTCCCGACTCATATAGCGGGACTGCCGGTCGCGCTAAGCGTCAACTGCTGGGCTGACAGGAAGGCTCATATCGCAATCAGGGGGGATGAACTGTGAAAGAACTTCGGCTTCCTTATGATGAGGATGCGCTTTTGAGCCTTGAAGCCGGCGATGAGGTGCTTCTTTATGGAAAGCTCTATGTAGGACGTGATCAGGTGCATAAAAGGCTTGCTGAAGCAATTGCAAAGGGAGAGAAGCTTCCTTTCAGTTTCACCGGTCAGGGAATTTACTACATGGGCCCGAGTCCGGCACCGGAAGGCTGTGTCATCGGTGCTGCAGGACCGACAACATCTGCCCGGATGGATCCATACAGCCCTCTACTGATTGAACGTGGACTGCGCCTGATGGTCGGCAAGGGGCCGCGGAGCGCTGAGGTGAGTGAGGCCTGCAGAAAGTGGCATGCTGTGTACCTCTATGCCTATGGCGGCTGTGGCGCGCTTTATTCGCAGTGCATTCTTTCCAGCCGTGTTGTTGCATTCCCGGAGCTTGGCCCAGAGGCCCTGCTTGAGCTTACGGTGGATTCTTTTCCTGCTTTCTGCATGATTGATGCATCAGGACGGCACTTTGAGAAGGCTCGTGACATTCCTTTTGACGCCTGCTTTTCTCTTTGATATATTAAAACACGGGAGAGAGAAGAGGGTTGGAAAAAGTGCGTAGAGTGACGTGTCTGCTGATTTTTCTTTCTTGCTTTCTGCTCTTCTCCTGTTCTCAGAGGCAGGGCGATGACACACCTGTCAGTGTGCAGGCGGCAAAGAGCGCCAATAACACGAATGACTCTGAGAGTCTGCCTGTTTCTCTTGAAGACAGATTCGCCTATGTTTTCGGCTACCAGATGACAGCTGCGCTGGATGAGACTTTTGACAATCTGGATACCGCATACATATCACAAGGATCTGATGACTACAATTCATCCACTCCGGCATTCTCTGATGAGGAAATGGCTGACATCCTCAGGCAGTTCCAGACCTTCGTATACCAGCAGGCGGAAGATATGTTCAAACAGACTGCTGACAGCAATCTGGAAGAGGCTGAGTCCTACCTGAGTGCTAACAGCCGGCGCTCGGACGTCATTAGCCTTGCTGACGGCAAAGTGCAGTATGAAGTGCTGCGTCAGGGCGATGAAGGAGGAAAGCAGCCTGTATCTGATTCCCTTGTGACAGTGAATTACTCACTTGTGACCCTCAATTCTACTGACAGCGGCGCGGATACTCATCAGAATGCCCAGATTCTCCTTTCAGGCACGATACCGGGTTTCAGAGAGGTTGTGTGCA
Source organism: uncultured Spirochaetales bacterium (assembly GCA_944390025.1). Taxonomy (GTDB): domain Bacteria; phylum Spirochaetota; class Spirochaetia; order Sphaerochaetales; family Sphaerochaetaceae; genus Bullifex. Next base: position 17,422 of record CALXOK010000012.1, on the reverse strand, counting down.
ATATGAGAGAAGGTGAGCGTGTCAGGGCTTGGATTCACCCGGATCTTGCTTATGGCGCATATGGAAAGGGGAATATCGGGCCGAATCAGTTACTTATTTTCGACATCGAGCTGGTCAGCGTCAATAACTGACAGTATCTGGCTGTAATCTTCCGCCTGAAACGTGATTTTCCCGTTGTCGCTTCTTTCCTTTCCTATGTGCAGATAGCAGGTGTCAATGCCGCTGTCTATTCCCCCTTTTATATCGGATGACAGGCTGTCTCCGATGACGAGGCACTCATCCTTAGCGGCTCCGATTGTCCTGAGAGTGTAATCGAAGAATGCCTTTGAAGGCTTCTGGCAGCCGGCTTCCTCGCTGATAATCACATAGTCGAAATACTTCATGGCATCAAGTCTTTCAAGACGCTCTCTCTGGACGCGTGCAATGCCGTTTGTTATGACTGCAAGCGTGTGCTTTTCCTTCAGCCTTGAGAGAAAATCATGGGCTCCGGGCATCCAGAAGGGATGTTCGCCAAGCAGTCTGATGTACTCAAGTCCTGCTTCACAGGGGTCTGCCTTTATGCCTTCAGATTCAAAGAAAAGTGAAAATCTTCTTGTTTTCAGAGTCTCCATTGAAATCAGGCCCGATTCAAAATCTTTCCAGCACTGGCTGTTTGCATTATGATATGAGTGAAGGTTCTTTTCTGTATATGGAATGTCAAAACGGCTGAAAAGGAGCTTTACGGCTGTCTTTTCCGTTGAATTGAAGTCGAGAAAGGTGCCGTCGGCATCTATAAGAAGATATCTGTAGCTTTTCATGGTCTCACTCTAGAGGAAAGAAGAGCTGCTTGCAACAGGGGAAAGAAAATGAAAGCACAATGGCAATGGTTCTTCAGCGGGGTTCTGGTACTTCTCACTGGAATATTCTTCATGGTCAATCCTTCAGCAGTGGTGAAAGTCGCTGTCATCGCATTCGGTGCCTACACGGTGCTTGAGGCTCTTTATTCGCTCGTCCTTTCATGGAAGCTGAGAAAGATGCGTACAGTCTTTGCCTTCAACACAGTCCGCATCCTCATAAGCCTCATCGTCGGCCTGATTGTCATCTATTTCGCCGCCACGTCACCTGGAGCCCGTGTTGCTTCATGGGCAGTATGGCTTATCGCAATCTGGCTTCTTTTCTCTTCTATCATCCAGCTTTTCCAGATGCTGTATCTCAGGAAGCTCGGTTTCACAGGTTACAGCGTGCTTTCTTCCTGCATCATCTCCTTCGTGCTGTCTGTGATTATGTTCCTGTTTCCCGTGATGATCAGCAACGCTCTCATGACAGTTGCCGGCATCATCATGATTATTGCATCTCTTTTCATGATTTTCCTTGGAATCAGGGTTATCGCCGCTTCCCGCAATGAAAACTTCGATGGGGGGAGGTGGACCGATGATGACAAAAAATAACACACGCGGGTTCAAATAATATTGACTAAGGTCTGCTGGGTAAGAGAGAATCATTGGCAGGAGAAATGAGAATATGAGCAGAAACCATCACCATCATCAGCTGAACTGACTGGATGTGGCATGACATGTTTCTGCTATGTGGAATCCCCCGTCATCGCTGCGGGGGATTATTTTTTCTTCAGGGAGGTGAAGAATGGAGAAAAGACTCAGAATCGCAATTCAGAAAAGTGGGAGGCTGTCGGAAAAAAGCCTTGAGATCATCCGCAGCTGCGGCATCGATTTCAGCACCGACTCGAGAGTTCTGAGGGAGGTGGCATCAAACTTTCCGATAGAGTTCCTTTTTGTGCGCGATGATGATATCCCTACCTATGTTTATGACAATGTCGCTGATATCGGCATCGTAGGGCGCAACGAGCTGGATGAGTCCGGTTTCGACCTTGAGGTGGTCAGGGATCTGGGATTCGCATCATGCCGTCTTTCTATCGCAGTGCCTCAGGGCTTTGAGTATGAATCGCTCAAGTCTCTGGAAGGAAAAAGGATTGCGACAAGCTATCCCAGGATTCTGTCCACTATATTGGAGAAAAATGGCGTGAAAGCCTCTCTTGTGACAGTCGCAGGCAGCGTTGAGATTACGCCAGCTGTCGGAATTGCTGACTGTATCTGTGATCTTGTGAGCACCGGAACGACACTGAAGATGAACGGATTGAAGGAAGTCGACCAGATTTATTTCACTTCTGCCGTGATGGTCAGCCGCCGTGATTTCTCAAGTGATGCACAGCGCTACGGAATCCTCGAGCGTCTGCTTGTCAGGATGGACACGGTCAACAATGCAAGAAAGAAGAAGTACATACTTTTCAACCTGCCATGTGACAGGCTTGATGATGCGGCTGAAATCATTGGCGGTATGAAGAGCCCTACCGTTACTCCGTTGCTTGACAAGGACTGGCTGTCTGTCCAGTCCGTCGTGAGCGAGGACCGTTTCTGGTCTGTTTTTGAGGATTTGAAGGCTCTTGGGGCAGAGGGTATCCTTGTCATGCCTATTGAAAAGATGTCAGACTGAGAAAAAGGGGGTTGGCAGGTGTATCTCAAGTTTTATGACAATCCTGATAATGCCACTGTCGCAGGGCTTTTTGACAGGAGACTTGGCGATGATGAGGGTGTGAAAGCCTCTGTCCGTGCGATTATCGAAGATGTGAAGAGGCGCGGTGATGATGCTCTCAGGGAGGCCGGAGAACGTTTTGACGGCTGCCGTCTTGATGAATTCCAGGTTTCAGAAAAGGAATACGATGAGGCTGAAGAGCTTGTCAGCCCTGAGCTCAAGGCGGCCATAAGGCAGGCTGCAGGCAATATTGAAGCCTTCCACAGAGCCCAGCTTCCATCCCCTGAGGTTGTCACAACGGCCCCGGGTGTTGTCTGTTCACGCAAGGTCGTTCCAATCAGACGTGTAGGCTTATATATCCCAGGAGGCACCGCTCCTCTTTTCTCGACAGTGCTTATGCTTGCTCTTCCTGCCAGAATTGCCGGATGCAGGAGCATATGCCTCTGTACCCCGGCAAAGGGTGGCAGGGTGAATCCTGCAGTGCTTTATGCGGCAAGAGTATGCGGTGTTGACACCGTCTACAAACTGGGCGGGGCTCAGGCAATTGCAGCCATGGCTTACGGTACGCAGAGCATTGAGCCTGTCGACAAGATTTTCGGGCCCGGGAACAGGTATGTGACATATGCGAAAAGCATGGTTTCTGATACCTGTGCAATCGACATGCAGGCCGGCCCTAGTGAGGTCATGGTCGTCTGTGATGCCTCTTCCTCGCCTCGATTTGTCGCATCCGATTTGCTGAGTCAGGCTGAACATGGTCCGGACAGTCAGGTCATCCTCATTGTGAGGGCTTGTGGTAAGAATGAAGCAAAAGAGATTCATGACAGGGTTGAAACGGCTATCGATGAAGAGCTTGAGCGCTTGGGTCGCAGGGAATACCTGATTCCCAGTCTTTCACATTCGGCATCTCTTGCCGTCTACAGCAGCGAACGCCTGCTTGAGCTTGTGAACCTCTATGCTCCTGAGCATTTGATAATAAACACAGAAGACTGTGATGAGCTGGAAAAGGGGGTGGAGAGCGCCGGATCCATCTTCCTCGGCCCTTATTCTCCCGAGAGTGCCGGAGATTATGCTTCTGGAACAAACCACACACTGCCGACTTCTGGCTGGGCTCACAGTACAGGAGGTGTTTCTGTTGACAGCTTTATCAAGAAGATTACTGTTCAGAAACTGACGAAGGCCGGCCTTGAGGGGCTTGCTTCTTGTGTCACTGCAATGGCGGAAGCAGAGAACCTGATGGCTCACAGCATGGCTGTAAAAGTGAGGCTTGCATGAGCGTTGTTTCTTTGATGAGGGAGAATATCAGGAATCTGGAGCCTTATAAGTGCGCTCGTGATGAGGCGGGCGGCGGCATGCGTGTCTATCTGGATGCGAATGAGAACTATGCCCCTCTTACAGGCTGGGACGGCATCAACAGGTATCCTGATTCTGCAAGTCTTGAACTCAGACAGGCTTTCAGCCGTGTCTCCGGATTTCCTGCCCACATGCTTGTCGCAGGCAACGGCTCTGATGAGCTTATCGACTTGCTGATACGTATTTTCTGCAATCCAGGCAAAGACTGCGTGTTGGTCTTTCCCCCGACTTATGGAGAGTATTCTGTCCTTGCTTCAATCAATGACGTGAAGGTTGTCACCTGTCCGCTGAATGAGGACTTTTCCCTGAATGTGGATGCCGCCTGCGATGCAGTCAGGCGTTTCAGCCCGAAGCTTGTTTTTTTCTGCTCTCCGAATAATCCCAGCGGCAATCTGATTGACCGTAAGAGCATCCTTGATGTGGCGGCTTTCAATCCCGGCATCACAGTCGTGGATCAGGCTTATGCGGACTTTGCCGTGGAAGGCGCCTTCACAGCAGATGATATCATGGCCAATGAGCGCCTTGTGGTACTGCGCACTCTGTCAAAAGCCTGGGCTCTTGCCGGTGCGCGCTGCGGCTTCATGGCTGCAGGAAGCGAGATTGCACAGAAAGCCTATGATGTGAAATACCCTTACAATGTCTCACTTCTCACATCATCTGTCGCAGTCAGGGCTCTCGAGGACGTTGAAGGCTGTAAAAGGCGCATAGCAGAGATTAAGAGAAACCGGAAGCTTCTTATGGACAGGCTGAGAAAACTTGACGGCGTCAGGGAGGTCTTTGACAGCGATGCCAACTTCTTCCTTGTCCGTTTCGATGATCCTGTTCATGTGTACAATGAGCTTAAGAAAAAGGGTGTTGTAGTACGCGACAGAAGCAGCCAGCTTCACTGTGACGGCTGTCTGAGAATCACAGTAGGTTCTCAAGCCGAGTGCGATGAACTGGTAAGCTCTCTTGAGGAGATTCTTTGATGAAAGGAAAAAAGAAAAGAGTGCTTTTCATCGACCGTGATGGCGTGATAGTCGAGGAGTGTCAGGTCGACAGCCTCGAGAAGATGCGTTTCATCCCGCATGTGATGCAGGCACTGTGTGAAATAAGACAGAAGACAGATTTTGAGTTTGTCATGGTGTCAAACCAGGACGGAGTAAACACTCCGTCATTCCCTCTTGATGATTTTCTCATTCCTCATCAGCGCATCCTTGACACATTGCGTGGCGAAGATGTCGTTTTCGATGACATACGCATTGATTATTCTCTCCCCGAAGACGGGTGTCCGGGCCGTAAGCCTTCCACAGCCATGCTTGAGGATTATATGAATGGAGACTGGGACCTTGAGCATTCCTTCATGATCGGGGACAGAGAGACGGATATGAAGCTTGCTGACAATCTGGGGGCAAAGGGCATATGGCTTCATGATGAGAAGAGCGGACGTGAGAACGTCGCACTTGAGACGGATTCCTGGCTTGAAATCGCGGCCTTTCTCACCTGTGGTGATGTGAAGGCTCACCGCAAGGCTCATGTTGAGAGGATTACAAAAGAGACTTCAATCATTCTTGATATCGATATTGACGGTACAGGCGAAGGTGCTGTCTCTACAGGGATTGGATTCTTCGACCACATGCTTGCCCAGGTTGTCAGACACTCAATGTTCAATATTGACGCGCAGGTGACAGGCGATTTGTGGATAGATGTCCATCACAGCGTTGAAGATTCCGCTCTGGCTCTGGGCAAGGCCGTGAGGGATGCCCTTGGAGATAAGCGCGGCATAAACAGGTATGGCTTTGAACTTCTTTGCATGGATGATGTTCACAGTGAGGTGTCGATAGATTTTTCAGGCCGTCCTGAGCTTGTTTTTGATGTGAATTTCACGCGTCAGGACATCGGAACTTTCCCGACGGAGATGATCAGACATTTCTTCAAGTCCTTCTGCGATGCCGCAGGATGCAACCTCTACATGAGTGTGAGCGAAGGTAACAGCCATCATCAGGCTGAGGCTCTTTTCAAGGCATTCGCACGGGCGATGCGCACAGCCGTAAAGCGTATTCCCGGCTCTTCATCAGTTGTATCCACAAAGGGGGTTCTTGAATGACCGCTTTGATTGATTACAATGCCGGTAATGTTTTTTCAGTGATGGCGGCTTTCCGCAGACTGGGTGAAGAGATTGTGCTGACCGATGATGCCAGAACGATTCTGGCTGCTGACAGGGTTGTCTTTCCTGGTGTCGGCTATGCTTCTTCTGCAATGCAGGAAATTAAGAAGCGTGGCCTTGAAGATATCATCAGGCAGGTGAAAAAGCCTTTTCTTGGAATCTGTCTTGGCATGCAGCTTTTGTGTTCTCACAGTGAGGAAGGTCACACGGAAATGCTTTCCATCCTTCCTGCGGATGTACGGCTTTTTGACAAAGGAGTATGCAAGAAGATTCCCCAGATCGGATGGAACCGTGTTTACGGTGCATCCTGTCCTCTTTTTGAGGGAATTGAAGATGGCAGCTGGTTCTTCTTCGACCATTCGTATTATGTTCCTCTTGCCGGGTGTACTGCGGCTAAGGCGGAATACTATGGTTTTGAATATTCTGCCGCAATCGCAAATGACAATTTCTTCGGAGTCCAGTTCCATCCGGAGAAAAGCGGAAGTGCCGGTGAGAGGCTGCTTGCCAATTTTCTGAAGCTGGAGGTGTGAAAGGATGTTTGTCATTCCGGCGATTGATGTGATTGAAGGAAAATGTGTCCGGCTGTGTGAAGGCGATTACAGCCGCCAGTCTGTCTATGATACAAGTCCCCTCGATACTGCCAGAAAGTTTGAGGATGCAGGACTCACACGGCTTCATCTCGTGGATCTTGAGGGTGCCAGGGCCAAGGAGCCGAGAAACCTGAAGATTCTGGAGGCGATAGCCTCAAAAACCTCCCTCACCATTGATTACGGCGGAGGAATGTACACCCTTGAGGCTCTGGATGCCGCTTTCAGCGCCGGTGCTTCCTTTGTCACATGCGGCTCTGCTGCGGTGAAGAAGCCTCAGGAGGCTGTCAGGTGGATTCAGAAATACAAGGAGAGAATAATACTGGGTGCTGACTGTAGGAACGGATTTGTTGCAACAGGCGGCTGGAGCGAGGCAAGCACGACTGATGTGGTCTCTTTTATCCGCTCATACCTCCCGCTTGGTGTCAGGTACTGCATATCAACAGACATAGCAAAAGACGGAATGATGGCCGGACCGGGCTTTGAACTGTATGAGAAGATTCTCTCATGTGCAGACATAAAACTGATTGCTTCTGGCGGGATAAGGGGTGTTGACGACTTGGTAACTCTTTCCAGAATGGGGCTTTACGGTGCAATAGTTGGTAAGGCTTACTATGAGGGTGCCGTCAGTCTGAGTTCTCTCAGGGAGGTGCAGGAATGCTCGCAAAAAGGATAATTCCCTGTCTTGATATAAAGAATGGACGTACTGTGAAAGGAATAAACTTTCTTTCTCTCAAGGATGCCGGTGACCCGGTTGAGAACGCTGTTCGCTACTGTGCTGAAGGTGCGGATGAGCTGGTTTTTCTCGATATCACGGCGACAGTGGAACGCCGAGAACCGCTTGGCAGCCTGGTCAGGAGGATTGCAGAGAACATCAATATCCCATTCACTGTCGGAGGCGGCATCAGGACACTTGATGACGTTCAGGCCATACTCTCAAGTGGTGCTGACAAGGTCTCAATTAACAGTCAGGCGGTGCGTAACAAGGCCTTGATTAGCCAGTCTGCTTCACGATTCGGATCCCAGTGCATGGTTGTGGCGGTTGATGTGAAAAGGAATCCTGCTTTTTCTTCCGGTTATGAGGTTGTCATAGACGGAGGACGTACTCCTGCAGGTCTTGATGCCCTTGAATGGGCTTTAGAAGCAGAGAGTCTGGGATGCGGGGAGATTCTGCTTACAAGCATGGATGCTGATGGTACGAAGAAAGGCTTTGACAGGAAAATAACTGCGCTTATGAGCCGGAGCCTGTCCGTTCCTGTAATCGCCTCAGGCGGTGCCGGCTGCATGCAGGATTTTCTTGATGTCTTTGTTCCTGAAGTTGATGCATCAGCGGCTCTTGCCGCTTCTGTGTTCCACTATCATGAGATTGGTATTCCTGAGCTCAAAACCTATTTACAAAAACATTCAATTACTGTTAGGTTATGAAATAATTGAGGAAAGGAAATGGCAATAGATTTTAAGAAGGGAGACGGACTTGTCCCTGCAATCGTACAGGATGCGGTCACACACAGAGTGCTGATGCTTGGCTATATGAACGAGGAAGCTTACAAGCTTACACTCGACAGAGGTCTTGCCACCTTCTGGTCCCGTTCCCGCGGACGCATATGGACAAAGGGAGAGACAAGTGGAAACTTCCTTCAGGTCAGGGAAATACTCACAGACTGTGACAACGACACCCTTCTCGTAAAAGCAATTCCTTCCGGCCCTGTCTGCCATACCGGCGCTGACACATGTTTCAATGAGGAAAATGAGCCGGGCGAGATGACCAGCACCGAATTCCTTGTCTATCTTGAGGATGTCATTGCTGACAGGAGAAACAATCCTCAGGAAGGAAGCTACACAAACCATCTTTTCAGCCGCGGACTTAACAAGATTGCCCAGAAGGTCGGAGAAGAGGCTGTGGAGCTTGTCATCGCAAGCAAGGATGACGACAAGGAGCTGTTCCTCGGAGAGGCTGCGGATCTGGTTTATCATTTCCTTGTCCTGCTTGCACAGAAAGATACGAAGCTTGCCGAGGTTGTGGATGTGCTCAAAGGCCGCCATTCCCGCTGATGGAAACATGCCAGATTCCAGAAGATACTGATGACCAGCAGTTTTCGGACTGCCGGTTCTTACAGCCTGATGGCTCTTACGTCTTAAGCGGCTGTGCTTTCAGCCGTTGTGACTTCTCCTTTCTGTCTTTCGCATCCTTTTCTTTCAATGACTGTCGTTTTTCTGACTGCAATCTGAGCAATACAGATTTCACTCATGCTCATTTCTCCAGATGCACTTTTTCATCATGTGTTATGAAAGGTGTTTCATTGCAGGAATGCAGAATCAGGAAAACTTCTTTCAGCACTTGTAATCTTCAATATGCTTCATTCTGGAAGTCTGAGATTAAAGATACGTCGTTTCTTGAGTGCAATATGAGTGAAAGCGACCTGTCGTATCTGAAAACAACCACTCTGAGCATCCGTAGCTGTGATCTCACACGCGCTGTCCTGATACAGACAATGCTTGCCAGTGCAGACCTTTGCCAGAGTACTCTTGACGGAATCATGCTGAGTCAGGGGTTTCCTGAACTAAAGGGGCTGAAAGTCAGTCTGGGCCAGCTGATTCAACTTTCTGACTTGCTTGGTGTAAAACTTAATTGAATTATGATTCCTATAACGGAACTGTATATAATTACTTAAATATGAGCGGTTTTATATTCTTTGTTTGTAAGTCAATTATTCCCATGAAAATGACAGTTTTCTTTTCTTTTCAGTACAATCTCTTAGATAGAGATTGATAAGATTCTGATAGGATATACCGACTTCTGTTGCCTGTTCTTTGAAGTATTCTATAGCATCTGCATCGATGCGTATGGTTATCTGCTTCTTGAGTTTTTTTACATAAGGATTCTTGATGCCTTTGCTGAAATCGTAACTTTCTTTCATTTCCATCTCCTTTTTGACAGATTTTCGTATTGCTTTCTTTCTTTGCTATTAGCCCTTCGTGCTGATATGATTCTGATTTCCTCATCTTCATGCCTGTAGCAATGACAGACAACTAGAATACGGAACATGTTACTCATTCCGATTAACACAAACCGGTCTTCTTCAACAGAATGCTCATCATCTGATATAAGTAGTGCCTCCTCGTCATAAAATACTGTTAATGCTTCTTCGAATGATACAGAATGCTTTCGTTTGTTTATACGGTTTTTGCCTGTATCCCATGAAAATGAGATGACATTATTCATCTGTTCTGCTTAATTATAAAATAATTATAATTTGTTGTAAATGTAGTTTACAAAAGTCCATGCTCCAGAAAAGAGTAGTAGCCTCTGTCCGTGAAGATGATGTGGTCAAGCACCTTTATTCCAAGTATGTCTCCGCTTTTTCGAATACGATCTGTCACGCTGATGTCGTCATCAGATGGCTCAAGCGTTCCTGAAGGATGATTGTGGGCAAGAGCTATTGCGGTGGCCCTGCGTGCAATCGCATCGGAAAAAACTTCTCTGGGATGTACAAGTGTCTTGTTAACAAGTCCTATTGTCGCAACAAAGGTGTTTATGACCTCATGAGCACCATTGAGGACAAGGACGATGAACTGTTCCTGACAGCGGGTGCTGTAATGCCGGACTTCACGGTAAATGTCTCCAGGAGAGGATATTGTCGCACCGATTCCAAACTTCCTGCGTCTTCTGCGTCCCAGCTCAAGGGCTGCAAGCACAAGAGAGCTTTTGGCTTTACCCATTCCTTTTACCGCGCACAAAGTGGCAAGATCCGGATCTTCGTTTCTGTCCAGGATGTCAAGAAGTTCGTTTGACACCTCGCTTACATTCCTTTCTCCGTTTCCGGAGGACAGCAGGAGCATGAGAAGCTCCAGGTCGCTCAGGCTTTCAGCCCCCTTTTTTTCCAGTTTTTCCCGTGGTCTGTCTTCAAGACTCACATCCCTGATGCTCATCCATATGGTTCTGTTGTCTTCGTATCTCATACTGACATATACACAATCAGCTTCAAAAATGAGCAAAAATCCTCTATGCTTGTCCTGATGAATCACAAAAGGTACAGAATAGGGCAGCTTTCAAAGCTCTCTGGACTCACAGAGCGCACAATCCGCTATTATGATGAGCTGGGACTTCTCAAGACAAAGACGAAGACGCAGGGCGGTCAGAGACTGTACAGTGACAGTGACCTTATTTATCTGAAAAGAATCATGGAGCTGAAGGCGCTTTCCTTTTCTCTGGATGAGATTAAGAGAATAATAAACCTGGGCGATGAGGATGAAAGCGGCGAAAAGCGTCGTGCGGTTCTGCTTGAGAACTACAGGCAGAAACTTGACGATGCAAGAAGACGCCTTGAGTCTCTCAAGGAGAATATCAGCACACTGGAATGGCATATCAAACAGCTGGAGATGACGGCAGGCTCGTTCAAGGATTGCCCTGGCTCTTTATGCAAGGATTGCACATTCCGTGAAAGCTGTTCTTTTACTCAAGACTGATAAGAAAAGACGCAATCTTGCGTGAGAGTCTGAGTACGTCCCCTTCCATCTCACGCGGCAGGTAGCGTGTGAAGAACATGCATTCGTAAGTGAAATAGCCTGTATAAGAGATTTCTCTGAATGCTCTCATCACATTTTCCCACTCGATATTGCCGAAAAAGGGCAGGAAATGCTCATCATACTTTCCTCTGTTATCCGCTATATGGGTTGCTTTCAGCAGACTGCCGTATGCTCTGATTTCAGAAGGAATGTCCAGCCCTCTTATGTGGGCGTGTCCTGTGTCAAGACAGGCAGCAAGATGGCTGCTGCCAATCCTGCTGATGATTTCAATCAGCTGCCCGCTTGTTGAGATTTCCTCCTCGCTTTCCATGTTCTCTACGGCAAGAAAGCTTTGCGTACCTTCAAAGAGATGAAGAAAACGTGAAAGATATTCCACATTATCATCAACAGTGCCCTTTATTGGATGAATCACTACTGTCCTGACATTAAGTAAGAGTGAGTAACGAATTGCATCTTCAATCAGTGTATCGAAATATCTCTTCTTTTCCTGTGTGAGTGAAAGGTAGTCTCTCGGGTAGGGAACATGAGACTGGACGTACTCAAGAGAGTAAACTTTCCTCAGCTCTTCCAGTACTCTGATATAAGAGCGGTCAATGGAGGGATCTGGATTCATCATTTCACAGAAGTTGAGATCCAGATTCCTGTACCCGGCCGCCGCAAGGGTAGGAATGATGTCTTTCATCTTCCTTTTTTCCCCTGAGCGTGTGAACGATATGAGGTTAGTGCTTGTTGCTGTTCTGTCTGTTGAATTCATCAAGGTACCCGTCAATCTCATCTGCCATTCTGTTTACAGTCTCATCGATGTCAATGTTCTCTTCAAGCATTGCCCTTATATTCGACTGGAAGGAGTAGTAGACATCATAGGCATTGGGAATCCAGAGTCCAGTGACATCAGGATTGGATGCCAGGAGCTGGTCGCTGGCCACCTGAAAGAGCGGATTCTCCTTACAGTGAGCCTTGTATTCCTCCATCTCATATGTATGTCTGTTCACCGGCAGGTAGCCTGTTGCGATATGCCACTCAAGCTGGCTTTCAGCACTGGTGAGGAATTTCATGAAAGTCCATACTGCGCTTTCCTTTTCCGGAGTGCTGTGGAAGGTGAAGAGGGCTCCTCCTCCGAGATTGACACCTCCGGTTGCCTCCTCGTTGACTTTCATCAGAGGTGCCACTCCGACTTCAAAACGGCCGTCAACAGCCTCAAGCACGCTTGTAAGATTGCTCGTGCTTGCAAGCATGCTCAGCGTCTGGCCTGCTGCAAACTGGGCGCTGACTCCGCTTGTCAGGTTGCTCAGCCCTCCTGTTTCATATAGCGCTCTCCATTTCTCCAGAAAGGCCTTCAGTGTGCCTTCTTGCCGGAATACTGTCTTTGTCGGGGTGCCGTCATGCCCGTTTGACATGTCAGTGATATAGCTCAGGCCATGCTGCATCCCGATGAATGCGCAAAGCTCGTAAGTGGTCGGAACACTGGCAATCGTGTATCTCGTGACTTTCCCGTCCTTGTCCCGCTGTGTCAGTACCTTAGCCATTTCAGTCAGCTCATCAAGGGTCTGTGGTGCATCAAAGCCGGCTTCTTCAAATGCAGTCTTATTATAATAGAAGAGGATTGTAGATGCGTTGAAAGGAAGGGCTATGATTTTACCTTTATAGCGCATGCTTTCAAGAGCATGTTCAAGCATGAAAGAAAGGTCTTCACCCTGGTCGGCGGCAAGCTCGTCAATGAAATAGACATTGCCGTATGTAGACATGTCCGTAACGCCGGTGGCATCAAGCTGCACGAGATCCGGAAGCTGGCTGAGGTCTCCAGCCTGCATGACGGTCTTCACCTTTGTGAGAGTGTCATTCGCGCTCCCCTGATAGACAGCATCGACGCGGATTCCGTTTTCTGCACCTGTGGTCTCATTGAACTTTTCCACAAGAGCGTCTGTCGCTTCCTGAATTATTCCGCTGTTGCTGTGCCACCATGTGATGGTGGTGATACCGTCGTCTTCAGCACTCCCTCTGGCAAAAAGCGCAAGCGGAATCATAAGCATGAATGCAATCAAGGATGTTTTTCTCATAGGTTACCTCCTGTCTACATGAACATATAGCCCCGGCTGAGGGCTGACATAATGCGTTTCCTCATTAATATGAATGCAATCACAAACGGGATGAGTATCACGGTGATTGCCGCGAATACCGGGCCATAGTTGAGACTTTCTGCGTAACCAAGCATCGTGATTCCAATCTGTATGGTTCTCATATCAGGACGGTTCGTGACAAGAAGCGGCCACAGATAGCTGTTGAACATTGCGACGAAGCTCTGCAGGAGAAAGGTTGAAAGAATGGCTCTTGAAACAGGCACGAGTATTCTGATGATATAGCAGAAGTCTCCGGCACCGTCCATTCTGGCACTGTCCCGTATACAGGATGGAATGGAAAGGAAATACTGTCTGAGCATGATTATCTGGCTTGCCGGCAGAAGGCTTGTCGCGATGATTCCTGCATATGTGTCGATTAATCCGAGCTTCTGTATGGTGAAGTAATTCCCTGCAAGCAGAAGATCCGACGGGATGAAAAGTGTCAGAATGACAAAGGCGAAGCACAAGTTCCTTCCAGGAAACCGGAAGTAGCTGAAAGCGTAGGATGCAAGGATGGCGAGAATCATCCTGATTGATGCGGATAATATCCCCGTTATGATTGAATTGACGATATAAGAAGGGAAATAGCGGTTTGAGGCTATTTTCAGATAGTTTCTGAAATCCCAGTTCTCTGGCAGCAACTTTGCCGGAATCACAGCGAACTCACTTGCAGAGAAGAAGGATGCGAGAGCGGCATAGAGGAAAGGAAAGAGAATGACAGAGGCGAAGATGACACACAGCAGCATTCCTGCAGGATGGCGCTCAGTTCTCATAATGTACCCTCCTGTCAATGCGGAAGCTGATTACTGTTATGACCGTCGCGATGACAAAGACTACTGTGCTGATTGCAAAGGCAGCTGAGTAGTTGCTGTTCTTGAAAGCCTCAATATAGTAGTAGTAGACAATTGTCTGCGTTGAGCGGAACGGACCTCCTTCGGTCATCACCATTACTGGAGCACAGATGAGAAGTGCATCCTTGATGGAGATGAAGAGCACGAAAAAGAGAGTGGGGCTTATCAGGGGCAGCTTCATGCTGGCAAACAGCCGGAACTTTCCGGCTCCGTCAATCTGTGCGGCCTCAAGCACGGAGCGGTCCAGATTCCTCATTGCGGAAAGCAGCAGGATGTAGTCCAGTCCGAAGTCAAGAAAGACACCCAGCATGACGACTGAGAACATCGCGGCAAAAGCGTTGTCTGTCCATGGGATGTCCACATTCAGGATGCTGTTGATGATGCCTACTGACGGGCGGAACATGTATTTGAAGATGAGTGCTGCACTGCTCATGCCGACTGCCATCGGAAGCATGAACACTGTCTCGAAAATGCTTCCCGACCGGCTTTTTCTTTCAGTCAGCAGGACTGCTGCCATGATGAGGATGATGTTCAGCGGGACGAATAGAACCATGAAAAAGAAGGTATTTGAAAGGCTCTGATGGAAGATCTCATTTTCAAAGAGCTTTCTGTAGTTTTCCATTCCTGCAAAGCCTGCAAGGCTTGAGTCCATGCGGACAGTGAAAAAAGAGGAAACGACAGACTGGATGAACGGCATGTAGACAAACACAATGGCCAGAAGCATGACTGGCAGGATGAATGCATATGCTCTCAGTGTTTGTCTTTTCATGCCATGTACAATAGTCCTTTGGTATGAATTTGTCAAATAAATACTTATATGAGAAGAAAATACTTTACGAAAAAGAACTTTACGTAATCTTTTTTACGTCACGATTGCTTCTTCATTTCCTTCTTTGTCAAGATTTTGGGAAATCTCTGTCCTAAAGCTATCTTTTTGCCGCGAATACGGCTAAAATGGATACAGTACTCAGTAAACAACAGGAGGCTTAACACTTATATGAAACCTACACTTTTGGTATTGGCAGCCGGAATGGGAAGCCGCTATGGCGGAGTCAAGCAGATTGATGCTGTCGGAATGCATAACGAGACACTGCTCGATTTCGGTGTCTATGATGCCGCTCATTCTGGTTATGGCAGAGTTGTCTTCATCATCCGCAAGGACATTGAGAAGGACTTTAGAGAGCGCCTTTTTGACCGCATCGCAAGGAATATGGATGCTGATTATGTCTTCCAGTCACTTGATTCCCTTCTTACCAGTGATCAGGTGAAGCTTGCTGCTGACAGGAAGAAGCCCTGGGGTACAATCCATGCACTTCTCTGTGCAAAAGATGCTGTAAAGACTCCTTTCACAGTCATCAATGCAGACGACTATTACGGAAGGACGGCTTATCAGGATCTCGGAGCATATCTTGCGACTCTCGACAATGACAGCACCCAGCATGCTATGGTCGGCTATGTTCTTGAGAATACAATGAGCAAGTCCGGAAGCGTTTCACGCGGTGTCTGTAAGGTCAAGGATGGCTATCTTGTGTCAATGGAGGAGAACACCAAGATTGAATACACTCCTGAGGGTGGAATCGTTTCCCATCTGGACAGAGGCGATGAGACTCTCACTGGAAAGGAAGTTGTCTCAATGAACTTCTTTGGCTTCACACCGAAGGCCTTTGATTCCTTCACTCCTTACTGGGAAGCCTTCATCAAGGACAACATCACTCAGGCCAAGGCTGAATGCCTGCTTCCGAACGCTGCCGGCAAGATGGTTCAGGACGGAGAAGGATCCATCAAGGTTCTCACTTCTCAGGAGAGATGGTTCGGAATGACCTATCCTGAAGACAAGCAGATTGTCGTGGATGAGCTGAGAAAGAAGATTGCCTCCCACTACTATCCGGAAAAACTCTGGGAGAAGTAATCTTTTCATAATTCTTCATTATTAGAGGTGCATCTTAAAAGGGTGCACCTTTTCTGATATAGAATACACTGACATGCTTGTCAGCCTGAATCCTGAATTTGGAAAGTATCTTGTACTTCAGAACTATGAAAAGGAATTAGGGCATCTGGATGAGAAGTATGCGCCTCCTGAAGGCAGGCTGTACCTTCTAATCTATGATGGCATTCCTGAAGGCTGTGGTGCCTTAATGCAGCAGCTCTTGTGACCAGATCTCGCACAGCCTTTCCAGACTGAATGCGGCATTGGCAGGAGAAGTGGATGGCAGAGGAATGCATCCGATACCGCTTTGTGGGAAAATGTGTTTCTCATAGATTCTGGCAGCAAGGGAACCATTTGCAAGTACTTTTCTAATTTCTGTTTTTTCGATAAGGGATACAATGTCGTTAGCTATGACATCTCTGATAGAGCTGTCAGCAGAACCTGAAAGCGAGCATGAGGATACGGCATCCCACAATGCGATGTGTTTTTCATGAATCAATCTCTTTTTCTCATCCACAGTGGAAAGAGAGCAGCCGTAGATTATTTCCAGCATTTTCCAGAAGCGGTTTCTCGGATGAGCATAGTAGAAGCCTTCTTCTCTCGATTTCACGGAAGGAAATGAGCCGATGATGAGAAGTCTTGAGTGGCTGTCGTATTCAGGAGGGAATGGATGGCTGAGCTGCATGGTCTTTTCAAAAATTGTTTCTCAAGTATATCATCTTGGCTTATGAATACAACAGTGGGAAAGAGAACAAGAGAGAAGCTGGCAGCTTTGGACCGGTTTCTCCGTCAAAAGCACGGCCTGCCGCTTTATCGTGCGGTTTCTGTGAGTGAAGCAAGATTCAATGATGTGCTTTCAGGCCGTGAGGAGGCAGATTTCAAGCTGTGCTCAAAAGTCGCGGATTATTTTTTTCATCCCGGTGGATGTGCTGCTTGACGATGAGTAGGAGCTTCCGCAGGAAGATGTGATTCAGGTTGATGAGGACCTGCTTTCCGTACAGCGCAATGATGTCGAGAATGATATCCAGCGCCAGAAGCAGAGACACTTCATCAGACGCAACTGGAAGATGATCGGCTACAAGAAGCGTATCAAACTGATTGCTTCAGTGCTGGTCATAGCCATTCCGCTAGTTGCTTACATCTTTTTCTGTGCAAGCGAGGTTGCCTTCGAGCGTTTTGACGATATGAGAAAATACCGCATCGGAAGTGACGGCCTCGAGTATGACATGTATGATCCTATTCAGACGAAGTACCGTGACAACTCTCCCGCCTAAAGGCAGGTAGCTTCTCTTTCGAGAACTCTTCCTGCTTCCGCGAAGTCAGTTACAGCAGGCCCTTGATTGTCCTGCTGCAGAGCTGTCTTCTCCACAGGCGTTACTTCCCCACCGTCC
>CALXOK010000011.1 GCA_944390025.1 uncultured Spirochaetales bacterium | reverse complement strand
CCAGTTCTCCATCGTCTTCGGAGACAGGGTTAAGCTATGAAGGAAAAATTAAATTACACAGAATTCTTGACAAGCCCACAGGCATGCCTGAATACAATGAGATTTTCTCAAACGGAAGCACCCCGTCTTTAATCATATTCTCAGCAACCTGAGCCTGCTTTTGCTTCACGCCTTTCCGCATGCCTTTCTCAAGGCCTTCATTCATAATCTGTTCCAGTACTCCAGTCATCTCTCTGACTCCTTCCTTTCGGACTTTGAAATCCTCCATCCTTTCTCTGTATCCATCATAATACATGCCTTCAGCTCTCGTACAGCTCATATCAGATAAAACCCTCCCGGCTTCTGTGTTCTCATCTCTGTTATTGATGCACCCGTACACATGGTACATCCCCGATTCATCTTCAGACTTTCCTTCCTCATCTCTCATCGCAAGAACTGTCACCTGTCTTCCGTTCTTGAGAAAGTCTTCTATTGTGATGAAGATGATGTACCTGTCAGGAAGCTCTTCATATTCCTGGCTTGCTTCAAAGATGTTAGAGTCAAGAATGCTTCCATAAGCCCTTGCTCTTCTTCCAAGAGATTTGCTGACATCATTCTGGACTTCAATGTCATACCGCTTTCCCTCACTGTCAGTACATAGACAGTCAAGGATGACCGACTTTGAGTTCTTGTCATAGATACGGTCCTGAGTGGTACTCTTCACAACCTTCAAGTCAGGCATGGAGAGAAGCCCACGTAACAGGTGCTCGGCAAGGTCCGGCCTTTCACGGAAGGCTCGTGTGAAGAGCTCATTGTCCATGAACGACAATTGCCTGAGCCGTTCAATGACCCAGGGTTCTGATTTTCTGCTGGTAAAATTATTCTTCATACTCCTGCATACACGAAGAATGCGGATTTTGAGTAATCGGGCATCAGATGAATGAGAACAGGTTGGCAACCCGGGCAGACCCATTACTAGGGGGCAGGGCTTTATGCGCCCAGCACAGCTTCTCTGAGTATTTTGTTGATCCTTGTCTGATAGCCTCTGCCTTCTGCTTTCAGGGCATCAAGGACATCCTTGTCGATTTTGATGCATATCTGCTGCTTGACAGGTGTGACACGATACCATTCAGGGTGGGATTCATGCGCAAGCCTGGCTCTTGACGCTTGTTCTGGAGTGATTTCCGGGGCTTCGTCATCCACTGCAGGGACAATGGCAGCTATCTCCTTCAGTCTCTCATCAGAAATACTTCTTGACGTTCTCATTGTAGATTCCCTCCTCATAAGCTGTAGCTCTTCTAGCATTGATGATTCTGATTCTTTCGCCTCTCTCCACGAAGCAGGTTGTATGATGACAATTCCTCTTATGGAGCCTATGCCTCTGAACCTTTCTTCGAAGACAGAGTGTTCCTCATCATCAATCTCCAGAAAAGCTGGATCATCGAATACGTCAAGGATTTCCTCAAACGACAGAAGATGCTTTCGTCTGTTTTCCTTATCCTTGGCACTATCCCATTCAAATCTTCATCTTCACTGACAATCGTCATGTCCTTCTCCTTTTAATATATGTTTAAAAGTATATACTGTCAAATATATATTCAAGATGCCTGTTTCTTTCCTGACAGAGGAAGATTCAATTCCTTTTCCTCTTGTTCTCTGGTACCGGAATTTTCAGGATTTTGAGTGAAACAGGAGAGCGAATGCAATCTGGGACAGAAAAAAACAAGAAATTTTCAATAAATCAGCATTTTATGATTTGAAATGTGAAAAAAAGAGTGCGATACTGGTTACACCACTTCAGAAAAGGAAGAAAAGCCTTATGGAGTGCAGACCCGAAAAAGGGACTAAGGAGGTTGCCGCCCGGAAGTTTACTTGCAGGCGGTTTTATTTTGCCCTCTCAGTTCTCCTCTTCCAGTTTCAGAAGCAGGTTCTTGCGGAAAAAGAACTCATCCAGTGCAATGAGACCTGCTCCCTGGGCTGTGCCTTTTTCCTTATAGTAAGAACGGTAGATGGGAATGTCACGGAAAGAGATGGAGGCACTCTTTGAGAACACGTCGAGCATGTAGGCGAAATACTTGTCCGGAAGGTTGGACAGGCCTCCTCCGATGAGGATGGCCGACACGCCTGTGCTGCACACGGCAAAGACAAGGGCCTTTGCAAGAGCTTCTGCGGCCTTGTACAGAAGCTGGCTGCATCGCTCTTCTGATTTGATCATGTCCCGCCCTGTCATTGCCTGCCCATAAAGGCTGGCTGACTGCTGCAGGAGCCCGAAGCCGGAGCTGACTGTCTCCAGACAGCCGACAGAGCCGCAATGGCACAGCCCACAAGCCGCTACAGGAATGTGGGCGAAGTTCAATGAGGGAAGGATACGGTCCTTCAGGATGATTGCAGAAGAAAGATGCTCTCCCCAGTTGATGAAGAGCATGTTCTCAAGGGTTGTCTGGAAGTAGAACCGCTCTGCCTCGCATGCGGCGATGAGGGCAGGAGCAAGCATCACAGGGAAAGGAAGGGAGTCGAAAAGATGAATGAACGACTCGCTTTTTTTCAGGCAGTCTATGAAGCATGATTCTATCTTTCCTTCTTTCGTCATGCTTGCGTTGATTGCTATGCACATTCCGATGACAGGAGCAGGGGAGAAGCTTTCAAACTTTTTCACGGCTCTGTCTATGCATGTATGGTAATCTTCCTCGCTTGTGAATCCGCCGGAAGGATAGCGCTCCATTCTTATGGCTTTGCCGGAAAGGGAGTAGAGGGTGATTGTGACGACGCGGGTCCCGATATCCACACCGATGACGGTTGCGTGGTTCTCGTTAAGGGAAAGGCTTGTTCCGGGGCGTCCGATTTGAACGTTCTGCTTCGTTCCTTCCAGTACCATGCCCTCGTCAACAAGCTCCTGGACAATCTCGCCCATCGAGACTTTGTTAATCCTCAGCTGCTTGGCAAGCTGGGCTCTTGAGAGGCCCTGGGTGAACCGCAGTGCATCCAGCACCTTGAGACGGTTTATCAGGCGGGCATTCTCCGGTCTGGAAAAGTTGATCATCTCTTCACCTCTTTAAAAAAGAATAAAACAAAAGGCAGAGGCATACAACATCGCTTCTCACTTGCCCTTTGCATTTCCTGATATTATTTTTATCGACTGGAAATAAACAGAAAACTGTATCAATAAAGGGGAGAATATGGGAAAAAAACAATTCAAGACGGAGGTCAGTGACCTTCTTAACCTCATTATCCATTCCCTGTATTCCAACAGGGAGATTTTTCTCAGAGAGCTGATTTCAAATGCCTCTGACGCCATTGATAAGCTCAAGTATCTGAGCCTGACTGATGAAAAGCTCAAGGGATTCAGTTTTGAGCCGTGCATCAATATCAGCTTCGACAGTGACAAGAAGACCCTCACCATCAGCGATAACGGTATCGGAATGGATGAGGAGGATCTGAACAACAACCTGGGAACAATTGCATCCAGCGGCACAAGGAAGTTCCTTGAGGGTCTGAAGGATGATGCAAGAAAGGACAGCAACCTCATCGGCCAGTTCGGTGTCGGTTTCTATTCTGCCTTCATGGTCGCGAAGAAGGTTGAGGTTGTGTCCAGAAAGGCCGGAGAAGAGACTGCCTTCCGCTGGGAGAGCGAGGGCAAGAGCACCTATTCCGTTTCTGAGGCTCAGCGTGACAGCCAGGGCAGTGATATCACACTGTATCTGAATGATGACGGTGCGGACTATGCCAACAGATGGCAGCTGGAGACCCTTATCAAGAAGTACTCGGACCACATTGCATACCCGATCTACCTTGAATACGACCAGGAACATTACAAGGATGAGAAGGACAGTGAAGGCAATCCTGTAAAGGAAGTCGAGCACAAGAGAGAGCAGATCAACAGTGCCTCCGCTCTGTGGACCAGAAGCAAGAGCAGCATAAAGGATGAGGAGTACAAGGAGTTCTACAAGAACAACTACTCTGACAGCGAGGATCCTCTTTTCTACATTCACACGCATGCTGAAGGTGCGACTGAGTACACGACTCTCTTCTATATCCCGGCAAAGGCTCCTTTCGACATGTACTATGCGGACTACCGCCCGGGAGTGAAGCTTTACGTCAAGCGCGTATACATCACTGATGATGACAAGGAGCTTCTTCCTACATACCTGAGATTCGTGCGCGGTATCATCGACAGCGAGGATCTGCCGCTCAATGTCTCCAGAGAGATCCTTCAGGAGAACAGAATCATGAGCGCGATCCGCAACGGCTCTGTCAAGAAGCTCCTTTCGGAGTTCAAGAAGATTGCCGATAACAATCCTGAGCTTTATGAGAAGTTCATAAGCCAGTACAACAGACCGCTGAAGGAAGGCCTTTATGGCGATTATGCCAACAGGGAGACTCTTCTCGAGCTTGTGCGCTACAAGTCAACGGCTGTTGAAGGCTATACTTCTCTTGCTTCATACAAGGAGAGGATGAAGGACGGCCAGAGCGCCATCTACTACATCACAGGCTCAAAGGAGAACATCCTGCGCAACAGCCCGCTTCTTGCCTCTTACAAGGAGAAGGGCTATGAGGTCCTCATCATGGATGATGATATCGATGACATTGTCACCGAGATGGTCCACGAGTACAAGGAGCTTCCGTTCAAGGCCATCAACAAGACCGGTGCGATGGACGACATGAAGGACAAGGACGAGAAGAGTGAAGAGGAGAAGAAAGAAGAGAGTGCGCTTGTTGAAAAACTCAAGAAAGCCCTCGGCGAGAGAGTCAAGGATGTTGTCATCTCAAGCCGTCTTTCTTCTGACAGCGCAGCTGTGATTGTGATGGATGAGAACGATCCGTCACTGCAGATGCAGAAAATCCTCAAGCAGATGGGCGGCGGTGAGGAAATGCCTGAAGTCAAGCCGATTCTCGAAGTCAATCCTGAAAACGGAATGATTAAAAAGATTGACCAGAGCACGGATGACGCTTACATCGCATCCCTTGCCTCGGTAATCCTTGATCAGGCCTTCATCGCAGAGGGAATCATGCCTAAAGATCCGGCTGCCTTTGTCCGTGAGGTGACAAGGCTACTGGGCTGAGCAGTTTTTTTGTGTTAGCATTACAGGCACAGGCTCAACAGTCTGTGCCGCTTAATTTAAAGCAATCAATGGGTGGAGAATGGAAGAATACACTTTTTCAGATGTCATGAATCTCGTTCTTGAAGAATCTGTCCAGAGAATACTCGGTATCGGAACAAGAGTCCTGCTCACGCTGCTTGTAATCGTAATCGCAAAGTTCCTGATAGTCCTGTTCGTGCGCTTCATGAAGAAGATGACACATGCGAAAAAGTCAAGAATCAGCCCTCTGATGAGCACCTTCATCATCAAAGTCGTCCGGGTGGTTGTATGGCTTTTCGCCCTGCTTATCGGCCTTCAGGTCTGGGGTATCAACATGGGACCTGTCATCGCCGGACTGGGAATCACCGGTGTTGTCCTCGGCTTCGCGCTTCAGGAAACCATCAGCAACCTCTTTTCAGGTTTCCTCCTTGCGCTCAACAATCCGTTCGACATAGGGGATTACGTAATCATCGGTTCTGTTGAAGGAACAGTCGAGCAGATGGATGCAGTGTCCATCACGCTGAAAACCGGAGACAAGAAAAAGATAACGATGGCCAACAAGCTTGTGCTTGAAGGCGCCATTGTAAATGTCTCTGCAAGCGAGACGAGAAGACTTGATATGACAGTGTCTGTCGCCTATGGAAGCGACCTTGACCAGGTGAGGGAAGTGATTTCATCCCTGCTTTCCAGCTACAGCGATGTGCTTGATGAGCCGGCTCCTGTCATAGAAGTCAGCAAGCTCAACAACTCATCAGTTGACTTCATTGTCCGACCCTGGGTCAGGAACAGCGACTACTGGACAGTCAACTGGAGATTCCAGAAAGACATCTACGACAGGCTCAACAAAGCGCACATCGAGATTCCTTACAACAAGCTCGATG
The DNA here is from genome assembly GCA_944390025.1 of uncultured Spirochaetales bacterium. Taxonomy (GTDB): domain Bacteria; phylum Spirochaetota; class Spirochaetia; order Sphaerochaetales; family Sphaerochaetaceae; genus Bullifex. The sequence continues at coordinate 44,087 of CALXOK010000011.1, read as the reverse complement.
TCAACCTGATCAGCAAAAACTGATTATTTCCTGTCCATTCCGATAAGGTAGATTTCAAAGCTGTCATCGCGGCAGGCCTTCGGCTTGAAGGCCTTCGCCTTGGCGAACATGCCGCGCATGGTTTTCAATATTTCTTCCTGACCGCCACCCTGAAAAATCTTGATTACAAGATTCCCGTGCACTGCAAGCTGCTCGCTTGCAAGCAGCACGACCTGCTCGGCAAGGTATTCAGAGCGTGTCGTGTCGACAGTCCTGTTTCCGGTAGTCATAGGGGCGGCATCGGAGATTATGCAGTCATAGGGTCCTTCTTCCACAAGACGGGCTCTTATTTCCTTGCTGAAAGCATCTCCCGTGATTTCGACAACAGTCGGTGGAACCGGGTCAAGACGCAGCGGATTCAGATCGCATGAGACAATCTTTCCCTTTCCTTTAATCAGAGCCCTGTGCACATAAAGCGTCCAGGAACCCGGCGCGGCACCTACATCAAGCACGGTGTCACCCGGCTTTATCAGATGATGGGATGCGTTGATTTCCTCAAGCTTGTAAACCGAGCGGGCGGGGTAGCCTTCTCGGTGAGCTCTCTGGGTATAGGAATCTGCCTTGTCTCTTCTGCTTGTAGCCATAGTGTGAAAACTTTACCATCGGGTGAGATAAAATAAAAGCACCAGACGGAAATAATTTGGGGTGGGAGAGAGGGACCGTCTGGTACTAAGATTATTTTTCATACAAAGGAGGCATGAAAAACTGTTGCTCTGCATAACATAAAGCAAAGAGCATGCCAAAAGTGGGGAAAATGAAAGAAAAAGGCATCCGGCGGTACCCGGATGCCATATTTCACACTAAAAGGAGGTTGAAAAAAAAACTGTTGCTCTGTGAAAACATACATGCAAACACCATGCCAAGTGCCGAAAACCTCCCTTTCAATAAGAAAACAGCAGTAAAGCATAAATAAACCGGTGTGAAAAAATTTCACACTGTGCAGAAATTGAGTCTTGACTCCTTTCTGATACATTAGCACTTTAGACACATGCGCAATACAATCCTCAACAGGAAGTTCCCGTATTCATACTGGAACGTCACCTCCATCTTCATAGCCATCAATTTCATAATGTTCTGCCTGACAGGTTTTCTCTTCCCATCGCTGAAGTACATATTCTCACTTGTACCCAGTTACATCCTCTACAGGCATTACTACTGGCAGTTCCTGACTTACATGTTCACGCATGCAACCGTTTCACACTTCATTTTCAACATGCTCTCGCTTTATATATTCGGCACTGCGGTGGAAAGGAGAATCGGGAGCAGGGAGTTCCTCCTTTATTACCTCCTGACCGGAGTCCTGTCTGGAGTGGCAAGCTACGCGATGTTCTACATGGCAAACACAAACACAGTCCTTCTTGGAGCCTCCGGTGCAATCTATGCACTTCTCATGCTCTTTTCCGTACTCTATCCGAGGTCTGTCATATATGTATTCGGCTTAATCCCGGTCCAGGCTCCGCTGCTGATAATCCTGTACTTCATTATTGAGCTCATAAGCGGCCTCACCGCTCATGACGGCGTTGCTCACATGACCCATCTTTCAGGTCTTGTCTTCGGTCTTCTCTATATAATAATAAGAATGAGGATGAATCCGCTCAAAGAGTGGAGAAGATAAAAAGAGCTCCCCCAGATCCTGTCCCTAAGAAATGAGGAAGCCAACACATACGTGTATATTTATGAAATCACGGTTTGAAGAGAAAATCAACAACTTATGACATATGTTTTCCGCATTTTAACAGTTTAAATAGCCAAAGAGGAAATATCTTACTTAAATGTAATTCTCTTATGTCATAAGTTTAGAACCACTGAAAACAACACTTGTGTCATAAGTTTTATCCCAAAAACAGGAAATTATCCCTATTTCAAAAACTAAATCTTGACGACTCTTGAACTTGTGACATAAGATACCCCTGCAAAGAGAACAGAACATCTGTCATAAGAGGGAAAGATATATGAAAAAGATAGTCTTAATTCTCATCACATTGATTCTTGCTGCAGGAATGGTGTTTGCAGCTAATCCTGTTTCTACTCAGGTTATGATTAGTGGAAATGTAACACCGTATGCTCCATCGGACGAAGATGGTGTTGTTTCTAATAATGGGTTGAGTATTGTCTGGTATGTTGTAGAAAACAAGGACAGCGCTACTCCGTCACAGCCAGGTTTATTTGATACATCTGGGGAAATTTCTGGTACAGAAAAAGCAATTCCTGTTGATGTCCTTCAAAAAACAACAAATAAACCATTAACTAAATCTCTTTCTCTTGTGTTTGGTGCCGTGTGTGATGTACCCCCAACAATAAATTCACAATCTTTTTCAATTTCAGTTACAAATAGCGGCTGGAAACTTGATGGAAGCGATGATACTGTTGAAACATTGTACCTGAATACAGTTACTAAGTCTTTACTTAGTGAAGAAGGAAAAACATATCCAGATTATTCTACAGGTTCTGATTCAAAGCTTACTTGTGTAAATACCGCTGATACTGATACGAATACAGAAATTACAGTCACGGCAACGGCAGGTACAAATAGCAACAGAGCGACAGAGTTAATAGGGTGGACATCTGTTACATGGGGGCCATCAGGTGATGATGACTCTGCAGTCACAGCTGGTGACTATAACGCAACAATTACTGTTGAGATTACAGCAAAGTAAAACTCTTAATATAATTTGTCTAAAGGAGTCAGGTGATTTTATTCCGGCTCCTTTATTTTTCCTCTTTTACAAACACTTATGCCATAAGTTTTATCATTTAATGCAAGGATTTAACTGGCTCAATACCTTGACAGCAGGTCTTCTTATGACATAAGCTATATGATGCAAAAGAGGAAAGGCAAAGGATGAATTCGGAGGGACTTGCAATGAAACGCTTTTCATTGATTGTGTTAATTGCTGTGTGCTGCTTCTGTTCTGCTTTTGCCAAAGATACACCAAGAACTTTTCAAATCAATCTTACAACTTCCATCAGTGACGGAACCGGTACTGTGGATAAGATTGAGGATCTTCCGGGTGATCTTGTGAATGGAATCCGTATTTACCTTGGCTACCACGAAGGTGAATACAATTCATCCTTTTCTGCAAAGGACCTGAAACCGCTTGAAAATGTGGACAACGCAGTAGAGCTTTCCATTTCAGGCGATGATGATTCCGGACTTGAGGACTCAGTGACAATCTATGTCATTGCGGACTCGAATATAAAGGATAAGGCACGCACAGGTCTTCAGCTCGACACTTCAAAGGGGTGGTACAGAAGTGATGAAGACAATGTAGTTGCCGGTCTTCCGATAGATGCTGAATTCAAAGCTGTGGCTGTCAGTCCTGAAGAAAGCAATGTAAAGGCTTCAGTCTTAAACGAGAGTTTGGTACTTGAAGCCGTTGCAGGCGCTCCGAAGGGAGCAAATGCAAAGGTGGTAGGGTATGCCACGCTTACGTGGGATACGGATGCTCAGATACCAGCTGGAACATACAAGGCTGAAGTAAAGGTGATGGTCGAAGGCTGAGAAGGGATGATGATGAAAAGGTTTTGTGTTGTTCTGATTTCATTAATGCTTTTACTGCTGCTGCCTGTATTCGCAGTGGATTCTCAGTCTGAAGACGAGGAGTTGAAAGGCGAGAGCATAGGAACTCTTCATATGTCTTCCAATGTACCGAAGGACGCAGGTGTGGATGTACCTGCAGGAGCAACACTTGTAGGCAATCTTCTGATTGAGTACAGCTACGATGGAAACGAATGGGAATATGTTTCCGATGCTGATGTCGAGATTGATAATCTCGGTCAGGTCTCGGATGCGATATATCTTCAGGCCAGTTACTACGGCAATGAGCCTGTTGAATACAACTGTGATGTGTCATTCTCCACAGGAGGATGGAACAGAAGAGATGGAAGAAGTCTTCTGAGTCAGTCAAGAAGCATTGGGGACTCCCTTGCCATTGATAACTCGAATTCCGCACTTCCAATCTCCTTCCAGAATCTTGTGGTGTCGTTCGATGCTGCTGAAACAAGAACCGGTGGCGCAGAAGGAATAACAGTTATCCCTGGAGAAACTGACAGTTCTTTCAGCATCATAGTTCCTGTTCAGAATCCTATTAATGGAAAACTCGTGGCATCTCTTCAGGCGGCGTGGCCGCAGAGGGAACTGCCAAGCGGTGATTATGCAGCTGATATCCAGATTGCTGTCACTGCAAACTGATGAAAGAATATTATTGAAAAGAGGGTAATGAAAATGAAAAAAGTATTTGTGACTCTTTTAATGCTGATGATAGTTGTCGGGCTGTTTGCGGATAACAGCGATAAAGTCAAAATAACCGCACATGTTGACGGTGATACTAATGTTCGTTTCACGAGTGGAGCGTTTGTAAAAACAGGTACTCTTGATAACTTGCTTGATGCTGAGGGTCCTAGTGATACTAGCATTAATCCCGTTTCAGATAATGCAGAAGAACGAAAAGTATCCTTCTGGGTTTCTGCTCATACTACAGCTTCATCTAAAGTTACTTTAAAAGTTTATGGTTCTGGGCTGACTTTGGTTACAACTCCAGCATCAGAGAATGGTCAAGAAGCTACTTATGGCAGTGAGATTATCCCTCTCAAGGTTTCACTTGTTTCCGCTGAGGACAATTCAACTTATAATTATCTAGTCCAGGGAGAGGAATCCTCATCAACAATTACACTTAATAGTAGCGCGTCTGCTGCTAGTGACAACAATACGTTTATAATCCTTACAGAATCAGCAGACCCCTCATCCACCAGAGGTCTTACTAAGCAGATTTCAGTTGAAGTTGAGGAAAAAGCAACAGAAGCTCCTGCGGGAGATTATGAGGCATTTATTTACTTAGCTGTTTCTACTGAGGGCTAATATGAGAAAAATTCTGTTTTTGATTCTTTCTTTATTTTTAGTTGCAAATGTCTTCGCAGCAGAAAGTGATGATTTAAAGGTTTTATTAAAAATAGATAAGTATCAGGAAGTTGCTTTCACTGCTGGACCATATACTTCTGGTGTTTTAACAAGCATGGAATCTGTTGTTGATTTAGGGGAAATAACAGGAGGTGATGAGTCCAGCACAACATTTTATGCATCGGCAAAGACAAACTGGAGTACGCCTTTTACGATGACAATTTATGGGACTGCATTGACTTTGAAGAACGGTGATACGTATGATTCTTCACATACAATTCCTTTAAAGGTTGCTGTGGTCCAGAATGAGTTGAATGCTGGAGAAACAATTCCTTCTGAGACATTTGAAGCTTCATGGACTGGAACTACAACTAGAGGAGAAGATTCTTATACTACCCCGTCAATTCTTCTTGTTGAAGGAGCCTCCACTGAGCAGCCAGGCGGTAATGCTAAGGCTTCCGCTAGGTGCCTTACATGGGAGCTTCAGGCATCAGTAGCAAATGTTGATGCTCTTGAGGGTAGTTATGAGGCTTGCCTTTGGTTGGAAGTTGAGCCGGGGCAACTGTAATTTGTATTTAAGATTTTGGTTCTTCACGGAAAGATAGGGGATGAAGAACTGGATTGAAAAGAAGAGCATGTGCGTTCTAAAGTTTAGATACCACTCAAAAACTAAAGGACGGACACATGCTCTTAGAACAAAGTATAGCAAACTACCTATCTCTTCAACCCTATGAATACATCAACACTGAAATAGCAGAAGATGGAAAGCAGAGGCTTCTCCATCTGAAGAGCATCAAAGAGACAGAGGATGTGCAATGTCCCTTCTGCAATGGCCATGTGCACATCTGTGGTAACTACAACATGAGACTCAGGGACATGCCTGTGTACCCAGGGACAAGGCAGGATGTGGAAGCAAATTACCACCGTTACCGCTGCCAGAAATGCTTGAGGACCTTCTGTGAAGAGATTCCTTTCAAATACCCTCAGACACGGATAACTGAACGTGCAGCTTCATGGATAAGCTCCTTCTTACGCTTCAATATTCCCATAACCACAGTGCAGAAGATTACAGGTGTTCATTGGGATACGATCAAACATCTCCACAAAGGGGTAATGGCAGAAGCCATCGCTGAAAGGAAGAAGGAACTGGCAAAGGACGGATACAGGCCGAAGCACATTGCCGTTGATGAGTTTGCAATCCATAAAGGGCACAAGTACGCAACCTGTGTGATGGACCTTGATGAAGGTGATGTCTTGTGGGTTGGAAAAGGCAGGACGAAGGCAGACTTTTCCAAGTTCTTTCAGGAAATTGACATGAATTACCTGTCTGAAGTTGAGGCTGTGGCAATGGACATGAATGCATCCTACAACCTCCTGGTTACTGAACACCTTCCCAAGGCAAAGATTGTCTACGACAGGTACCACATGCAGGCACAGTTCGCAAAGAATGTCCTCGGTGTCGTGAGGCTTGAGGAAGCCAGGAAGCACAGTGCTCAGGCCAAGAAGATGGATGAAGAAGGATTTCCCAAGGCTGAAGTGAAAGCAGATAAGCGTCTGTACTCAGAGGTGAAAGGTGCAAGATGGATTCTTCTTGCAGGAAGAGACAGCCTGTCTGAAGAGAAGTCTGCGGCACTCATGAAGATTCTCGATGACCATGCTGATCTGTCGTTGTGTCATGCAATGAAAGAAGAGATGTCCAGGCTGTTTGATCTGAGAGATGCGCTGGAAGCCAGAACTGGATGGACGGCCTGGTTTGAAGGGGCCAAAGCAAGTGGAATTCCTGCCTTGGTAAGATTCGCAGAGTTGAAAGAGAAGAGGATTGACGGGCTTGTGGCCCATGCATCTCATCCCATATCTACAGGCAAGCTGGAAGGCTTCAACAACAGGATTAAGGTTGCCAAGAGGATTGGGTATGGATACCGGGATGAAGACTACTTCTTCTCTCTGATTCAGTACATCTCCATCCCGTCTGTGAAATACAAATCCCCTAAGAAAACGTGAAGAGCCAAGATTTTATTCCACAATGCCACACCATTCCGGTGTGGCATTGTTATATCCATTGGTTTGTTACTCTATTGAGTATTCTTTTCTCAGGTCTGCAAACTGCTTTTTGATGACATCATAGATGATTCTTATCCTTTCATTGTGGTGGATGAAGGATGATTTCATTGCGTTTACAGATATCTTCTCAAGGTCGCGGAAGGTGAGGTTGTATTTCTCTGCTGCGATTGTCATTTCCTTGGTGAGGTTTGTGTCACTCATCAGTCTGTTGTCAGAGCAGAGGAATACACGGAAGTTGTTCTTGAAGAAGATGGGGAAGGGGTGCTTTTCATAGGATTCTGCGGCACCTGTTCCTACATTGCTCGTAAGGCACATCTCCATCGGGATTCTCCTGTCCAGGACGAACTGGGACAGTGAGCCGAGCTTTGCGATTGTCCCGTCCTGTATCTGCATGTCCTCGATGAGACGGACTCCGTGTCCGATTCTGTGAGCTCCGCAGATCTGGATGGCCTGCCAGATGGATTCAAGGCCGAAAGCCTCCCCTGCATGGATTGTGATGTTGAAATTCTGCTTTCTTATATATTCGAAGGCACCGATGTGGTCCTTAGGCGGGTTGCCGTCCTCGTCTCCTGCGATATCGAAGGCGACGACACCTCTGTCGGAGAAGGCAACTGCAAGCTCGGCTATCCTGAGCGAGAGAGAGGGGTTCTCGTTTCTCATCGCACAGAGGATGAGGCCGTACTGGACTCCGGTCTTCTCCCTTCCTTTATCAAGACCGGAAAGCACTGAGGTCACGACTTCTTCAAGGGAAAGTCCTTTTGCGGTATGGAGGGCGGGAGCGAACCTTATCTCGGCATAGACGACGTTCTCTTCATGAAGGTCTTCTATGGCTTCTGTGGCGATGCGCTCAAGGTTCTCCTTTGTCTGCATGACCGCGGTTGTGTACTGGAAGGTCTCAAGATAGAGAGGAAGGCTTTTCTGCCTGCAGCCTCTTATGAACCAGTCCCTGAGCTCATTCTCATCGTATGATGGGAGCTTTATTCCTTCTTCCTTTGCAAGCTCGATAATCGTGCTGACTCTCAGGCCGCCGTCCAGGTGGTCATGCAGCTCGACTTTCGGGATGCGCTTAATCATATCACGTGTGACCATGTACTGATTATAGCGTATGAGTGCCAAATGGACAAACTTTTGCACAATGAGTTAATTTTCTTAACATCCGGCTTGTAACTTTCCGCAGCAACAAGGATTAGTTAAATAAAAATTATGATTTTCTCTATTTTTCTCTTTACTATTTTTCCTTAACTCATTAGCCTAGTGATGTAAAATATAAAATATGAGGAAATTGGAGGAGTTATCCTATGGCAAAGAAAGTTGAATCATTGAACAAGAAGCTTCTTGCTGCAGCGATTTCTGCAACAAAGGCTAGTGACATCAAGAAACTCGTTGAGGAAGGTGCAGAAATCAACTGCCACAATGAGTGGGGTCTTTCACCTGTGATGCTCGCAGCTCAGTATAACCACTGTGTCGCAATCACAAAGGCTCTCATCGATCTTGGTGCTGACATTCATGAGGCTGAGCCGAAGTACCGCTCAAATGCTCTTCACCTGGCTGCAAACAACTCAGACAACCCGAAGGTGGTCGAGGTCCTGCTTGAGGCTGGTGCGAACATTGATGCAAGAAACTACCTCGGTGAGACAGCTCTCATCATGGCAGTCAACAACAACCCTGAGACAAAGATGGCTACAAAGCTGATCAACGCCGGTGCTGACATCAATGCACGCGACTATCAGGGCCACTCAGTTCTCGAGTATGCAAAGGTCGCAAAGAGAACATACCTCATCAACCTTCTCAAGGAGAAGGGTGCCAACTGATTCGAAATCGGAAAGCATCTGTGAAAAAGAGGATTCGCATTTTTCAGTGTGAATCCTCTTTTCTTATTCCGTTCTCAGTTGCAGTATTCAGGCCCGAGTGGCAGCAGCAGTGCCAGAAGGCCGTAGATCACTCCTACGGGGAAGAAGCCTGTCATGCAGAATGCGATGAAGGTCACGAGTCTTATTATGAAGGACGATACCCCGAGTCTTCTTGCAAGGCCTGAACAGACTCCGAAAACAAGACCGTCAGGACATCTCATCCAGCGGCGCTGGTAAGGGGAATGCGAGTACATATCAGTTTTCCTCCTCTTTCTTTGCTTTTTCCTTCAGAGCCTTTAGCTCTGCTTCGATATCCCGCTCTGTTTCCATTTCCTCAAAGGTTTTTGCAGTGGCATTTCCAGCTGCGATTTCAGCTTCTGCCTCCCACTTCTCGATGCGGGCCTGAAGCTCCTCAAAACGGCGGGCGAAATCACTGCTTTCAGACTTTGAAATAGTCTGTCCGGCTTTCATCTTTTCTTTCGCAGCGGCGGCTCTTGAGGTAAGAGCGTCTCTTTTCTCCTTCATCTCCTCAAGTTTTGAGACAGCTTTTGAAAGCTGTTCTTTCAATGATGCGATGATGGCTTCAAGAGTTGAAAGGCTCTCTTTGAGGGATGTGCTTTGCCTGAGAAGGGCCAGCTTTTCCTTTATGGCTTCTCTTGCAAGCTCATCGCTTCCTTTCTCGACAGCAAGGCGGGCACGCTCACTCCAGCGCTTTACAGCTTCCTCACATTCCTTTATCTGGCGCGAAAGGGTTGTGCGTGCACCTTCCTTTTCGGCAATGGATGCCTTGAGGGATATGACGGTCTCTTCAATCTCGCCAATCATGAGATTGATCATTTTCTCAGGGTCTTCAATTTTATCAAGAACATCGTTGATATTAGCTGAAACAATGTCAGACATTCTCTTAAAAACATTCATTTTCTTTCTCCTCTTGCCATTCTTATTGCAACAGCCATGCCAAGTCAGCATAAGAGGCCTTTTGAGGTTAATTTAACCCTTGAGATGGTGAAAACCACCATAATTCAGGCTTTTGCATTGGCCTTCTTTCTCTGTTATTCTCTGGGTATGAGCACTTTATACATGGTGGCAGGTCCGGTCGGCAATCTTGATGACATCACTTTAAGAGCACTGAAGGTGCTGGAGAGCGTGGATGTCGTCGCCTGTGAGGATACAAGACACACAGGAAATCTCCTTTCTCATTTCAATCTTAAAAAGCGCTGTATCGCATGTCATGCGCATAATGAGGAAGAAAGTGCGAAGGGGATTATTTCCCTTATGGACAGAGGAGAGGATGTGGCTTATATGTCCGATGCCGGGACTCCCGGAGTCTCAGACCCCGGAGCCCGCCTTGTCTCAGCCGTGAGAGAGGCCGGACACAAGGTTGTCCCCATTCCCGGGGCAAGTGCCTTTGTCACGCTCCTGAGTGCGGCAGGCAATGTGGGAAAGACCTTCACCTTTGAAGGCTTCCTTTCTCCGAAGAAGGGCCGGAGGACAAAAAGGCTTGAAGAGCTTTCTTCAAGAGGAGAGGCCTTCATCATCTATGAGTCTCCTTTCCGTGTGCTCAAGACCCTTGAAGACATTAAGGCGGTCTGTCCTTCATGCCGTATCGTGATGGGGCGGGAGCTTACCAAACAGTTTGAGGAAATCCTCCCGGCATCTGTTGATGAAGTCATCTCTTCCCTCCAGTCACGGCAGAGCGTGAAGGGTGAGTTCGTTCTCATTGTCATTCCTTCTGGAGAGACTTCTGATGATAAGTGCGAAGAAGATCAGGACGCTTAAGCCCCGCGTCCAGCTGAGAAAGTGCGCGAATCTTATGTATCAGATGAAAGCAGAGGAATACAGTGATGATTACCTGCGCTCCCTTGCTGATATCGTTGATGAAAGCACTCTTGTGTCAGCAGAAGACAAGAAGATTCTCTCCCGTCTTTTCTCGCAGTGCATCATCACCAGAGACCCTCTTATCGGAAAGGATATCCACTGTCTTCTGTTAAGGATTCTGGGCCAGGAGGCGGCGGACTGGGATCTGGTGACAGAAGATGGTCGTCTTGATGCAGGAGTGAGGACAGTGAAGCCTCACAGTCTCTTTCTTGACCGGATCCGCTCTCCTTATAATATCGGGGCGATATTCCGCAGTGCGGAAAGCTTCTGTGTCGACCATATCTATCTGAGGGAAGGCTGCGGTGATGTGAGAAGCCCGAGATGTATCAGGACTTCAAGAGGTGCTGTGGATGTTATCCCGTACACGGTTGTCTCTTCTCTCGATTTCCTGAAAGAGCGGGAATGCTTTGCCCTTGAGACGGGAGGAGAAAGCCTTTCATCATTCACTTTCCCCTCAGATGCCATCTGCGTTCTTGGCAGTGAGGAGGACGGGGTGAGTCCTGATGTGCTCAGACTGTGCTCAGGGAAGGTCAGTATTGAGCAGTATGGCGCGAAGGGTTCTGTGAATGTCTCCGTGGCGGCAGGAATCCTTCTTTACTCATGGGCAATGAGCTGAGATTTCAGCTAGACTTTCCCTTCTCAAAGAGCTTTTTGAGCCTGTCTTCAATCAGACGGTTGAAGGAGCCAGGAGGGAAGACTCCTTTGGCATTCCTCTTCCCGGAAGGAAGACCTGTCATGATTTCCATTCCTTCCTCTATGTCAGAGACTGCGTAGATGTGGAAAAGTCCTTTCCTGATTGCATCCTCGACTTCCTCCGGAAGGATGAGGTTGCGTATGTTCTGCACCGGTATTATGACGCCCTGACGTCCTGTGAGAGTGCATGTGAGGCAGGTGTGGTAGAAGCCGGTTATTTTCTCATTTATTCCGCCTACAGGCTGGAGAAGACCCATCTGATTGACCGATCCTGTCACTGCGATATCCTGTCGTACCGGGATTTCCCCGATTGCGGAAAGAAGTGCGTATAGCTCTGATGATGAGGCGCTGTCTCCGTCTATCTCGCTGTAGTTCTGCTCAAAGCAGATTCCGGCATAGATTGACAGTGGGAAGTTCATCGCATAGACCTTCCTCAAGTAGCCTTCGAGAATCAGAAGTCCTTTGTCGTGGATTTCTCCTGACAGGCCCGCCTCATGCTCGATGTTGACAATCCCCTCGCTTCCCGGGGCGACTGTTGCGGAAATTACGGCAGGCGTGCCGAAGGAGGCAAGTCCGCGGTCCATGACGGCAAGGCCGTTGACAACTCCGGTTTTCATTCCGTCAACGCTGACAAGAAGGTCTCCTGATGCGATTTCCTCGTTGATTCTCTCCTCTGCCAGCCCTGTGGCATACTCCCTTGCCTTTACAGCAATGCGGATGTCATTGTCATTTATACTTTCTTCTGCACTGACGGATGCCTCGCTGATGATATCCCCGAGGATGGAAAGCTGGCTTGTCAGATGGTTCCGGCTTTCAGCAAACCATGATGAGTAGCGAAGCAGGGCAAGCAGGGCCTTGTCCGTTATTTCCTTACCGCACCTGTGTGCTTCCTGCCTGAGGTATGAGAGGGTGCCGGCGATGCCGTCCTTGTCAGCCTTCATGCGGTAATCAAACTGAGGAGAGGACTTGAAAAGCCTCAGGAAGTCCTCATCTTTCTGGCACAGGTCCTCATACAAATCGTCGCTTGCAAGGAGGATGACCTTTGTCTGAAGGCCTATGGTCTGGGGCCTGAGGCGGGAGTCCCTGCTAAGGGAGTCCTGCACATAGCTTCCCTTTACCGCCATTGCAGTGGCATCCATATGGCGCTTGAGCTCATCCCAGAGTCCTTTGATTGAAAGCACTTCATCTGCAAAAAGCACGAGAAAGCCTCCGGATGCCTTCATGTAGGAGCCCGGTATGATCTCATCATCACTGCTGTAGCCGAAAAGGTTCTCCGCAGATGGATGTGTCTCGAGAATGAAGGGGCGCTGGGATGCAGTGCTTCTGTCGAGCACGAGGTAGGGCTTCCTGATGCGCTCATTGAAAGGACAGGAGAGAAGCTTTCTGAGGTATTCTGCCGCATTCCTGTCTGAGACGGTCTCAAGGGCCTTTGCTATCTTTTCTTTGTAATCGGATTCAGTGAGACTTGAAAGAAGAGATGAGAGAGTCCGGGCTTCACCTTTCTCAAGTACCAGCGAAAGAGGACTGGTCGCGTCAGACGGATTGAATGTGTATATGACATCTTTTATAAAGGATGCGTCCGTGATGACAGAGTCCACCTCCTCACGGAGTGCTGTCAGCCTTCCTGTTCCGAAATCCCCGCAGATGAAGATGTTGTAGCCTGTGCGGTTTGTCTTCAAGGCAAGGCGCAGAGCCTCCATTGCCCTGTTCTGTCCAGTGATACCCCCGGATGCATCTTTATAGGAGAGTACCGATTCATCATAGGAAAAGGATATTTCCTCTATTGCCAGTTCTTCTTTCATTGTATGGAAAGTTTATATCAAGCAGAGGGGCTTGGCAATTTGCCCTGAAAACTGGAAAAGAAGCTTTCAAGCTTCCGGGCGGGCGTCCGCCTCCAGCTTGTCGGGCTTCTTTTTTCTCAGGTTTATATAATTGGGGCTTTTTGCTCCCTGTAACTGACTATAAGATAGACTTCTTTGATGAAGAAAGTTTGAGTGTCTTGTGAAATGTTGGTCAAAACATGGAAACATGGTTTTTTTTTCTTTATAATCCAGAGTTATGAAACTCAAAGAACTGGACAAGATACTGACTGAGCAGCTGAACATTTCAGCTTTTGATGATATTTCCCTCAACGGAGTGCAGGTTGCCTGCTCTCCTGACAAGGAGATAAAGAAGGTCGCGCTTGCGGTGGATGCCTGCCAGATGAGCATCGACAAGGCACTTGAGAACGGTGCTGACATGCTGTTTGTCCATCACGGTTTTTTCTGGGGCCGTCCGATAGCCATTGACGGTATCCATTACAGCCGGGTGAAGACACTGATGGACAATGACATGGCACTTTACGCCTGTCATCTTCCACTGGACGCGCATCCTGTGCTTGGAAACAATGCCCAGATGGCCTTGAGCCTGGGCATGAAGGAATACGACCCCTTCGGCCTTTACAACGGGCAGTACATCGGCTTCAAGGGAGCACTTCCTTTTGAGATGACATGCGAGGAGATTGCCAAGCTTCTTGGCTTCAGCGCGCTTTACGGCATGACAATCCTTCCTTTCGGAAAGGAGGAGGTGAGGACTGTCGGCATCATCTCTGGCGGTGCGGCTGACGATGTTTTCCAGGCGATGGAAGCCGGACTCGACTGCTATGTCACAGGCGAGTGCCGTCATGAGCTTTACCATACGCTCAAGGAAAGCGGGATGAACATGGTCTGCGGCGGTCACTACCAGAGTGAGGTCTTCGGAGTGAAGGCAGTCGGACGCTTCCTTAATAAAGAGTACGGACTGGAGACGGTCTTCATCGACAACAGAACCGCCTTATGATGAGGAGACTGAGACCTTTTATCCTTTCCACTGCGGTTGTCATTCTGGATCAGGTGACGAAGCTCTGGATTGTAAGCACGCTTGAAGAGAACACTGTCGGCTGGAGCTTTTTTTCCGGTTTTCTGAGAATCATACACGTCAGAAACGATGCTGTCGCTTTCTCCCTCGGCTCGTCTTTTGACCTGCCGCTCAAGATTGCTCTTTTCATAATCCTTCCTGCAGTGCTGCTTTGTTTTGTAGCCTGGCTCATCGTGGCAAAACGTTATGATGGAGAGTTCACATGTGCTGAGCGGCTGTGCCTTGCAGGCATCCTTGGCGGAGGAGTGGGCAATCTTATCGACAGGATTTTCAGAAGTCTCAGGGTCGTGGACTGGATTTCTGTGAAGGTGTATGGCTTTCTGGGTATGGAGTATTTCCCCACATGGAACATCGCGGATGCAAGTGTCGTGGTTTCCGTGTTCCTGCTGGTCATCCTTCTGTCTTTTGCTCATAAAAAGAATAAATGATATATTGAGCGTAATAACGGATAGAAATTATGAACAAAAAAACTAATACACTCATCTTCATGCTTGTCGCGACCATTGTGAATATCGTATTGCTGTGCCTCTTTTTCGGCATCGGACTGATTATCATCAACGTGATTGCCTCTTTCTTTCCTGAATCAGGCCTTGTTCCTGCGCTGATGATTCTTGTCTTCCTCGCTGCGATTGTCCTTGGTTTCTTTGCATATTCAAAGCTCGTGAAATGGGCAATAGATAAGTTCAATCTTGAAGAGAAAATGGATCCGATTTTCTCTTCCGGAAGGAAGGGAAGGGGAAAGACTGAATGAGGCTGCAGGATACGGCAAGCCTCACGAAGGCAGTGTGGGCCAGCTACAGCGAGGAGCCTGTCTGGCAGAGCTCCTGGTGGGAAAGCCGCCTTTCATCTCCATGCATACTCATGCCTGATGATTCCAGTGACGGTGCCTGGCATCTTTTCGCCCACACCTGGCTTGGTATCGAGCACTATGTCTCCTCATCCGGCTTTGACTGGAAGAGGGTTGCCCTGATTGCACTCAGAGGACACTATCCTTCGATATACAAGGAGAAGAATGTCTACTACCTCATTTACGAGGGGCATGACTATGACTATCAGAACAAGAAGAGGCTGAATCTGAGAAAGACTGTCTCCCGTATTTACATGCGCACTTCCGGAGACCTGAAGCTCTGGTCCAAGGAGCAGGTCATTCTCTCGGCATCTGATATCCCCTATGCATCGGACTATTCAGTCCCCCGTCTTGCCCATCCACAGATTGTCTCATGGTGCGGCCGCTACCGTCTTTATTTCACTGCATCGGAAGTCAGGATGTATGATACCGGCCAGAAGGCCAGTGCCTGTCTTTCCTATGCTGAGAGCGATTTCATAAACGAAGGATATTCAATCAGGAAGCAGCCTGTAATGAAGATGGACCCCGACAGCCGCTATTCGAATCTTGCGCTTGGCTCTTTCAGCTTCGTTGTCTGTTCTGACGGTCTTGCCGCTTTCCAGACAGCCTTTTTCTTTGATGAGAAGAAGCGTCAGAGCCAGTCTGCCATCCTTCTGCTTACATCCCCGGACGGAGAGCATTTCACACTCTCAAGAGAACTCATGAGAAACCCTCAGGAGGGCTGGGCAAGCCGCTGTTTCACCTCCTGCTGTGTCTCTTACCGTGCTCAGGAGAAAACCTGGTACTGCTACTATTCTGCCAACGGAAACAGAGGACGTTTCCTGCCTGTGCGTGAGAAGCTCGGCCTTCTTATCGGCAATACGGTTGACTGACCGGGCAGGGATAATTTTCGCAATGCGAAAAATCTTACACTACACCGGCAAAAAGACTCCATCATAAAAAAGGCGAGATGAATTTCCGTTTTTTTCACAGCCTCAAATGAATCTGGCTGCAGGAACATTGAAGGTCTCAGATAGCTTCTTTGCCATCAGCCTGCTTATTGGTTTTATGCCATTTTCAAGATTGGATACGAACTGTTTTGTTGTTCCGAGTTTCTGTGCAAGTTCAGGCTGAGTCATGCCTGCCAGCTTGCGATAGAAGCGAAGAGCCCTGCCGGGAGTATCCTTTGAAGCCTCTTCCTTGTACCAGTCCATTTCTTCAACATTCATCATATCGTCTTCTTCAACCTTCACATTGTCAGGGCCATATTCAGAGACAAGACTTTGAATAAGCTTTCTGGGTACATCCCCATTCAGAGAGAACTCAGTACGGGGCCTTCTCACGACTACCAACATACTCTACCTCCACTATAAGAGTCCCTTTCTCTTTCCTCCAGCATGCAACCCCTCGATATGCAAGATGACAGTGACATAAATTTCTGGTGAAAAAAATCCCTCTCTGCGTTCACGCTGGAGAGGGTGTATTCTTCGAATGGAGGAATCTTATATGTCCGAAAAAGAACTATTTATTTATGAACATCTAAATGCATTTTCCTCCAGCTGTCAAGCATTGTTTTTCCATACATAAAATCCTTATGTGTCAACAACATCTTGCTGATGCACTCTGGTGTTCTCTCTTGCGTGTTATCAGCTGTCCAGGGCTGTTTTATAGGCGGAAATTTCTTTTTCAAGTGGCTCTACCAGGCTCTGGAAACGTTCTGTGTCCGCTTCTTCAAGTTTTCTGGCAAGGCGTGCGATTTCATTCAGGGTGAGCTTTTCAGCATTCTTCCTGATTCTGTGTGCGATTGAGTGCACAGTATCCTCGTTCTTCTCTTCAATGGCGGCTTTGAGGGAGGGAAGGGAACAGTCCGGCTCAAAGGAGAGAATCTTCTCTTTGAGGGCTGCGGTGTCTCCGCAGAAATCTTCCATCACTTTCTCATAGTCGATTCCGGTTTTCTCGGCGAATGTCTTTATGTTCATGTACTAATAAAATAATGAGCGGGAGCCTGTGGTCAACATGCTCCCGCCTGATTTCAAGCAAACATCGGGGCGAATTTGTCCCAGATGCCCTTTGCCATGATGACAATGATGATTATAGGGATGCCGATGGTGCAGTACCATCTTGCCCAGCGCGGGAACTTCACGCCTTCTCCTTCATTGGCTTCCTTTATGAACTTCTCAAATCCCCAGCCGTAACGCTGAGTGCAGAAAAGGAGGAAGAGAAGTGAGCCGAAGGGGAGAAGAAGATTGCTGACGAGGAAGTCTTCCAGATCGAGTACCGCACTTCCCTCTCCGAACGGCTGGAAGCCTGAGAGCACGTTGTAGCCGAAGATACAGGGCAGGGAAAGGAGGATGATGAGAAAGAAGTTGACTGTGCAGGCCTTCTTTCTTGTCCAGCCGCGGCAGTCCATCCAGTAGGAGATGATGTTCTCGAAGACCGCAATGACAGTTGTCAGTGCTGCGAAGCTCATGAAGAGGAAGAAAAGACCTCCCCAGAGGGATCCTGCTGTCATCTGGGCGAAGATGTTGGGCAGTGTGACGAAGATCAGGGACGGTCCCTGTCCGGCTTCGATTCCAAAGGATGAGCATGCCGGGAATATGATGAGTCCTGATGTGAGTGCGACGAAGGTGTCGAGGCAGATGATTCTGATGCTCTCTCCTGCAAGCGCATGCTTGCGGTCGATGTAGGAGCCGAAGATTGACATGGCTCCGATTCCGATTGAGAGTGTGAAGAATGACTGTCCGAGTGCTTCATACACGACTGTGCCGAAGCCGATATCCATCATTTTCGAGAAGTCGGGCTTTATGTAGAACAGGAGGCCTTCGCCTGCTCCGGGCAGGAGGCAGCTTCTGACTGCAAGCACGACGATGATTGTCAGAAGACAAATCATCATTATCTTGGTGATTTTCTCGACGCCGGACTGCAGTCCCTGGGCGACGATGAACATGCACAGGGATACTGTGACGACCATCCAGAAGATCTGGAGCACAGGTGCTGCGGTGAGATCAGAGAAGACAGCGGATACTTCCTGACTTGTCAGACCGCTCATGTCCCCGATGATTGTCGTATAGAAATAATAAAGCAGCCAGCCGGCGATTGTCGTGTAGAACATCATCAGCAGGTAGTTGCCTGCGATTGCCAGAGGGCCGTACCAGTGCCATTTCGTTCCTTCAGGCTCGAGAGTCCTGAGGCTGAGAGCGATGTTCTGTCTAGAGGCTCTTCCGATGGCGAATTCCATGATCATGATCGGCAGCCCGAGAATGACCAGGAACAGCAGGTAAATCAGGACGAAGCTGGCTCCTCCGTTCTTTCCTGTGATGTAGGGAAAGCGCCAGACGTTGCCCAGTCCGATTGCACAACCTGCACTGAGCAGAATGAAACCGATTCTGCTTGCAAGGTTTTCACGTTTCTCCATTTTTTCAACCTTTATACTAGTGTGATAAAAAAAATTCCGGTGCCAGAACGGCACCAGAATCTTTATATCAGTTTGCCCGATAATCTTCAATCTTCAGATTCTTCAGGCGGGGTTGTAGACGTTCTTGCTCGGGAAACGCGGCTCGCTTGTGACATTGATGCCGAGCTTTCTCAGGCCGATTGTGTCTCCTGCGGAAGGAATATGCGTGAAGTGGACCTCTGCATCCCTCAGGTCCGGAAGCTTCTGCATCGCCTTCTCGGCATTCTTGTTTGATGTGGAGCTCATTGCAAGGCAGATGAGGATCTCATCGATGTTCAGTGACACTCCGCGTCCGGTGAGGACATCCCTCTTCATCCTCGTGATGGCGTCAATGACATCAGGAGAGATGAGCATCTCCTCTTTGCTCACGCCTGCAAGGGCTTTCAGGGCGTTGAGGATGACCGCGGATCCTGCATGCATGAGAGGGGAGTTGTGCCCGGTCACTGTGATACCGTTCACAGTCTCAAGCGCCGCGGCGCAGATTGTTCCCTTGTTTCCTTCCTTATGCTGGGCGATGCACTGCTCAAGAGCTTGGGATGCAAGGGCGACGACTTTGCGGTTCTCAGGGCTGAGACCGGCCTTGTCCATGATTGCCTTTGCCCTTGTCACGGTCTCCTCATTCGCAATGCCCTGCGCATACTGGACACGGGTGGTAAGATACCTTCTGATTATCTCCTGGCATCCTGCCAGGCGGCATACACTGTCATCCACGATTCCGAAACCGATGCGGTTGACACCCATGTCGGTGGGGGACTGGTATGTGCAGGTGCTTCCTGTGATGCGCTCGAGGATTCTCCTGAGAAGGGGGAAGGCCTCGAGATCCCTTGAGTAGTTCACGGCAATGGTGCCGTAGGCCTGGAGGTGGAAGTGGTCAATCAGGTTCACATCACCGATGTCGGCAGTGGCAGCCTCGTATGCTATGTTCACAGGATGGTCCAGCGGCAGGTTCCACACAGGGAAGGTCTCGAATTTGGCATAGGAGCATTTGTTTCCCATCCTGTACTCGTGATACATCTGTCCAAGGCAGGTGGCGAGCTTTCCGCTTCCCGGTCCGGGAGCCGTGACCAGCACGATAGGCCGTTCAACGGGGATGTACTCGTTCTTTCCATAACCTTCATCCGAGACGACGACATCAATGTCTGTCGGGTAGCCGGGAGTGGCGCTGTGTGTGTAGCACTTTATTCCCTTGCTCTCGATTTTCTGCTTGAAGAGCATTGCCGCGGGCTGGTTTTCGTATCTCGTGATCACGACCTTGTCGCATCTGAGCCCGTAGGAGGCGAAGTCGTCAATCATCTTGAAAACATCACTGTCGTAGGAGATTCCGAAGTCTGAGCGGATCTTCCGTCTTTCTATGTCTCCGGCATAGATGCAGATGATGACATCTATCTTGTCCTTGAGGGATTCGAACACCCTCATTTTCACTGAAGGCTCGAAACCTGGCAGCACGCGTGATGCATGATAGTCGAAAAGCAGTTTGCCTCCGCACTCAAGATAGAGCCTTCCTTCGCTCTGGCTGACACGCTCAAGGATGTAGCGTGCCTGCTCTGTAAGGTATTTGTCGTTGTCAAAACCGGTCTTTTTCATAGCTTTTTTAAATCATAGCAGAAGAGGGCCCTTCAAAGGACCCCCTTTCTGACAGCTGACAGCGTCAGCATCATACATATCCCTGAGCAATCATCGCATCAGCGACTTTCAGGAATCCCGCAATGTTCGCACCGTCGACGAAGTTGTTGTGCTCGCTGTATTTGTCAGCGGCGGCGCTGGCATTCTCATAAATGCCTCTCATGATCTGCTGAAGCTTCTGGTCGACTTCAGCGCTTGTCCACTTCAGTCTCATTGAGTTCTGGCTCATCTCAAGACCTGAGACAGCGACACCGCCGGCGTTAGCGGCCTTGGCTGGAGCAAGGAGGACACCCTTGTCGATGAAAAGCTTCTCGGCTGCGGCAGCACAAGGCATGTTGGCACCTTCTCCGACGAGCTGGATGCCGTTCTTGATGAGGTTTGCAGCATCCTCTTCGTTGATCTCGTTCTGTGTCGCGCATGGGAAGGCGTAGTCAGCCTTGATGTCCCAGATCGGGTTGGCTCCCTCTCCGGTACGCGGGATGTAGGTCACACCCTTGTACTTCTCGGCATACTCCCTGATTCTTCCTCTCTTAACGTTCTTCAGCTGCTTGACGTACTCGAGCTTTTCTGGTGTGATTCCCTCTTCATCGTAGATCATGCCGCTTGAGTCTGAGAGCGTGACAACCCTGGCGCCGAACTGGTTGAGTTTCTCAACTGTGTACTGGGCGACGTTTCCGGAACCTGAGACAAGACATGTCTTTCCTTCGAGCTTCTTTCCTTCCCCCTGAAGGATTTCATTGCAGAAGTAGACAAGACCGTAACCTGTGGCTTCCGGCCTGATGAGGGAGCCGCCGAAGCTCTGACCCTTTCCTGTGAGGACGCCTGTGAATGTGTCCGTGATTCTCTTGTACTGTCCGAACATGTATCCGACTTCTCTTCCGCCGACGCCGATGTCGCCTGCAGGAACGTCTGTGTCCGGCCCGATATGTCTGTAGAGCTCTGTCATGAAGCTCTGGCAGAAACGCATCACTTCAGCCTCGCTCTTTCCTTTCGGGTTGAAGTCGCTTCCTCCCTTGCCGCCTCCCATCGGAAGGCCTGTGAGGCTGTTCTTGAAAACCTGCTCGAAGGCGAGGAACTTCATGATTGAGAGATTGACTGAGGGGTGGAACCTGAGACCGCCTTTGTAAGGGCCGAGAGCAGAAGACTGCTGGACTCTGAATCCGCGGTTAATCTGAAGCCTGCCTTCGTCATCAATCCATGGAACGCGGAAGATGATGGCTCTTTCCGGCTCGACCATCCTTTCGATGACCTTGTGGTAGCCGATTTCAGGCAGCTCATCGACAATCTTGTCCATTGACAAGAGGAAGGTGTAGACAGCCTGCTGGAACTCTTTCTGGTCCGGATCAAGCTGACAGACATGCTGGTAAATCTGCTGTGTCAATTGATTCATGGTTTTGTAATCCCCCCGTATGGAATTTTTGTTAGCCTACTTTAAAGGAAAATTCACCTGTTGTTAAATAGGTTTAAACGGGAAATTGCAAAAAAATTCAGAAATTATGCAGGCAAAAAGAAATCTCCCCGGCAGGGGAGACTTCTCATGCTCTGTGCGAGTGTCACATCAGCATGTCCGCATAGGCTTTGAGGATGTCGTCACCTTCGCATCCGTTAAGAACCTTGGTTGCAAGCTTCTTTCCAAGCTGCACTCCTTCCTGGTCGAAGGAGTTGAGGTTCCACAGGAAGCCCTGGAACATGACCTTGTTCTCGAAGTGGGACAGCAGGGCGCCAAGCACACGCGGTGTGAGGCGGTCAGCGTACAGCAGGGACGAGTAACGCTCTCCGTCGAACTGCTTGTTCGGATCCTCATCGTCCTTGCCAAGGGCGAAGGCGACAATCTGTGCGGCGAGGTTGGCGTTGAGCTTCTGCTGGCTTGTGGAGCCCTTGACGATGGCATCAAGTCCGCTCTGGCTGTTTCTGAAGCCGATGAACTGCATTGGAATCACGTCAGTGCCCTGGTGCAGGAGCTGATAGAAGCTGTGCTGTCCGTTTGTTCCGCTTTCTCCGAAGATGACAGGACCTGTCTTGTAGTCAATCTTCTGGCCGAAACGGTTGACATGCTTTCCGTTTGACTCCATGTCCAGCTGCTGCAGGTGGGCCGGGAAGCGGGAGAGGGCCTGTGAGTATGGCAGGATAGCGGTCTGTCCGTAACCGAGGACGTTCCTCATATACACTCCGATTGCCGCATCCATCATCGCCGCGTTCTTCGTGATGTCGCCGTTGAGCGCGTTGTTGTCAGCTTCATGAGCACCGTCAAGAAGTTCCCTGAATGTGTCAAAGCCGAAAGCGGTAGAGAGGACGACGCCTCCGACGGCACTTGTGGAGCTGTAGCGTCCGCCGATGTAGTCATCGATGTAGAAGGCATCCAGCACGTCCGGAGAGGAGGCAAGAGGACTTGTCTTGCTGGTGACTGCGACCAGATGCTTTGACATGTCGATATCCTTGAGCGTCTGTGTGACAAGCATCTGGTTTGTCAGTGTCTCAAGTGTCGTTCCGCTCTTGGAGACAAGGATGAAGAGTGTCGTCTCCGGCCTGATGGTCTTGAGCACGGCGGCTGCATCATCCGGGTCGACGTTGCTGATGAACTCCGCCCTGAGAGTCTTCACCCCTTCGCTGGCCGCCCAGCCTTTGAGGGCAAGATACAGGGCTCTTGGGCCAAGGTCGCTTCCTCCGATGCCAATCTGGCACACAGTGTCGAACTTCTTTCCTGTGCATCCCTTGATCTTCCCGCTTCTGACGCGCTCGCTGAAGTCCCTGATTCTCTCGAGCTGTGCCTTGTAGAACTCATCCTTGTTCTCATCATCGGCGATGACTGTACTGCCTGTGCAGTTGCCTCTTGTCAGCTGGTGCAGGACAAGACGCTTCTCTCCTGTGTTCATCATCTCGCCTGAAAGAAGCTCGACATACTTCTCAACCAGCTCCTGCTCGTCACACAGTTCCTGGAGCTTGGCGACAATCTCGCTGTTGACCGGCATTGCCGCATAGTTGTATGTCAGTCCGCCTCCGGCTGTAGCCGTGTATTTGGCGATGCGCTTTGCGCTCATGTTGTTCTTGAGTGAAACCCTTGTCAGCTTTGTAAGGTCCTGAAAGGCCAGAGCCTTGTCCAGATTCTTGTATTCCATATTTCCTTCCTTTTCCTGATCAGTTCTCTTCGATGTCCGGTATCCTTGTCTGGAAGCTTTCCAGCAGGTCTTCCTTTGTCATCCCCTCGCGAAGGATGACAAAGATTGTGTCATCTCCGGCCAGGGAGCCGAGAATCTCGGGAAGATTGAGCACGTCAAGGGCGAAACAGACGCTGTTGGCATGTCCCGGGCGTGTCTTGATGACACCGAAATTTCCGCTGAACTCAATGGACAGGATGCCTCTTCTGACATCCTGGATGTAGCTTTTCTCGCTCTCGGAAATGAGATCATTTTCCGGCAGTGCGTAATAGTAGCCGGACCATCCGTCAGATATCTTTCCTACCTTGAGCATCTTGAGATCCCTCGAGAGGGTGGCCTGTGTGACGTTGAAGCCTTCTTCTTTGAGAAGCTCAAGCAGTGTGTCCTGGTTGTCGATGCGGTTGTTCTTTATTATTTCCTTGACCACCGCAAGCCTGTTATGTCTTTCTTTCAAGATCCTTCTCCTTATGTACCGGGGGGAATATGCAATTTCTATGCAAATAATATACACCTTCGGGAAAGGGAACTCAAGGAAAAAGGGATACGAAGGAGACTCGCGCTTGAGATTGACAATCATGAGGCTTGGGAAGACAATTTCAGAAGAAAGGGGAACAACATGGTAATCGCACTTGTCATCATTCTCTTGGTCTTAGTCATTCTCGCGCTTTACACAGGCGCGACCTACAACTCTCTTGTCAGATGCAGGAACAAGGCTGAGGAGGCGCTGAGCGGACTGGACGCCCATCTCAAGCAGCGCTATGACCTGATTCCCAATCTTGTCGAGACAGTGAAGGGCTATGCCAGCCATGAGGAGGAGACACTTTCCCGTGTCATCAGTGCCCGCAATATGGCGATGAACAGTCCTGCAGCCCAGAAAGGGAAGGCGGAAGACATCCTTTCCGGAACACTCAAGAGCCTTTTCGCCCTTTCTGAAAGCTATCCGGATCTGAAGGCGAATGTGAATTTCATGCAGCTTCAGGATAAGCTTTCCGGCCTTGAGGATGACATACTGAAGGCACGCAAGTACTACAATGCGCTTGCACGTGAGATGAACGACCGGGTTCAGATGTTCCCATCGTCACTCATCGCATCGCTTTTCCACTTCCTGCCGCTTGCTTACATTGAGACCTCCGATGAGGAAAAAGCCGTTCCAGAGGTCAGATTTTGAAGAAAGTCCTTCTGCTTATCGTCCTTCTCATTCCATTCTCTCTTGCTGCGGCATCTTTTGATATTGTAAGCGCGCACTATGATATAAGCGTTGCAGAGAACGGAGTGCGCACTGTCACAGAGACGCTTGTTTATGATTTTCATGAAAGCGCGCATGGCATCCTTCTGGACATCAGCCTCAACGGAGGGGATGTGGAAGTCATCCGCGTCAGTGAAGACTGGAAGGCAATGCGCTCAGGTGATGTCATGACAATCCGGATAGGAAAGGAGGACGAGCTTGTCAGCGGCATTGTCAGCTATGAGGTCACATACCTTTACACACCGCCTGTGGACAGAAGTCCTGATTACGATGAGTTCTACAATGACATCTGCTTCACGACAGATTACAGCGCATCGAACGTCACGTTCTCAATTGCATTCCCCAAGGATATTGATGAAAACAGAATCTGGGTTTCTGCAGGTCCTTACGGTTCTTATAATCCTGTTGATTTCCATCTGACTGACGGTCGCATTCTCTCAGGGCGTGTGGACCAGCTCGCGAAAGGAGAAGGTCTTACAGTCAGAGTCGAGATGGATGAAGGCTACTTCCTTTCTCCTGCGGACCACTCGGTTGTGAGTTTCATCATCGCTCTTGTGACAACCCTTGCCCTCGCTGCTGCGCTTTGTGTCCTTTATTTCCGTTTCGGACGGGACGAGGACCCTGTCATCGTGGCGAATTTCAATCCTCCGGAGGATATGACTCCTCTCGATATGGGCTACCTGTACGATTCATCCGATGACAGCAGGGACTATGCCTCCATGATTTACTACTGGGCTGACATGGGATGCCTGAGCATAGAGGAGAAGGAGGATGATGTCTTCTGGCTTCATAAGATAAAGGAGCCTGTCAGTGACAGTACTTATGAAATAAAGCTCTTTGATGCGGTTTTCAAAAGCGGTGATGATGTCTGCCTTGACGACCTCAGGCTTTATGATGCCGTCGAGAGGGAAGTGAGACCTCTGCTGAGGAGAAAGTATTCTAAGGGGGAGAAGAATCTTGTTGACGACCGGACTTCGATTATCCAGAACGTCTCCTTCGTGCTGACGATTGTCTATGTCGTGGCGATGAGCGTTTGCATATCAATCAACAATTTCGAGTTCGGTTTCTTCGCCTTCACGGTCCTTGCATTCCAGTTCATCTTCTGCGCCCTTGTCTCATACAGCCTGAACAGGAAGGTGTGCACTCTTTCACAGAAGGTTTTCTATGTCCTCTTCGCACTTGCCGCCAGCATCATCTGTCTTGTGTTCATCCAGGGAATCTGCCTTTCAGCAGGTATCAGCGAGACTCTGGTACAGGTCATGGCGTGCATCGTTGTCGCCGGAGTGTTCACACTCACGTTCCTGTCCTCTGCGATGACTAGAAGAAGCGCTTATGCACAGAAAGTTCTTGGTGAGATTCTCGGCTACAGGGATTTTCTTGAGAAAGTCGAGATGGACAAGCTCCACGCTCTCATTGAAGAAGATCCTGAATATTTCTATCATAATCTAGCGTATGCCATGGTACTCGGCCTGGAGAAGGAATGGGCGGCCAAGGCGGAGGGAGCCTTTGTCCCGCAGGCTTCCTGGTACACGGGAAGCGGGGATCTCACATCCTGCATTTTCTACTACGCGATGGCCGACAGGCTCAACAGACGCTTCAGGGCGTACTGCATCACTCCACCTCAGACGCGCCGCGGCTCGCAGTTTTCTTCCCACGGTCCGTCTCACAGCGGTTTCTCCGGATTCAGCGGGGGTGGAATCGGAGGAAGCTCATCGAGGAGCTGGTGATTATAAATGGACAGCAATGTTCTTGGTCTTGTTTATTCCTTTTCATTCATTTTCGCTGTGATCATCATTGCATTCCTGCTTTACAGGTTTGCCCATCTGTCCAGTGAGACGGTCCGTAAGATTATCCACATAGGAGTGTCAAACTGGGTCTTTATCTTGACTGGATGTTTCAACACCCTCTCATTCGCACTCATCGGGCCGGTGACCTTCATTATACTCAACGGCGCTTTTGTCTATTCTGGAGCGGCAAAGCTTCTGGGCATGGGCAACAGAAAGCGTGATAACGGTCTGATTTACTTTCCTTTCTCGCTTCTTGTGATGACTCTCCTTTACTACAGGGGCCTGATTCAGGCTCACGATGTGATTGCAGGAACCCTTGTCATGGGATACGGGGATGGATTCGCGGCTCTGCTTGGCTCGAAGCTAGGACGTCACAAGTACTCGGTGATGAATGCGCAAAAGAGCTGGGAAGGCACGGCTGTGATGTTCATCGCCAGCCTTGCCGTGATTCTTCTTGTCACTCCTTACTCAATACCCAAGGCTATCATGATGGCAGTTGTCGCGACAGTCTTCGAGGCGGTGACTCCGCTCGGTCTGGATAATATAACCGTACCTCTTCTCACGGTGCTTGCAGGAGTTCTGCTGTGATTCTTCCTCTGGATTTGAAATTCCTTTCTCTGCCCTTTGTCTACAGACTCCTGATCACCCTTGCCGTGCTGGTAGTGGTTGTCATACTCGCCTGGTGGAAGAAGCAGCTTTCTGTCTCAGGTCTCATCGCCGCCGTGATTCTCGGTACAGGAACGACACTCATCGGAGGTTTCTCCTCTTTGAGTCTTTATCTTTTCTTCCTTCTCTCTGCTGCCGTCATCGGGCACTTCAGCCGCAGGATAAGAGGGCTGGAGAAGATTCACAAGAAGGGTGGCCGGAGGGACTGGATGCAGGTTGTGGCTAACGGAGGCCCGGCCTTTGCCGCAATGGTGGTCTATGCCTTCACGTCCCATCCTCTGTTCCTTGCTGTCTTCGCCGCCTGTCTTGGTGAGGCCTGTTCTGATACCTGGGCAAGCGAGATTGGTGTGCTGAGCCACAGCGAGCCGGTTTCAATCCTGACCTTCACGAAGGTGCCGAAAGGCCTTTCTGGAGGAATTTCCCTCCTGGGGACATCCGCGGCCTTCCTTTCATCAGTCTTCTACGGGCTTTTCGCAGTCAGCTGTTACACAGGCATTGAGCTTCCTTTAGTGATGGTTGTCATACTCTCATCCTTTGCCGGGGTGATGGCTGACTCTTTCCTCGGAGCGACTGTGCAGGCTCATTTCTACAACGACAAGGAAGACATCCTGACAGAACACAGCAAGGACAGGGAAGGCAACGCCCTCAAGCTTGTCCGTGGCATACGTTTCATGGACAACGACATGGTCAACCTGCTGAGCAACATCATCGCCTTCATCCTCTGCTGGTCTCTTGGCTCATTGTTCATCTGAAGCTCACCAATGCCCAGTTCAGGCAGCTGGCAAAGCGAAGAGGGAAAGCGGTGATCATTCTTTTTCAGATTCTGAGTTTGATGAATTTATCAAACCGAGTTGGATAAATTTGTCAAGGTCACCTTGATAAATTATCTTGCCGTTTATCTTTTTAATCTGTATTTTATGCAATGGTGCTAAAACCTATAAAGTAATTTATTAAGGAGAGATGATAGATTATGGCAAAACAGCTTCAATTCAATGAAGAGGCACGCAAGTCTCTTGTTAACGGAGTTGAGAAGATTTCAAAGGCAGTCATGACAACGCTCGGACCGAAGGGCCGTCTGGTTCTTCTGGACAAGAAGTACGGTGCTCCTACTGTGACTAAGGACGGTGTCTCCGTCGCAAAGGAGATTGAGCTCGAGGATCCGTTCGAGAACATGGGCGCACAGCTTCTCAAGGAAGTCGCATCCAAGACAAATGATGTCGCTGGTGACGGTACGACAACCGCAACAGTTCTTGCATGGGCAATTACAAAGGAAGGAATGAAGAGCGTCGCTTCCGGTGTCAACCCGATGGGTATCAGAAGAGGTATTGACCTTGCAGTCGCTGATGCAGTCGAGGAAGTCAGGAAGCAGGCAAAGATGATTCAGGACAAGGAGGAGATTGCTCAGGTCGCTTCCATTTCCGCAAACAACGACAGGTCAATTGGTGATGAGATTGCAAACGCAATGGACAAGGTCGGTAAGGATGGTGTCATCACAGTCGAGGAGTCCAAGACAATCGAGACAACAGTTGACTTCGTTGAAGGAATGCAGTTCGACCGCGGTTATCTTTCCGCTTATTTCTGCAACAACCGCGATACCATGACAAGTGTCATGGATAACCCGTATATCCTTATCTATGACAAGAAGATCAGCAACATGAAGGATCTTCTCCCGATTCTCGAGAAGGTTGTTCAGACAGGCAAGGGTCTTCTGATTATCGCAGAGGATGTTGACGGTGAAGCTCTTACAACACTGGTTCTCAACTCTGTCAGAGGCACACTGAATGTCGTTGCTGTCAAGGCTCCTGGCTTTGGTGACAGAAGAAAGGCAATGCTTGAGGATATCGCAATTCTCACAGGCGGTCAGGTCATCACAGAAGAGCTTGGCATGAAGCTTGAGAATGCTGACCTTTCAATGCTCGGCCGTGCAAAGAGTGTCAAGGTTGAGAAGGAGAACACCACAATCATCAGCGGTGCAGGTTCTTCTGATGCAATCAAGGACAGAATCGCCCAGATTAAGGCTCAGATTCTCGATTCCACAAGCGAGTATGACAAGGAGAAGCTTCAGGAGCGCCTTGCAAAGCTTGCCGGCGGTGTCGCACTCATCAATGTCGGTGCTGCAACTGAGGTTGAACTCAAGGAGAAGAAGCATCGTGTCGAGGATGCTCTTTCCGCAACACGTGCTGCTATCGAGGAGGGTGTCATCCCTGGTGGCGGTGTGGCACTCGTCCAGGCTGCTGTCGAGATGGACAAGAAGGACATCTCCAAGCTCACAGAAGACGAGAAGATTGGTTACAACATTGTCAAGAGAGCTCTTGAGGAGCCTATCAGACAGATTGCTGCAAACGCAGGTCTTGACGGTGCAGTCATCGCTGACCACTGCAAGAACGAGAAGAAGGGTGTCGGTTTCGATGCCAATGCGATGAAGTGGGTCAACATGGTTGAGGCTGGTATTACAGACCCGGCCAAGGTCACACGCTCTGCACTGCAGAACGCAGCTTCAATTGCAGCTCTCATTCTCACAACAGAGTGTGCTGTCACAGACATTCCTGCACCAGAGCCAGCAGCTCCTCAGGCAGGTGCCGGCATGGGCGGCATGATGTAATCTGAAAAGATTCAGCATCATTGAATAATGAAACAAAGCAGAGTGTCAGAGCTCTGCTTTGTTCATTCTTATGTTCCCGAATTCGGTTTTTTATTGCGGGTACATGTTTTTCTTAGTGACAAACACGTATTAAATTCTAGTGTGTATTTTGTTCACTTTTTGATGGCACTGAACTCGACCTCCATGATTTTGTTTATGTAGTTCAGTTCAGAGTCGGTGCATTTGCCAAAACTGTCTAAATCAGCTTCTTCCCATTTGATATTTCCATTGCTGATTGTTCCGCTACCAGTGATTTCCACACTAGGGCCGCCATAGGCGGTATCTTCAATTACCTGATTCGTTTCAAATCTGGTTTTGTTGTCGTAGAAAGTGAGAGATCCGGAATAATTCAGGCCTGCTAGTGTGATTTGTTCATCTTCCAACTTGAATTCTGTTCCATCCGTTGATAGTAACTTATTCACAGGCTTTCCTGCCATATTTGATGTAGCGAAGACTCTGACACAGACTTTGTAGATTTCATCAACAAGGTAGTTGTATGAGTATTCTTCTTCCCTAGTAGCCTGTAACACCTAATCCTTTAATTCGATGACAGGGTAGAGCGTCTTGAGCTTTACTCTGGCATCATCTGTGGTGAACTGCCAATTGATTCCTTTCTGCCTTTGATTGCGTGCGTCATGCCAGGCGGAAGCCTCCTTCTGAAGAGCCTCTATTGTGTCAATTCTCCGGTTGAGGCATTGCCCAGTGAAGACAGACAGCTCAATCTCTGCCATATTGAGCCAACTTCCATGCTTTGGAGTATGATGGAGCTCGATCTTCTGGCACAGCCTGAATGCTTCTTCTGCCGTGAAGTTCTCGTACAGGGAAGAGAGCTTGTGTGTATTGAGGTTGTCGCAGACAAGTATGATATTGTCGGCATCGCCGTAGACCTCGTCTACAAGCCATTTGATCTGCTTCGCCCAGTCGGACTTGGTCCTCGTCCGGGTTATCTCCACGTGTCTCCAGCCCCCAAGGGGCTCTGTGAACATGAAGGAATTGCAAGTGCCGCATCTGATGTATTCGTGGTCGACCTTCTCGGTGTGATTGTCCTGCGACAGATGTATCGGCTCTCTCGAATCGGCAAGAAGCTGGATGG
This sequence comes from uncultured Spirochaetales bacterium, assembly GCA_944390025.1. GTDB lineage: Bacteria > Spirochaetota > Spirochaetia > Sphaerochaetales > Sphaerochaetaceae > Bullifex. The sequence continues at coordinate 13,283 of CALXOK010000011.1, read as the reverse complement.
GCTGCTCGTCCATGCACACGACCGGGATGCGACTGTCCAATGGTCGGGAATATATCTCAAGCACATCCTCCATGTGCTGGACAAACTCGGCATTCTGATGTGGTGGAATGCACCACATCTTCTTCAGATGGGGCCGGAAGCGGTTTTTTTTAAAATCCTGCCGACTTCCGTATGTGATACCGAGTCGACTATCTGAAGTTCAACGGCCCTGTCGGCAATGAGCCTCAGCGTCCATCTCGACCTGCCCTCGGGAGGCTCTGAACAGGCGATTGCCGTTATCCTGGCTGCAACATCACCCGTGATCTTTGGCGCGACTGGCGGTGTCTCCCGCTTCTTTCGACGGATTCCCTGGACCGGATCCTCTCCTCCCTTCCTTTCGAGGAACCTCACCTTGATATCATGGATGGCCTGTATCGTGATGCCCAGGGCCTTCGCTATGTCAACATCCTTGACTCTCTCATGACCTTCTCCCCGGTCTGCCATCAGGAGAACATTTGCCCTCCTGATTTCCATGGCACCAGAGTTTCCCTTGCAAACAACGGATTCAAGCTCGCTGCGCTCCTCTTTTGTCAGAATGATGTTCAACTTGCGGTACTTTGACATAGCCTTCCTTCCCTTATTGTCGTGATAAGGAAAGGATAAGACAAGTTGAAATAAATTTAAATGTTTAGATGTTACAGACTACTAGATGTTATATAAGCATAAGTTGCTTGTCCTCCGACATAAGAGCCGTCAGAATAGCCGCCGATGCGGATACCATAGTTTTTCCCATTAACTGTGAAATCTGTTAAATTGGCACTAATCTCACCGGAATTAGTAATGGTACCATTGATTGTCTTTTTAGTACCGAAGAAGCTTTCTTCTGTATAATTCTCGAATTTAAAATCTTTATCTCCAATGGGGGTTATCTCTTGTGGCCAAGGCGATGTCTCTAAAACTTTGGGTATATAACGGATAAAATACGCGTACAGCTGGGCTGTAAGGTCGATAATATCCTGGTCACTAAGAGGCATCTTTGTATCCTCATCTTTAACCGCAGGATGTTCAGATACTTTCAGGCCTTCTTCTCCATCAGTGCTTTCGCACCAGCCATCAAAAGTCTTGCTTGTGATTGTAAAATCAGTACCATTTTCCACTTTGCTAACGGTGAAATTTACTTTGTGGTACTCGTTGTCTTCAGTGGATTTGAAGTAAATCCAGCCCTTGCCCATGGAGTAGAATGATCTTTCCTCATCGACATCAAAACCAGAAACTTGATTTCCCTTTACATAGTCCAGAATCATATCATCAATCTGCTGGTCATAGCTCTTCACGAGCAGTGCAGTGGGAGTTGATGTGCTGGTGTATAGTTCATCTCCTTTTGCTGTTGTTGCCTTGATTTCTGTAGTCTTGATGTCTTTAAGAGTCTCAATGTTGCTTGTAGTAGCACTATAGCTGATATTCAGCTCTTTCTCTTGCGTTGTTGAACCAGAAGAGTCTGAAGTTGAACTGATTTTTGCTTTGATTTCAGCAACGATTTCATATTCAGCAGTATATTTTGCCGCTTTTGAAGCAGATGATACCTGATTCTTAGGAGTGAAAGTGACTTTTGAACCTTCAAGGATAGTTATGTTGCCTTCTTGTATGCCACTTTTGACTTCTATTGTCTTGATTCCGGTTTGCTCGTCTGTTGTTACTGTCACATTGGCGTCAGATTCAGTTTTGGTTATTAAACTGTCTGTACTCACAAGCATTACTGTCTCTGTATCAAGACGGTTCTGTGTGATTGACCATGCTTCAACTTGTGGCGCTGGATTGTTTCCGGTTGAGTCTTCTCCTTTGTTCTGTATCTGACCGTTACAGGAAAGAAGAAGGAATGCGATTAATAATGCAATGATTGCAGAAAGAGCTTTTTTCATCCCCCCCCCCCCTAAAATTGTTTTCTTACATCGTAACATGGAAGGAGAGAGGAATCTTCTGTTAAGTACAGTTAATCAGAGAAATTACATTTTTCTCAGTTTTGGTGTTAATCAGCTTGTTAATGAGCTCAAGCAGAAGTCAATATGAACGTTTGACCAGATGATGATTCTCCTTCTCCTGTAACAGTCAGGTCCTTGAGAATCCTGTACTCTCTCATCCTTGACGAGTGGAATGCATTAATGCTACTTTTTCAACGTTAAATTTCATTCAGAAAATATTTGTGAGGAATTATATGAGTTCAACATCAGGTTCAATGACGACAACGATTATCATGTTTGTCGCTATTATCGCAATCTTCTACTTCCTGATCATCAGACCGCAGAAGAAGAGAGATAAGGAGACAAAGGCAATGCTTGATGCCATGAAGAAGGGTGACAAGGTCATCACAATCGGAGGCATCCACGGTACAGTCGTCACAGTCAAGGAGCAGACAGTCGTCATCAAGGTTGATGACAATACCCGCATGGAGTTCACAAAGAGTGCCATCTCAACTGTCGTGAACAAGGATGGAGCAAAGGCCAACCCGAACAAGAAGAAGGATGAGCCTAAGGCTGAAGAGAAAAAAGAAGAGGCCAAGACTGAGGAGAAGAAGGACGATGTTCCTGACAACACCGTCGAGTTCAAGGCTCCTGAGAACAAGTAAGGCTTAAGCTTAATACCGGACCGCTTATTCAGGCGGTCTGTTTTTTTATTTAAGGAATAAATGTTCAACATACATCTTGCATCTGTCTACGGATTCTGCCGGGGTGTGCAGGTAGCCTGCTCTCTCGCTCAGAAGATGATTGATGAGAATCCTGATAAGAATCTCTATTCAATCGGAAAGCTTGTCCACAATGACAAGGTGGTCTCCTCCTTTGCCTCTCAGGGGCTTAATGTCATAAACAGGCCTGAAGACGGTCAGCCGGGCATTGCGCTTATAAGGGCGCATGGAATCACCAGAGAGCTGAGAGCCGAGTTTGAACAGAAGGGCTATACTCTCATTGACGGCACCTGCCGCATTGTATTTGCAAATCAGATGCGCTGCAGCGAGGAGAAGAAGCCTGTCCTCTATTTCGGTATCCGCAACCACGCAGAGACTGTCGCAACCGTCAGCTATCTGAATGTCCCGTACCATGTCATAGAGAATGAGGAGGATCTGAACCAGATTGATCCCTCTCTCAGCTATGACTGTGTCATTCAGACTACTTTCTCATCCGAGAAGCTTGCACGCTTCAAAAAGATTCTCTCTGACAGAGGAGTGGATGTGAAATACACGAATAACATCTGCATGGCATCAACCCGCCGCCGTCAGGCTGTGAGCGTTCTTTCCAGACAGTGCGATACCGTCTTTGTCATCGGAGAGCCTCAGAGCGCGAATACGACAGCGCTTTACAACCTCGCGCTTTCATGTGGTGTCAAAGCCTTTATGATTGACGGCCCGGAGTCCATTTCGGATGAGATGCTTGATGCCCATGATATCGGCATTTGTGCAGGTGCTTCAGTCAGTCCGAAGCAGGTCAGTGAGGTCATTTCCTTCCTGGAAAGCCGCGGCGGCATATTATTGCCATCCAGTGGTGGCAATAGCGCAAGTTAAAATTACATTCTGCACTATTATTCTTCATAAGCCCGTATTAATGTGAACAGCGTATCATTAATGCGGGCTTTTGCTTTCTGAATGTGTGTTCCTGGCGCCTATGAGTCTGTTATCTGTTTGCATTATTGCATTTTATTGACTAAGGAAAATTCCCGGGTTACTCTTTTGTGAGAGGTAAATGAGGATGGCAGACAAGATTTCAGTCGAACTTTGCATGGGATCCAGCTGCTTTGCCCGCGGCAACAGCGAGATTCTTCAGGCAATAGAAGCATATATCAATGAGAAAGACCTTGCAGACAGAGTCGAGCTTGTCGGCCATCTGTGCCTTGGCAAATGCAAGTTCGGTCCCAATCTCAGAATCGACGGCACTGACTATTCCGGACTGACTCCGGAAGAGGCAATCACTCATATCGCAAAAGCCCTGGAGAAATAATCATGCTCTATCCTGTTTACACCGAGACAACCAACTGCAGGGACTGCTACAAGTGCGTCAGGACCTGCCCTGTCAAAGCCATTCAGATTAAGGACGGAAGTGCCGTCATCATCAAGGAACGCTGTATCTTCTGCGGCCGCTGTGTCGCCGTCTGCCCCAACAATGCAAAGAAAATAAGGAATGACCTTTCAAGAGCCAAGATTCTCATGGGAACCAAGGACAAGGTCATCTGCTCGCTTGCACCGTCTTTCGCAAGCGAGTATGAGGGTAAGGAAGAAAAAGTCCTTGCCGCTCTCAAGAGACTGGGCTTTGCCGCTGTCAGCGAGACTGCAATCGGAGCCGCCTTTGTCTCTGCCGCAATCGACAGATACGCAAAAGAGCATGATGGAAAGTGCCCATGGGTCTCTACGGCATGTCCATCTGTCGTAGAACTGGTGAAGAAATACTATCCTCAGGATCTGGAATACCTTGCGAAGGTTCCTTCTCCGCTGCAGACACACTGTGCATACCTTAGAAAGACTTATGGAGAGGATATCGGAATCATCTTCATCGGACCGTGCGTGGCCAAGAAGAACGAAGCCGACATAGCCCCGGGCTATCCTGATATCGCACTGACATGGGATGAGTTCGCCACCTGGATGAAGGACGAGGGATTCAGCCTTGATGATGCAGACCCGGCTGATGCTCTTCCTTTCTCACCGGCAAAGGCCGGCGTGAGTGCCTTCTATCCGGTTGAGAACGGTCAGATTGTGACCTCCGAACTCTGGGGCAAGGGTGCCTTCTGTCAGGACGCTGTTCCGCTTTCCGGAATGGGGGAGATCGGACAGGTCTTCACAAAGCTTGATCCGTCAATGCCGTTTCTCGAGCTTCTCAGCTGCGAGGGAGGATGCATCAACGGCCCGGTGGGCAACAAATCCGTCTCGCTTGCTGAACGCAAGAGCGCTGTCGTGCGCTTCACCCGCTCACGCCTTGCTTCAGGAGAGAAGCTTTTCACTCCTGATGAGGACTTTGTCACCGAGGTGCTTGAAAAGGGTTACGGCCTGCTTAAGACAGTCATTCCTCAGGAGTCAGTCAGCTTCAGCAGACACTTCACTGAAGAGGAGATTGCCCAAGCACTTCTTGAGCTTGGAAAGACAAGCAAGGAGGATGAGCTCAACTGCGGAGGCTGCGGCTACAATACCTGCCGCGATATGGCTGTGGCTTATCTGTCCGGCATGGCTGAGGCGGAGATGTGCGTGACAAAGATGCGCAAGGAAGCACAGAGCAAGGTCGATGTTCTTCTTCGTACGATTCCCAATGCGATTGTCATTGTCAACAAGGACCTCAATATCGCGGACTGCAACCTCAACTTCCTCAGGATCTTCGGGGATATGGATGAGGCGATTCTCGATGAGAGCATGCTGTCTCTTGTAAACGGTCTTCCTCTTGAGCGCTTTGTGCCTTTCTATCAGAAGTTCAGCGATGAGTTCTATGCCCAGAAGCGCAACCAGTACCGTCTGCACTACAAGGACAAGTTCCTCAGGGTCACTTTCTTCCTCGTTGAGGCAGGACGTCTCCTTGGTGCGATGTTTGAGGATATCACGAACCCGACAGTCAGAAGAGAGACAGTCGTCAAGAAGGCGGAGGATGTCATCCAGAAGTCTCTTGAGACAGTACAGCAGATTGCTTCCCTGCTGGGAGAGAACGCCGCAGAGACCGAAATCATGCTCAACAGCATGATTGATGCCTTCAGCGTGCATAATGAGAACACGGGTGACGGTTTCACCCTTGATGAGGATCAGGAGCAGTGAACAATATCTTCATTGATGTGGACTATGCTCAGATATACAAGCACGGACAGAAGATAGGAGGGGATGTCTTCCTCCTGTCACGCAATCCGGACAGCAACCAGATTGTCTGCACTCTGTCAGACGGTCTGGGAAGCGGTGTCAAGGCGAACGTGCTTGCATCCCTGACGGCCCACATGGCTCACAAGCTCTCATTCTCCCCGATCTCCCTGTCTCATTCGGCCGAGATTATCATGAACACCCTGCCGGTGTGCAAGGAGCGCAAGATCAGCTACTCCACTTTCACAATCGCGGACATACACTACGGAGAGAACAAGGAGAATATCAATGTCCGCCTCGTGGAATACGATAATCCGCTCTCATTGCGCTTTTCTGGCAGCCAGAAGATTGCCTGGACAAGGGAGAAAAACGAGCTTCAGAGGAAGAATGCCTTCAAGAAGGAGATTGTCCAGTACTCTTCCTTCAACATGGAAGTCGGTGAGCGCCTGATCATGTTCTCTGACGGAGTCGCCCAGTCCGGACTTGGCAAGAGCCTTCCTCTGGGCTGGCGCAACAGCGGGGTGGAGGCCTTTGTCTCTGACCTGATCAGCAAGGAGCCAGACATCTCATCCCGCGAGCTTTCTGCCGCTATCGTGCAGAAGGCGCACAGCCTTGACGGCATGTGCTCCAAGGATGACATCACTGCAGTCGTCGTGTACATAAGACGCCCGAGGAAGACTGTCATCGTCACAGGTCCTCCCTTCCTCAAGGAGTCGGATGCAATCCTGGGAGAGAAGCTGAAAGCCTTTGACGGACGCAAAATCGTCTCTGGAGGAACGACCGCCCTCATTGTCTCCAGGCTTTTCAATGCCAAGATCACGGTCGACCTGTCATGCTGGTCTCCGGATGTTCCCCCGGCCAGCAAGATGGACGGCATTGACCTTGTCACGGAGGGAATGCTCACATTGAGCCAGGTTGCCAACGTGCTTGAGAAGAAGATACCGCCGGCATCGCTTCCCAACACGCCGGTGAAGAAATTCGTCGAGATCCTTCTGGACAGCGACCAGATTCACTTCATCGTGGGAACCAAGATCAACGAGGCTCACCAGGATCCCAACATCCCGGTTGAGATTGGAATCAGAAGAACCATTGTGGGCCGTCTGAGGTCCGCTCTGGAAGATATATATCTGAAAGAAACTTCACAAGAATATCTTTAGGAGAGTTGTTTTATGAAAAAAGAAAAAGTCCAGGTCAGGATTTGCGTTGGAACTGCATGTTTCGTCCAGGGAGGATCTGATCTTCTCCTGTACAACGATTTCGTTGATCCGGCAGTCATCGCCGAATGCGAGATTGAAGGCTGTTCCTGTCTTGAGGCCTGCAAGGTCAACGGTGAAGGCGCTCCTTACGTGATGATCAACGGAGAAGTCCATTCAAAGGTCACACAGGAAGAGTTCGCCAAACTGCTCACACAGGCGGTGAAGAATGCTTGAACTCAACAACCAGTATACGGCAATGAAGCGCCGTATCGATACAGAAGTGCTCAAGCTTTTCTTCAGCGGAAAGCTTGAAAGCGATCTGGACAAGCTGCCTTACACAATCATCCCGAAGGACAGAACACCTAACAGGTGCTGTATCTACAAGGAGAGGGCAATTGTCCGTTACCGCATCATGGCGCTTCTTGGTATCGACATCGAGCGTTTTGACGATGAGATGAAACCGCTTGGAGAGTATGCGGCGGAAATCCTCAAGGAGGATCCACCGGTGCTTCCTCTCCTGACGACAATCTCAACAGGATGTTACGGATGTCCTCCGGACCAGTACCGCATTTCCGATGCCTGCCGCGGATGTTTCGCACGCCCGTGTATGGCAAACTGCCCGAAGGACGCAATCGTCTTCATCAATGGTCAGGCTCATATCAACGAGGAACGCTGCATCCGCTGCGGAAAGTGCATGGATGTCTGCCCGTTCCACGCTGTCGTGCACATTCCTGTTCCCTGCGAGGAGGCATGCCCGGTCGGAGCTGTGAAGAAGAACGAGAAGGGTGTCGTCGAGATTGACCACAAGAATTGCATCAGCTGCGGACGCTGTGCACGTTCATGTCCGTTCGGCGCCATCGCCGAGCGCAGCGGACTGATGCCGGTTGTCAAGATGCTTCAGCGCGGAGAGAAGGTCACTGCCATGGTTGCTCCTGCAATCGAAGGTCAGTTCCCCGGAACTCTCGGCCAGATCAAGGCCTCTCTTCTCAAGCTGGGCTTCGACAAGGTTGTCGAGGTCGCAGAAGGTGCCGCTGTCACCACAGAGCATGAGGCTGACGAAGTCGCCAGAAGGAAGAAGGAGAATGCCGGTTACATGACAACAAGCTGCTGCTCTGCCTACATGGAACTTGTGGACAAGCATCTGCAGTTCCTTGACGAGCGCTATTCAAGAGCCTACAGCCCGATGATTTACACAGCAAAGCTGTGCAAGGAAAAAGATCCGGACAACAAGGTTGTCTTCATCGGGCCATGTCTTGCAAAGCGCGTCGAGGCTGCCAGAAGAGGCGGGGTTGACGGTGTCATCAGCTTCTCTGAGCTTGCTGCCGTCTTCATGGCAAAGGGTATTGATGTGCGCGAGGAAGAAGCTGCGGATCTCGGAGCTACAGAAGACTTCGAGTACTGCCGTAAGTTCGCACTCAGCCACGGTGTCGCAGACTGCGTTCTCTCACGTGTCGAGGATCCTCAGAGTATCAGGGTTCTTCCAATCAACGGAGTCGACAAGAAGACCTTCCGCCTGATGAAGAGCTGGGAGAAGAGAGCTCCGGAAGTGGACCTCATCGAGGTCATGTGCTGCGAGGGCGGATGTATCGACGGACCGGGTACAATCGTAAAGCCGGCTGTCGCCATGAAGCTGCGCGGCGGTATGGCTGCTTCCCCTGTCAAGGCAGTGGGAAAAATCTGAAAATGATAAGACGGGAGGAGAGGCTGACAGCTTCTCCTTCCTCTTGATTAATCCCCTTCACTTCGTCATAATCCCACCTAGAAGCGCTGACGAAGACGAGTAGTGTGCCCGCTGCGTGAAAGAGAGGCCTCATCGTGGCTGGAAATGGGCTGACGCATGACACATGAAAACCCCTTCCGAGCTGCCTGCGAGAAAGCAAGCAGGCCGTGTAAGATGCGATAAATCTGTTCAGAGCGTCCCTTTAATAAAAGGGGAAGCAGGGTGGTACCGCGGAAATGCAAGCCTTTGCAGTTTCGTCCTTGCACGGATGAGGATGAGTCTGGAAAGGCTTGTTTTCATTTCAGGAAAATCAGTTAAGGAGTCAGATTATGGAAAAAGATGAGAAACTGAACCTTATAAGGCACTCTATGGCACATGTCATGGCTGAAGCCGTGCTTGAGATGTTCCCCAGTGCCCAGATTGCCATCGGACCGGCAATCGAGAATGGTTTCTACTATGACTTTGACCTGCCGCGTCAGCTTACCGAGAGCGACCTTGAGGAAATCACAAGGAGAATGAAGGACATCATCAAGTCCGGAAAGGAATTCAAAAGAATCGAAGTCTCCCGCGATGAGGCAAGAGCCATGTTCGCTGACCAGAAGTACAAGCTTGAGCTGCTGGATGCGATTCCGGAAGGCGAGACTGTCACCATATACAATCAGGGAGCATTCACTGATCTGTGCAGAGGCCCTCATGTGGAGACCACACGCCAGCTGAATCCTGATGCGTTCAAGCTTCTCTCCATTGCCGGTGCCTACTGGAGAGGCAATGAGAAGAACGCCATGCTCACACGTATCTACGGTACAGCATGGAGTGACAAGAAAGAGCTGAAGGCCTATCTTGAGCATCTTGAGGATGTCGAGAGAAGGGATCACAGGAAGCTTGGAAAGGATCTTGATCTTTTCAGCCTGCATGAAGAAGCCGGCCCGGGTCTTGTGTACTGGCACCCGAGGGGAGCCAGAATCAGGCAGATTATCGAGCAGTTCTGGAGACAGGAGCACTACAATAACGGCTATGAGATGGTGTACACACCGCATGTCGGAAAGAGCTGGCTGTGGGAGACTTCAGGCCATCTCGGCTTCTACAAGGACAGCATGTATCCTCCGATGGAGATGGACAAGGCTGATTACTACGTCAAGCCGATGAACTGTCCGTTCCACATCATGATTTACAATAACTCCCTCAGAAGCTACAGGGACCTTCCCTGCCGCTGGGCAGAGCTTGGAACAGTATACCGCTATGAGAAGGCAGGTGCCCTTCATGGTCTTATGAGGGTGCGCGGCTTCACTCAGGATGATGCCCATCTCTTCTGCACACCGGAGCAGATGGATGATGAGATTGAGGAAGTGCTCCGCTTCTCAATCCACATGCTCAAGGCTTTTGGCTTCGAGGAGTTCCATGCCTACATCTCCACAAGACCTGAGAAGTCTGTCGGAGACCCGGCTCTCTGGGACAGCGCTACAGAGTCCTTGAAGAAGGCTGTCGAGAAAGAAGGCCTGAAATACGACATCGATGAAGGCGGTGGCGCATTCTACGGACCTAAGATTGATCTCAAGATTAAGGATGCAATCGGTCGCGAGTGGCAGCTTTCCACAGTCCAGTTCGACTTCAACCTGCCTGAAAGGTTCAAGATGACATTCGTCGACAAGGACGGACAGCAGAAGAGGCCTCTGATGATTCACAGGGCACTGCTAGGTTCAATCGAGCGTTTCTTCGGCGTCCTTCTCGAGAACTATGCCGGAGCCTTTCCGCCATGGCTCAGCCCCGAGCAGATTGCAATCGTTCCTGTCGGTGAGATGGCTTTTGACTATGCAAAGGAACTGGAGGCAAGATTCAAAAAGGCCGGACTCAGGGCATACGCAGACCTGTCTGGTGACAGGATGAACGCCAAGATCCGCAAGGCCCAGCAGATGAAGGTGCCTTACCAGATAATCATCGGGGAAAAGGAAATGGCATCTGACCAGGTTTCCATCCGCTACCGCGGAGGAAGGCAGGCAAACGGCGTCATGACAGAAGATTTCATTAAAGAAGTCCTTGATGTCGTTGATAGAAAGGCTCAGATTTGATTTGACTTGAAGACAGCAGGCGCATACTGCCTGCTGTCTTGCCGTCATTGAGCTGACAATCTATAATTTTTGTAGCTGTACAAATAAAACAGAGGTTTTTTATGAATATTCCTAACAGACTGACTGTGCTACGTCTTATAATGGTCCCTGTTTTCTTCATTTCATTCTGCCTTCCCGAGTGGTTCGGAGAAGGTGCCAGAATGATTTCAGTCGTCCTGATGCTCATCTGCTATGTCACCGCTGAGCTCAGCGACCTTCTTGATGGCAAGATTGCCAGAAAATACCATCTTGTCACCGATCTTGGCAAGGTCATGGATCCCTTCGCCGATACGCTTTCACACCTCACATTCTTCGTGTGTTTCTATGGAATGGGCCTCATGCCGGCGATTGCATTCATCATCATCATGTGGCGTGAGTTCTCCATTCTCTTTCTGAGAATGCTCATGATGGGTAAGGGCAAGGCTGTTGCCGCAAATATCTGGGGAAAGAGCAAGACAGTGCTCTATGCAGTCGTCTCTATCCTCTCAATCGTCTATATCGTTGCCTCTTATTTCGTTCCGGGCAGTTGGGAGGATATCTACAGGATTGTCCTTACCGTGTTCTTCTATCTTGCCGCCCTCGCAAGCCTCTTGAGCTTCACCACATACGCAAGTGCAATCATCAAGAGCAAGGCACTCAGCGGCATGACAAGATGAGACCTGTTTCACAGTCAGGAGACGCCTTCAGGAGTGTGACCACCCTGGTCAGCGATGTCGACGACACAATCACGAGTGACGGACGTCTTCTGCCCTGTGCGCTTGAGGCCATGTACCGCCTTGAGAGAGCTGGCGTGCGCATTGTCCTGCTCACAGGAGGATCTGCCGGCTGGGGCGATGTCTACATCCGTCAGTGGCCGGTAAGCTGTGTCATAGCAGAGTCAGGAGCCGTCTGCCTTGAAAAGGATGAGAGAGGTCAGATTGTTTACAGGACGAATCCTGTCATCAGACCAGAGGAAATCAAAAAACGTGAAGCCTTCCTCTCTTCTCTGGATGAGGAGAAGCTATCCAGCGATCAGTATGCCCGCCTTCATGATATTGCCGTCGATCTTTCAAAATGCACCGGATGCGAGCTTGAGGAGATAAAAAGGAAGGCCCTTGAAAACGGTGCCTTCATGGCCCAGTCTTCTATACATCTGAACATATGGTTTTCTCCGTACAGCAAACTTCAGGGCCTGGATGCCTTCATCGGAAGTGACAGGAGTGGCATGGCCTACATCGGGGACAGCCTTCCGGATGAGCCGATGTTCGCTTCCTTCCCGCTTTCAGCCGGCACTAAGAGAGTTGCTGACAATCAGGAGTCATTCTCGCATCTTCCTTCATATGTATGTTCATTCTATGGAGGAGAGGGCTTTGGTGAGCTTGCTGACCGGATTCTCGGGTGAGTGCGATGGACTATGAAATACTTTTCAGCGATGTTGACGGAACTCTTCTTGACAGCAACCATGAACTGAGGCCGAGGACATTGTCCGCTCTGAGAAAGGCTCATGAACAAGGATGCAGGATTGTAATTGCTTCCGGACGCTGTGCCGATGGCATGAATGATGTCATAAAACACTTTGATTTCCCCGTGAGCCTGTCCACATTGAACGGAGCCTATGTTCTGGACAGCACAGGAAGGCTTGTCAGCCAATCTCCTTTCGAAAAGGAGAGTGCCCTGGAAATCGCACATCTTTTGAAAAAACACGGCATGGGGTACCTGTATTTTTCCGGCAGACAGTGGGGAAGCGGCATTGACATGGATTACAGTCTGGAAAAAGGCGTGGTGCGTTCATCCGGCCTGCATCTTCCGCTGGAGGAAGTTGTCAGAACCCGCAGCGTGCACAAGATTCTTGCTGTTGCCCGGCAGGATGATGCAAGGCGGTATGCGTTTGAAGAGGAAATAAGAACGGTTTTTCCTGATTACATGATCATGCCGAGCTCATCCATATATATAGAAATCAATACGCCAGGCACTTCAAAAGGCCTTTCGGTAGACAGGCTCTGCTCTTATTATGGCTTTCCCGTCAGGAAATCTGTTGCATTCGGAGACTACGACAACGACATTTCCATGTTCCGCGCCGCAGGCCATTCGGTCTGTCTTGCAAACGGAAGTGCCAATGCAATGAAAAATGCGGATGAAATCGCACCGTCAAACGATGAAGACGGTCTTGCCTGCTGGATTGAGGCCAATCTAATTCACTGACAGATAAGACTTTAAGCTGATTGCAGAAGAAAAATATAAAAAAAGAGAAGAAAATTATTGACAAATCATGGTCGCTTCTGTTAATTTAATCGAGCACGTCACGGAAAGCGGCGCGCGATTTTTGACAGATATATAAGCGAAGGGAAGAGAGAAAATAGAAGCCTGAGGCTTCTGTCAATTGAAAATACGAACGGAAAGAAAAAGCCGGTTCGAGCGAGTAAGACAGGAAAAACTTAAAAGTGAAGAGAGTGCATGCTTCGGCATGCATAACTAAATAACGGAGAGTTTGA
>CALXOK010000010.1 GCA_944390025.1 uncultured Spirochaetales bacterium | reverse complement strand
GCTGTAACTGACTTCGAGGAAGCAGGAAGAGTTCTCGAAAGAGAAGCTACCTGCCTTTAGGCGGGAGAGTTGTCACGTAGGATTCCTCTGTCTGGTCTCCGGCCAGCGCTATGAGTATGTCCGGCTTTTTCCTGAGTGGGATGTCAATGTCCGGTTCGCGAAATACGGTAAGGGCAGGGCAAAGCTGTTTTTCTTCAGAACTGGATGCCGGAAACTAATGTTTCAGACGGTATGAAGCCGCTTTTTCCGCACGGGCGATTTCCATTATCAAGCTGATGTTTTTTGAGAAAAAATCTTTGTATGCTTCGCACAGGACTGTCTTTGTAATTTCTCCTGTGAGAAAGTTCTCCCTGTAGCGTCTGCAGCCTGAGCGGCAGATACTGAACCATTGGCAGGCTCTGCATTCATCTGTGTACTGAACAGACTGCCTGACGAAATTGATTTCATTTCTTCTGCTGTCAATCTGGTCAAGGCTGTCTGTGACAATACTGCCGAGTCTGTAATCATCAAGGACGTAGAAGTCACAGGGATAGACAGAGCCGTCAGCTTCAACAGTGTAGTATGAACCGCAAACTCCGTTTGTGCCGCATTCCTCGGCTTTACCTTCCGTGATAAGGTGGATAAGGTTGTCAAAATAGCGTATTGAAGTGTATTCCCCTTTCTTCCAGTCCCTGTAGTAGTGAGAAAATATCCTGTTGAGAAAGAATGCAAAATCTTCAGGTGTGAGCGCGTATTCTGGTAGCGTTGACGAATCCATAGGGCTGATGCATGGTGTGAACTGCAGGTAGCGCATTCCGTTGCGTTTGAAAAAACCGTAAAGCTCGTCTGCATGTCGTGCATTTGCCTTTGTTACTGTGAAGAGGATGTTGTAGTTTATTCCTTCCTTTTCCAGCATCCTTATGTTGTTGAATATTCTGTTGAAGGTTCCTTTGCCTTCTTTATCCACCCTGAGGCTGTCATGGAGCCGTTTATTACCATCAAGAGAGACTCCAACGAGGATATTGTATTTCCTGAAGAGCTGCACCCAGCTGCTGTCAATGAGCAGCCCGTTTGTCTGGAGAGCAAAGCTCAAATGGCTGTGGTCTGTTCTGGTTAAAGCATATGAAAGGAAGTCTTCAAAGAATTCTGTCCCGCTGAGAAGCGGTTCCCCGCCCTGGAAGTTGAATGAGGCACTGTCGGTCCTTTCCGGCAGAGCCTTGTCAATGAGTGCATGAGCACTTTTCTCCGTCATGAAACCATACAGAGGGACACTCCTGTTACTGCACTCATCATTGTAGAAACAGTACCTGCAGGCCATGTTGCAGGCACCGCTTGCACATTTGATAAGAAAAACTGTATGCATCTCAGCCTGTCACAGGACCATAAGGCCGTCCTGCGATGAGTCTGGTGCCGTCAGTGAAGCCTTCTGAGCGTCCTTCAAGTTCCTTGATCAGAATCTTCCTGAGTTCCCCGATTCTCTCCTGATAATCAGGACAGTCTATAAGATTTGTAAGCTCATGCGGGTCATCTTCAAGATTGAAATACTGTTCCTCTCCGGAATCAGACAGCCAGATATATTTGTCCCTGGTTGTGACAATCCAGTGGTTGGAGAAGATGCCGTAGGCATGCTCGCCATGCAGATAATCCCTTGGCTTCTCCTCCGGATTCCTGATACTGTCCAGCAGGCTTCTGCCGTCATAATGCTCATCATCACGGCATCCTGCCACATCAAGCAGGGTCGGCATTATGTCTCTTAGATCCGCCACACAGTCCCTCGTCTCATTGTGTACTCCATTTATGCCTGCGGCTTCCAGATTCGATATCATGAGAGGAATATGGCATGAGCCTTCGTACGGGCGGCTCTTGCGGAACATATAGTGGTCGCCGAGTTCTTCTCCATGGTCTGAAGAGAAGATAATCAGCGTATTATCGTATAGCTTATGCTCAATCAGGGCCTGAATCACTCTTCCAATCTGGTGGTCAAGGTGGGTTATGAGTGCATAGTAGGCAGCTCTCATCTCATGAACCAGCTCCTCGTCAACAGGACCTGTCTTGCTGTCGAAAATCCTTCCGTCAGATTCCAGATACTTCCTTGTTTCCCATGTTCCGATGTAAGGTTTTGTAAGATCCTTGCCTATGTAACGGTTGAAATAATACTCAGGCGGGTCAAGCGGCGGATGCGGTTTCAGATAGCTTGCCATCAGGAAGAACGGCTGGTCCTGATCCCTCCTGCGCAGGAAATCAAGACAGTTGTCAGTGACCCAGTTTGTCGGGTGATATTTCTCATCGTAGCACCAGGTGCGTGCAACCCAGCTGTTGCAGTCAAGACCGGTGTAAGTGGAGTCCGCATCAGCGCCAAGTTCCTTTTTCAGCCAGTGGAAATAGTCATCGCAGTAGAACTGGTTCTCGTAATAGGGAACATCCTCATAACGTGAGGCATGCATGTAGCCGTCATGCAGGATTACATTGTCGAAACCCTGATAGCTTCTGACCGGATATACATGCATTTTGCCGACACAGATTGTGTAATAGCCGGCTTTCCGGAGTTCTCCGGCAAGAGTCCTCTCATAATCCCAGCGTATATTGTCTTCATATCCGACACGTTTCGTATGCTCAGGAGACAGTCCTGTCAGCAGGCTTGCCCGTGCTGCGATGCAGTTGGGGCAGGAACTGTATGCATGGGAGAAGTTCACTCCCTTTGCCGCAAGCGTATCCAGATATGGGGTTTTCACATCCTTGTGACCGGCATAGCCGAGGCAGTCTCCTCTCAGCTGGTCTGTCATTATAAAAAGGATATTGGGCTTTTTAGTCATGCATTCAGTTTAGAACACAATTTTCTGTTGTGCCATACAAAAGCGTGACATCGTTTCCGTTTTCCCTGATGAGAGAGACAAGATCCTCTGCCTTGAGGAAGACTGTTGCCGTGTTCTCCATCGGATGGACTGCAATGAGACCACCGAGGAAGTCTCTGTCAAGGAAAAAATGGACAATGTGCTGCTCATCATTGATTAGTCCGAGCGGTGTGACAGATCCGGGAAGAATCCTGAGTATCCTCATAAGATCTTCTGATGAGGCAAATGAGAGTGGCCTTGTGCCGTATTCTTTCCTGAATTCCTTCAGATCAATCTGCCGCTCTTCTTTCAGTGTGAGCAGGTAGTAGTTTCTCTTTTTCTCATCTCTAAGGAAGAGATTCTTCGCATGGGCTTCTTTGTGTGGAAGGCATAGCCTTTCCGCCTGTTCCACTGTATTCACGGCCTCATGCTCAATTATTTCAAAGTCCAGACCTTTCTGTTTCAGGAACTCAAGTATCTGCTGTTTGTCCATAAATTCTCTCTGTCACTCAGAGTGCATGAAGCAGTAATGCCTCATGCACGTATGCTGACTGTTCTGACAATTATGCTTTCCAGTCAGGATTCCTCTTTGGTGTTTTTGCAAAGATGCTTTCCCTCCAGCTGTGAAGCAGCTGTCTCAGCTCATCCCTCTTGTCCGGGTTGATCTCAGCAAGATTCCTGGCTTCAGAAGGATCATTTTCCAAATCATACAGCTCTGTGTGCATATCCTCAAAGAATTCAATCAGTTTCCATTTTCCGTATCTGACAGAAGAGCCAGGGGTTCCTCCCTGATTTCCATAATGCGGATAGTGCCAGAATACCGGCCGCTCTTTCATCTCTTTTTCAGACAGTGCCGGAAGCAGGCTGATGCCATCCACATGCTGCTGTGGCTGAAGGGGGAGGCCTGCCATTTCCAGAAGAGTGGGGTATAGATCAGGGCTTGTTGTCACAACCTGAGTATGAGTGTTCTTTCTGACAATGGCCGGATAAGATATTGATAAAGGAACCCTTGTTCCTCCTTCATACATCCATCCTTTGCCTTCCCGGGCAGGGAAATTGCAAGTCGGGGAGCCTTCAGCTGTGGCCAGACCTCCGTTATCACTTGTAAAGACAATGATGGTGTCATCCAGCTTTCCCATATCCTTCAGAGCCTGAACAAGCCGTCCGATATTCCAGTCGAGATTCTTTATCATCGCAGCGTATACCGCATCTGACTGAATCACCCTTCTTCTGACTTTCATGTTCCTTTTTATCTCAATCGGATAGTTCTCTCCTTCGACAAAGGGATTCACTTTATCAAGATGCATGCGGCGGGCTTTGTCCTCGAAGTATTTTATATCCTCTTCCTTTGCCTGCGCTGGCATGTGCACGGTGTAGTGCCACAGGTTCATGAAGAACGGCGTGTCTCCGCTTTTCTCAATCAGCTTTATTGCTTCGTCTGTGAGTCTGTCAGTCAGATACTCTCCATCAGGTCCGTCTTCCAGATTCTCAATCATGTAAGGGCTGAAATACCCGTGATGAGGATGTCCCAGATGGCATCCTGCAATGTTCACATCGAATCCCTGGTGCTGCGGATAGTACTCCTCAGTGCCCAGATGCCACTTTCCTACGTGGAAAGTGTTGTATCCATGGTCCTTGAAGCATCTTGCGATATTATATTCCTCCTTCGGAAGATGCTTGATGTACGGGGCATCAATCAGATAACCCTTCACAGGATGGCACTCACCGCTTGTATCAATCCAGTCGGTGACCCCGACAGTTGCCGGATATTTCCCTGTCAGGATACTTGCCCGGGACGGGGAGCAGACAGGGCAGGATGCATAAGCATTGTCAAAAGACATTCCGCTTTGCATGAGCGCATCAATGTTCGGGCTCTCATAAAAAGTGCTTCCGCAGGCGGAAAGGTCCTTCCAGCCCATATCATCGATGAGAATCATAAGAACGTTAGGTTTATTCTTTTTCATTTTATGTCCTTATGCAGTGAATCCTCCCTGCAGGAGGAAGGATTCACATCATTTCAGTCTCAGATCTTGTACCATCTGATCTCATTTGAATCGAGATCCACATCGAATGAGGAGCCGTCTCCACGGTAGACAGTGGTTGACTGCTTCTCATACGTGTTGTTGACGACACAGTATTTGCCGTTCTTCACGTATGCATGAACCTCTACATTGTAGTTGGTGCTGTACCAGGCGTTGAGCTTGTCCTCGCTGCCTGAGCTCCACAGCACGGCACGGTGCAGGATGCGGTTGTTCTCGAAAGAGTAGGGCAGACCAGAAATGTAGACACAGCGGCCGCGGCCATAGCTGTTGGCTGCCATCTGCACTTCTTTGTCCCTCTGGCAGATGATTGTTGCTCCAGGAAGCGCGTAGATGTTCTTCTTGCCTTCGCCGAAGTCAATCTCGCCTCTGACATCCTCTGTTATGAAGTGCTTGTGCTCTTCCCAGTTGTACTTGTCATAGTTGAGGGTGAATCCGGTCTCCTCCTCGACGCCGAGGGCTGTGGCAAGCTGGAAGAAGTGTCCCTGTGCCTGGTGGGCAGTTGGCTCGCCGATTCCGATGAAACCACCGCCTTCATAGATGAACTTCCTGACTCTTTCAATGATGACAGGATCTGTCCAGTTCTCTCCGCCGCTGTGAGCCGTATCCGCATCTCCGACATTGATAATCACATCGATATCCTTGAGGAAGTCAGGATTGTTTCTGATGTCATCAAAAGAGATGAAGCGGACATCAAACGGAGCACCGGAAAGCGCTTCGATGACACCGGCATAGCTGTAATTCTGTTTCTGGTAGAGTGCATGGTGGACCATGTGGGCACCCCAGGCTCTCATCTTGCCCCAGCAGTTGAGTACAGCAACGGTCTTGACGCAGTAAGGCGTTGTGCCCTTTATGTTCTCGTAAAGAAGTCTGAACTCATCACATACGCTCTTGACGTAGTCGATGAACTGCGGGAACTGAAGGGCGAGCTTCAGATAGCCGCCATAACCGATTCTGTCGATAGGGCTTCTGAGAATGGCTCTTCTTGCTGTCACCCAGTTGACCTTGGCCTCTTTTACCGGATCCCCTCCTTCATGGAATGTGTCAGGGAAGAAATAGGGCAGGAAGCGTCCTTCCCTGTATTTGACACCCTTGATGTCGCTGATGAGACGCAGCGTGGAACCATTGCCGACACTTCCGACGATAGCGTCGATGCCTGTTGACTCAAAGCCATCGACAAAAGGCTCAGTCCCGATCCAGTGGTCGCCGAGGAACATCATTGCTTCTTTCCCGTATTCATGCGTGATGTCTGTCATGCGGCGGACAAGAGCACGGACTTCCCTGATCTGGAAGTTCTGGAAGTCACGGTATTCTTTGGAAGGAATCCTGTACTGGTTGTTATGATAACCCTGGTCAATGATGTATTCCGGGCGGAATTTGTATCCTACCTCCTTTTCGAATTTGTCGAGGATGTAGGGGGAGACTGAGGCAGAGTAACCATACCAGTCAACGAATTTCTCACGGGCCAGTTCGTCAAAGACAAGTGTGAACTGATGGAAGAAGGTCGTATAGCGGATGACATCGACGTAAGGATGGTCTTGACAGAACTTCCTGAGACGCTCCATTGACCATTCTCTTGTCTTGGGCTGTCTCACATCGAATGTGATCTGATGCTCGACATTCTTCCAGCCATTGACGACTGCATTGTACATATGCACAGGGTCCCAGATGATGAATGCAAGGAAGCTTACCGTATATTCATGGAACGGCTTTGCCTGCGGGATTGTCACATCACCTGTTTCCTCGTTGTAATCCCATTCGCTGACAGGAACGATTTCGCCTGTAGTCCTGTCTATGACCTCCCACCATCTCTGTCTGTCTTTCGGGTTGACACGGAGCATGTCCGGATAGAGGTTGTCCATCAGATGGATTCTGAGCTCTCCTGAATCAGTTGAGGAGAACTTTGTCATGATGTACATCTGCTGGACTTCATCTGGATTCGCCTT
The DNA here is from genome assembly GCA_944390025.1 of uncultured Spirochaetales bacterium. Classification (GTDB taxonomy): domain Bacteria; phylum Spirochaetota; class Spirochaetia; order Sphaerochaetales; family Sphaerochaetaceae; genus Bullifex. Next base: position 44,256 of record CALXOK010000010.1, on the reverse strand, counting down.
TGCCCAGGCGTTATCCTTTCTTGTCGTGTAGTAAGTTGAATAAACTTTTGCACCGCTGTCCTTAAGCTCTGGAGGGAACTCTGTTCCATCACAGTCGCGGATTGCATCAGCACCCCAGTAGTCAAGAATCTGGAGTGTCTCTTTGACGATTCCCTCATCTGTGGGGATTGTCACACGGCCTTTTTTCAATTCATCGCTCACTTTATTCAAGCTCCTATAGAAAGCACCGCCACCTTTGAGGTGGCAGCACTTTTGTGATGATTATACAGATTGAACGGATTCCATCAACCCTTGACACCGCCACCGGTGACACCTGCGATAATCTTCTCTGAAAGGAAGATATACAGGAGGAAGGTCGGAAGGAATACGATGATGACAGCTGCGAAGAGTGCTCCGTACTGACCGGTGTACTTCATCGAGTTGACAATCTGCAGCAGTCCGACGCCGACAGGTGCAATCTCCTGACTGGAAGCGAAGATGAGTGCCATGAAGAACTCGTTCCAGATTCCCAGGAAGTTGAAGATCGTGACTGTGACGAGAGCGGGCTGTACCAGAGGGAACATGATTCTCCAGAATGTTCCTGCAGGAGAACAGCCGTCGATTGCTGCCGCTTCCTCATAAGACCTTGAAAGTGTCTGGAAGAAGTTCAGCAGATAGACTGTTGTGTAGGGAACACGGAAGAAAATCATCAGAACCGTGAAAATCAGGCGGTCAGGAGCATTCCTCCAGCTTGCAGTGAATGCATAGATAGGAAGGACAATCATGACAGCCGGAACTGACATGGCAATAATCAGTGAACTCTTCACTATCTTGTTGCAGATGAACTTGTAGCGGGAGAGCACATAGCTTGCCGGCGCGCTGATGAGAATTGTGAACACACAGCCGACTATTGAGTACAGAAGTGAGTTGCCGAAGTATCTGGCGACATTCTGCTGCTGCCATGCTGTCGCATAGTTCTCTAAATGCACTCCAGTCTCAAACTTGAAGACATTTCCCTGCATGATTTCCGGAGTAGTGGAGAATGATGCAGCCAGAATCCATAAGAGGAAAGCGGCAGTGAACACGAGCCATACCAGAATGATGATATAGCCTGGAAGCATTGTCGCTTCTTTTTTCCAGTTTATTCTCTGGTGGACGCGGGGTAGTTTTTCTTTCTTTTCAAATGCCATTTTTCTCCACCTCCTCAAAGCTCGATGTCATCATCCTTGATCACCTTGTTCATAATCAGGTAGACCGCAAGAATGATAACGGCAAGGACAATGCCGACAGCTGCTGCTGCACCTGCATCAGCCTGTGTGTTGCCCTTTGACGGGAAGGCTGTGTCGTACAGGTACATGACAGGCACGATGACGCTGGCCTCTGTATCGACCGGGCTGAACATCTTCGACCACAGATAGAATGTTGCCGTGTTGATTGTCCAGAATGTCAGGTTTGTCTTTGTGACACCTTTCAGCAGCGGGAAAGTGATCTTGAAAGCCTGCTGGACTTTACTTGCACCGTCAATAGTGGCGGCTTCATAGAGGTCTGCAGGGATTTTCTCGATTCCGCTGATGAAAATCAGCATGTAGTAACCGACAGCACCGAAGATGAATGAACCGAGCATCGCCCAGAACTTCATGTCAGTTGCAAGCCAGTTAAGCGGTGTGCCGTTGAAGAACTTTATGATGCTGTTGAGCATTCCGTACTGCTGGTTGAAAATGTACTGAATCCACATGGTTGCAAGGGCAACGGCGCTTATGACGTTAGGCATGTAGATTGCAGCGCGGAAGAATTTCTTGAATCTGATTCCGCTTGTCAGGATGATGGCGAAAAGCAGTGCGAGTGCAAGTGTGATGATACCGCCGAAAATCCAGATTGTGATCATGTTCTGCAATGATCTGATGAATGCAGGACTGGTGAAGATCTTCTGGTATTTTCCAAGACCCACAAAGCTCCATTCCGCAATCGGTGCAGTGATGTTCTGCATGTCGAAAAAGCTCATGAGGAAGGTCCTGATAACAGGGTAGGCATACATCACGAGCAGTGTGATGACACACGGAAGCATGAAGCCGATGATCATCTGCTTTGTGGCGGCTTTCGGATCCGCCAGTTCCGGATGAGCCTCACGGAACTTATCGCAGTCAACCATCAGGAAAACAGAAACCACAGCAGAGACAAGTCCGATGATTGCTGTGAGCTGGATGTTGAGTGTGCAGACCTGGGCAAATGCCAGAAGAACGGTCACAAGCGCAAGAGTCGGGCCTTTCTTCCAGAAAGCCAGAGCCGCGAAGATGGCTGTGGCAATTGAGGGTATGCACAGTATTGAGAATCCTGCAAAGACGCACTGGAGAATCAATGCAAGAACAGGCAGGATGATTGATACAATACCTATGATCATGCTTTTTTACCTCCATTTGCTGCAGGATTGTTGCCTGCTATATTCATTAATACCGCCCCGGCTATAACCGCAATGATGCAGATACCGTAAAGAATCATGCCGATTGTTGTCATATACATGAACCGGAACAGCAACATAAGAGCCGCACATCCGACCAGACATCCCTTTATGCTGGCACGCTGTGGCATCACATAGCACATCGCGCTCAGGAAAACAAGGAAAAGGGAGAGAAGGATGTTTGTGATTTGTACGGGAACAAAGGAAAGAATAAGGCTCAGGACAGAACCGGCCAGAGCTGTGACAAAACCTGCAATTCCCATAACCGCCTCCTTTTTTTCTTACAGCTTGCACTGCAAGTCGCTGCTGGAATATGAAATGTCTCCAGCAAGAAAATGAAAGGGGGAGGTTTTTGCCTGCCCCCTTCCTTTTCACCTAATCAATAGCTCAATAGAGAGCGTCCAGAGCTGCTGCGAAGGCTTCGCCTGTAGCGTAGCGGCCTTCATAGAGCTGGATGACGACTTCCTTGATCATTGCTGTGAGGTCTGTATTGGCATTGAGACCCATTGTCCAGCCAAGAACACTGTCTGCAGCCATGATAGTCTCGACAGCACCGTCAAGAGAAGTGCAGATATTTCTAGGATCAGCAGGAATCTGAGGAACATTGTCTGCTCTCTTCTGGTCGACTTCACCGCTGACGAGCATCATGACGAAGTCAAATGCTGCCTGAGGATTCTCACAGTAGCTTGTGATTGCCAGAGAGTTTGTTCCGCCGTATGAACCGGTTGAGCCGTTTCCGCCATCCTCAACAGGAATTGTCGGGTAGTTGAAGACACCCCACTCGATGTTGGCGCCGGTGTTGTTGTTGACTTCTGATGTGACATAGTCAGCACAGACGACCATTGCGACATTCTCGAAACCGATCTTGTTCTGGCCTGCAGGATATTCATCCGGAGCGCCTTCAGCGAGGTAGCCGCGGTTCACGAAATCGATGATGTCGTTAGCAGCTGCGATAACGCCAGGCTCCTGTGACCAGCCGCCGTTGAGTGCGAGCTCTTTTGTTGAAGGCTCATCAACATATCTGTTGAGGTGATAGCCGAATGTGAAGTCTGCATATGTTGAATCAAGAGCGAGAGGCTGGAAACCAGCGTCAACAAGCTGCTGGCAGACATCGAGGAACTCTTCCCATGTTGTCGGAGTCTCTGTGATTCCTGCTGCCTCGAACTTTGCCTTGTCGTAGAAGATACCGCCGACGTTCGGCTGCTCAGCGACTGAAACAAGCTTGCCACCGGTTGCTTCCTTTGTAATCTCAACAAAGAGAGGATAGCTGAATTCGTCATATCCTGCTGCATCAGCCATTGCGCTCATGTCATAGCAGTACGGAGCATACTGGAGATAGATTCTGTCATATGCTTCTTCGAAGATATCAATATCTTCACCGCCCTGAAGAGCTGTGTTGATGATTGTCTTGATATCGCGTCCGCGGAACTCGATGTTGACGTGAGCACCTGTCTCTTCCTCGAACTGGGCTGCTGCATCGATGATAGCCTGGCCCTGAGGCTCAGCTGCGTTCCACATTGACCACATTGTGAGTTCAACGCCATCATAAATCTTTCCGCTTTCAGCTGCGCCTGCTGCAGGTGCTGCTGCAGTTGTCTCAGTTGTACCTGTAGCGAAGACTGATGTGACTGCCATGAGGGCAATCAGAGCGAATACAAATACTTTCTTCATTTGTTTCTCCTTTTGTAGGTTTTTTACCACTATGCTTAAATCTTAGAAGGTGTTTTCAGAATCCAACAATCACGAAATTGCTCAGTTTTTTAGTTTTATTGCTATTTTCCTCAAGAATACATAAAATATGAGGTATGAGCATATCGCGTTATGAGATAAGAGTTGACAATGAGTCTCTTCTTCCTCAGCTGAGGTACATCACGTATTCCCGGTATGACAATGAGTGGCTGAGTGTCGTGCATTCGCATTCCATTCTCGAAATGCTTTATATAATCTCGGGGGACGGACAGATAGTTATCGGAAGCGAACAGCGTGATATCTGTGAAAACCAGTTCGTCATCATCCCTCCTCATCTGATGCATACTGAAATATCGTCAAAAGACAGGCCTCTTGAGTATCTGTGTCTCGGAATCTCAAATATAACCGTCCTTTCTGCAGATGAATCTTTCGACCCCGTTGCGGATCTGGGAAACAGCAGGGATGATGTCTTCTCTCTTATAAGGAACATATACCGTGAAATGCAGCGGAAGCAGGGCGGCTACGAGATGATGGCCAGAAGCTGCTTCTACCGGCTCATGGTGCTTCTGATCCGCAACAGGGTGCTGGAGATGGGTGTTTCTGAAGAGAAACTGATGCGCAGCAATATCGCAGATGCTAAAGAATATATAGATATACATTATGCAGAGCAGTTCAGTCTTGATACACTTGCCTCGGTTGCAAACCTGAGCAAGTATCATCTGATCAGGGAATTCACCGCGGCAGTAGGGTCAAGTCCGATGGAATACCTTCTTTCCAAAAGAGTGACCGAGGCGAAGAACCTTCTTGCAGGAACGGAGCTGAGCATCAGTGATATCGCTGAAAGTGTCGGTTTTTCTTCCGGAAGCTATTTCTCACAGCGCTTCAGGCTTGTAACCGGTATGACGCCGATGGAGTTCCGCACGCACAGCCATGGCGGACTGTGATGACGGGCTCAGACAGTTCACTGGATTTTTAAATTGTTTTACTAACCTAAAATGTGAAGGACGTTTCTAAAACGCCCCGCTTTTTTCACGATTTTTTCACCATCGACACTGTTTTGTTTTCACTCCGGCTTTTTAACATGTGGCCATAAAAACAAACAAAATCATCTTTGGAGGATAATCATGAAACTCAGAAAGACTGTTTTCAGCCTGCTTGTTGTTCTTCTTGTTGCAGCAAGTCTCTTTGCCCAGGGAGCAGGAGAGACACAGAGCAGAATCAGCGTTCAGACTGAAAATGCTTCACCGAAATATGTTTTCATGTTCATCGGTGACGGTATGAGCTCACCTCAGACTAATGCAGCCCAGATTTACAATGGTGACAACACATCTGGAGTTGTCGAGCTTGAGAAACTCACATTCACCCAGTTCCCTGTTGTAGGTCTGCAGTACACACAGGACAGCACCTCATTCTGTCCGGACAGCGCAAGTACGGCAACCTCCCTGTCTTCCGGCTTCAAGACACATTCTGGTGTCATAGGAATGGGTGTTGATAAGGTCACTGCCGGAGAGACAATCGCGGAGAAGGTCAAAGAGCAGCTTGGATGGAAGGTCGGCATCATTTCTTCTGTCACACTTAACCATGCGACTCCTGCCGCATATTATGCTCATATCGCTTCCAGAAACGACTACTTCGAAATCGGTCAGCAGATGGCTGCAAGCGGTTTTGACTACTTCGCAGGCGGTTCTCTCCTTGAGAATGAGGATGGCAGCCTTTATGAAATTCTCGAGGATGCAGGCTATCTCGTGACAGATGACAGGGATACAATCCTTTCACTCAATTCAGACAGCGGCAAGGTCTATGCAGTCAGCCCGAATCTTCAGGACGACGGTGCGATGAGATATGCAATCGACCAGGAAGCTGAGGATCTCTCTCTTGCAGATTTCGTCAGAAAGGGCATCGACGTTCTTTACAATGAGACTGGTTTCTTCATGATGTGTGAATCCGGTAAGGTTGACTGGGCCGGTCACGCAAATGATGCAGTCGCCAATATGTCAGATACAGTCGCTCTCGATGAGGCCGTTGAAGTCGCTCTTGAGTTCGCTTTCGCCCATCCGGATGAGACCCTCATCATCGTGACAGGTGACCACGAGACTGGAGGTATGACAATCGGATACGCAGCAACAGGCTACAACACAGCATTCGATCTTCTGAGAAACCAGAAGATGAGCTATGTGGCCTTCGATGAACTCATCGCTGCTGAGAAGGAAGCCGGTACTCTTACATTCAGCCGTCTTATGGAAATGGTTGAGGATGCATTCGGTCTCACAGCTCCTGGCACACAGAATGATGTCGAGGCGCTTGTCATGAACGAGTATGAGTATGCAAAGCTCCAGAAGGCCTATGAAGATGACAGGACAGGCAATACTGACGGTTATGAGGAAAGCCTTCTCTACGGTGGTTACAACCCGATTTCTGTCACACTGACACACATCATCAACAACAAGGCCGGTATCGGCTGGACAAGCTATGCACATACTGGTCTTCCGGTTCCTGTGTATGCTTATGGTGAAGGTGCCGAGGCATTTTCCGGTTCATACGATAATACTGAAGTCGCTCACAAGCTGTTTGCTCTGTGCGATGTGCAGTAAATCCAGAACTGATTCTCAATCAGGCTTGCCCCTCATGATACAGGGGCAAGCTTCCGTCTGTTATTAACATGGAAAAAAAGAATCTGATAAAAAAGAAAGGAGAAGTGACCTTTGCAGTCATTCTCGTCATTGTCTCACTTGTACTCATCTTCATTCCAACTGGTTTCCAGCGCTCAATCTATGTGAATGCAGAAGGAGCGAAAGCCCGTGTCATAGACACTGATGACAGTACGATTATACAGATCGGGCTTTTCAGACAGGGAGAGCAGCGCTGCACAGTGGAAATCCTTTCAGGCTCTCACGAAGGGCTCGTCATGGAAGGAATAAACATGCTCTCAGGTTCCCTTGCTGATGACAAAGTCTTCCAGAAGGGAGACCTTGCCTGGGTTCTGGTCGAGCGTGACAGTGAAGACAGGCCGATTTTCATCAATATGATTGACTTCTACCGTCTGACAAAGGAACTGTTGCTGGCAATCGCCTTTGCCGCACTGCTGATACTTTTTGCACGTTTTTCCGGTGTCAGGATAATTATCTCATTCATATTCGCCTTCCTTTGCATATGGAAACTCCTGATTCCTGCAACACTGCATGGCATCAATCCGCTCTTTGTATGCATATTCACGCTGATGCTTATCACTGTCACGACGCTTCTTCTTGTAGGGGGTGTCAGCCGCAGGAGCCTTGCCGCAATTCTTGGAAGCGTATCAGCGTCCCTTGCAACGGCAGTGACGGGATACTTCATGACATCTGTGCTGAGCATCCATGGCTCAGTGCTTGAACAGAGCGAGAGCCTTCTGTATGCAGGCTTTCAGACACTTGACCTGACAAGTCTTTTCGTAGGAGTAGTCGCGCTTTCTGCAGGAGGAGCGATAATGGATCTGTCCATTGATGTCAGTGTTGCGATGGCTGAAGTCTGTGAGCATGCTCCCGGAATCTCACGAAAGGAACTTATAAAATCAGGCATGGCTGTCGGCCGGGCAGGTGTCGGCACACAGACCACAACGCTTCTTCTTGCATATATGGGCTCATGGCTTACTGTGATGATGGTCTATATGGCGCAGAGCACTCCTGTGCTGAACATTCTCACGAGCAAGATGATTGCATCCGAGATTGTACAGACACTGACCGGTTGCACAGGACTTCTTCTTGTCACACCGCTTACAAGTCTCATTGCAGCACATTTATTTTTTCATGACGGGAAGATTGACAAATAATTGTTTATATCCTATGTTATTGACAAATTGACAAAAAATGTCAGAATGTAAATAAAGAGGATAAGACAATGGAATATACAATGCCTCAGCTCTTTTTTGACAGAGTGAGGACAGACGGAGACAGAATCCTTCAGATGGAGAAGGATGCAAAAGGAAAGTTCATCAGCTATTCATATCAGACTGTAGGACAGAGGGTTTCTGCTCTCGCCCTTTCACTGATGTCTCTCGGACTCAGGAGGGGAGAACTTGTCGGACATATCAGTGACAACAGGGCCGCCTGGCTTGTGGCGGACCTTGCAATTCAGTCCTGCGGAGCTGCGAATGTCCCCAGAGGACGTGACAGCATGGCAGGAGAGCTTGCCTTCATTCTCTCGACCACACAGTCCCGCATCGTCTTTGTCGAGAACCATCAGATGCTGGACAAAATTCTCTCTGTACGCTCACAGCTCAAGGAGCTGGAAATCCTGATTGTCATGGATCCGGCTGTAATTGCGGGTCTTGAAGCGCTTGAGAATGAGAACAATGTCAGGATTCTCATGCAGGATGACCTCGTCAACGAAGGTCTCGCCCGGCTTGAGAAGGACAGCAGGCTTGTACAGGCCTGTGTGGAAGCAGGAAAAATGGATGACCTCGCGACAGTCATTTTCACAAGTGGTACGACCGGAGAACCCAAGGGTGTCATGCTCACTCAGGCCAATCTTTATTCTATTGCAGGAGAAATCGACAACATCGGTTATCCTGTCGGACCTGGTCAGAGATGGCTTTCTGTACTGCCTGTCTGGCATTCCTTTGAGAGAATCCTCCAGTATGCAATCATCTATCTTAAAAGTACTGTCGCATATTCAAAACCGATTGGAAAGATTCTTCTGAATGACCTGCAGCGTGTGAATCCGCACATCATGGGCTCTGTCCCGAGAATCTGGGAGACTGTGAAGAACGGTGTCTATGCCCAGATGAAGAGCGCCAAGCCTGTTGTGAGGGGACTGTTCAACTTCTTCGTTTCCGTCGGAACAGCCAGAGCCAGATTCCGCAACCTCTTTTTTGGCCGTACAAAAGATTACAGGAAGAGAAGCCGTGTGGCATCCGTGCTTGTAAGCGCTCTTCCTCTTCTAGTTCTCACGCCGCTTGCCGCTCTTGGTGACAGACTTGTGTTCAGCAAAATCAAGTTAAAGCTCGGCAGCAGCTTCATCGTCGGAATCTCCGGCGGCGGTTCCATGCCTGAGTCTGTCGACAAGTTCTTTGAGGCAATCGGAATCAATGTCGTTGACGGCTACGGACTGACTGAGACGAGTCCTGTCATCGGCCTCAGACGCTGGAGCAGGAGAACTCCTGGAACACTCTGGCCCTTTGGCAGAATCCAGCTGAAGATTGTCGATGAGAATGGAAAGGTATGCGGACCGGGAGAAAAAGGTGTTCTGTATGCAAAAGGCCCTCAGATCATGAAGGGCTATTACAAGAGACCTGATTTGACCGCACGTGTCATCGATGAAGACGGCTGGTTCAACACAGGCGACCTTGCCGTATGGACCGTGAATGGTGAATATTCCATTGTTGGAAGGGCAAAGGATACAATCGTCCTGTCCGGAGGTGAGAATGTCGAGCCGGTTCCTATTGAGGAGTCAATAAACGATTCCCCGTATGTCATGAGCAGTGTCGTTGTCGGTCAGGACAGGAAATATCTTTCCGCTCTTGTTGTCATCGACCAGGGAATGGTCGAGCGTTACCTCAAGGATAACCATATTTATTATACGAACCGTGATGATTTCTACAGAATGCCAGAGGTCCATGCTCTTATCGATAGCGAGATCAGGGAACACGTCAGCACGAAGAACGGTTTCAGACCTTTTGAGCAGGTGATGAGATGCACGGTTCTTCCGAAGCCTTTTGAAGTCAACAGGGAACTGAGCGCGAAGCAGGAAGTCAGGCGTTTTGTGATAAACGACCTCTATGCAAAGGAAATTGAGGCAATGTACGCAAACTGAGCTTTCTGATTTTCCTTACAGCAGGCAGACCTTTTCATCTGCCTGTTTTTCTTTTTTACACGGATTTTAATGAGAAAATGATGATTCTGCCGCATTCTTCTGCTATAATCATAATCAGTTTTGGAGGTGCTAAATGAGAAAAATCCTTACAGTTCTTATTCTCATGGTGTGTGTGATTGTCCCGTCATTTGCCGCAGTCACCGATACGATGCTGAACGTTGGTCTGCAGAATACAAGCTCAGTGATGACAATTGATCCTGACAAGGACAAGCCTTTTGATTTCAAGCTCGACCTGCAGGCGGATTTCAACATGATTTTCAACAATGGTCCCGGTTTTGATGTGTCGCTGATGGCAGAGCAGAACTTCAATGAGCTTGAGCTCGGTGTTTATTATGCTCACAAGATTGACGTGAACAACGATTTCGAGATTATCGTGATGGCGGGTCCTACTTTCCAGCTCATGGGAGACTTCGGCATCGGCATGGATGTGAAATGCAACTTCCTGTTTGACCTGTCAAGCTCTGTCTACTTCAACATCGGAACAGGCGTTCTCATGGATATCGTCACGTTCCCGAAGAGCGGTACGGATGTCCACTTTGTCATGGAAATCCCGCTTCCTTCTGTCGGAGTCGGCATCAGGTTCTAGAATATATACTGGACCAGAATCATGTACAAAATCGTCCCTCCTGCAATGCTCAGGAGGGTGTTTTTTTACTCTCTTGCGGATGTCAATTCTCTTTTCTGTCCTGTTTTTCCCAGCTTTCGATGAAAGTCTGTACTTCCTCTTCCATCGTTTTCCTGTCTGGAAGATATAGGACATATTTTGATGCAAAGATTCTGTTTTCGAGTCCTCCGAGAACATATTCGATTTTTGCAGAAGGCTTGTCCGTACACAGGATTATCCCAATCGGATTATTGTCATCCGCATCATTGATCTCCGCTTTGTAATAGTTGAGGTACATGTTGAGCTGTCCTGCTGCGGCAGGCAGAAGCTTTCTGGTTTTCAGTTCTATAATCACGTAGGCTCTCAAGATTTTGTTATAGAAAACCATGTCAGCATAATAGTGCTCGTTGTCAAAGGTAATCCTCTGCTGTCTGCCGACAAACATGAATCCTTTGCCAAGTTCGAGCAGGAATTTCTCAATGTGGTTGACGAGGGCATTTTCGAGGTCTGCCTCAAGGACTGGTTTGTTTTCCGGCAGTCCTGCAAACTCGAAAACATATGGATCTTTAAGGATGTCTTCCGGCTTTTCGATTTCCTGTCCCTTTTCAGCCAGACGCTTGACTACTTCTTTATGTTCCTTTCCTCTTGACAGCAGAAGCCTTTCATACAGAGATGAGTCAAGTTGCCTTTTAAGTTCTCTTACAGACCATCTGGATGCAATACACTCCTTTTCGTAAAAGCTACGTTTGCTGTCATCGGAGATTGTCATAAGCTCGCAATAATGGGACCAGCTCAATTTAACAGACAGTGTCTGTTGTTTTGGATAGATAAGGTACAGTCGCCTCATGAACTGAAGGTTCGAAACGGAAAAACCATTTCCAAGCTCTTTTGTCAGCCGCATTGAAAGAGTTTTCAGCGTCTGTTCTCCGTACTCCGCTCTTTCCTTATTCTTCTGCTCGTCCTCGACAATCAGCTTTCCGATATGCCAATAGGCAGAAATCATTTCTGTATTGATGTTGCGGACAATGTATTTCCGTGAAGTTAAAACGATTTCTTTGATTTCGCTAAATAGTCTGTTTTCATCTGTGTTGTTGTCAATGCTTGAATTCATGCTGAATCTCCTCAGCATGAAATACTGGGAAAAACATGAAAATGATTCCTCAGTATGTCCGGTTCATCAGCTCGCAATAATGAGACCATCTCAATTGGTCAGACAGTGTCTGGCTTTTTGTGAACAAGATAAAACTTTCTTTTGTTTTTCAGATTTGTCAGAGAAAAACCATTTTTCAAGCTCTTTTGTCAGCCTCTTTGAAAAAGTTTTCAGCGTCTGCTCTCCGTACTCCGCTCTTTCCTTATTCTTCTGCTCGTCCTCGACAATCAGCTTTCCCAATACGCCAATAGGCAGAAATCATTTCTGTGTTGACAGTCTATGAATCTCCTCAGTACGACATACAGGGAAAATCATTTCAGGATGTCAGGTTCATCTTGGAAAACTTTCTTTTTGCTGATAAAAGCGGTATCAGGTTGTCAGAAGACGTACTGGACCAGAAACATGTAGACAATCGTTCCTCCTGCAATGCTCAGGAGAGTGTTGCCCTTCCATTTATGAAGCAGGAAGATGAAAAGGATGGCAATCAGCTCAGGCAGGCAGTGCCAGCTGGAGAACACAGCATCCCTCAGGCAGTATACAACCAGCATTCCGATGACAGCTCCGGGAAGGACAGTCGCCAGATAGCTGATGAATGCAGGCGGTTTCCTGTTCTCAGGAAAGAGTATGAAAGGCAGGGCTCTTGTAAGTATTGTCGCAATTACAATAAGGGCGATTGATATAACCTGCTGTGTCACACTCATACGGCTATCTCCTTATTGGATGCAACTGCGAAGTAGATGACAATCAGAATCATTGACGGAATGAGGAAGATATCCGGTCCTGCAATCAGGAGACTCAGGAAGCTTACTGCAAGTGCTGCAATAACAGGGCGGTGGTTTCTGTTCTCTTCCCACTGGTTGATCAGCATGACAGTAAAAAGGGCAGTCATGACGAAGTCAAGACCTTCCGTGTTGAAAGTCAGGATATTCCCCAGAAGTGAACCTGCAAGGGTTCCTGTCACCCAGTAGCACTGGTTGAGAAGGGTGACAGCGAACATGAACCAGCCTCTGTCTGTATCTTGTGGTACTGTGGTGGTGCAGTTTACTGCGAATGTCTCATCACACAGGCCGAAAATGAGGTAGGGCTTCTTCCATCCCAAGCCACGGTAGCGGTCAAGCATCGCGATGCCATAGAAAAGATGACGTGCGTTGACCATGAGTGTCAGAAGGAAGACATAAAGCGGATTGAATGCTGACAGAAGCAGGTTGACTGCCACGAACTCCATTGAGCCGGCAAAGATGAATATGCTCATGAAAAGAGGATAAAGAGTGCCGAAGCCTCTGCTTTTCATCAGAAAGCCATAAGACATCCCCAGAAAGAGAAAGCCTGCACAGATTGGCAATGTATGAGGAAAGGCCTCTTTGAAGGCCTTCCATATCTTCCTGTCAGACTTTATGTTCATCACGGCACAATGAAAGTTGCAAGGACAGCATAGCGCGAGACATCACTGCCGTCACTCAGGGCCGGAATTGTCATCACGGAGGATGATACTTCAATCAGTCCTTTTGAATAGATGAAGTCAAGGCGCTCATGAAGCTGTCCCCTGACATAGGTGATGCCTGTGTCTGTCTCGGCAGAATAATGGGTTGCCCTGAAGACATCGCTGAGAATACCGTCAAGATAGTCGCTCACAGGCCAGGATGCATCCGTCCTGTAAGTGTATGGCGTGAAGATAGACCAGTCGCTGCTTGCAGGCTCGCTTGAGGAAAGCGCAAGGATTCCTTGTTCCTGACTGCCGTGAGAGAGAATTTCATCAAGCCCGCTGATGTTCAGCTCTTCTGCCTGCTGGCTGTATGCAGTCAGCGCCTCGGCATCTGCGAAAGCATCACAGGTGATGTCATTGCGCAGACAGGCGACAGTCACATCAATGCTCTTTGTGTCCGTAAGGGCGAATGCTGCAGTGTTTCCTTCACAGCTGGAAAGTTCTGTCGTGAAACAGATGGAGCCTTCTGGAAGAGTGACGGCATCCATTCCTTCTTCTTTTATGAATGCGACCTGATTCTCCAATGCTCCCGTCAGGACAATGAATTCAAGCCTTGTGTCCCTGACAGAATCAGCAGCTGCCTTAATCTGGTCAGCAGAAAGAATCTCCTGTCCGAGAGGCAGAAGAAGGATGTCAAAGCGGGTGAATGCGGCATCCAGCTTTGTCCTGCTGTCTGCAGGGCGATAGACATGAGGGTATGTGACAAGAGAAAGGTCTGCCGGGTAATCGTTCAGGATGCGTGCATCATTTATGCTTTTCTCAAGAGCTTTCTGCGCATCAAGCAGAGAGGCTTCTTCCGCCTTTTTCCGGGCATCCAGAGCCGCTTCAGCTGCAGCCGCTTCCGCTTCAAGCTGTTTTTCTGCCTCGATATCAGATAGTCTGGTCGCAGACAGTCTGTCATATGTAGGCACACTGATCCGGCTCAGTCCGTCTTCAACCGTATAGCTTGCGCATGAGACAAGAAGTGTCACAGCAGCGATAAGAGAAATCAGAAGCTTTCTCATAATGCCAGCTTTTCTCCGTATTCCTTTATTTCACCATCGGCATAACAGGTCTTGCTGAAGCCGAAGTGCTGTCCATCGTCTTTATAGCGGGGGATGACATGTATGTGGAGGTGGGGTATTTCCTGACCTGCGGCAGGCCCGTTGTTGATCAGGATGTTTGTCCCGTCACAGCCAAGTTTCTCTTTCAGCTTTCTGGCGACACTCTGGGCGGTTTCCATCATGTGTGCCAGCTGGGATGCCGGACAGTCCGTGAAATCAGGATAGACTTTCTTTGAAATCACAAGGCTGTGTCCCTTGCACACGGGATTGATGTCCAGAATCACGAGAACTGTCTCGTCTTCATACAGCTTTGTTGAGGGAATTTCTCCGTTGATTATCATTTCAAATACTGTGGCCATTGTTTATCTCCATCTTGAGAATATCACAAAAGCCGTTTTGCAGGAATGCCGCCGGCATATGTTTTCCCCTGCTTGGCCTCCTGTCATACACCTTCAAGTAAAGCTTTCTGATGCAAAAAATAGGGCCATGTAAAAATTTGAAAACAGTATTGCACAAGAGAAAAAAAATTAATAATATGCATTTCCGGAAGTTTTCAGGGTGCTGTGAATCCCTGATTAAATCAACGCGAGTATTAATTTATTGAGAGGATATAAATATGGTCAATAACCTCAAAGATATGAGAAACATCGGTATCAGTGCTCATATCGACTCCGGTAAGACAACACTCAGTGAGCGTATTCTTTATTACTGCAACAAGATTCACGCAATTCACGACGTCCGTGGAAAGGACGGTGTCGGTGCGACTATGGACTCCATGGAGCTTGAGAGAGAGCGCGGAATCACAATCGCATCAGCTGCGACAAATGTTTACTGGAAGGATCATGAAATCAACGTCATCGACACTCCGGGCCACGTCGACTTCACAATCGAGGTTGAGAGATCGCTTCGTGTTCTCGACGGTGCGATTCTCGTTCTCTGCTCTGTCGGCGGTGTCCAGTCACAGTCAATCACTGTTGACCGCCAGATGAAGAGATACCATGTTCCCCGCATTGCCTTTGTCAACAAGTGCGACAGAAGCGGTGCGAATCCGTACAGGGTCAAGGACCAGCTTATCGAGAAGCTCGGTCTCAACGCTGTTCTCATGCAGATTCCTATCGGACTTGAGGACAAGCTTGAGGGTGTCGTCGACCTTGTCGAGATGAAGGCTTACTATTTTGACGCCGGTGCTGACCACCAGAGCCTTCGTGTCGCCGAGATTCCGGCTGAGCTCATGGATGAGGCTAAGGCAAAGAGAGAAGAGATGCTCGACACAATCTCAATGAACAGCGAGGAGCTCATGGAAGCCATGCTGATGGAGGATGTGTCTGTCGAGCTGATCAAGAAGGTCGTCAGAGAAGAGACAATCGCTCTCCGTCTCTGCCCGGTCTTCATGGGTTCTGCATATAAGAACAAGGGAATCCAGCCTCTGCTCGATGCTGTTGTCGACTACCTGCCATGCCCGTCAGATGTCCACAACTACGCACTCGACCTTGATGACAAAGAAAAGGAAGTCGAGCTTCCTTCCGATCCGACTCTCCCGCCGGTTGTCCTCGCATTCAAGCTTGAGGACGGACAGTTCGGTCAGCTCACATACATCCGTGTCTATCAGGGAAAGATCAAGAAGGGCGATGAGCTTTACAACACCCGTTCAAGAAAGAAGTTCCGTGTCGGACGTCTGGTCAAGATGCATGCCGCCACAATGGAAGACATCAACGAGGCCGGATGCGGTGAGATTGCCGCTCTCTTCGGTATCGACTGTGCTTCCGGTGACACATTCTGCGGTTCTCCGCTCAACTACTCAATGACAAGTATGTTCGTCCCGAATCCGGTTATCTCCCTTGCCATCGAGCCTGTCGACAAGAAGGCTGCTGACAACATGGCAAAGGCACTCAACCGCTTCACCAAGGAAGACCCGACATTCCAGACCTATGTCGATCCTGAAAGCTCTCAGACAATCATCAAGGGTATGGGAGAACTCCATCTTGATGTCTACATCGAGAGAATGAAGAGAGAGTACAAGGCTGAGGTTAAAGTCGGACAGCCTGAGGTTGCTTACAGAGAGGCAATCACACAGAGAGCTGACTTTAACTACACACACAAGAAGCAGACAGGTGGTTCCGGACAGTATGCACGTGTCGCCGGTTACATCGAGCCGATTGAGCAGACAGGTGATGGCGAAGTCAAGGACTATGAGTTTGTTGATGAAGTCAAGGGCGGTGCTATTCCGACTGAATATATCCCGTCATGTGACAAGGGCTTCCAGTCTGCGATGAAGAAGGGTAGCCAGATCGGCTTCCCCGTTGTCGGAGTACGCTGTGTCGTCAATGATGGTGCATGGCACCCGGTTGACTCCAGTGATATGGCCTTCCAGACAGCTGCCATCGGTGCTTTCAAGGAAGCATTCGAGAAAGCCAGGCCGGCTATTCTTGAGCCTATCATGAAGGTTGAGGTCACAGGACCGAGTGAGTTCCAGGGCAACATCTTCGGCTCAATCAACCAGAGAAGAGGTATGATTGTCTCCTCAACGGAAGACAACAACCAGTGTACGGTCATCGCTGAGGTTCCTCTCTCAGAGATGTTCGGCTACTCCACAGTCCTGCGCTCCCTCACACAGGGTAAGGCTGAGTTCACAATGGAAGTCGCCAAGTACGGAAAGGTTCCTCAGAGCGTTTCTGATGATCTCAAGAAGAAGTATGAAGAGAAGAAGAAGGCAGAGAAGAAATAATTTCTGCTTCATTCTGAATTGTATGGAAAGACGGCTTTTCGGCCGTCTTTCTTTTGTATCCGAGAAGTATTATCCTTTTTTTGGAGGATATTGAGATGAGAAAGAATTTCGGAGTCAAAACCTGGATTTATCCCCAGCCGGTGCTTATCATCGCAACCTATGATGAGAATGGAAAGCCTTATGCCATGAATGCCGCATGGGGCGCAATCTATGATAATGACCAGGTGGTTCTCTGCCTGGATAAAACACACAAGACAACAAAGAATGTGATTGCCAGCAAGGCATTTACAGTTAGCTTTGCAACAGCAGACACAATGGTCAGCTGTGATTATGTCGGAATCGTCAGCGGAAACAGGGAACCGGACAAGTTCTGCAAGGCCGGCTTCACTGAAGTCAGGAGCGAATTCGTCAACGCACCTGTGATTCAGGAGCTTCCTCTTGCCCTTGAGTGCGAGCTTATAAGGATTGATGCAGAGGAGCATGTGATTGGCAGAATCATCAATGTCAGTGCTGATGAAAGATATCTGGGAGAAGACGGCAAGCCTGATTATTCCCTCATGAGGATTCTCACTTACGACCCTGTCCATTTTGACTATGTCGAACTTGGGAACAGAGCTGGACGTGCCTTCCAGGAAGGCAGGAAGCTGGAGGAGAAGAGCGAGTGAGGGTTCTTGTAGGCCTTTCAGGCGGAATTGACTCCTCGGTGTGCGCCTATCTTCTTAAGAAGGCAGGCTATGATGTCGAAGGTGTCACGATGCTGATATGGAAGAAGGATTCTCCTTATCCGGCACCGGTCAGCCCCACAAGCTGCTACTCGCCGGCCAGGGCAGAGGACAAGGCTGAGATTGCCGCATTTTGCAGCAATCTCGGCATCCCATATCATGTGCTTGATGTCTCTGACCTGTATGAATCCGTTGTTCTTGAGAATTTCCGCACTGAGTATATGAATGCACGCACACCCAATCCATGCGTCTGGTGCAATCAGAAAATAAAGTTCGGATGTCTGGTCGATGAGGCAAGGCGTCAGGGGATTGTCTTTGACAGATTCGCAACAGGGCATTATGCCCGCATAACATATGATGAGAATAGCGGCCGCTATGAGCTGAGGAAGGCGAAGGATCAAAAGAAGGACCAGTCTTATTTCCTGTACCGCCTCAGTCAGGACCAGCTTGCATCCACGCTTTTCCCTCTGGGTGATTACCTCAAGACAGAAGTCAGGGAAATTGATGAGAGGGAGGGCTTCCATGAGCCGGGTCAGGCGGAAAGCCAGGATTTCTATGGAGGCGATTATTCCGATCTCATCGGGCAGGAGGACAGACCTGGCGATATCGTGAGCACAGACGGGCGCGTCTTAGGCCGTCACAGAGGGTTCTGGCATTACACAATCGGCCAGAGACGCGGGTTGGGCGTCGCTGCCGCGGCACCTCTTTATGTGCTTGAGCTTGACAGTGTGAACAACAGGGTCATTGTAGGGTTTGAAGATGAAAGAGGTCAGTCCGAGGCAGATGTGAGTGATGTCATCTGGACAAGCCGTGAGGATTTCCTTCCCGGTCATGTATATAAAGTGAAAGTGCGCAGTACGAGCAGGGGAGAGGATGCCTTTGTCACAAAAACAGGAGACGACAGCTTCCAAGTGCGTTTCCTCTCGCCTTCCAGAGGCGTCAGTGCAGGCCAGAGCTGTGTCGTGTATGATGACGACCTGGTCGTCGCAGGTGGAATAATCAAATCATCTGCGTTAGACAAACACAATAAGCCATGTTAGAATTTCTTTTACGATTATTTGACAAGGAGGCGTAACTGATGCGCGTTATCATTCAGAATGACTATGAGAATATGTCAGCATGGGCTGCAAGGCATATTGCAAGGACCATTAAGGACTTCCAGAAAGAAAATACAAGACCCTTTGTCCTGGGGCTTCCCACTGGCTCTTCCCCGATCGGAACTTACAAGGAGCTTATCCGCCTGAACAAGGAAGGCTATGTTTCATTCAAGAATGTAATCACATTCAACATGGATGAATATGTCGGACTGCCGAAGTCTCATCCGGAGAGCTACTGGTCATTCATGCACCGCAACTTTTTCGACCATATCGACATCCCTGCTGAGAACGTGAATATCCTCAATGGAAATGCCGAGGATCTTGTTGCAGAATGCGCACGTTACGAGGCGAAGATTGCATCTGTCGGAGGTATCGACCTCTTCCTCGGAGGAATCGGTGCTGACGGACATATCGCATTCAACGAGCCGTTCAGCTCACTTGCCTCAAGAACAAGACAGAAGACCCTGACATACGATACAAAGGTTATGAACTCACGCTTCTTTGACAATGATGTCAACAAGGTTCCGAGCACAGCGCTCACAGTCGGTGTACAGACTGTCACTGACAGCAAAGAAGTTGTCATTCTGGTCAATGGACACAACAAGGCAAGGGCTCTACAGGCAACGGTGGAGGGTGCTGTCTCCCAGTATTGGACATGCTCTGCTCTCCAGCTTCATCCGAAGGCAATCATCGTCTGTGATGAACCAGCCTGCGGCGAGCTTAAGGTTGATACATACAAGTATTTCAAGGACATCGAGAAAGACCATATCGATGTCAACGCAATTCTCTAACGGATAAAGAAAAGGGCTGTCTGAAACGTAATCGACAGCCCTTGTTGTCAGCAGTTTGTCTTACAGTCGTCAGACTCTGACAAGCTCGTAATCCCGGCATCCCAGGCCGATGCTCTCAGCATACTCAAGACCCTGCTTCCAGGAAGTGTCCGGATGGATGTCGTGGAAGTGGTCTCCTGTGTGCTCATGTGCTTCAGAAAGCATTGTGTTGTGATTCACCGGCATCGCATTCACCGCATCCGCACATGCCTGATCGAGTGCGACAGGGTCAAATGATGCGAACATGCCGATATTAGGCGTGATTGGAGCATCATTCTCATTATGGCAGTCACAGTTCGGAGAGATGTCGACAGCGATTGATATATGGAAGCATGGTCTGTTCTGGACAACGGCTTTCGCGTATTCCATCATCCTGCAGTTAAGAAGCTCGTTTGAGTTGTAAGTGCCTTCATTGATGGCGTCTACAGGACATACTCCGATACAGCGTCCGCAGCCTGCACACTTGTCCAGATCGATATGGCATTTTCTGTCTGTGAATGTCGGGGCTCCGTGTGCGCAGATTTTCTCGCAGCGGTGACATCCGATGCACTTTGACTCATCGACAACAGGCTTGCCTTCGCAGTGCATGTCCATTTTTCCGGCTCTTGAACCACAGCCCATGCCAATATTCTTCAGCGCGCCGCCAAAACCTGTTGACTCATGACCCTTGAAGTGTGAAAGGCTGATGAAGACATCTGCATCCATGACAGCCCGTCCAATATGGGCATTTTTCACATATCTGCCGTCAACAGGAACATCAACTTCATCCGTTCCTTTCAGACCGTCGGCAATTATGATCTGGCATCCTGTGCTCAGCGGACTGAAACCGTTCAGGGCAGCGCTGTCCAGATGGTCAAGCGCGTTCTTCCTGCCTCCGACGTAAAGCGTGTTGCAGTCAGTGAGGAAGGGCTTTCCTCCGAGTTTCTTCACCTCATCGGCTACGCACTTTGCCCAGTTGGGTCTGAGAAAGGCAAGATTGCCTGGTTCTCCGAAGTGCATCTTGATTGCGACGAACTGGTTTGTGAAATCTATCGTTGTGATTCCAGCTTTTTCCATGAGCCTTGTAAGCTTGTCGAGAAGCGAATTGTTGAAACCTGTTCTCAAATCAGAATAGTAAACCTTGCTTTTCAATTTAATCACCTATCTTATTCCCATATCCTCCGCAACCCTGATCAGCAGGGCAGGATCATCAGTCATGACAGAATCGACTCCCATATTATACAGCTGTCTCATCTGAATCTCATCATTTATGGTCCAGACCATCACGATGGCATCACGCTCATGCATCTGTCTTACGAATTCCGGTGTCACGATGTTTATGCCGTAAGCCTTCCTTGGAATCTGGAAGATTATCTTGCGGCTGAATGTATCAGGCAGCGTGTGGGTCTTCATTCTCAGGAGAATCCTTGCAACCTCCCCGGTTGTGATGCTTGTCAGGAAGTCCGGGGCAAGGGTTCTCAGTCTTTTCAGGTTCGAGATATGAAAAGAGGCGCCGACGACACGGCTGACTGCATCATGTGCCCTGATTACCCGTATGAATTCATCAACAATTGCGTCACACTTTGTTTTCAGGTCAATATTGAAGCGCTGATTGGGACATTCTTCCAGCGCCTGGGAGAGTGTGCAGATTCTCACTCCCTTGCCGCGGAACGGGTAAGTATTACCTCCGTCTGGTGTGAAGGTATAGCCTGCATCGTACTTCTGAAGCTCTTCAAGCGTATGGTCTTCAATCCTTCCTCTTCCATCAGTGTTCCTCTCAAGGGTCGGATCATGCCAGATGACCAGCTTGCCATCCTTTGTGATGTGTATGTCAGTCTCGACTACATCGATGCCCATCTTCACTGCAGAAAGAAAGGCTGGAAGGGTGTTTTCCGGATAGTTCTTACTGTCGCCCCTGTGTGCAATGACACGCGGAAGCGGGCTGAGAAATTCATATTCACTCATTATCGGGCCTGTCCTTATAAATCTTGATTTTCTCAATCTTGGAAAAGATCTTGTCGAAGCGCTGCATCTCGCTTTCGCTCAGGGCTACACGCTCAAGCATGTCCTTCAGAAAATTCTCCGTCCACTTTTTCTCCTCATCCCATTTATAGTAACCGATTGCCTCAAGATGTGTGGAAGCATTGCAGACGGCCTCAAGCACTCTCTCATGGCTGACCGCATTCATCCCAACCGGGTATTTCTGGGCCCTGTTGAAAAGCTCGTATGCGATAATCTGGACAGACTGGGCGAGATTGAGGGAAGGAAACGCGTCGCTTGTCGGAATTGTGACGATGGAGGAACACATCATGACTTCTTCATCCCTCAGTCCGTCCGACTCACGGCCGAAGACAATTGAGACACGGCCTTCAGGAAGCGTGGAGACTTTCTGGGCAAGCTGTACTGGAGAGTATGCCGAAAGCTTGCGGAATTTACCTCTTCTTCTTGTCGCTCCGACAGTGAAGATGCTGTCCTTGAGCGCCTCTTCAAGCGTTGGGCATATTCTGGCATTGTCATAAAGGTCCTGTGCATGAAGGGCAAGAGTCCTCACCCGGTTCTCATCGTAGGTGCGCTTGGTGACAAGTGTCAGATCACTCAGCCCCATTGTCTTCATGGCCCTGCAGACACTGCCGATATTCGCACCGTCCTGCGTGTCAACAAGCACGATGTTTATTCTTTTAAGATATTCCTTGTCTTCCATCAGGGCTAATAATAGTCCTTAGACGTGACAACATCAATTATTGCTGTGAGAGGGATGGTTTCCTTGCCTTTTTTTGTGCGTGAAAGTATGTTTATCCCAGGAGGAGACAATGGCAGAATCTGCTAATGTTAAAGACGAATGGGATCTTCAGACAGAGAAAATCCAGGAAAGGATGGATAAGATCAGCAGGAAGATTCTCATCATGTCTGGAAAGGGTGGTGTAGGAAAAACCACGATAACAGTGAATCTGGCCAATGCCCTGGTCGATATGGGCTGCACGGTCGGTATTCTCGATACAGATATCACAGGACCGAATGTGGCTAAAATGCTTGGCTGTGAGGACGGAGTTCTGGGCTCCCCTGACGGGAAGACTCTCTACCCGGTGGAGCCAAGGAAAAACCTCAAGGTCGTATCTCTGGCCTTTGCGATTCAGGACCCGGATGCTCCTATCATCTGGCGCGGAAGCCTGAAGAACACCGCTATCAGGCAGTTCCTCGCGGATGTCGAGTGGGGCACTCTCGATTACCTCCTCATCGACTCGCCTCCTGGAACAGGTGATGAGCAGCTGACTGTCTGCCAGTCAATATACTCTCTGACAGGAACAATCATCGTGACGACTCCTCAGAGTGTCGCGGTGCTGGATGCACGCCGTTCAGTCGGATTCTCACGCAAGCTTGGCTGCGCGATTATCGGAGTCATTGAGAACATGTCCGGCCTCATCTGCCCTGACTGCGGCAAGGAGATTCCCGTTTTCGGCATCGGAGGCGGAGAGAAAATGTGCAGTGAAATGCATGTCCCGTTCCTTGGCCGTGTCCCTATGGAAATTGACCTCAGGGAGGCAGAGGACAGCGGTGTAGATTTCATGTCAAACGGAGCAAGCCATCCTTCAAGAGAGGCCCTGATGGAAATCTGCCGCAAGATCAATTTCGGCACAGCCTGTTCCACAGGACGTGACACTTCATTCCTTGGAACTCCTCAGTGTTCCCCGTCAGCCTGTGCCTCATGCACAAGCAACTGCCCGTCAAGGAAGAAATAATGTTTGATGAAATCAGGAAGAAAGAAGAGGATGCCACGCATCTCATGTGGAAGACTACAGGACGCAGGCGCACATATGAATGTGCCATCTTCTCTGTCAATGAGGTTGACCGGAAAAGCAGGGATGGACGCAGCGGACGATTCATTGAGATTGAATGCCCTGAGTGGGTCATCATCATTCCTGTCTACCGGGACAATGACGGAGTCCTCAGAACGATTGTGGAAAAGCAGTACCGTCATGGAAGCGACAGCGTGACTCTTGAATTCCCGGCAGGTCTTGTCGAGAAGGGAGAGGAACCTCAGGCTGCTGCCGAGCGCGAACTGCTGGAGGAGACCGGATGCAGGTCAGGACGTGTGACACATCTGGCAACCCTGTGCCCGAACAATGCATTCATGTCCAACCATCAGCATATCTACCTGGCTGAGGACCTTGAGCTGGTCAGCGGTCAGAATCTTGATGCCAACGAGGAGATTGATGTCTATTCGCTTCCTGTCGATGAGGTTCTGGAGAGAATGGGTCAGGGGGAGGCAGACAACGCTCTGATGCTGGCAGCCAGCGCCCTGCTGGCAAGAAAACTCAAAAAAGATGAGGAGAAAAGCAAATGAGGAAATTCATCGTTCTTTCTCTTGCTGTCCTTCTGGCATTCACATCATGCCAGAGCATGGATGACAGTTCCTGTGGGACAGTCTCTGTTTCCGGAAGCGGAAGCGTGAGTGTCGAACCGGATATGGCTTCTTTCTCTGTCTCAATCGAGCAGACTGCCCAGACTACGGCTGAAGCCCAGAGCCAGACGAATGCCAGAATGGAGAAGGTGTATTCAATACTTCACGATGAGTACGGCATTCCTTCTGAGGATATCCGCACAACAGGCATGAGCATGTACCCTGAGTACCGCTATGAGGATGGAGTGCAGATTCTCATAGGACAGACTTCCAGTCAGTCAGCAAGTGTCACGGTAAGGAATCTTGATGATCTTGCCAGTATCGTTGACAGTCTGTCAGCTGTGACAGGCATCTCACTTTCATCCATCTCGCTGGATGCTTCAGACAGGGAGGCCGTGAGGAACGAAGCCCGCCTTCTGGCTGTGCAGAACGCACTTGAGAAAGCGAAGCTCTATGCAGAGGCAGCCGGAATGAGTCTTGGTGATGCAGTCACAATCTCTGAAAGCGGCAGCTACTATGCTTCAAACAGAATCCAGCCGGTTCTGCTCAGCGCGGCTGCAAAGGATGAAAGTTCGCTCACATCAAGCGCATCCTTCTATGCAGGTGATCTTGAGGTCAGTGCCGATGTGAATGTCACGTTTGAGATGTACTGACAACTTCTGATGTTTACCGCAGGCCTCCTTTTGGACTATGATAGTTAGACATGGTCAAGAGGAGGCTTTTTCATGAAGATCATTGTCGTTGGAAACGGAATCGCATCATATACATTCGTGACCAGTATTCTCAAGCTCATGGAAGACTGCCGTATTGAAGTCTTCTCCCAGGAGGCATTCAGCCCTTATTACAGAGCCCGTATCCTGTCTCTGCTTGAAGATGGTGCCAGCGTTGAGGACCTTGCGATAAAGCCGGGTATCAACGACAGACGCTACAGCCTGCAGGCTGTACACGTGGACAATATCGATCCGGAAAACAAGCTTGTATACACATCCGACGGAAAGACACATGAATATGATGTGCTCGTGCTTGCAAATGGCGCCGAGGCAAACCGTCTTCCTCTTCCAGGCGGAAGGGCAGATGGAATTTTCGCCCTGAGGACATATGATGATGTCTATACGCTGAGAGCATGGCTCAAGAACCATAAGGAAAAACCTGTGGTAATCGGTGGAGGTCTGCTCGGTCTTGAGGCGGCCTGTGAGATTGCCCGGTGTGTAAATACCAGTGTCACGGTCATGGAAAGCTTTGCCTGGCTGCTGCCGCGTCAGCTTGACAGGGACAGCGCACTCTACCTCCAGCACCGTCTTGAGAACATGGGCGTGAACGTGCTGTGCCCGGTGAAGACCTCCAACTTCCTGACTCAGAACGGATGTGTCAGTGCAGTGAAGTGCGATGACGGTTTCACCGTTCCTGCAGACACCGTTGTCGAGTCTGTCGGAATACGCCCTGATATCTTCCTCGCTCTTGATGCCGGACTCAGATGTGACAGAGGAGTCCTGGTGGATGAACACCTGAGGACAAGTCATGAGGACATATATGCAATAGGGGATGTCGCACAGAGTGTATCAGGCATTCCCGGACAGCTTTCTGCCGCGATGGATATGGGACGCACCCTTGCTTCAGTGCTCTCAGGAGGACAGGCTGAATACAAGGCAGGCACGCCTTCCAGCATGCTTAAGGTTTCCGGTCTTGATGTCATAAGCCTCGGAAATGTCTTTGACAGGGATGCTGAGGCAGTTGTCAGACAGGATGAGACAAAACGTGAGGCCTGGTTCGTGAAGGATTCCGTTCTCACCGGTGCCGTCTTCATCGGCACCAGGGAAAACTATGCAAAAGCCCGCTCGATGCTCGGCAAGAGCTTCAGCCTGCAGTAAATGTGATACTGACAGTCCTGTTTCTGAGTGCTTCAGTCAGGGCTGCAGTGTCATCAATATGCCCGATTTTCGTGTATGACCAGCTGTTCGAGCCGTAGAAAATCACAATGCTGTCAGAATTGTATAGCACTATGTCTCCGGCCTCTGTCCTCATGCTGTGGTCAGCTGAGGGCAGGGAGAAACCCGGAGCGCCGACCTTTTCAAAACCGCCATAATCCCTCATCTCAAGGCTGATGGGACCTTCTTCAAGTCTCCGGGCAAGCGCTCTTGTCGCCACATTGTCTTCTGCCGTAAAAGGGAAGGATTTCCCATCAATAGTCAATATCATTTCAGGTCCTTTGCAGAATGCTGTACCGGCAGTCAGAAGAATCATGGCTGCCATAAGAAGTCTTCTTATTCCTCACTTCCATTGACGATGACTTTACCCTCTGAGGCTTCATCATCCCTGATGATCTCGCTGACCGCAGGAACCGTGATTCTTCCGGATGCGGGGTTCTTTATGCTGATGACCGGAGTCGTGATATCCGCTTCGACTTCAGATTTCTCGAAGGCAAGGTCACATTCACTCATCGAGCAGTTGACCAGTCTGAGTCCTTTGCAGTAGCACAGCGGCTGGGTTCCGATGATGTGGCAGTTCTCGAATGTCACATTCTCGCAGTACCAGGCCAGGTATTCTCCTTTCACAGTGCAGTTCCTGACAAGGACGTTTCTTGCATGCCAGAAAGCATCTTTAGTGTCGAAAGTGCAGTCCTCGAATACTGCGTTGCTGATGTACTGGAAGGAGTATTTGCCCTTGAATGTGACATTCTTGAAGCGGATCTCCTCGCTTCTCATCATGAAGTATTCGCCCTCGGCTTTGGAGTCTTTCATCTCAACAGACCGGTTGGACCATCCAAACTCAGGGCTGATGATGTCGCAGTCTGCAATCCTTATGTTGCTGCACTCCCTGAGTGCCTTGATGCCATGCATTTTCGTTCCGCTTATCTCGATGTTGTCTGAATACCACAGCGCAGCGCGGCATAGCTCTGTCATCGCGCTGTCGCGGATGATGAGGTTGTGCACGTGCCACATCGGGTAGCGCAGATTGAAAAAACATTTATCAACATCGATGTTCCTGCATTCCTTTATCGCGCTTTCTCCGTCAGCAGGACCGTCAAAGCTACAGGATCTTATTGTCAGGTCCCTGCTCCCGTAAAGCGCACGTTCCTGATCGAATTCCTTATTCTCAACTATATTCATATCCCTTTCTCCTTCTTCTCGAGCTCATACACAAGGTAGTCCAGAGCTGAAATCTTTCCTTCTTTTTCGTGTATGTCATCAAGAATGTCTTCCCTCTGCCTGGACAGCAGGTTTATCTGAGCTGCAGTGTTTCCTTTCTTCTTGCACTCAAGGTATGCCTGGATTGTTTTCTCACAGCACCCGGCTTTTTCCAGATTTCTAATCGTGCATTCATCAGTTTCAGTCTCTCTCATAGCAGAACAAAATTTAAAGAAAATACTGTTGAATAGCAAATACTTTGTTTTTATGATTATCGATAGGTTAAAACTATGGAAATCAGAGTGCTCAGATACTTCCTTGCCGTTGCAAGAGAGCAGAATATTACAAAGGCAGCAGGAGTTCTCAATGTATCCCAGCCGACACTTTCAACTCAGCTGAAAGAGCTGGAGGAAGAAATTGGCAAACCGCTGCTTGTCCGGGGAAGAAAGGGCTCACGCAAGGTGACGCTGACTCAGGAAGGCATGATTCTCAGAAAGCGGGCTGAGGAAATAATGAATCTGGTCAACAAGACCCGTAATGAGCTGTGCTGTGCGGATGACAGCCTCTCCGGCGAGATACATATCGGGATGGGAGAGACCAGGAACATGCTGCTGTTTGCCAAAGCCGCATCCATGCTCCGTGATGAGCATCCTGACATCAGACTTGACATATCAAGCGGGAATTCCCGGTTTGTCCTTGAGATGCTCGACAAAGGACTTATCGATTTCGGCCTGCTTTACGATGATGTGGACAGCGTCAAGTATGAGACTCTGGAAGTGCCTTTGTGCGACAGGTGGGGACTGCTGATGAAGTCAGACTGTCCTCTGGCAGGAAAGGAGACTGTGAGCGGACATGATTTGGCGGGTCTTCCTCTCATTGTCTCACAGCAGCAGAATTCTGAGAAATTCCTGTCAGGACAAATCGGGCTGAGAAGTGAGGAGATTAACATTGTCGCCCGCTACAACCTTGTACTGAATGCAAGTTTCCTCACTCAGGCCGGTCTTGGATGCACGCTGTGCTTTGAAGGCCTTGTGCCATCATGCATCCAGTCTGGTCTTGTCTTCCGTCCTCTTGACCCTCCTGTCACTTCTACCGCAGTCATTGTATGGAAGCGTTTTGAGGTCTTAAGCCGGCTTGCAGAACAGTATCTTGTAAAACTGAGACTTGTTTTTGATGCCTGCAGGCAGCATAATCTGAAAGACTCAGGAGAAAGTAATGACAATACGTGAAGTGACAGACAGGACACCTGATTTGATTGACCGCCTTCTGACTGTATGGGAATCGTCAGTCCGCGCGACTCATCATTTCCTTTCAGAATCAGAAATCCAGAGTATCAGGAAGGCCGTGCCGGAGGCGCTCAAAGGAGTTGAGACTCTGATTGTATGTGAAGGAGATGATGGCACTCCGGTGGCTTTCATGGGAGTGCAGGACGGCTCTCTCGAGATGCTTTTCATACAGGCAGAGGAAAGAGGCAAGGGTCTTGGCCGCATGCTCATCACTAAAGCTGTGGATGAGTATTCAGTCACCTGCCTTGCAGTCAACGAGCAGAATCCTCAGGCAAAAGGGTTCTACGAGCATATGGGATTCTCTGTGTACAGGCGCAGTGAGACGGACGGGCAGGGGAATCCATATCCTTTACTATATATGAAGCTAAACTGACAATCCTGCTTCTTAGCCCCGACTCAGGCTTCTTCCTGCGAAATAGTCAAGCAGCACGCCGGCAAGCATGATTACAGCTCCTGAAAGCATCGGCAGGGAGAAGCGTGAATAGAAGAATGCATCCAGTGCCAGGGATGAGAGAATCTGGCCTGCAGAAATCAGCAGGGAAGAGTAGACCGCCGGGACGGCAGGGATGATCAGGTTGCTTGCACTGACGACCACAATGGCAAGACATCCGCCGAGAATGATGGTCAAGAAAGGTACAGAGGGCAGATTCCTGAATCCGGAAAGAGTCTCATCCGGCAGAAGTATGAATGCATAGACAAGCGTTCCTGCAAGGCCTGAAAGCGCATTCTGGCGTGCTGAGAACAGGGCGCCTTTCTTTTTCGCAAAGCCTGAATTATAGCAGAACTGGAGCATGGTGAACACACCGGCTGCGACTGCCATCAGGATGTAGATGAGGCTTCCTTTCTGGGTCTGCGAAAGGCTCATGACAAGTATTCCGGCAAAAGAGATTCCGGTTGAGAGGGCCTTTTTCACAGTAATCTGCTGCTTTTTCATTCCAAAGAGGCCGAAGATATCAAGAATCAGGGCCATCAGGCTCTGTCCGAATACGGCACAGGCCATTGCAAGAGCTGAGCCGATGTTGAGCACGCTGTAGAAATTGAAGACCATGACGAAGATGCCGAAAAGTCCTCCGAAATACATGTACCATCTGCTTTTCTGCCTGGGCGGGGAAATCAGCGGGTTGTTCTTTCCCATAAGGAGTATGAGTGTGACGAGAACGACTCCTATTGACTGATTCACAATCATTGAGACTTCATTGGTTGTGGCGTTTCCAAGCTCGGTGTTCGCGACAACCATGATGCTGATAATGACACCGGTGAGGAAAGCTGAAAGAGCTGCAATACCTGTTTTCATGACTGACAGGGTATCATTTCTTGATGGCTTTGTCTTTTTTTCTTAATATGAAAGCAGCTTTTTTTCTTAAGTCAGGGAGGAAAGGAAATGGAAGTTGTCTGTCTTGATCTTGAAGGAGTCCTCGTACCGGAAATATGGATTGCATTCGCTCAGAAAACCGGAATAGAGGAGCTGCGTCTCACAACCCGTGACATCCCCGACTACACAGTCCTGATGAATGGAAGAATCAGGATTCTCAAGGAGCACGGCCTCCATCTTTCCGATATCCAGGATGTCATCGCCACAATCCGTCCGCTTGAGGGTGCGAAAGAGTTTCTTGACGAACTGAGAAGCCTTACCCAGGTTGTCATCCTTTCAGACACTTTCCGCGAGTTCGCATCCCCTCTGATGAAGCAGCTTGACTGGCCGACAATCTTCTGTAACAGCCTGGTTGTGGATAATGAAGGCACCATCACAGGCTTCACTCTCCGTCAGGAAGACGGCAAGAGGAAGGCTGTCGAGCATCTCAGGCTCATGGGATTCAGGACCTTTGCCGCCGGTGACAGCTACAACGACCTGACAATGATAAAGACGGCTGACTGCGGCTCTCTGTTCAGGGCGCCGGAGAACATTCTTGAGGAATACCCCGAGCTTCATCTGTCAACAACTTATGATGACTTCCTGTCGACTATAAAGGACTTCCTCAATGGCTGATAAAGACAATCCCCTGAAGGGACTCTGGCTGGCTGTCGCCGTTCTTCTTGCCGGCATGACAACAGGTTTCATCCTGCTTGCCACTGTCTATACAGGCCCCGTCTGGGTCAAGGTGCTTGTCTTCGTTGTCTACATCATTGTTGTCCTTGGTCTTACCGGAAGCCTTAAAAAGCTGAAAAACAGCAAATAATGCTTTTCCTGCAATTCGTTCATGCACAAGGGAATGTTTTTGTCATTAAGTGCATGTTATGAATATTGCGCTTGACAATTAAAAATATCCTGTTATATTCACTGCATGAGTTTACAACATGCGGACTAAAGGGGGGAATTGCAATGGATGCTGCTTTTATCGAGGAAATGAAGGACCTCTTGTATAAGGAGCGCAAGACAATTCTTGACAGGATGAACGGAGATAACTCCTCGTTCAAGGAAGAGGGAGCCACAGGAAGGGGTGACAGTGTAGACCTTGCCTCGGATGAAGGTGCCTTCAAGAAAATGGAAGCCCTGAATGCAATGGATGCAAAGAGGCTGACAGCTGTGGAGAATGCGCTCAAGCGCATCAGTGAGAACAGATACGGCATCTGCCTCAAGTGCGGCAAGAAGATTCCTGAGGACAGACTCAGGGCAATGCCTTCTGCAGTGCTGTGCATTGACTGCAAGAATGAAGAAGAAAGAAGACGCAGTGCGAACTGAGTCCAGATGAAATGAGAAAGGCGTTCCTGCTCTGGGACGCCTTTTGAATTAAATTAAAGGTATGGGTTGTTCTGTTTCTCAGCCTTGATTTCACTCACAGAGCCGTGGCCTGGCAGAACCCTGTCTTCATCACAGGTCACTGAGACTATCTTCTTCAATGATGTGACAATCTGGCTGTAGCTGCCACCGGGCATGTCTGTACGCCCGATACCTGACTGGAAGAGCGTGTCACCTGTGAAGATGATTCCGTCTTCCTTTCCGTAATAGCATACTGAGCCGGGAGTATGCCCGGGTGTGTGTATCACCTTATAGCCGAATGCTGTAAGATCTCCGTCTTTCAGTATGACATCGGGAGAGATTACTCCAAAGTCCGGATGAAGACCGAAAAACGACATGTCTCTCCTGCAGGAATCATCTGTCATCAGCGGCACATCCGCTTCATGTATGGCGATAAAAGCCTCAGGCCAGATTTCCTTCAGCTCTCCGGCCGCTCCGATATGGTCAAAGTGTCCATGGGTCAGGTAGATGCCATCAAGGCGGCATCCTGTTTTTCTGATTCTGGAAACAAGCCTGTCTGCAGGAGCCGGAGCATCCACAAGCCAGGCTTTTTCTCCGTCTGTCAGAATGTAGCAGTCAGTGGCGAAGCTCCCGTTACAGAGCAGCGCTATTTGCATCTGGCTCACTTGTCACGGCACCTGCGGCCTTTTCCTTGTTCGAGATGTTGATCTGGATGGTTCTGTTCTTGTAGCTCTTGCCCTGAAGCGCCTCAATTGCCTTAGCGCAGTTTGCCTCACTGACTGTGACAAATGAGTATTTGTCATGCAGGCGGATAAGATAGATCTCATCCTTGCTGATTCCAGCTTCATTCGCAAACAGGCTCACAAGGTCACGCGCATAGACATGCCCGATTTTCCCGAGGTTGATGTAGAGTGTTTTTGCATCCTGAGGGATGACACGCTGTTGCGGTTTCTTCTCGCTCTTTTCTTCCTTCACCTGCTGCG
The DNA here is from genome assembly GCA_944390025.1 of uncultured Spirochaetales bacterium. Taxonomy (GTDB): domain Bacteria; phylum Spirochaetota; class Spirochaetia; order Sphaerochaetales; family Sphaerochaetaceae; genus Bullifex. The sequence continues at coordinate 12,162 of CALXOK010000010.1, read as the reverse complement.
GGGTCGTATTCTGCTGCTGTGGCTTCTTCGCTTCCCTGTATTCACGCACCGGAGCTTTCGCTCTGGATGAAGGGGAAGCAAGCAGCCTGAGAAGGTAGGCTGAGAAATAGCCGCGCAGTGTGAATGGAACATTCTTTTTGATGATTTTCTTGATTCTTTCCAGCTCTTCAGGGTTGTTGTCGGCCCTGACGGCACTGACCAGAGACTGTATTCTCTCCCTGAGTTCGTCTTCCTTTATGGAAATGTCATTCTGCATAGATTTAGTGGCTCCTGAGGTGGCTTTGCACCAGTTACGTTTTTTGCCTTTCTCCGCATTCGCAGGCTGAATTTTCCTTGCTTACGGAATCAGAAAAGCAACAGAGCAAGAATAGCCAACATGTGTTGGCTTTGTCAATTCTGGATGCTATCATCAGAGGGTATGGACAGTGTCAGAACAAGGATAGAGGAAATACAGCAGGAGATTGATCAGGCATGGTCAGACCTGAGGTCTGAAGCCGTGACTCTTGCCTCTCTGTCTTGTGCTTCTGATGATGAGACGCTGTCACTGATAGCGCCGTCAATGAGGTCATCATTCATTAAAAACCGTGATTCTTTCAGAAGACTCGAAATCTCTTTGAAAGAGCGGGATGATTTGAAAAAGAAACTTTCTGAAGGTCAGGCCAATGTCTCAAGGCTACAGAAGGAGAAAAGCCAGAACGAGAAAAACATGCGGCTTCTTGCATCACGTATCGGTGCTGTTGCCTATGCCCAGGCGGGAGCTGCGGACTGCAGCCCTGCTGTGAAGGAGGCCCTGAAACCATTTCTTGAAAAGGAAGAGCAGATGCGCACTCAGGCGGGGCGTAAGTTCATTGCAGGGCTTGCCGGACGCATGCGCCTGTCCTTGTATCAGAGCAGGCAGGACGATGTCTTCATGTCCTGTTTCAGCGTGCTGGATGAGAAGGGCCTTCTTGAAGAGCTTTCAGGAGAGAATGCACAGAACCTTGTCAGCTCCTATTCGGCTTTCCGCTCGGCCCAGAAGATGCTTGAGCATGACATTGAGGCGAAGAAGCACAGACTTTCCACAAGCCAGCTGACACTTGAACAGGATGACGGCCTTGATGAGAAATACAAGATGGCGAGGAATGAGATGACCGAATCCGGTGTCAATTACGGCTTCTATCTTTTCGACAACGGAAGCAAGTGGATAGGCCCTTCGACACCAGAGTCCTTTCTTGACGTTGTCTCAAGAATGCTGGCTCTTCATCAGAAGATTGATTCGTGCACTCAGGAGATAGAGAAGGAGAACGAGCTGGCAGCAATCGCCGATTTTTCCAGCATGATTGAATTCAACAATGGCAGGATTCAGGATCTGAAAGGTGAGATAAACCGCATCAAAGGCCAGATTGAGGCAATCGAGGAGGAGAACAGGTCACTCCGGCGCAAGATAAGCAATGTAGAGGCGAGAATCAGATGAGTGAGAACAGCTTCAAGGTGAAGGCGAAGAAGCCGGCACCGGCTTCCAGTGCGAAAAACAGAAGCCAGTCATCTGCAAAGGCTCCAGCTCAGAACAGAAGTTCCTCCTCAAGTTCCCAGAAACTTGAAAAGGCGCGTGTGAAAAAACCGTCTTCATCTTCCAGACTCCCGGAGAAAAAGCTTCCCGATGTCCGTGATCTGAGCCTGATGACCCGGGATGAGAGAATCAGGGCGGTGCTGGACAGGCCTGAGAAGAAAATACCTAAAACGGAGAAGAAAAGCGCTCCTGCCTCTTCCCGTTATGAAGGTATGAAGAAGAGCATCGAGAAAAGCAAGGAAAAAGAGAAAGAGAAAAAGGACTCTCCTGTGGTGTCATCTGTGAAGCCTGACACCTCAGTTCTTCTCATGCATCTTGCTGCCGGACTTTTCATTCTTGTGATTATCCTCACAGCAGTCCTTGTCATCAGCCGGAGGGGAAACAATTCTTCAGAGGCTACAGGTGTGCAGCCTGTTCTTCAGGAGGCTGAGAAAGTGAATCAGGGTGATGTGACCGTGCTCTCCGGAATGAGCGCATCTCAGGTGGCCTCTCTGCTTGCACCGTATACTGACAGCGCAGCCTTCCTCGATTACCTTGCCTCCGCATCGCTCTCAGGCTCCTTGCAGGTCGGCACCTATCATGTCAGCAGTGAGATGAGCACAGAGCAGATAGCCTCTCTTCTGACAACGCCTGTATCTGCTTGTGCTCCTGTTGTCATATACCCGGGCTATACGGTTGAGAATATTGACTCGATGCTTGCAAACAGATCCTTTGCCTCCCGGGGTGAATTCATAAAGGCCTGCCGTCAGGTGATGGAGGAAAGCGGTCTTGACTTCATTGAAGGATGGCTGATGGCTGGCACGTATGAATCTTCTTCTGCTCTTGACCTTGCCAGACAGATGCTTAATGCGACACTGGATGAGTTGAGATCCCATTCAGCTGAGCTTGCATCCTCTGATCTCAGCGCGCGTCAGGTAATCATCATTGCAAGTATGGTGAACCGTGAGACTCAGGATGCATCGCAGATGCCTGTGATTGCCGCTGTCATGCTGAACCGTCTGGCTACCGGTATGCCTCTTGGAATTGATGCGACGACCCGCTATGAGCTGAATGACTGGGTGGGTAAGATTCCTCAGAGTGTATATGAGCGTGACACCCCGTACAACACAAGACGCAAGCCGGGTCTTCCGCCTTCTGGCATAGGTTCCATCTCCCCGCAGGCTGTAGATGCTGTGCTCAATCCTGCTGTCACAGGGGCTCTGTATTATCTTCACGATGATGAGGGAAAGTTGTACACTGGATACACTTACGAGGAACATCTGAATACCTATGAGTCTGTTCACTGAGAAGTACAATATCCACACGCATTCTTTCTACTGCGGTCACGGAAGCGGGACAATCGCAGAGTATGTCCGCCATGGACAGGAAAACGGACTAGGTCTGATCGGATTCAGCGAGCACTGTCCGTTTGAGGATGGATTCCTGTACCGCTCACGCATGAGTTTTGAGCGCATGAAGGACTATGAGCGTGATGTGCTCTCTCAGAGAGAAGAGGCCTCAATTCCCGTGCTGTTGGGTTACGAATGTGACTATTTCCCCCGCTACCGCGATTATTTTTCCAGTCTGAAGGATTCAGGACGTGTCGATTACCTCATCACAGGAACCCATTTCATCATCCGTAAGGACGGGACACGTGTCTCTCCATTCTCAGACAGGCTGAGTGAAGAGGATGTCCTGTGCTACCGCGATCAGATGGCTGAAGCAATACAGAGCGGACTGTTTTCCTTCATTGCCCATCCTGACCTTTACATGGCCGGCTTCAGTCAGTGGAATGAGACAATGCAGAAGGTCGCGAAGGAAATCATAACACTGGCGATGGAGTATTCCCTTCCTCTTGAAATCAACGCAAACGGTTTTCTGAAACCGGAAGTGGATGGAAGGCCTCCTTATCCGTATGAGCCTTTCTGGCAGCTTGCAGGCCGGATGGGGGCACGGGCAATACTCTCCACGGATGCCCATAAGGTTGCTAACCTGACACGCAACAAGGACAGGCTTGAGGCCTTTGCTGCAAAGTGCAATGTCAATCTGATAAGACCGGCCTTCAAGAACGGACAGCTAGAATGGGACAGCTGAGGTGAAAGTCATCCTCTCTCCGGTTGACGGGTGAGTTATTGTGAGGCTTTGAGCATGAAGGCAGAGACGGTCTGCGCTGTATTCATCACCGTACAGCCTGTCTCCGAGTACCGGATGACCCAGCCCCGATGCCGCATGAACCCTAATCTGGTGGGTACGCCCGGTTAGGGGCTTGAAGCGCACTCTTGTTACAGTCCTTCCGCCTGTAATCTCAACGGAGAGCCTTTTCCATTCTGTCGCGGCTTTTTTCCCGTATTCTGTGTCGACAATCTGATGGGGACGGTTGTCCACATCAAGTCTCATCGGAAGGTCAATGACTCCTTCTTCCTCTTTAATCAGGCCATCGACAAGGGCGACGTAGCTTTTCTCTGTCTCTCTTGCCTCGAACTGACGAGAAATCTCCCTCTGGGCCTTTGCATTCTTCGCAAGCACCAGGATACCGGATGTGTCCATGTCCAGACGGTGCACTGATGGATTTTGAGGGGCAGAGGGGAAGATTTTCCTGAAACGGGCTGTGGCGCAGTCAGCTTTGTCTTCTCCCTTTCCTGGTACGGAGAGAAGTCCTGAGGGTTTGTTTATCACAGTGATGTCATCATCACCGTAGAGAATCTCAAGGCCGAAGATGTGAGGGAATATGAGGCCGCATTTCTCATCACATGGATTGTATGCCGTCAGATGCTCTCTCTTTCCTCCGTTATGGCCATAGTAAATCTCACACAGGCTGACAGGTTCCCAGTGACGGCGGAAACACCAGGACAGCAGCTTTGCAGCCGCACAGTCTCCAGTTCCTGTCGGGACTGAAGCAAGATTCATCTCTTTGAAAGTGATGCTGCCGGAAGGAGTGTGGAAAGAGTAGTTGTCCATTATCTCGGCAAGACAGTCCCTGCTGAGCTGGGCCCTTATGGTTTCAAGGCCTTTCTCTCCCTGCTCGATGCGGTCCGTGTAGCAGTGGATGCTGCTGTTGTAACGATCCACAATTTCCTCAAATGCCCTGTTTGAGAAGCAGGGAGGAGTGAAACCATCGATGATGTATCTGCCTTTCAGACTGCCTGAGAATGCATATACGGTATGAAGAGAGCCGTCAGCCATGCGGGCTGTCAGGGCGCCAAGCATCATGTCTTCTCCGTAAATGGAAAAAAAGCCGTTTTCCTCAAGAGACTTTATCTTTTCCATCAGAAGCATCTGTGCCGGCTGAGGGCTCAGTATCTGATCCATCAGCTGAACACCGTCATCAGATAGTCATTGAGCTTGTCTCCTTCATAGAGAAGACGGTACAGAGCCTGGACGAGAGGGTAGTCATCCTTCACGCCGCGCTCCCTTGTGAGCTCTCCGAAGAGCTTAATCGTCCTGTGACCTTCAATCAGGGTTGCGGAAGAACCCTTTGAATAGTCAAACCCCTTACCGATGAGCATGCCCAGTGTCCTGTTGCGGGACAGGTCATTGAGTCCTGTGAGCCCCAGGTCTCCGATTGCGCAATAGCGGAAAATCGTCTCGCTGTCGCAGTTGAAGAGCCTGAGGAAGCCTCTCATCTCATTGACGGCCTTTGTATAGACAAGGAAGTCGACATTCGGACTTGAATAGCGTCCTGAAACCAGACCGATTGCGATTGCATACATGTTTTTCAGGATGGATGTGAGCTCTACACCTCTGATGTCATCGGTGTGGTCAAGCATGAGGCTTGTGTTGTTGAATATGACATTCTTCACGAAGCGGTAGTCCTCTTCTGTTCCTCCGAATGTGAAGGCTGTCGGCAGGCCGTTGAGAACCTCAATCGCGAAGCTTGGTCCTTTCATGCTGGCAGTATGGGTGAATGGTATCTTCTCAGTGATGAAGGCTCCGTCATCGCTCATGCCTTTTGCAAGATTGATGACCAGCGGTTCCCTTTCCTTTGTGTATTTCTTTATCTCCTCTGAGAAGCTGACAATGGCCTTGGATGGAATGACAAGGAAGATTACATCCGCATCGCAGAATACATCATAGTCCCCTGTCGCCTTCAGACTGTTGTTGAGATAGCGGGTGGGGAAGTACTTCACATTCTTGTGCTGTGTGTTGATTGTCTCAACAACTTCTTCTTCCACTGAGTGTATGATGACTTCATTGTTGTCATTCCAGCTGAGACGTTCAGCCATTGCTGTGCCGAAAACACCTCCTCCTGCGACGATTATCTTGTTTTTCTTTTTCACTGATTTCCTCCTTGGTCTATGCGTCTTGCAAGATAGAGGCGGGTGGAATGATCCCCCATCACTCTCATGTCTTCTGTGTAAGACGAGCCCAGATACTGTTCACAGAGCCTGAGTCCCGCATGCATCAGTGTGTCACCGCTGATGATATATGCCTCCCTCTCAAGAGGCGGCATCGTGTATTCATCCTCAGGGATGCAGATTTCCTCATCCTCCGTCCTTCTCATCACCTGATAGACCGCATCAGGATCCGCATCAGGTGCGATGAGGATATCATCACTGCCATTGGCACTCACTTCGCGCTTGGCAAGCAGAATAAGAATCTCCTTCTTGTCCCGGCTGGCTGCGCTTATGATGAGCGAGGAGCCTCTTTCCTCAATAAAGATGTCTCCGTACTGGGTCGCATGGCGGTGCATCTTGTAGAATGCGACTTCCTCTGCGATAGCCTGAAGCACCTTGTGGGAAAGGCCCTTGAGCCTTATCGAATAGCACAGGCATGTGAACATTCCAATATTAAATGCACTCGAGAAACTTGTATAGCGGCCTTCGGAATTGAAACGTCTGTCTGTAATGAAGCCGGCAATGCATCCTGGCGGAATGATTCTTGCAGCCCCGGTGTAGGCTTCAAGCAGCTCGAATGAATCTGTCACGGCTGTTGCTGAAAGCAGGGCAGCAGATGCCAGCTGGCTTGCATCGAAACGAGGGCAGGTGGAAGAGGTGTTGTGAATAAGCAGGTTGGGGAAGCTTACCGCAACAGAGCGCTGAAGCCTGTTGAATGCCAGGATGTAGCGGTGTCTCCAGGTTCCTTCTGCCTCCTTCTCATCACACTTTGACCAGATATCTGCAGCCTGAGTGCCTATGTTCCAGACAAGACAGTCCAGACCTGTGCGCTCTATCAGGTGCCGCAGTGTATCGCTTACATAGTCGAAAACCTCATCCTGTGTGATATCGAGAAGGTACTGACCACCTTCTACCGGGTTGAGCTTTCTGGCCGGGTTCCTTACCAGCCAGTCCGGATGCTCCAGAGCCAGGCGGCTCTGTACTGATACACACTCCGGTGCAATCCACAGACCGAAAAGGAGCCCTGCCTTGTGGCATTCTCTGGAGATAGCGGCCAGTCCGGAAGGTATCTTCAGCGTGTCCGCACTCCAGTCACCGACGGATGAAGTCTCCTCATTACGGACAGAGAACCAGCCGTCATCGAGAATGAACAGCTCGAAACCCAGCTGTCCTGCGATTTTCACTTCTTCTATGACGCGTTCCTCGCGCACGTCCATGCCGAGTGAGTAGCGGGTGGAATATGCAATCGGACGGAGCCTGTTCTTCCATGTTCCCCTCATCACGAAATTCTCTTCAAAACCGTGAAGTTTTGATACAGCCTTCTTCCGGTCAGGTCCCAGGACCAGGAAGGCTTCCGGTGTCTCAAAAGTCTCATTGGGCTTGAGCGTGGGTTTTATTGTGTCCGGGTTGATTCCTGTGACGAAATGGAGTTTCCCGTAATGGGTCACTTCAGCAGTCTGTCTGTGATCCCCGCTGTACAGAAGGCCTGAGATGATGCAGCAGTCCTTGTTTTCGATATAGACAGTGCTTGATTTCTGGCCGGTGAATCCGTTTCTTGATTCGTTCACCATGACACAGAAGCCGGAAGAAGGGGTCACGGTCCTGTTCTCACGGCCCCATGGGCCGCCTGTGAAACTGACAGTCCAGTCAGAATTGAAGAAGTCGAGCTGGCAGCTCGCGATATGCTCAAGGGTTATGTTCCCTCTGGAGTTGTTCCTGACGACAGAGCGTCTGACGATTGTGTCGCTGGAAGGGAAAACAGTGTAGTAGAGAGAAAGCAGGACAGAGGCGTTGTCATCAGAGAAATCGACACGGATGCCGTGCGCTTCCTGCCCGGAGGCTGTGGCCTGGACCAGAGGACTGTCAGCGCGGCGCACGCCTTCAAAGGTTTCACTCCGTCTGAATCTGAGATCCAGGGCACTCACGCAGTTGCGCCCTGAACGCATTGAGATGAAGGGTGTGCGGAAATCGCCATTGCTTTCGCAAGAGAACTCAAGCGGCGTGTCGTTCAGCGTCACTTCCCAGCTGCGCTGAGAAAGCGAGACCTCTCCTTTGCGGGGTACTATCCGCTTCATCCTCAGTGCATCCGTATCCATCTCAGGTGCCCTCAGGCGGCGTCCATAGTACAGATGCTCTGCAATTCCACGTTCGTTGATGAAGAAAACATAGCTCGTATTCTCTGTCGCGAGGTGGAAACAATTGTTTTTGACTGTTATCATCTGAAGTGTCCTCAGGGAAAATATAACACATAAAGCACGGTGGGAAAAACATGGATATCAGACGGATACCTCTTTGGGAGTCAAGAAACGCAACATTCATGAGCAACAACCTTGTCAATGCCATCATTGAAGACCAGGGGGAAGTTGCCATCGAGCTTTCGGCAAGGGCCGTGCAGGGTGGTTTTGTCAACGCGCTCAGCCTTCCTTATTTCAGAGGACGTGAGACCGGAGTCCTTTCTGACTCCAATGCTGACTGGTTCAAGAGCAAGCAGAGCTTCTATCAGGCCGGTGGTATCTATTTCTCATTTCCTGGCAAGGATGAAGAGTCCATTCTTACCAGCAACACTTACTGGATGGTCCGCCGTTATGGCTCTGACGGTGAAAGCGGAGGCCTGTGGCGGATGAGTGAGATGAAGTCCCGTCAGGAGCACAACCGTTACCGTGCTGTGAAGATTGACCTGATGCTGCCATCTCAGCCGGTCCTCTATTCATTCATCAGGCTTGTTAACACAGGTGATGAGGAACTTGAATACAATGCGACAATGCATTCGATGCTCATGCCTCCTTTCCTTGAGTCGGGCTGTCTTGTGAATACAAACGCCTCCTCCTTTGAGGCTTTCAGCCCGAACTTCAGGGAAGTGGCTTTCAACCGGCTTGCGAGCGGAGAGCGTTTTTACGATCTAAGGCATGCTCCCGGAGCGAATACTGCAAGTGTTGATGCCTCTTATATTCCCGGACCTACAGGAAGCTATGATTATATTGTCGGCAGGATGGGGGACAGCGAGGATATCGGATGGATAAGCGTGATCAATCCCCGTCTTCAGATGATATATCTTTCCTTCTTCCCGGCATTTGGAAGCCGTCTGGACCAGAGCGTGATGAAAAGCGGCGTGATTGACATCGCATACAACCTGCTGGGACGCATGGACAGCCCCTGGGCCCTTTATGAAGGCGGCACTCCTCAGGTCTTCTCCCTGACTACAGGCTTTGGAAGAATTGACCATCATGACCGTCTCAACTGTCCATCCCGCTATTCCCTAAAGCCCGGAGAATATTCCGATTTCCTTTCAGCTCATGCGTTTACGAGCTATGAGAATCCGAGAATCTCCAATGGTTTCTATTCTCTGGAGAAAGAAGACGGGGCTCTGGTATGCAAGCGTACCAAGAGCTATGCAATTATTCCATGTGACTGGACTTTCAAGACACTCAGGAACCTGTCAGCACGTCTTATACAGTCGAGCGAGAATTAATAAATCAGAAGGTGAGTTACATAGTGGGGGATGTAGGGGAATGCGGTGAAGTCAAAAGTGAAACCGACAAACGGTGTCACTGAAAGCCCTGAGTAATCTTCTCCGACTGCAAAGTGTCCATATGCGGCAAGACCGAGATCTATAGAGACAATTCCGTTTGCTCCCGGACTGAAGCGCAGTGTTGCCGACGCGGCAGGCCCCATCGTCACAACAGAGTCCTTATAAGCGCTTTCCTTTGTTTCCATAACGCCGATTCCAAGGCCTGCGAGGAAGTCAAATGAAAGCATGCTGTTCATTCTTATGAGACCTTCGATACCGAAATTCATATCCAGAGCGAGCATTGATGAGCTTGCCCCTGCACCGAAGCTGAGGTCCATTCTTGTGCCAAACCCAAGTGCATAGGAACCATCAGAACTGTTTGACAGCACACCGGACTGGAAGCCCAGTGGCACTCCCTGCGAGAAGCCCTCATCAGCCATGACGGCTGTATATCCGGAAGAAATGGAGAAATAGCTGGATACCGCAGGAACAGACTGACTTGCAGAAGCAGAGACTGCAATGACTGATAAAAGAAGAAGGATGATAGCAGGCTTTTTCATGTCTTTCATTATAATGCAGAATGTTTTGTTAATCCATTTTCCGCTTTTTTATGCCCCTCTTGATTAACCCATACATAATCTGCTAATCTTTCTTCCTGTCACGGTGTCGTACCCAAGTGGCCTAAGGGAACGGTCTGCAAAACCGTCTTTCAGCGGTTCGAATCCGCTCGACACCTTATTTTTTTATTTTCAAGCATTTACTTTCAGTTGAAAGATTTAACATGCTGAGGTGTTTGAAATTTAGTACTGAAAAATAAAAAAGTGGGTATCAAACTGGGTACCAAAAGGCAGTGTATCTTACTGTATTGCATGCTGTATATGCATGGTTATGAATCTTGGCTTTTTAACTTTAAATCGCAATTTTTTTGACATAGATGAAAAAAATCTTTGGGACAAATTCGTAAAAATTATTTTATTATATAGCTGGAACGGATGAAGAGCATATGAAAGCAGTTGTTAACATTCAAAAAGGAATTGTCCCTTGGATTTGCGGAATTTCTGCAAATCAGGTAGCCGTGAGAACTAACGCTGCAACTCTTCAGAAATGGGACAACGGGGAAAAACCGACATTGACTCAGGTTAGCAAAATGAGCCAGGAGCTGAATGTGCCCTTTGGCTATTTCTTTCTTTCTACTCCATGCGAAAACCAAGAAAATTCTCCTGTTTTCAGAACTGTTGGAAGTAAAGAAAAAGAAAACATGAGCCAGAATCTGAAAGACACCGTGAATAACATGGAGCTCATTCAGGAATGGCTGAAAGATGAAATGTCAGAAGAAGACCTCGGCACGTCTCCGATTGCCGGAATATTGAATGAGCAGGATAATGTTCTGTCTGCAAGCCAGAAATTGAGGACGTTGCTTCATATTGAGACTGACTGGTATCGAAAAACAGACAAAAATAAAGTATATCTTTTTCTACGGGAAAAAGCAGGCGAAGCACAGGTTTTTGTTTTTGAAAACGGAATTGTTGGAAACAATACAAAGCGATCCCTTAGCCTTGATGAATTCAGAGCATTTGCTTTATATGATGATATCGCACCCGTAATTTTTATAAATTCACTTGATTCCATACAGGCCAAGGCTTTTTCTCTTTTACATGAGATAGCTCATATTGCACTCGGACAGGCTGATCTCATGGAAGGAGGTTATTCTCATGAGGAAAGTTTCTGTAATTCTGTTGCTACTGAAATTATGGTGCCGGAGAAACAATTTACTGAGTTCTGGACTAAGAAAAGGGGTCTGTTGACAGACAAACTCACTCAAGCCGCATCTTTTTTCAAATGTTCTATTTCCGTTGCTACGCTGAGGGCATACAAACTAGGATTTATCAGCAAAGCGACTTGCGACAAACAGTTTAATATCATCAGCCAGAATATAAAGAAAAGGAGCGGCAGTGGCGGCAATTTCTATAACAGTATGTCCTCCAGAATGGATCACAATTTTCTGTCTCTATTATTTACAAGTGTGCATGAAGGGAAAACCAGATATACTGATGCCTACCGGATGACGGGATGCTGGGGGAAAACCTTTGAACGGATGATGGCAGAGGTGGTTAGGTGAAAAACAGTCCGTTCTTTGTAGATTCCAACATTCTGATATCAGCAAAAAATGATATTTATCCTTTTGATGTATTTCCATCATTCTGGGAGTTTCTAGAAAGAGCCATAACTGAAGAACGGCTTGTATTGCTGAATCTGGTGAAAGATGAAATCCTCAAAGGAAAAGATGAACTGACAGATTGGATTAAAAGGCTAAATCCACCTGTAATGACAATTGACGATCAAAAAATAGTGGATTCCTATGGAATGGTATCTGAATATGTATACTCGCAATCTTCACGTTATAGCCAATCAGTTATTAACAGCTGGTTTAGAAACTTGAATGTAGCTGATCCATGGTTGATTGCTGCGGCAATTGCCTACAACGGACAAATAATCACCAATGAGACAGACAGAAAACCAGATGCAAAAAATAGATTGCTGATTCCTAATATTGCATCATATTTTGATGTTCCGTGCATAAAAATCACACAAGCAATGAGGGAATTAAGAATAACGCTCTGAATTTTTGCATCTGTTTGTATTTCCCTGTTATATCTTCCATATATCCAGTCAGAATTGCCATCTTTACAGGAAAAACAAAATACGGTAAATAATACCTGCGTTTTAAAGTTTCGCGGAAAATCTAGTGCTAAACCGGGTCAGACCTCCTCGATGCGTTTTCTGAGTCTTGC
>CALXOK010000009.1 GCA_944390025.1 uncultured Spirochaetales bacterium | reverse complement strand
TTCGAGTTTTATTTCCATGCCTCATAGACTACTTCCTGATACCCTGCTTCTGTAACTAGAGGTTAAGTTCCGCTTACTTCAAATGCAGAGAAAATCATCAGTAAAACTCTGATGATTCATACCGGAATCGTCAAAATAATTTTGATGATTCCTGCCTTAATTGACAAAATTACTTTTGCAATTTCCCTATACGGAACACTTGCTGAATTCAGATTTCCTTCTTTATCAACCTTCTATAGACTTCTGTTTTGCCACCGGAGAAAGAAGACTTGACCTTATCTTTCCAGAAATCGACAGAGCCATCAGCATGAACAATGGCAACAGCCGGGGCAAGGGATGAGACATCCTCATCATCAAAGAGAGATATGTCAGCATCAGTGAGGATAATGATGTCAGCACTCTGGCATGCAGTCTTTATCTGGCGCACAAGACGGCTCTGGTCAGTCCATTCATATGTATCTGACGCGACATCCAGCGCAATGACAGGACGCGGAGAGACAAAGCATGCAGCATCAAGAAGACTGTTGAAAAGAGGCTGGTACCAGAGGGCACCTGCAACAAGAGTCACGATATCGACATCGCTGTTGGTGCGCAGGGATTCAAGGATTTCCTCTTCACTTACTGTCACAGGTGCACTTGAGGCTGAGTAGACACTCTTCCTTCCCTCCCTGTCATCGGCAATGAGGTATGAAGGAAGCGAGGGGGAAATGAGGTTCGGGTCGAAGACAATCTTCTCGTGAACAAGCTTTTCAAGTGTGATTCTCCCGGGCCCGTCACTGCTCAGACGAGAGAGAATGGCGATACGCGGGTCAAAATTCTTCCTGAGCTCACATGCAAGGTTGAAAAGGTATCCGGATGGAGTAAGAGATATGCTCTGCCCGTCAAGGGTCAGGACTGATTCGACGATTCCCGCAAGATAGATCATTATTGTTCCCCTGTATTTACAAAACGCGGTGTTTACTGAAATATAATAGCATGCTGAAAATCAGAAAATGTCAATGGATAAACCACCCTCGGGGCTTCAGGATCCTTTCCTCGAAGGCCATCAGCTTCTTCAGCGACGGTGAACATCATTTTGTCTGGACAACCGATACGGATGAGTCAATCACATTGTCAGTCCAGGCTCAGGCTGGAATCCAGTGCGGCATTGCCATTATCTTCAGCATTGACCAGGGTCTTGAGATCTTCCGCGACGGTGATGACTACCGTCTGAGGATGGACTTTCTCTCAGTCAGGACAGAAAGCGTTTTCCATGACTGCGAGGAGGACCTCACAGTGAAGAAAGAAGGAGACTCTGTTCTCTTCTTCTGTGGTGAGAGACTGCTTCATACATTCCGCTTCGAATCAATAAAGAGCAGCGTCTCGATTTCATTCTTCTCAAGAGGCCAGGGACCAGTCACGTTCGCCTTTTCATGAATCGCAGAGCGTGCTAATATTCTCCAGCATCACACCAAGAGCCCCTTTGAAAGGGCAGTAGGAGGTTTTATTATGAGCGAAGAGACAATCCGTCCGCTTAATTTCATCGAGAAAATCATAGAGGACGATCTCAAAAACGGCAGAGTGCCTAATGGCGAAATCGTTACAAGGTTCCCGCCAGAGCCAAACGGCTATCTTCACATCGGACATATCAAGAGCATCTGTCTCAACTTCTCCCTTGCCGAGAAATACCATGGACGCTGTCATCTGCGTCTTGATGACACGAATCCGGCCAAGGAAGAGCATGAATACATTGACGCAATCAAGGAAGACATTCACTGGCTCGGTTTTGACTGGGGAAAGCATGAATACTATGCCTCAGACTACTATGACCAGCTTTATGAAATCGCAGTGCGCCTCATAAAAGAAGGAAAGGCCTATGTCGACTCCCTTACCCCGGAGCAGATGAAGGAGTACCGCGGAACCCTCACAGAGCCGGGAAAGGAAAGCCCGGACAGGGACAGGAGTATTGAGGAGAACCTCAGGCTCTTCGAGGAGATGAGACAGGGTAAGCATCCTGAGGGAAGCTACACGCTGAGAGCCAAGATTGACATGGCAAGCCCGAACATCAACATGAGGGACCCCGCGCTCTACCGCATCAAGTTTGCAACCCATCCGAGAACCGGCAACAAGTGGTGCATCTACCCGATGTACGACTTCACCCACCCCATCAGTGACGCGATTGAAGGCATCACGCATTCAATCTGCACACTTGAATTCGAGGACCACAGACCGGCCTATGACTGGGCGACATCAATTGACGGCATTGAGCACACCCCGCATCAGTACGAGTTTGCAAGGCTCAACATCAACTACCTGCTGATGAGCAAGAGAAAGCTTCTCTATCTCGTGAACAACAACTTCGTCTCCGGCTGGGATGACCCGAGGATGCCTACCATCGCCGGAATCAGGAGAAGAGGCTATTCACCTGAGTCAATGAAGGACTTTGTCAGCCGCGTCGGCGTGGCAAAGGTCGAAGGTGTTGTTGACTACTCTCTCATGGAGTTCTGTGTCAGGGAAGACCTCAACAAACGAGCGAAGAGGCTCATGGCGGTCCTTGACCCGGTCGAGCTTGTCATCGACAACTACCCGGATGACAAAATCGAGTGGTTCGATGCCGATAACAATCCGGAAGATCCTTCTATGGGAACCCACAAAGTCGCTTTCTCAAAGCATCTTTACATTGAAAGAGAGGACTTCATGGAAAACCCTGTCAAGGGTTACCACAGGCTCTATATCGGCAATGAGGTGCGCCTGAAGCATGCCTACTACATCAGTGCGACAAGTGTCGAGAAGAATGAGGACGGCTCAGTGCGTCTCATCCATGCAACCTATGACCCGGCTTCCCGTGGCGGAGAGACTCCTGACGGACGCAAGGTCAAGGGTACAAGCCACTGGGTGAGCAAGGAGCATGGGCTCAGGGCTGAAGTGCGCCAGTACGACAAGCTCTTCAAGGCAGAGAACCCGGGTCAGGCCACGGGCAACTACCTTGATGACCTCAACCCGGATTCCCTCATCGTCATCCAGAATGCCGTAGTCGAGGAGGAAGCAGGTAAGGCAAAGCCCGGTGACTATCTGCAGTTCATCCGCAACGGCTACTACTGCGTTGACAGCCGTGACAGCAGACAAGACCATCTCGTGTTCAACAGAACCTGCACGCTCAAGGATTCATGGGCAAAGCAGAAAGCCAAGATGGGACTGTGAAAAACCTGAAGAAGGAGAGGACAGAGCGCCTCTCCTTCCTTTATAATTGACTCATGCCCTGTTTTTTTGACACACACCTGCACTTCATGACACTCAATGAGCCGGACTTCCCGGCCTATGTATCGCCATTCGGAGAGTCTCCTGTTTCATTTCTGACAGCTAACCTCACAAAGGACTATATCCTGTCGAACAGACAGACAATGGTCAGTGACATCATGAACACGCTCATCGCCTTCTCCCAGAGCATTCTTGACACGATGCTCATGCTGGAAAAAGATCTGGAAGGGGCTTACAGAAATGAGAGAAACAGAGGCTCATACCCGGATGAACCTTATCTGAGGGACGACTTATTCCATTACAGGGGGAATGAATACGACCAGCTGGTCCTCTGCCCTCTTGTCATGGATTTCACCCATCCGGAAAGCTCGTTTGTCAATACCTATTACCCTGTCAGCACAGCGGACAGGCTTTCCAGATATCTTGATGACACAGCTGATGCGATAAAAGAGTTCAGAAAAAGAAGAAAGGATTCAATCATAACGTTTGCACCCTTTGCAGGCATCAACCCTCCGGCCCATGACTTTGAGTACGTCGAGAAGTTCCTCCAGACCAGAATCGCAGCAGACAGGAATCCTTCTGCCTCTGAAGGCTTCTACGGCATAAAGCTCTATCCTCCACTGGGCACAGATCCCTGGCCTGAGGATGAGAATGAGCTGAAAAAGATGCGCCTCATATACTCATTCTGTCAGGACAGGGGAATACCAGTAATCACGCACTGTGACGACCAGGGCTTCAGAGGAGTGAGTGCGCGCAAGGCCTGGGAATACACCAATCCAGCAAGCTGGAGAACTGTGCTTGAGAACTACCCCGGGCTCATCATCGACTTTGCCCATGTAGGACGCCAGTACGGCCTGCTGAATGTATCGACAGGCATTCTTGATTCATTCAATGCCAGACTGAGAAAACAGCCTGCGAATGAATGGTTCTATTCCCTCATGGCCCTGATAAAAGACTTTGACAATGTCTACAGCGACATTTCCTTCACAGGAGCCTATCCTGAGTTCTACGAAGAGACTTCAAACTACCTGAAAACCCTCAGCGACAATGAACGGGATAAGATTGAAAGTCGTCTGATGATGGGCAGCGATTTCGCAATCAACCTGCTGAAGGTGGAATCATACTCATCTTATCTGCATGTGCTTGAGGAAAGCCGTTTCTCAGACAATCTGACAAGGAAAATCGTGAGCGAGAATCCCCAGCGCTTCCTGCATCTGGACTTCAAAAGCGTCAGAGGAAGCCTTTCCTGCGGAACTGGCTCGGACTCATCGCATAGACGCGCCGGAAGCATGTCGAGAAATGGCTTACTGACTCGAAACCGGAAGCAAGACAGATCTCGCTGACATTCATCTGTCCCTTCTCCAGCAGGCATTTGGCCTTCTCCAGACGCATGAAGAGGAAGTGCTTCATCACAGAAGAACCCAGCTCCTTCTCAAAAAGACGGCTGGCCTCCCTTACCGAAACACAGCCTTCTTTTGCGATGTCCTCAAGGCAGAGCCTTTCTCCGATATGGCTCTTCATGTAGTCAAGCATGCGCCTGAGGCGCGGATCCTGACAGTCCTCTTTCTCACTCAGCCTGCTCTGGTTCTCATAGCATATGATTCCAAGCACCTCAAGAAGTCCGGCAAGAGCCTTGAGCTCCCATCCGAAGGCTGCCTCATCCATGCTGTCAATCATCTTCTCCAGTCCCATGGCCCCTCTTTTCGAGAGGACGCTGTAGTCAGAGCCGAGCCGGGCAAGCGGAATGAGGTACTTCTGGCTGACAAGACTGCCCTGAGCGAAAAGCTCCTCATCGAAACTGATTAAAGTCAGCTCGCAGTCAGAATCTGCATGCACACAGCACTTCCTGTTTCTTGCGATATAAATGGCACCGGATGAGTGAAGAGGAAGCCTGCTTGACTGGAATGAGACGGAGATGCTTCCCCTGTGGACAAAGATAAAAGACGGGCGGCTGAAGCCCATGACAGAAAAGTCCTCTTTCTGTGACAGGATGAGCTGCGTCACCTGAAGAGGAAACAGGGCTGAATCGAAAAGAAGCTTTTTCTCCACAGCAAGAAGACTACATACAGAAGGCAAAATTAAGCAAGAGTCAGGCCGGAAAGAGAATGGAATGTTTCCGGCAACATGTGTTATAAATTTCCACCATGAGCACACTCCTGTTGCTGGTGATATACATTGCATTCATATCTCTCGGCCTTCCCGACTCCGTGCTTGGAACCGCCTGGCCGATGATGCATCTGGACATCGGGGCCCCTCTTTCGGTGGCAGGAATCGTTAATGTCATTGTCTCTTTCGGGACTGTGGCGGCATCCCTGTCCAGCCAGCGCCTGATAAGAAGATTCGGCACCTTCGCTGTCAGCGCATTCTCAATCATCCTCACATTCACGGCCCTCTTTCTGGTATCGGGAAGCTCATCATTCCTTTCCCTGGTACTCTTCTCAATACCGCTCGGACTCGGAGGAGGAGCAATCGACACTGTCCTCAACAACTTCGTCGCAATGCATTACAGTGCGATGCAGATGAACTTCCTTCACGCATTCTGGGGAGTGGGCACAATCATCGCGCCATCCATTCTCTCAGTCTTCTTTGAAAGCGGAAGAAGCTGGAGGGAAGCATATATAATCCTCGCCATCATCCAGTGTGTCATCTTCATCATCTTTCTCCTCTCAAAGCCTCTGTGGAAGACAAAGGAAAAACCTGATACAGATAAAAAAGATGAGCTTCTCAGACAGGAGAGAAAAGTCTATTCGAATGCACAGTTGATCAGAATGAGGGGAGTATTTCCATCCTGCATCGGATTCGCGTTCTATGCCTTTGAAGGCGTCACAATACTCTGGCTTGCAAGCTATCTTGTATACGGAAAGGGACTTGATGCGGCAAGTGCCGCAGCATTGAGCTCAATGACCTATCTGGGAATCACATCAGGAAGAATCGCGACAGCCTTCATCGCAGACAGGGTCAGAAGCAGTCACATGATTCTCTGTGCCCAGATACTGATCCTGCTTTCTCTCATCGCACTCATATTCGCAGACAGTGCCGCAATGCTGTATGGTGTCATCTTCATCCTTGGCTTCAGCTTCGGCCCCATTTACCCGGCAATGGTCCGTCAGACAGTCTCTTATTTCCGTCCGGAATACAGCGTCGGAATAATCGGGCTGCAGATGAGCTTTGCCTATGTGGGAAGCATGGTGCTGCCACCGCTGTACGGACTTCTCTCTTCCACCTTCTCGCAGAACATCTTCCCCTATTATCTGATTATTCTTCTGGCCGTACAGAGTGCAGGCACGACACTCAAGACAGTGCTTTGCCAGAAAAACGTGTGAAGAACAACTACTACCCGCAGAAAAAAATGCTAAAAAAATTTTTACTAAATTATTTTTTAGCATTCTTTATTAAGTGAAAATATGATATTCTTTCATCAAGGAGAACGGAAAAAATGTTCAGAAACCGGGATGATGAAATCAGACGTATTGAAAACGTAATCTATCAGGATAGACCAACAGCAAAAGCAATCCTTATCTATGGACGCCGGAGAGTCGGGAAAACAACCCTACTTGAGCAGGTAAAGAGAAGATGCAGGAAAACCTTCATATTTTTCACAGCAACCGAATCGAAGTATGAAATCATAGTCTCAAGATTTGCAGCGGCTGTTGCAGAAGAGATGAAAGAGGATTTCTACAGGCAAATAAAGGACATCCATGCGATTCTGATGGCTTTGAAGGCTACAGGCAGAGAATTTGTCATCGCAATTGACGAATATCAGTACATGAAAAGCTCTTACAAGGAAGGCAATCTTGATTCGTTATTCCAGGCTGAGATGCAACAGCTGTCAGGCTCGTTCACGTTCATCTTCTCAGGATCATATGTTTCGCAGATGAAGAGAATGGGGAGTGCATCGGAACCGCTTTTTGGCAGATTCCAGCTTTCTCTGAATCTCAAACCTTTTGACTATCTTGACGCATCTGCTTTCTACTCAGATCTCAGCCCTTATGAGAAGATTGGTTTCTATGCTGTATTCGGAGGTTACCCTTTTGTCCTTGATTACATTCATCCTGACAAAAACCTGAGATGGAATATTGAGAATGTGCTTCTCGATACAAAGGGATACGTTCACACATCACTCCGGTACGCACTCTTAAGGGAAATCTTCAGACTGGAAATGGCAGAATCCATTCTGCTTGTACTGGGAAATGGAAAAGCCAGAAACTCTGAAATCGCCTCTGCGTTATCGTCGTCCACTTCAAATGTTTCCATAGAACTGAAAAAACTTCTGGACATGGAGATAATCACAAGCACATTCCCAATTAACAGGAATAAGGATGAAAAAAAGAAATATTATGAAATCTCAGACAATCTCCTGCGCTTCTTCTATGCATATATTCTTCCAAATGAAAATGAGATAGATCTCAGGGGCTCTTCTGCTTTCTACAATAGATTCATCGAGCCGTCCATTACAGATTTCATCGCAAGAAGATTCGAGAAAATGGTGCCAGAATATCTGAGAAGGCTCATCAGACTTGGCAAGGCAGATGATATAATTGACATCGGAACATACTGGTATGATAAGCCGGAAGAAAGAAAAAACGGAGAATTTGATTGTGTTGTAAAAAAAGAGAACGGCTTCACAATCATCGAATGCAAATACCTGAAGGACAAGATGACGGAAAGTCTTGCCTCTTCTCAAGCAGAGAAAATCAGAAAGATTAATGGAATTGATGTCAGGAAAATCGGATTCGCCTCTGCCAATGGCTTTGATTTTGATTCCAGCGATTTTCTCCTGATTTCAGGAGAGGACATATATAATCCTTGACGCCTCAGCCACCAGGACTGAGACGTCATCTTCTGAAGGAGAAAACTCACTCCTCGTCAGAGGATGTTTCTCTTCTGTCCCGGCTTTTCCTTATATTGTCATAACCATAAGGTCTGACTGGCTTTCTCTCGCGGCGTGACTTGTCGTAGGAATGGGACTGGGCACGGCTGTAAGAAGGACGCCTGTCATCATCACTGTGACGGTAAGGCCTGTCTTCACGCTCTCTTGTGTCATCATCACGGAAGTAGGAGTCTCTTCTGGGGCGGTAAGATCTCTCATCATCGCCTCTCGTCTGCCTGCCATAACCCTGACTGCGGGGCCTGTCATAAGAGCGGCGGGGCCTGTCGTCATTCTCATAGCGGCGGCGTGGACGCTCCTCATCATCATAACGGCGGCGAGGCCGATCATCATCCTCATAACGCCTGCGGGCTCGCTCCTCGTCATCGTAACGGCGGCGCGGACGCTCATCATCTTCATAGCGGCGCTGAGGTCTGTCAAAAGAAGGCTTTCTGCTGTACTCACGCCTTTCTTCTCTTTTGAACTCAGCTTTCTCCCTCTCACCTGCTTCCTGGAAGGACTGGGCGAGAATGTCAAAATCCTCATCTCTGACTGCTTTCACTTTTCTATCCCTAATGTATCTGATATCCCTTTTCCAACCGGATGCCTTGCCGTCAAAGACGGAAAGCCGTTCCAGAACCCATACCCTGCTCGCACCTCCGCGTGAGCGTACAAAACCGACAGGAGAAAGCTCCTGTGTCATCTCGGCAATCCTGAAAGAGCGCTTGAGCGAGCCTTTGTCGAGTGCGAACGTACTTGAATTGGTTGAAAAAATCAAGAGAGCATGGTCCGACATGATTCTGGAAAGCTTTCCAATGCACTTCAGGTAATCCTTCTTCACGTCAAAGGGATGCTCCATTCTGTGTGAGTTGGAAAAACTCGGAGGATCGAATATGACAATGTCATAGACATCTTTCCTCTTCACGGCCTCATCGATGAAGGCAAGCGCATCAGATGCAACGACAGGATAGCGCTCCTCATCAAGAAAACCGTTAGCTTTCAGGTTCTCACGGGCAATGGCGCAGTATGTGTTGGCCATATCCACGCTGGTGACACTCTCAGCTCCCCCTGATGCGGCGTAGACTGAGAAGCTTCCTGTATAGGAGAAGAGATTGAGCACTCTCATCCCTGCGCTTATTGAGCGCACATATTCCCTCGTCAGGGCATGATCTAAAAAGAGTCCTGTGTCGATATGGCTTGTCAGGTCGACCCTGAAGACAAGACCGTGCTCCTTCACATCCACTTCCACCTTCTTGTCACTTACAAGCGAATGCTGCTCAAGGCCTTCCCTCTTCTTGCGGTACTGCCAGATAATCATGTCCTTCTCGACATAGACCATTCGGCTTACAAGGTCAATGACTTCCTCACGGGTCCTCTCGTCAAGGCCCTCAGGACTGTAATCGACAACTCTGGCCCACCTGCCGTAAAGCTCCACAGTGACAGGAACGGACTCAAGATTCCTGTCATATATTCTGACAGCCTCGCTGTCAGTCTGGCGCATCCAGCGGCGGCCTTCCAGGGCACCTTTTTTCAGCAATTTGGAAAAATCTTTCTTTTCATACTCGCGCATTGTTCAGTAATATTATAGGAAAACGGAATTAAAGGACAGAGGAATTGGAATACGCTGAAGCAGCAGAATTCATAAAGGAGCTGGAGACCCGTCTGGGCAGCAGGATAACCTGGAGGACCTTCGCCACATGGTTCGGTTCAAGCGAGGGACAGATAAGGGAATACGGCGTATTCTTATGCGCACTTGAGGACGGAAGGTTCTATGCCGAGGATTTCGAGCGCCTTCCCCAGATACTGGGCTACACGATAAGGCAGAAGAACCGGCCGAAGTATGAGAAATATTCCATCATCTTCCCGAAGGAAAGCATAAAATCCATATCTGTCGTGAGAAAGAGCCAGGCCGAGAGCAGCAGCCGTGCCGCAAGCCGCGTTCCGCTTTCCCCCGCTGGCAGATTCTCTCGCATACTCTTCCCGCTTGTCACGCAGGTCGTGCTTGATGATGGAAGGATTTACTACTTCGAACTCATTGAACCAAAAGCATTGATAAAACTCACAGGAGAAGAAAATGGCAGGAGCATTTAAAGCTTACGATATCAGAGGAATCTACAATAAGGATTTCAACAAGGATACCGTCTATAAAATCGGTTATTTCCTTGTTTCTCTGCTCAAGACTGACCACGTGCTTGTCGGACGTGACGTGCGTCTTTCAAGCGACGAGATTTATGAGGCCCTGACAAAGGGAATAACGGATGCAGGAGCTGACGTATGGAATCTCGGCCTCTGCACGACCCCGATGGTCTACTATGCGACCCGGCACTACAAGGCGGATGCTTCCGTCCAGATTACTGCAAGCCATAACCCGCCTGAGTACAACGGGCTTAAAATCAGCCGGACTGACGCACTCCCTGTCGGAGGCGACAGCGGCCTGAAGGATCTTGAGAGAATGGTGAATGACGATGTGATCACACCATCTGAGAAGAAGGGAAAGATTCTCGATTACACCTCATTCAAAACCATCTACACTGATTACCAGCGCTCCTATGTTCCCGACCTGTCAGGGCTGAAGATTACAATCGACACTTCCAACGGAATGTCAAACGTGGTTATCAAGGATATCCTCAGCGATTATGAAAACAACATCACATACCTCAATGACACGCTTGACGGCTCCTTCCCCGCTCATGAGCCCAATCCGCTGGAAGTGAAGAACTGCCAGCAGCTCATGGATGCCGTGAAGGCTGAGAAAAGCGATGTGGGTGTTATCTACGACGGGGACGCGGACCGTGTCATGTTCACCGACGAGAAGGGATGTTTCATCCAGCCGGACTACATCACAGCCCTAATCGGCTACTACTACAGCAGGAAAGGAAGGACAGGTGCCGCCCTTGTCGATATAAGGACAAGCAAATCGACATCCGAGTATCTTTCTTCTCTGGGCTTTGATGTGACCACCTGGAAGGTCGGACACGCCTACGCGAAGCTGAAGATTCGTGAGATCAAGGGAATCTTCGGCGGAGAGCTTGCCGGGCACTACTATTTCCAGGACTTCGGAAACTGTGACTCAGGCATTCTTGCTTCCCTGATTGTGCTTTCTGTCGTGGCCGAGCTGAAGAAAGAAGGAAAGACCCTTTCTGATTTCATGAAGACAATCGTGCGCTATGCCAACAGCGGAGAAGTGAACTTCCGTCTGGATGCCAAGGACGAGGCAATCGGGGCTCTTTGTGACAGGTTCATAACCAACGACAAGCCGGTATGTGTCATGGATTTCGATGGAAAGAGGATTGAATTCCCCACCTGGTGGTTCAATGTGAGAAAAAGCAACACCGAGCCTTATCTCAGGATAGTATGTGAAGCGCAAGATGATGTATTATTGAAACAGCGCATGGATGAAATCGGCGGTATAATAAACAGATTCAAATAGCAAAAACAGAAGGAGAAGAAAAAAATATGAAAGTACTTTTATTCGGCGGTGCCGGCTATATCGGAACGCACGTATCAATGGCCTTCCTTGACAGAGGCGACGAGGTCGGTATCTTTGACAACCTTTCTTCCGGTCTGAGAAGCAATGTCTCAGACAAGGCGAAGTTCTACCTTGGCGACATCCTCGACAGGGAAAGAGTCAGGGAGGTTCTCTCAGAAGGATGGGACTGCGCAGTCTTCCTTGCCGCATTCAAGGCTGCAGGAGAGAGCATGGTCAAGCCGGAGAAATACAGTGAGAACAACATCACAGGAGCTCTCATAGTCATCACAGAGTGCGTGAAGGCAGGATGCATGAACTTCATCCTCTCCTCCTCTGCCGCAACATTCGGCGAGCCTCAGTATCTTCCTATTGACGAAAAGCATCCGACCAATCCGGAGAACTACTACGGCTATACAAAGCTCTGCATCGAGGAGAACCTCAAATGGTATTCAAAGCTCAAGAACCTGCGCTTCGCAGCTCTCCGCTACTTCAATGCAGCAGGCTATGATGTCGAGGGAAGAATGCTCGGTCTTGAGAAGAATCCTGCAAACCTCATTCCTGTTGTCATGGAAGCCGCAGCCGGCATGAGAGACAAGGTCCTCATCTTCGGTGATGACTATGACACAATCGACGGAACAGGAGTCAGGGACTACGTCCACGTCACAGACCTTGCAGACGCACATGTCAAGGCTGCTGACTACATCATGAAGGAGAACAAGGATCTCATCATCGGACTCGGTTCTGAGACAGGACTGTCCGTCAAGCAGATTGTCGAGGCTTCAAGGAGAATCACAGGCAAGCCGATTCCTGCTGAAATCGTGGCACGCCGCCCGGGCGACCCGGCCAAGCTTGTCGCCACAAGCAAGATGGCATACGACCTTCTCGGATGGAAGGCACGCTACTCTGACCTGGATACAATCATCTCCTCAACCTGGAATGTCTACAAGGCAAACCTCAAGGCTCAGGGAAAAGAAGTCTGACGTTATCCAGACAAAAGAACTGCAGGAAGGTCTTTCTCGATGAGGAAGGCCTTCTTCTTTTCAGCCAACTGCCTCATCGGAATACGGCCAACTACCCCATCGAAATACAGCCAACTGCCCCATTTCAGGCAACTTATCTCTTGCATTAACAGGAATTATAAGTCAGACTATAAACATGAAAGAATATATCCCAAGAGTTGTTGATTCTCTCTTTTCTCTTAAACTGGAAACGATGGGTGCGGTTTATGTGAAAGGCGCAAAATGGTGCGGAAAAACCACCACATCGAAACAGTTCGCAAAAAGCGTTGTTTACCTTGATGGTCCTGAGTCCGGGGAGAGTTACAGGGCAATGGCAGAACATAGTCCTTCAAGGCTTCTGGATGGTGATGTGCCAAGACTGATTGATGAGTGGCAGCTGGTTCCTTCCTTATGGGATGCAATCCGTTTCACTGTTGACAGACGGGGAGAAGATGGTCAGTTCATAATAACAGGCTCCGTAACACCTCCGGAAGATGGGAACAGGCATCATAGCGGTACAGGACAGATTGCACGTCTGTTCATGCGTCCGATGACTCTTTCTGAATCCGGCAACTCAAGTAACCAGGTGAGCCTCAGAAAGCTGTTTGAAGGGAATCTTGATGTCACAGGAGAAAGTCCAATAAGAATTGATGAACTTGCCTTTCTTGCCTGCAGAGGAGGATGGCCCAGAGCTTGCGAAGCCGGCAGGAGCAGGAACTCTGCTCTGCAGATTGCCAGAGAATATATCGATGCTGTTACAGCATCTGACATCACCACCTCTGATGGAGGCTCTGTCAGTCCTGTCCTGATGAAACAGTTTCTCATATCCTATGCACGCAATACAGGTTCCCAGATTACACTCTCCACTTTAAGCAGCAATCTTACTGATACTGCATTCTCTGAGCATACTGCCCTGAATTATCACAAACGGCTCACAAATACATTTGTCATCGAGGACATGGCAGCATGGAATCCGAACCTCAGGTCAAAAACCGCTTTAAGAACCTCACCTACCAGGTATTTCACAGATCCATCCCTGGCAGCCGCCAGTCTTGGAGCAGGTCCGGATGATCTTATTGCAGACATGAATACTTTCGGCTTTGTATTCGAGAATCTCTGCATCCGGGATCTCAGGGTTTACTGTCAGCCTCTGGATGGCGATGTTTTCCATTACCGGGACAAGAACAATCTTGAATGCGATGCCGTAGTGCACCTCAGAAACGGGGAATATGGATTGATTGAAGTTAAAATCGGAGGACAGACTGCAATCGAACATGGAGCAAAAACCTTGAAGAAACTGGCTCAGAAGATTGATACGGGGAAAATGCCAGCCCCATCATTCATGATGGTTCTGACAGGAGTTTCTCCTGTAGCATACCAGAGGCCGGACGGTGTTATTGTCGTTCCTGTCGGCTGTCTCTGCCCATGAACTCTTCATACGCTTGCAGAGAACCCTCATGACTGACCAGAGAGAGGACTTTCCGCAATACTACAGCCCCTCAAAAAACAAAGAAGTTGTCAACACACAGTCCGGCATGCTGCATTGACATCTTTCAGAATCTCCTCTCTCCGTCCAGAGTCCAGCCCGGCTTCATCTGCAAGCCGCCTGAGGTCGTCATCAGTTATATTTTTTCCCTTACCACATACTGATGTGGAGTGTTCTCCATAGTGAACTACCACCACCTTAAAAGGTGGAAGCTTCGCCCTTCAACGGTCCATGACAACCGAGATTGCCTTTTATGAAGGCCTTTTCAATTGCTCTGCGGATCTCAGGTGCGCTTGTTTCGGTGCGTCCCACACCTACATTGTTTTCATAGAACCAGATCATGTTGCGTGCGGCATGGACATCCCTGTCCATCTCATCAGCACCACAGTCACAACGATAGACCCTGTCCTTAAGGGAAAGGCTGTTCAGCTTCCCGCAATGAGGACAGAATTTTGTACTCGGTACCGCCTTGTTGAGAACTACGACATCATCCCTCATCATGAGATCACTTTTTACCCTGCCAAGGACTGAATGCTGGACATGTCCAGCAAACCATCCTTTATGCCAGTGGGTGAGCATCTCATCCTGAATGACCACTGTCCTGTTCTTCACAAGTCTCGCCACGATCTTGTTCGCAAGGTCATCCTTGCAGTTTGTCATCTTCTGGTATTCAACCCTTATCAGATGGAGAGTACGTGCATAGCGCCTTGAGCCTTTGACCTGCCGGGCAAGCTTCTTCTGAAGCCTTTTAATACGCTCACTTTCTTGCACCGCTGCATGTATCTTCTCTCCATCCGATGTGGTGAAGTCGGTCTTGATGCCGAAATCAACACCGATGACCTTATTGTTCTTGTGCTTTGATTCAACCTTATCTTTGTCAATCCAGCAGGTGACGGCTATGTAATATCCATCAGGCTTATTGAGAAGCTTCACATTCGCAATCTCATAATCCGGATTGTCAAGAAACTGGTCCATCCCGTTCACCTTGATGAGTCCTTTGATTCCCTGGAGCTTTATGCGGTTCATTCTGGGAATCTTGTGCGTCACACCATACTGCTTGAACTCAAGCGCCTTCAGCTCACTGATGTATTTCAAAGGACCGACCTTCAGCCCTTTCTTCTTCCTTACAGCAAGCACCCTTATGGAGTTCTTTATCTGGGTGTGTATCGTCTGCCTCAACGACTGGGGAAGATAGGCATACTCGCATTCGATGTCATTGCCGTCCTTATCCTTGTGGACAACCTTCTTCGACTTTGTGTCGTAATCAAATATTGAAGAGGTTTCTCCAAAATTCAGGATGGCATTGTAACACCACTTGCCTTCGACGAAGAGCATCTTCAGCTCTTCCTTCTGCCTTGCAGAGAGCTTGTTCCTCTGTATCTTGCACTGAAAGACACGTCAGATCTGGCTTACACGCTTTTCCCGTGTCGCCTTCATTGACTGCGCAATCTTGATGTTCTTTTCAGTGCTCATACAAATAATACTTAGGCCTTGTATTCAGCTTCTCTATCTGCTGCAAGTTCAGCTTTGACATCATCAGAGAGAGTAAGTGCAAAAGGAATCCTCTGCTGCATGACAACCTGACTGAGATAGAGATTGACTCCTGCTGTGAGAGTAAGACCAAGTGACGAGAATATCTTCTCAGCTTCTTCTTTCACTTTTCTGTTCAGTCTCATTGATATCATGATTGTATCTTTCATAATAAAACTCCTTTTATGTTTCAATAGTAGCATAAATACAGATAATAGACAATATAAAATAGATTATAAAATATACATTGAATATACGTATATTATATCATTTTTTGACACCACCGCTTCATCAAGGATGTCCTCCTTTCGAAGATGACATGTATTGCATCCTCATCAATTTCCATCCGGTATCTGGATAGACGAGTCAAGGCAGGTTGTTTCTCTTGCCGGCATCTTGGTTTGGATGAAGTCTCACTCACAGGCACAAGCGGTGGTGCATGGGTGGCTTTAAATGCGGCAATGATGATGAAAGGGAAAGTCTCCTCCATCATCGCTGATTCATTCGATGGCCGCACATTGAACAGCAGTTTCTCTTCAAACCTGATAAAAGAAAGGGAGAGTGCGATGGAAGATGAAGAGGCAAGAGGATTTCTATGAATGGTGCCTTGGTTCTGACTGGCAGGACATAGTCCAGAAAGATACAGAAGCTCTCCTTAAATGTGCACGCTCTGGTGATTCACTGTTCATAGCTCCACTTTCCTCTCTGGACTGTCCTGTTCTTCTGACAGGTTCTGCTGAAGATATGATGTGCCGCAGCAACATGGAAGAGGAATATTGTGAAATGAGGAAGTTGATTGGCAATGCATCAATCCATATGTTCAAGTCTGGAAGCCATCCTGCAATTCTCAGCAATGCAGAGGAGTTCGCTGCCATTGCAAAGGCTTTTATCATGAACCATTCCCACATCAATTGATGCCGTGATTCACCTGACCACCCTGAAGGGTGGCAGCTATCTCACGGGTTGTTGTATCTGTCTGTCAAGAGACGTCCCCATCCATCAGGCAAACAATCATTAAAAACACCTGCCAGAAATTCAAAAGCACTGTTGGATGATGTGCAGAGACCCGGCTTCAACGGCAGGGAAAAAGGACTGATTGAGAATCCTGACTCAATCCACTGCCCGGAATATTCAAAAGCAGTGAGCCCACGTTCTGTCAGAGCAAGAGTTCCCACAAGTCTTCCAGAAGCCATGACATTAACCTTTTCCACGTTTTGCATTCAGTAACTCCTTCATAGTCAGATACTCCTGTTGTCCGAACAGTCCAAGGAAAGCCTTCTCGTCATCAAGAATACTTCCGATTCTCACAAGAGAGGCAAAGGAAATCTCACCTGTCTGCTCAAAGCGTCTCAAGGATGACAAAGAAACATCTGCGCGCAGTGCAAGTTCCTCCTGCGTGAAGCCCTTTCTCTTTCTCCTCTCTTTTTCTTTTCTTGCAATCTCTTTCTGTATCTCAATTGGCATCATGCCGATTTCATCAAGATTAATCATAACAATATTTTATCACTTTTTGACAAAAATAAAAGGAAATATCAAAATATTGATATTATTTCTTTCGTTGACTGATACATTATGTTTGTAGAATTTGTTGCCAACTTGACTAATGAAAAACTGCCAACTTGACTAATATTCAATTTCGAAAATAGAATTAATCAGGACTTAAAGACTATGGTTTCAAGCAACTCACAATACAAACCGAGGATTGCAGATGAACTTCTGGCAAGAGAGCTGGAAGGAATGGGCGCCGTACTTATAAAAGGACCCAAATGGTGCGGAAAGACGACAACAGCGGAGCAGCTTGCAGAGAGCGTCATTTACATTGATGAGCCTGAAAATGTCGATCAGAACATAAGGACATCAGAAATCAATCCGTCACAGTTGCTTGAAGGAAAGACACCACGTCTTATAGATGAATGGCAGATTGCACCAAGATTATGGGATGCTGTACGTTTTGCTGTGGACCGCAGAAAACTTGATGGGCAGTTCATCCTGACAGGTTCTGCAGTTCCATCAGATTCACGACTTGAGAAACATTCTGGGACAGGACGTATCGCACAGATTACGATGCGTCCGATGAGTTTATGGGAATCCGGAGACTCCACAGGTACAGTCAGTCTCAGAGATTTGTTCACTGGCAATCATGATATTGCTGGAATCAGCGAGTATGATATCAACGATATTGCATATTTCATCTGCAGAGGCGGATGGCCTCGTGCAACTCTGCAAAGCAGGAATGTTTCTCTCAGAAGGGCATTCGATTATTGCGATGCAATTGTCAATGTGGATATTCACCGCGTTGACAGCACTGAAAGAAGCTCTCAGAGAACAAAGCTGTTAATGAAATCATATGCCCGTGTTCAAGGTGCACAGGCACCTCTGACAACAATACGCGATGACATGAAGAACAATGACAGCCCTTCTCTTGATGAACGCACTGTGTTTTCCTACATTGAAGCGCTGAAAAAACTTTTCGTCATAGAAGACATGCCTGCATGGAATCCCAATCTCCGCTCGAAGACAGCAATCCGGACAAGCGACACAAGATACTTCGTAGACCCTTCAATTGCCACAGCTTCTCTTGGAATCGGACCGGATGCACTTATCCGTGATTTGAATACAATGGGCCTGATGTTCGAAACCATGTGTATAAGAGATCTCAGGGTTTATGCCGATTCTCTTGATGGAAGTGTCTCGCATTATCGCGACAAGTCAGGACTCGAGTGCGATGCTGTCATACATCTCAGAGATGGTTCATACGGCCTTGTTGAAATCAAGCTCGGAGGTGAAAGCCTTGTCAAAGAAGGTGTCAAGAATCTTCAGACACTTGCCAGCAAAATTGATACTGAGAAAATGAAAGCCCCATCATTCCTCATGGTTCTTACAGGAACCGGACACTATGCAATCAGAAGGGACGACGGCGTGCTTGAAGTTCCAGTCTGCTGCCTGAGAAACTGATTCAGGATCTCATCGGCAGCTGTACATCTTCTCGTAATATTCCTGATACTCGCCGCTGATCACAGGCCGCCACCAGGACTCGTTATCAAGATACCAGCGTATTGTCTTCTTCAATCCGTCAGAGAACTTCGTCTCAGGAAGCCACCCGAGTTCTCTGTGTATCTTGGCCGGATCAATAGCATACCTCAGATCATGTCCCTTCCTGTCTGTCACGAAGGTGATGAGATCCTCGCTCTTACCCAGTTCCTTGAGGATGAGGCGGACAATGTCGATATTCCTCATCTCATTATGTCCTCCGACATTGTACACTTCCCCGACCCTTCCGTTATGGATGATGAGGTCAATCGCACGGCAATGGTCCTCGACATAAAGCCAGTCACGCACATTCTCCCCTTTCCCATAGACCGGAAGAGGCTTGTCATGAAGGGCGTTTATTATCATCAGAGGAATAAGCTTCTCAGGGAAATGATATGGACCATAGTTATTTGAGCATCTTGAGATTGTCACAGGTAGTCCATATGTCCTGTAATAGGCAAGCACAAGAAGATCTGCTCCAGCCTTGGAAGATGAATACGGACTTGAAGTATGAAGTGGAGTCTCTTCAGTGAAAAAGAGGTCAGGTCTGTCCAGAGGAAGGTCTCCATAGACTTCATCTGTGGATACCTGATGATAGCGCTTTATTCCATACTTCCTGCATGCATCCATGAGGACACTTGTTCCGATAATGTTCGTCTTGAGGAAGATTTCCGGATTCTCGATGCTTCTGTCCACATGAGACTCTGCCGCGAAGTTGACAATGATATCGGGCTTCTCTTCTTCAAAGAGGGCATAGACCGCATCCCTGTCTGCAATATCGGCCCTGACAAAGCGGAAGGATGGATTATCCATCACGCTTTCAAGCGTGGCAAGGTTTCCGGCATATGTGAGCTTGTCAAGACAGACAATCCTGTAGTCTGGATGACTGTCAAGCATATGGAAGATGAAGTTAGACCCGATGAAACCGGCTCCGCCTGTAACGATTACTGTCATAAAAAAGCCTCCCCCTCTGAAAGGACTTGCCTGATTATGATAGTCCAGCACTGCGTTATTTGCAATTGCAAAACAATCTGTTCACAAAATGAAATCTGACATAGAGGGGAACTAATCGTTTTCAAAACAAGGGAAAACCTCTTCAGGCGAAATTACAAGAACAGGACGGACTTTTCTTTTGGGCGAATCGTCTTCGTATAGAACATATGTGTCAATAACATCCCCTCGGGACAAATCTTCTTCAGAAATCATAATAGCCTTCGTCTTCATCATCAGCTGGCAATATGTAACGCCCTGACTGAGGATCGAAACGTCCTGTAATCATGGATTCAGGTATTGATGAAGGGCATAATGATTTCAGAGAAAGGAGAGAAGTGGAATATTCTCTTATAATTTCTTCTGCAACAACATTATTTTCGGCTCTGAAATCTGCCACATCAGAAGCTTTGCACATGTTTTTCCTCTCCACTACAATATATCAGGTGACTAGTCGTCAGGACAAGTCTGAATAATTTCCCAATCCCAGCAATGGAATATTTTCTCAGGCTTTCCTAAAACCTCAAACCTGTAGTAGTCTTTCGTCTATGAACCTTGATGACCACCTGAAAAGATATATTGAGACATTCACAGCCAAGGGAAGATACAATCCCGATTTCACACTTCCTTCAATGAAGGACATCACAAGACTGGAAGAATCCCTTCTCACACTCCTTTTTCCTGTGAATTCAGTCATAAAGACAGGACTTGAAGATGCCCTGAGATTCGAGATGAACTTCTTCATCTCAATCCTCAAGGAATGCATCATGAAAATCCTCCTTTCTGAAGGCTGTTCAGCAGAAGAGACAGAAGAACGCTGCATGAGTGCAATCACATCACTTCTTGAGGACCTTCCCGAAATAAGGGAAATGCTTAAACTTGATGCGATTGCCGGTTACGATGGAGACCCCGCCGCAAGAAGCATAAGCGAGGTGATAATCTGCTACCCTGCCTTCAGGGCATTGTGTGTGCACAGAATCTCTCATCACCTCTTCCGTCAGGGCATTCCGATGCTCCCGAGAATGATGAATGAGCTCATCCACAGCCAGACCGGCATCGACATCCACCCGGGAGCTGAAATCGGAAAGAGCTTCTTCATCGACCATGGAACCGGCGTCGTCATCGGAGAGACAACAGTGATCGGTGATAACGTGAAACTCTATCAGGGAGTGACACTCGGTGCCCTCTCCTTCCCCAAGGATGCCTGCGGACAGCTTCTCAAAGGAGCAAAGCGCCATCCGACAATCGGGAACAATGTCACTATCTATGCAAACGCGACAATCCTTGGCGACATCACCATCGGTGATAACTGTACAATAGGCTCATCCTGCTGGATAAAATCCTCTGTAAGCGCAAACACAAGAGTCCTCAACAGGGAACCTGAGATGCTCATTGTCAGCAAGAAACGATAAGACCGCCCTTTGTTCTTGAAAGCACTCCGCTGACAAGCTGGCCACGTGTGCTGAAAAGCGGAGGATTGTCCACTGAGGCCTTGAGGTAATTGCCTGTAGTGCCATGCCACATGCCATCAGAACGGCTTTCAAGCAGAATCTCCACAGTCTTTCCAATCTGGCGGGACTTGTACTCTTCCAGCATTGAGGAAGAAAGCTCCCTGAGTATTCTGGCCCTCTCATCCCTCACTCTCTCTTCAGCCTTGTCGCGGGCCTTGTAAAGGTCCGTATCAGGACGTGGAGAGAACGGGAAGACATGGAAGGAGGCAAAGCCTGTGGACTTCAGGAAGTCATAGGTTTCCCTGAACTCCTCATCACCTTCTGCAGGAAGCCCTGTTATGACATCACAGGCGATGAAGGGATCATCCTTGACGCGCCTGAGCTCACTGACAACCCATTCAAGATGGGAGCGTGAATATTTGCGGTTGCTTCTCTGAAGAACCTTGTCACTCGCGCTCTGCACCGGGATATGAAAATGAGGATGGACTTTAATGCTGGAACAGGCCTCTATCAGGCGCTCATCGATATGATCAGGCTCCATAGAGGAAAGTCTGAGACGCGTCGTATCCTTAAGCCTGTCTATAAGCTCAAGCATCATACCGCCAAGTCCTTCTCCATCATGGTCGTACATAGTCAGATTGACACCGGTGAGCACGATTTCATTGAAACCCGCCTCTTCAAGCTCAAGGGCCCTCTTTATGACTTCGCTGCGCTCAAGGCTCACAGAGTGGCCGCGGGCGATATGGACACGGCAGTAGCCGCAGTTGTTGTCACATCCATCCTGAACCTTAAGATAGGCTCTTGAGTGATAAGAGAAGGATGCCGCCTGGTACTCGAAGACATTCGTATCCACTTCCGTGAAGCTTCTGAGCGCATCCTCAAGACTCATTCCTCCTTCTTCAGCCACAGCAATGTGGCTGGCAAGCTTCAGAAGGCCTGCCTTCTTCACAAGAGGGACGACCATGACGGAGGGAGAAATCTTTTTAAGTTCCGCTTCAGCCATCTGGGCATAGCATCCTGTTACGACAACAAAGGCGCCACGGGAAGCAAAGAGACGTATCATGCGTCTTGCCTTCTGCTCAGCCTTGGCGGTAACGGTACAGGTGTTCACGATATATAAATCGGCAGACTCGTCTTCCTTCACGATATTCCAGCCAGCTGCTGAGAAAGAATCAGCAATGGCTTCACTCTCACACTGGTTGAGACGGCAGCCAAGGGTATATACACAGAGATTCATGATTTATAAAGTCCTTCCTCACTCTCACGGAGCTTGTTGAGAACCTTCTCGGTTGCAACCTGAAGACTCAGTCTCATCTCCCTCGCGTAGGGATTGTAATGCTGAAGGTCATAAAAAAGCTGCAAAGGGTCATTGCATGTCTGGTCCACGATTGTCATCAGAGCCTTGTAACCGGAAGTGGCTATCTCAGTGTCATGAAGGTCCATCTGACGGAGTGTCCTTCCGACGAAGTGTGTGACACCCTGAGAATAAGCGGCTTCCTTATCATGCATAAGAGGAGTCATCACAAGAACCTTGAGGCCCCAGGATGAGAACATATCCTCAAGTTCCTTCATCGTCTCATCAGGACAGCTGACCTTGCACAATACAATCGGAAGGTTCTTAAGACCAGCTTTGGCACTGTCAGGACCGAACATCGGATGAGTTGCGACAATCTGACAGTCAGCATCCTTCAGATAAGTCTCCATCCAGCGTGCAGGATAGCTCTTCACCGAGCAGGTATCCATAACAAGAGTTCCTTTGCGGATCTTTCCTGCAACGTTTTTAAGAACTTCCTCAAAAGCCGAAATGGCCACGCAGAAATAGATGACATCACAGGAGGCGAAGAAATCATCTTCGCTGAGGAATTCAACACCACATGGCACCTCATGCCTATTTCTGCTTGTCGCAACGACTCTCACGTCATCTCTGCTGTTATCTCTTATTGTCTGAGCCCAGAAAGAACCGAATCTTCCAAGCCCGTATACTCCGACTGTCATGGCATGAAGCTTAACGGATTTGGCAGGTCGGCTTCAAGAAGACAGGCAAACAAGCCAGAGCGGAAAATGTTTCTTCCCGTCATATTCCACTTCTCTATTGGCAATTCCATATTTGAGAATTGGTGGCTTTTGAGTCTACCAGGACAATATATGTCCTACCAGCTGTCCTATCATGAGGTTGCAATCAGGAGGAAACCTCATGGAAGAATTCAACTTCATCGAATATCTGAGGACGGAAAAAAGGCTCAACAACTACCAGATCGGCAAGATCCAGGAGCTTCTGGATTCCTTTGTAAAGGATGACAGCCACAGCCATGCATCTTTCGAGTTCTGTCCAAAGTGCGGGAAGTTCCACCCTCATGTCATCAGGAGCGGTTTTGCCGGAAGCGGGAAACAGCTTTACAGATGCACGGAATGTGGCAGACGCTTTTCATATGATCATGGTACTGTCACCTGGTATTCGCATCAGAATGCAGACCAGTGGAAGACACTCATCCTCGACACTTTTGAGGGTGTGGGCCTGGAAAAGACCAGCCGCAGGATTTCAGTGAACATTGAGACAGCCTTCAACATGAGGCACCGTATCATGTGCATGATGGAGAAGGAACTTGAGAATGAGGTCCTCTCTGGAGAGGTGGAACTTGATGAGACATTTGTCGAGTCCAGCCGGAAATCCATTGCAGCAGAAGAGAATGCTGGTTTCGGGGTTGTAGCGGAAAGGGTGAAGAGGGGTCTGTCGAAGCAGAAGGTCTGCATCGCCAGCGGAGTGGATGGATCCGGGAACGCATTTGCTCATGCCTACAACTGTGGCCAGTTCGGCCAGACCGCGGCCATGAACCTCTCATCACACATTGCTGACGGCAGCCTTGTCACCACAGACAACACATCATCATATGACAGGCTGCTCAGGGAAAAGGGATGTTTCCACAAGAGCTGTCCCGACTGTACCGACCACAATGCTGAAGTGAATCTCAACAGGATCAACTCGTTCCATTCGATGATAAAGGCGTTCTACCGAGGCTACCGTGGTGTGGCGACAAAATACATCAACCGGTACGCTTCACTCTTCTCCTTCGCCTGGAAGTACCACAAGATTGATGGCGATGAGCTGTTTGAGGCTGTCAGAAAAATGATGGCAAAAGGAAGGCAGTCGCTCACAATTGCCGAAGTCGAGAACTTCAGGCTGTTCATGCCCCATGACATCGAGTGGAGGCCAGCAGTGTGAAAAGCCACCAATTCCCAAATATGAAAATTGGCAAACCTGAAAAGTCATTTCAGATTTGCCAGAAAAGCATCTTCAAAATCCTTCAAGTGGAAAACCAGCTTCGAATTCTGACAATCAAAAATGTCTTGGAGGGAAAACCATTTGATTCACAGGATGGTAATGTTAAAATCTTCTTCATGAGCATGAGGATATCGACAGACTCTTCTGACTTCAGGATATTCATCGAGAGTGGCTTTCTATATGTAGACAAGACCCGTTATGTCTGGCGCATGGTCAGTGAGATTGAGAAAAAATATTATTTTATCTCCCGCCCGAGAAGATTCGGAAAGTCTCTTATGTGCTCAACACTGGAGTGTCTTTTCAAGGGAAAGAAAGAACTTTTCAAGGATTTATATATCGCAAGAGAAACAGACTATGACTTTGAAACATTCCCGGTTTTCAGATTCAACTTCGCATTGCTCAGCTCTCTGAGCTGGGAGGATTTCCTTCTCTCTTTCTGCGAGATGATAAGAACTCAGGCGCTTGAGAACGGACTCGATATTCCATCAAGCAATCCCTCTCTCATGCTCAACACAATTCTCAACAGCCTTGAAAAACCCGCTGTAATCATCATTGATGAATTTGATGAACCAGTACTGAATGTGCTTGAGGACAAAGAACGGCTTGAAAAGACCAGAATGCATATGGCGTCCGAAACTGGACAGGTGTTCGCTAACTGGCGGACACTTAGGCGAAGATTGGCGGACAGTAAAATAGAGATGCCAACTTCCCAATAATGTCTTCCTGAGAAACCGAACCTTTTATCAGGATGTTGACATATAATCGACTGCAAGTAGCTAAGAAACTATTTCTTATACATGATTCTGTTGATTGACGATTTTCAGACCGGAATGCCGCTCATTGATATACGGCAGTGCTCTTCCAGTTGCTGAAAGAAAGGAAAAGGTCGGAGACCCGACGATAATAGGCACTCAGTACAATCATCAGGAATAGCCGAAGATGCTTTCTGATGGCAATTCAACTCACGGTGATGCAGATGCCATAAGACGTCGTCTTGTTCGACAAGGCTTACCTTATAGTCATATCAAAAGAAGAGTGAGATTCTCTTCGTCTGCGGCTGGTTAAAGCCGGCCGCAGGTACTGTCCGCCTTGATGCGCTCAGCTGGCAGGCCATCCCGCACTGATGTCCGTCCAAAACCGCCCCGCTGTCCTTTTTCACGCGCGCCATGCACCAGAACGGCCCTTTCAGACTTTTACTCTATAATCAAGAACCGTAATGAGAAGATAAGGTTCTTCTTCATCACTGGCATAACAAGACTGTCAAACCTTTCCATATTCTCGAAGATGAACAATCTCAATGACATCTCGATGGATGCGTTCTACAGTTGCATGTTCGGTTTCACTGAAGATGAGATTGATTCTTATTTCCAGCCTTTCACTGATTCTTACATGGACAGCAGAGAATGCAGTTTCGCAAATAAAGAAGAATTCCGGACTGCAGTCAGAGAATACTATGACGGATACCGCTTCTCATACCGCAGTGACGAGAAGGTTTACAACCCGGTATCTATAGGTCTTTTCTTCTCCAGTGGCTGTTATTTTGAGAACTGGTGGAACTCTACAGGAGTATCTACACTTGCTGTCCAGCTTGCAAGGAAGTATGACCTGATCAACATCATCTCGGAATATTCAAGTGTCGGTATGAATGCATTCACGACCTTTGACATCGCAATGCTTGCAGAAAGCACTCTAACAACAGAAAGTGTCTATGCACTCCTTTTCTACACTGGCTACCTGACAATTAAGAAAGGAAATTCAAACCATCTGTATCTTGGCTTCCCCAACAGAGAGATTTCAAGTTCATTCACGCTTTCCCTTGTAACGCGTTATGCAAAAGCTGACTCCCCGGTTCAGGGTATTGCTGCAATCGGTCTTGATGCCGCATCAGAAGGGGACACGGAAACTTTCATAAAACAGATGTCAAAATATTATGAACTGTTTCCTTATGAGCTTCTGGATAAGGACAAAGAGAAATCCTATCAGCTTATCTTCCATGCTTTCTTTGTCGCATCTGGTGCTCAGGCCTACGCTGAAGACAGCTCTCTGAGAGGAAGAGCTGACAATGTCATAATCTGCAAAGATCATATTTACATCTGCGAGCTTAAAGTTGATGAACCAGCAGACATTGCTCTCAATCAAATAAAAAACAGACAGTATTACAGGAAATATGAAGGTTCAAAGAAGACAATCCACCTGATTGGCATCAGTTTCTCTTCAAGTTCAAGAAATATTGAGAACTATATGGAAGAAACCATTCCGGAATCATCTCATTCCCGATTGTCAAAGTAATATGACAATCAATCACATAACACTACTGTAAACATTCGAATGTTACTATCAGTAATTTGAGATAAGATGGACATAAACATTTGAGGAATACATGCCAGCAGTCAGTTTGCTTATATCAGCATTATCCGCAAGCTTGAAGACAAGTTCTCCTTCATCATAATGATTAATAGCTGCATTATTACCAAAATTCGGTCTTGTTTCAAACATATGAACTTTTCCTTTCACTGTTTTATATGGTTGTCCATTATCTATCTTAAGGGTACCATCAAACCAGTTTTCTTCAGGAACATTTGCCTGCCCTTTTTGCTTCACTCCAATCTCATAACAAACACTTGTATACTCATTAGGAGTCATTCCTTCAGGGAGGTCATTATGAACAAGTCTGAAAAGCTCTTCTGATGCCCCTTTTTCAGATGAAGATAACGAAATAGAATACATCAGGTTTGTGTTTGGCAAATTCACTTGAGAATCTTTGTTATACCAAATCGTTTTAGCTTCATAGAAATAATCACATATTGTGATTTCACCTGTACCTAATTCAGTCAGATTAATATTATTCGCTGCAGCATTTGGAATGACAACGTAATTGACTTCAGGAGCATCAGGCTGATGCCCGGTATTATCCTGCTGATAATATCCCTGCATGAAAACAGTATAAGACCCAACTAATACATCATATTTACCAGTAGTTTCATTCTTCTTTGTTATATCTATCGAAAATGATGCTACATAGCTGTCATCCTCAGCATAATTTGCTTCAGGAGCAGTGACCTCTCCCTTTTTAGGAACGACAAGGACTATATCAATCCAGATATCAGTATACTCCACATTTCCTTTATATCCAGGTACTGTTATAGACACAGGTTCCGTCAAATTCATATTGCTATTACCAGCTTTATAGCCCTTGGAGATAACAGGGGTAGCATCATCAAGGCGTTCTTCTCCAGGAACATTTACACGGACAACAAGATCCAGACCAAACGGAATTTTGTTATCATGGTTTTTCTGACTGGTGAACATCCAGTTATTCGTTCCACCAAAATTGAAAGTCACTTCATATTCACCTTCAACACCATCAAAACCGACAATTCCCAGAATCTCTTTATTGTTATAATTGTCAATTGTAGAGGTATCCGAATTTATCCAATTACCGTCTTTTGTACCATTAAACGTCGCAGTGTCATTCAGGTTGATATATGATGTATTATTCACCATATTGTATGGAAGGTAATACACTTCAGCGAATAAAGCAGAAGAGATAACGAATAAAGATACAACTAATGCCAGTATTTTCTTTATCATTGCTCTCCTCCTGTAATTGTAATCTTGACTGTTGCACTGTATTCATCTGGAGCTAAATCCTCCAGCTTTATCGATTCAGGAACAATGAGCGTGATTTCCTGAATGGCGGAAGATATTCCTTGTGGCTGATAAGCTGCAACAAAAGTGAAACTATTATCGGCCTCAACTTGTACCCCATCTACATCATTACAGGTAGCTGATTTTACATAAAAAACACCAGCATCGTCTTCTTTATATTCACCATTTTCATAAATGGCATACTCATATGAAAATTTTAACAAATAAGGAATATTACTACCCATACCGTTTGTCAAATCAGCAGCTTCAATCTTAACTGACAGCGGATTATAATTCGAATAGATACTCCAATAACCGACAAGTCCACCTATATTGACATCTCTGACTTCATCAGAAGTCAAATCCAGATATTGGCTTGATGATGTTGTTCCTGTCGCTTCAACAGTATGGAATTCTCCTACAGAAGCACCTATCGGAAAAGATTTTGTATCTTTAACACTTGCAAACACAGGTGTAATTGCAATTAATAAAAATAAAATCGGAAGAAGAACCTTTTTCATCAGTCAGCCTCCAGCGAAACAGTAAAAGTCAGCTCCGCATCAAATTTATCTTTTACATGCTCAAAATATTCTTTTTTAAATGAATCGTAGCTATTATCTTTATCTTCATTAACTTTTACACCAACAGTAAGCTCGTATGTAAAATCTCCTTTAATATAGTTATCTTTGAATTGTATCGGGCAATCTATTGTTAATGTATTCCCTGGTTTTTCTGGTTCTGGTTTTTGAGCATCTTCTGTCAACATCAGAGCATAATCAGAAGATACCTTTGCATTTAAGTTATATCTGATGCTTCCGACAGTATCATCCGAATAAACAAATCCTTTTGATGTAGAAATGTGGATATTATATGGGTTCTGGTTATCATAAGAACCAGCATGCTTGAAAATGACTTTAAATAAATCAATAAAATCCTTTTCTGTCTTATCCGAATCAAAGTCCTCAACAGATACAGGGATACGCTCATCATTTGCAATCTCTCTGTTTGCGTCAGCATACAGATTCACAATGGAAAGAGTATAATTACCACCCGTATTACCATTCTTTGCAAATATGTTGAAAGATGCGCTATCAACAACCGGTTCAGCAAAGCCTGATAAACATGTAAAGATAATCAGCAGAAACAAAAAGGCTTTTTTCATGAAATCATATCCACTGTCACAGTAACGTTTGAAGAATAATTATCTCCTGCTGCCAGAAGATTTGCATTATCTAAATTGTAATGTACAGCATATATTTTTGTAGCTTTTCTTCCTGGGACAAAATCAATTCCTTCTATTAATTCAAAATTAAAAGAAGTATCTTCATTTTCAGATTCCGATAATTGTACTTCTTCATGACCAGGCAAAGCAAAGATATCAACACTGTAATCGGAAAATCCAGAATCCGTATCATTTTGTTTAAAGGGACCAAACTTCAACTTCACTGTATAGTTTCCTTCTTTACCTGAAGACACAACAATATAATAAGATGGTCCATCAGCTTTAGCATCAGCAGTATTCGTTTTTGGAGAACCATTGCTGTTTTCTGAGAACCAGACACTGAGACTTATATCATAGTATGGGAGATTATCAGTCAGATAATAAGAGAATGTTGTTGATGATTTTGTTTCTGCAAAAAGTCCTGCAGATAATACTATCCACAATAGGCAGAAGCAAACCAGAATTCTTTTCTTCATTTTACCGCACACCACATCCTGTACAATAAATATCACCTTACAGATAGGAACCAGTCCTAATAAAGAGTATTTATTTCTTTAAAATAAAGCAAGATGTAAATTTCTGACATCTTACCCAATAACTTGCATTACTGTAGAGTCAAATGCCCCCTTGATAAAAAAGGGATAATCATCCCCAGAACTGTTATAAATTTGCAATTACATGGAAATATATATTTGAACTGTAGGTCCCAGGAGGAATTTCATACCGGTTATCTGAGCTCTCAGTAAGCTTAAAGAGTATATTTCCAGAATCTTTAATCGTAATTTTATCCCCTGATATTGTAAAACCTGATGCTCCAGCCAGGAGACTATTTTTATTATTGTCAACACCTTCTCCTAGTTGCACAGTCATATCACCTGTATACCATTTTGTTGAGTTACTACCATTAGTAAGACCAATCTGATACTCAATCTCATTTTCTTCATTTGCATCAACCAAAACAAACTTTCCATTTGGCGTTGCTGGATCAGCACTTGAAGAAACAAATGAGTAATATTTTAGAGTTGGTGTATTATCTTGGTCATTAACAAACTCTGCACTGTATCGATAAGAACCAATTTGTAATCCGTTTTTATCGGAAGAGGAGATATCGTCAGAGTTCAACTCAATTGATTTTGTATTTTCATTACAATTAACTTCCAACTTGAACACTAGCGGATTGTTGTTTTTCCTATAATAACCAGTAAATGTAATTGGCTCACCATTATTTACTGTAAAACTTGCAGAATAGTTATCGGAATAAACCATCTGTTTTTCCTGCTCAAAAGTCAACTCAGGCAGAACCAAAACAACATCAATGTAACCTTCTTCAAGATATGTTTCATTTTGCTCAACTATGAAGTCAATAAAATCGTCTAAAGGTTCAAACCAATATTTTGGAAACCATATTCTGTACCAAAAATAAGCTCGACGTAAATCACGATTATTTTTGATTATAGTTGCTATAGCCTCTTTACTGGATCCTGCAGGAATTTCAAAAGAAAAACCAGTATCTGACGCATTTATATGTCCAGAACCTAAAGCTTTGTATCCTGCAACTGTAAAATTTTTTGATGAGCCATTTATTTTCCACCTTTGCCAAAATACAAGTTCTATTCCATAAGGGCGACTAATGTTTTTATTATCAGTACAATTAAAATTTAAACCACCAAAATCAAACGTAATAGTTCCGCCATTATCTAAATCATCGGCTTCTAATTTGATACTTGTTATTACTTGATTTTTAGAATAGCTTAGTTGAAATTCATTTTCTAATTCTTCTGATGCATTGTGGTTATCAAGGCATCGATAATTGTCAACAGAATCATTAGACAAATCAACAGAATCTATCTGCACTATTGGAGGAGTATATGCAAAAAGAGAAGTGCTCATCGATAAAAACAGGATGATTAATACCACTAGAAATCTCATATTTCTCATTGGTCACCTCCAGGAGTCACAATGATTTCCACTGTTGCTCTATATTCATCCACAGGGTAATCGGAACTGCTGATATCCACATTATCTGCAAGCTTAAAATAGATTGGCTCTTCACTAAATCTTATCGAACTATTTTCTTCACCAAACATCTTACCGTTATAACCTGTTGTCGACTGAATAACTTGTTTTCCTTTAGGGGAAGAGAATGTTAGAACATAATCAACAGGAGTATTAGTCTCAATTGATTTCAATGGATTAGCGGTGATTGAAACGTTTAAATTGTGGGTATTGGAATCCAGTGACCAGGTTGCTATCTTTCTTCCATCTAGTTGTGTGGCAGCAACATCTTCGTTAGTCAGATAAAACGGCATCCCATCATAACCTGAGTCAGGATTGGCATTTGATAAGACATCAGTACTCAGACTTATGATTGGAGTCATTGTAGCTTGTATTTCCAGACTCTTTGATTCACCTTGCTGTCTCCAGCCATGATTATCCGCAGAAGATAAAGTAGAACACATTAAGATGAGAATCATTATGTTAATAACATATTTTCTGAGTTCCATAGCTTTAATCTCCATCATAAGTCACGATTACTGAAACATTCAGAGGCAGCTCATAAGCAGTCTCTTGTATATTCCCATCTCTGAAGCGTCCCTTGACAGTGATACTAAATGAAAATGGCTGGGGGATACTTACATTCTCATAATCTTTCTTTTTCCATGGTGTATAGGACTGCTGATTGCCATAAGGATTATGTGAAGATAAAGTTTCAGAATCGAAAATAATATCAGAATTATCTAAAGAGTATGAAACCTGAAACTGAGAACTAATTTGATTATCAGCACCTTCTCCAATTAAAGGTCTGATCAGAAAATCAAATTCTATGCTCGCAGGAACAGTGGCAGATTCAATGATAATTTTGAAGAAATCCTTATACTCATCAACGAAGTCTTTTGTTGTATCATCAATGAAATCATTTAAATCCAGAAGAATCTGCGTGCCATTGACTATAGGCATACCTGCTTCAGAAATAGCATTAGCTGAGTTTTCATAAAGATTGAAAATCTTAATTGTGTATGAATTATCTGGACTTACATAAGGTTTATAGGCAACGATGTCAAATGATGACTTACCCTCACTATTTGTTTCATTACCATTGTCCGTTGCAGACAATGAAAAAACAGCGGA
This sequence comes from uncultured Spirochaetales bacterium, assembly GCA_944390025.1. GTDB lineage: Bacteria > Spirochaetota > Spirochaetia > Sphaerochaetales > Sphaerochaetaceae > Bullifex. The sequence goes on along the minus strand of CALXOK010000009.1, from coordinate 18,941 downwards.
AAGAATAATCAGGAAGCATATAAATAAGTACTTTCTCATCATGCGCCTCCATTTACCGTCACTTTCACTTCTGAAACGAAGGTTCCAGCAGAAGTGCTGAATATGTCATCAGCAGAACCAGCGGCTACAGGGAATTTATAGTTAAACCCATAAACATAAGTTCTTTTTTCTTTGCTGTTAGTACTGAACTGCCCTGTCACGGGCAAAATCACTGAGGATTTTTTTATACTTATTTCATCTATCTCAATGGGATTGTCCTGAGATGGATATACTTCATCAACTCCGACTGTATATTCAAGATACAGATCTTTATCAGATTCATTAGTCATTGGAGAGAATTCAAGTAATATATTCTCGGCATATTCTCCTTTGAATACAAGATAGTATAGATAATCCTTGTCTTTCAAAACATAATCATTCCCATTAATCTCTAAGTCACTGATAGAAATTGAAGCTTCAGGATAGTCGGAATCATTTTGCTCAGGAGTATCATTATCTGTAAAAAAAACCTCTACGGGAGTAACAGGTTTCTCATATTTTTCAGTTACATAACTGAATGCCAGACTTTCAGCAAACAGGAATGTCGAACTCAGAAGTAGCAATGCAATACCTGAAAAGAGCTTTTTTATCATAAAACAGCTCCAGCCATCTGGCTTCCAAAACACTGGAAAGTCTTTTTAGGCGCAAATTGCGAATAAACACGGTTCTCCGACCATGCAGGAATTAGTACAGCAAAAATTATAAGAATGAGGAAAAAAACAAATCTTCTCACATTCCCTCCCTGTGGTTTACTGAGAAACCACATTATCTGTGCTTCCCTGACACAGATATTCAACAGACCCTTTCTACGGGAATTATATTATGAGGTAACAAGTTGTCAATGATTCCGGAGGTAAATAAAGTATCCAGAAGAAGTGAAAATGAAAGATTTGTAATGTTTTTGTGTGTATTTTCAGTGAAGGCCACCTTACTGGGGTGACCTTCAGTGATATTTTTCTTCACAGTGCGACGTGCATCTTTTCCTTGATGGCTGCGATGTTCCTGTTGCCGATTTCATTTGCCTTGGCAGTGCCGGACTGTATGATTTCCTTCACAAGAGGCCTGTTGTTCTCATACTTGCTTCTTCTTTCCCTCATCGGGTCAAGAAGGTTGTTGAGGACTGTGTTCATCAGTTTCTTGCAGGCCACACAGCCGATTGATGCACCGCGGCACATGGATGCGATGTTCTCGCATTCCCCGGCATTGAATGTCTGATGGTACTTGAAGAGCGGGCAGACATCCGGGTTTCCGGGTGTCTTGACCGTGATGCGGTTTGTGTCTGTAACCGCGTTTCTCACCTTGTCCCAGACAGCCTCAGGGGTGTCACTGAGATAGATTGCGTTTCCAAGGCTCTTTCCCATCTTGGCATTCCCGTCAAGACCGGCAAGACGCGGCGTGGTGGAGAGCTTTGTCTGAGGGATTGTTATCTCGGTGCCATAAAGCTCGTTGAAGTGGCGCACCAGACGTCTTGTGAACTCCATATGGGGAATCTGGTCTTCTCCGACTGGAACGAGATCAGCATTGCAGAATGTTATATCAGCAGACTGGCTCACAGGGTAGCCTAGAAAGCCGTATGTGAGCTTTGAGAAATCGTAGGTGAACTCCCCTTCACTTTCCCCCATGCCGTAGCTTCTTGCCTCTGTCTTGATTGTCGGGTTGATCAGAAGGTGGTTGACTGTGGTTAGCATGGAGTAGAACATTGTCAGCTCGGCGATAGATGGAATCATTGACTGCTGGATGAATGTGACTTTCTCAGGATCCAGTCCCGCGGCTATGTTATCCATGCAGACATTGTAGATGGACTCGTTAATCATCTCAGGGTTGTTGAAATGGGTCGTCAGGGCCTGAACATCAGCAATGAGGATAAACTCCTCATAGTCATTCTGGAGGGCAACCCTTGACTGGAGGGAGCCGACATAGTGCCCGATATGGAGCTTTCCTGTTGTTCTGTCACCGGTAAGAATTCTTTTCATTTTATCTTTTCCTTCAGTTGTTGTGGGGGCATGTGGCGCATGAACCGCCTTCGTGCGGATGATCCGTGCAGTAATATCCGCTGCCATGGAAGATCACGGGAACGTCCCCGTAAACCTTCTTCACGCTGTCTTTTGCCTTGCAGTAAGGACAGTCCTTCACAGGTTCATCGTCATAGCCCTGACTCATGTCAAAGCTCTTGCCACAGGAGTGGCACTTATATGAATAGATTGGCATTAAAAACCTCCGCTTATTCTTGTTATCTGGGAGGAAAGGTTCTCCATCTGCCCCTGAGAGAGTTCAAAGTCTCGGACCATGACAAGAGAGCCTTCACTCCTGTACTGCTCAGCCAGGGCCTTGTAGTCGGGGCGCACGCCCTGACGGCGGAGCTCGGCGAGCACCTGCTGCCTCATAAGCTGCAGCAGGGTCGATGCAAGGTTGTCACTCTGCATCGTGATGTCAGCATTAAGATAATACTTTCCATCCCTTTCGTTCACACATATGACTGCATCGCTCATCTTCACGATCACCGAATAAGGAAGCTCGAAGCCGAGGTCAATCATAGTCTGCGGGCTTCTCACATACATGCCGAAAAGGCTGTCGGCAAGGATTGCCGCAGTGTCATCCGGGATGCGGATGAACCTCTCCTCTATCAGCTGCATGTAGGCTTCAGTGTAGTCTTTTGAGGCGAAGAGAAGTATTCCTGACTCAGGTACGGCGACCTGGATAGAGCCGGCATCGTCAGTGTAGTACTTTATGCCGTCTTCTTTCTCCTTATGGAACTCCTTTGACCAGGAAAGGGCCGTGTTTATCGTGAAAGCACCGTAGTTGCCCTCAAAGCCACCGTAGTAGTCAAAGTCCTCAAGAGAGGCCGGGTAATCGGATTCACCGAGGTAGGTGTCCTTGTAAAATGAGATGGAAAGTCTTGTGCTCCTGTCGAAGATTTCAGAAAGGATTCCGGAGTCTGAGGACAGAAGCTCTGGAGACGAGGTCTTTATCTTCTGAGTGTCAGCCGTGAAGACGATTTCGGAATCGCGTCCCATAGCCTGGAAAAAGTATTCGTCACTCTCCGTAAAAGGAGACTGATGCACACATCCTGTGGCGGCAAGAAGTGTCGCCAGTATGGTTATGAGGACGCTTTTCCTTGTTTTCGTCATACCTTCTCCACTTTGATTGCGACTTCCTCGTCAGCGACTTCGACCTTATCACCGTCGTTGTCGGCAAGGGTAAGCTCATCGGCGAGAGTCTCTCCTGCGATATATGAGCGGAAGGCCTCGATTGCATCACAGATTGTCTTTCCGGCTCCGATTGTCAGCCTGATATGGTCACTGACTTCAAAACCGGCATCCTTTCTCTTTGTCTGGACAGAGCGCACGATGTCGCGGGCGATTCCCTCGTTGAGAAGCTCCGGTGTGATTTCAGTATCGAAACCGACTGTGATGCTTCCCTCGTTGAGGACCTTCACATTGGCCATCTCGCTTCTCTGGACGATGATGTCATCAGCTGTGATATCAATTTCTCCGGCACTGTAGGAGACAGTTCTGGCGTTTCCGTCAAGGATGGAGGCAATCTCATCACTTGTGAAAGCCTGAATGAGGGAAGCGACTTCCTTCATCGCCTTGCCAAGCCTTGAGCCGAGGACCTTGAAGTTGGCCTTGGCTGAATAGGAGACAAGGCTTGACTCATCGGACTCGACACTGACTTGTTTGACGTTCAGCTCTTCCTTGATGATGTCGATGCTTCCGTTGATGACTGCACGCTCTTCTTCATCCCTGTCGACGATGAAGTAACGTGACAATGGCTGGCGGACCTTGAGCTGGCTTGCGGCACGCAGGCTGCGGCCCATGGTGACACACTTCATTGTCAGGGCCATCTCCTTCTCAAGCTTCAGGTCACGCTCAGTGGAGTCAGAGCTCGGCCAGTCATTGAGATGGACTGACTGAGGCATGTCCTCACTCCTGAGGTTCTGATACATCTCCTCTGTCATGAAAGGAATGACCGGGCATGCGAGCTTGATGAAGGTCATCAGAACCTTGTAGAGAGTGTCATAGGCCATCTTCTTGTCATTGTCACTCTCACTCTTCCAGAATCTTCTCCTGCTTCTTCTGATGTACCAGTTGTTAAGCTCATCGATGAAGCCGATGAGAAGCTGGCAGACTGTCTGCATGTCGTACTCGTCAAAGGCCTTTGTGATGTCCTCAGTGAGCTTGTTTGTCTCAGAGACAATCCACTTGTCCAGCGGGTTCTCAAGCTTGCTGAAGTCTGTCGAGGACGGACTGTAGCTGTCGATGTTGGCGTATGTGACGAAGAAGCTGTATGCGTTCCACAGCGGGAGCATGAGGAACTTGATGACGTCCTTGACGTTATCATCACCGAACTTCAGGTCATCTGCCCTGACGACACAGGAGTTCATCAGCGCGAAGCGTGTGGCATCCGCACCGTACTTGGCGACGACTTCCATCGGATCTGTGTAGTTATGAAGGCTCTTGCTCATCTTCTTGCCGTCTTCTGCAAGGACGATGCCGGAGACGACACAGTTGAGGAAGGCCGGTTTCTCAAACAGTCCTGCCGCGATGACGGCCAGTGAATAGAACCAGCCGCGTGTCTGGTCGATTCCCTCGTTGATGAAGTCTGCCGGGAAGTGAGCCTCGAAACGCTCCTTGTTCTCGAAGGGGTAATGGACCTGGGCATATGGCATGCTTCCAGATTCGAACCAGCAGTCAAGAACGTCAGGGATTCTTCTCATTGTTCCCTTTCCGTCCGGGCTTGGCCATGTGATCTTGTCGACAAAGTGCTTGTGAAGATCGTCGACCTTATGACCGCACTTGGCTTCAAGCTCTGCGACAGAGCCGATGACTTCGACATAATCCGAACCGTCGCACTTCCATACTGGAATCGGGTTGCCCCAGAAGCGGTTGCGGCTGATTGCCCACTCGCGTGCGCCTTCAAGCCACTTGCCGAAACGTCCGTGCTTGATGTGCTCAGGAACCCAGTTGACCTCCTCATTGCAGGAAAGGAGGATTTCCTTGATCTTGGGAACATCAACGAACCAGCAGTCCATTGCCCTGTAGATCAGAGGAGCCCCTGTTCTGTAGCAGAATGGATATGAGTGGAGGTAGTTCTCCTTCTTCACGAGCTTTCCGTTGTCCTTGAGCCACTGGATGATTGGTTTGTCGGCATCCTTGACGAACATGCCCTGCCAGTCGGGGACATCGGCTGTGAAGCGGCACTCCTCGTCAACAGGACAGACTGTCGGAATGCCTGTTCCTCTGAGGACACGGTAGTCATCCTCACCGAAACCGGGAGCTGTATGGACGATGCCGCATCCGTCTTCTGTGGTGACATAGTCGCCGCAGACAACGACAAAGGCGCCCTTCTGTTTAAGTGATGCAAAGTATGGGAATAACGGCTCATAGGTCATGCCCTTCATCTGGCTTCCCTTGAGGTGCTTGACGACCTTGCAGCCCTTTCCGTCCTTGTAGTACTTGTTAAGAAGCTTCTCGGCCAGATAGTAATACTCTCCGCCTTCCTCATCCTGGACCTTGACGTAGTCGATATCGGGACCGACAGCGAGAGCCAGGTTGCTCGGAAGTGTCCATGGAGTCGTTGTCCATGCCAGGAAGTATGTGTTTTCCTCTCCGTCAACGCGGAAGCGGACCGTGACAGCCGGATCGGTGACGTCCTTGTAGCCGCCGAGGTTGACTTCCATGTTTGAAAGCGGACAGGCAAGAAGCGGTGAATAAGGAAGGATGTTGAAGCCCTTGTAGATCAGGCCCTTGTCATAGAGGGTCTTGAAAACCCACCAGATGGACTCCATGTAGTTCTTGTCCATCGTGCGGTAGCCTTTTTTGAAATCGACCCAGCGCCCCATCCTGTTGACGCATTCCTCCCACTCGGCAGTATAGCGCAGGACGACAGAGCGGCATTTCTCATTGAAGTTGTCCACACCGTAGTCGACAATGGCCTTATGACCGGAGATTCCAAGATCCTTCTGGACGATTCCCTCGACAGGAAGGCCGTGACAGTCCCAGCCGAAGCCGCGCTCGACTCTCTTTCCCCTCATTGTCTGATAACGCGGGATAATATCCTTTATCGTTCCGGGAACGAAGTGTCCGAAATGAGGAAGACCTGTTGCAAAGGGAGGCCCGTCGTAGAAGACGTACTCGTTGTCAGGAGAGCGCATGTCAATGGACTTCTGGAAGATGTCGTTGTCCTTCCAGAACTTCAGGATTCCCTCCTCCATCTTGGCAAAATCAACCTTGCTGTTGACAGGATGAAACATTTATATATCCTCCAAATGATTTTCTATCTGCTAGATATTACCCAGCAGGGCTGTTTTTTACAATATCTCTGCTTCTTTATTTCCTCTTGTCCTGTGTTATGCTAACATCGCTCTTGTGAGAAAGACCTTCCCGCTTAACACAGACATAAAGGAACTCGGAAAAATCTTCCATGACCACGGATACAGACTGTATCTGGTCGGAGGAGCCGTGCGTGACTGGCTGATTGGAATCGAGAATGACGATTATGATTTCACAAGCGACGCCACTCCTGAAGAGGTGATGGCGCTTTTTCCTCATCATACGATTCCCACAGGCCTGAAACACGGCACTGTGACAGTGCGTTTCAGGAAGACAAGCTACGAGGTCACGACCTTCCGGAGCGAAGGGGCCTACTCCGATTCGCGCCATCCTGACAGCGTGACCTTTGTCAAAAGCCTTGAAAGCGACCTTGAGCGGAGGGATTTCACCATCAATGCATTCGCCGCTGACTGCACTGACGGCAGGATTGTAGACCTTCATGACGGATACAGGGATCTGAAGCGTCATCTTGTCAGGGCCATAGGAAGGCCTGAGGAGAGATTTGAGGAAGATGCGCTACGCATGCTCAGAAGCTGCCGCTTCGCCTCCCGGCTAGATTTCGATATTGAAGAAGCCACCTTCGAGGCAATGAAAAAGCTGTGTGCGAATATCGTGAAAGTGTCGGCTGAGAGAATCAGGCAGGAGCTTTTCAAGATTATAGAAGGGCCTCATCCTGTAAAGGGAATCGAGCTGATGCGCACATCCGGCCTTCTTCACTATATCCTTCCGGAGCTTGAGGAATGTGCCGGCGTCGAGCAGCTTGGCTTCCACCAGCTTGATGTCTACCAGCATCTTCTGGCAAGCCTCGATGCTGCTGCCCGCCATGACTTTCCCCTTCCTGTCCGCCTTGCCGCTCTCTTTCATGATATAGCGAAGCCCAAGTGCAGGAGAGAGCGTGAGGATGGAGAAGGTTACACATTCTACGGACATGACACGGAAGGCGGTAAGATTGCCTTTGAGATAATGTCACGACTGAAGTGCTCGAATGAGGAAAGGGACACTGTCGCCCTCCTTGTCAGGGAGCATATGTTCTCCTGTGACGACATCCAGTCTGAGGGAGCGGTGAGAAGGTTCATCAACCGGGTCGGCCGTAATCACCTTGACTGGCTTTTCGAGCTACGTATCTGCGATGCTGAGGCGATTGAGAGGCGGCCACGCCTTGATGCGCTGTGGGCGCTTGAGGAGCGTGTCCAGAGTGAGCTTGAAAGGAAGGCTCCGCTTTCAGTGAAGGACCTTGCCGTGAACGGCAATGACCTGATGGAAGCGGGTATAGAGAGAGGTCCTGAACTTGGCAAGACACTGAACCGCCTGCTTGAGGCGGTGCTTGATGATGCCTCCCTCAACACAAAGGAGCGCCTCATGGCCCTTGTCACATCTTCTCGGCATCAAGGACAGTGAGCTGGACTGTATCCATTCCCCTGTAATAGTTGTGGTTGAGTCGGAAGACCATCCTTATCTCATCGCCGGCAGCGTAATTGAAGTCATCGCGGCGGCGGGCACCCCACCAGAGGCAGGGCCAGATACGGTTTCCGGCGCGGACCATCAGCTTCACATTCCCCTTTGATTCGTCCCCGAGTGTTATGATCTCGTTGATTTTCGCACCCTCATACATGAAGATAAGTGGGCTGAAAGCCTCCCCGTAGGGTTCAAAACGGGAAACCACGCTCACGATGTCATTGTTGAGCTCCTTCTGGGTGACGATGGCATCGACTTCGAGCTCTTCTTCTTCGACTTCGAGGTCCATTGCAAGAACTTCTTCATCAAGCGCCTTGAGAAAGCCTTCCCTGTTGTGTACCGGCATGGAGAAGCCGGCTGCGGCACGGTGTCCCCCGAAATCGGTGAAAAAGGATTCAAAACGGGCCAGGAACTCGCGGCAGTTGACGCCGCTGCGGGCTCTCATCGAGGCTGAAATCCTTCCGTCTTCCGGACGTGAGAGGACGATGACGGCAGGAGCTGATGAGAACTCATTGAGAGCGCGGGATGCGATTGAGCCTGTCAGGCCGCGTGAGATGGTGCCGGTATCGACAAGCATGAACTTGCTTCCGAAGGACTCAAGTGACTCCTTTGCCGCTGTAATGGCACTGCTCCAGGCTTCTTCTCCCCTTCTCTGGCGTTCCTTATTGAGTTCAAGTAGCTTCACTGTAAGCTCGTACATTTCCTTCTCATCCTTGCTCATAAGCAGATTGAGAGCGACTTCAGGACAACCCAAACGTCCGCTTGCGTTGATTACCGGGGATATGTACCATGCGATATCCTGTACAGTCAGCGGATGGGAAAGCAGGTTCTGTGCGCTCATCAGCTGTACAAGATTCTCCCTCGGCTTTGAAGAAAGCTGCCTGAGTCCGAGACGGACCAGGATTCTGTTCTCATCCACAAGGCTCATCATGTCAGCGATTGTTCCGATTGCGACGAGATCCAAAATCTTTATGTATTCTGAGCTGAGGCTTCTGTACTTGTAGATGCAGCAGGAGATGAAAAGGCTCTCAAGAGTCTCAATCTCCTCATTTCCGTCTGCATAAAGCGCTGCACGGCTCTGTGTCGTCAGAGAGAAAAGGTTCTTTCCCCTGACTGCGGGAATCACGGCTTCAAGCTCGCCTCTGATCTCCGTGAGGGAGATATCGACAGAAGGTCCGAAGGCCATACGGAGCTGACGCAGCTCCGTGTCTCTGTCAAGGACGAGAATCGGGACGTTTTTCATCAGAAGACGCACAAGGGGGCTGGTCTCGAAGTTGACTGCCCTGTTGGGAAGCTCCTCGATGATCCGGTTTGTCTCCACAAGGTTGTAAAGCTCAACTGCCTGAACGATTGTCGTCGTGTCTTCTCCGGGCCCGGGCTGGGCATGAAGCAGAATGACACGGCTCTTGTAAAGCGGTGTCTGGGCAAAACGCAGTGCCCAGATGAGTTTCGCGCTCAGGGCGCATGCGGCAAGGCCTTCAAACGGATAGCCAGAGGAAGCGACTTTCGGGTTGATTACCGCGAGGGCCTCAGGAAGTGTGTCTGATGCGATATGGTGGTCGACGACAATTGTGTCGATTCCCCTTCTCGAAAGCTCCTCTATCTCCCTGTTGCATACAATTCCGTTATCGAGAGTGATGACAAGGCCTGCGCCTTCTTCAATGATGATGGAGACAGCGTCCATGGTAAGGCCGTATGGGTCATCTCCCTGAGGAAGGTGGCAGACAGTGTCTATGTTCATGTCCCTGAGTTCTGATGCAAGAAGAGCCGTGGCAGTGATGCCGTCAGCATCCCTGTCTCCGAAAAGCGCGATTTTCGTACCGTCTTCCTGACAGGCGAGGATACGCTCGACAGCTTCCTCCATGTCTGTGAAAAGGAAGGGAGAGTGAAGGCAGTTTATTCCGCTTTCAAGGATGTATTTTATTTCCTGGGAGCCTGTGATTCCACGGCGGACGAGGATGTTCGCGCTGAGAAAGTCGACGCCGAACCTCTCACAGATTCTCCTCACTGAGTCTGGGTTTGTTCTTCTGAGGCTGTAATTCATCTTTTATTCCCCGTCGATACTACCACATCCAGCTCCTGTGTTCCAGCTGAAAGCTCACTGAGCATCAGGGCGCTTTTGAGTTCAGCTGATGTCACCATGCGGTAAAGGCGTATAGTATAACGCATCAGGCTTGTCTCCATTCTCTGGCTGATTTCAAAACTCATGGCCTTTTGTGCATCACAGGAGAGTGAGTCTTTCAGATAGCGCCTTGCGTTCGGAGGGAGGATGAAGCTTCCTGACATGCTGTCACAGTCGCTGCAGCATGGAGTGAGGCCTGAGCGGCTGAAGCCGAGAATCTCAGCCTCCGCATAGCGTCTTCCACAATCAGGGCAACGGATGAAGTCCGGGGCAAGGCCAGAGATGTCCAGAGCCCTGATTACGAACTGGATGACAGATCGTCTGTAATTTTCCGCACAGAGTGTGTCAATTAGTCCGGTAAGAAGGCTGTAGTAGGCAGGGGCATCCTCCCCTCTCTCTTTCATTATGATTTCGCACATTAGACTTGCGGCAAAGCTTGTCTCAAGGCTTTCAGAAACGTTTTCATGTATGCTGATGATGTTCAAATCCACAAGGCTTGTCTGCCTGCGCTCCCTGTTCTCATAGATATGGAAGACCGCTTCTGTGTAAAGGGAGGCCTTCACCGCCTTGCGGCTTTTCTGGGCTCCGTATACAACGACCCGCCTGAGCCCCCAGACAGGGCTTAACAGGGTTATGATTCTGTCGCGTTCCTTATAGCGTTCAGATTTTATTACTATGGCCGGGGCGCTTTCATTTCTGTCCACAATTAGACAACGTAGTTGCACTTCTTTCTGTTGTCAAGAGTGCTGAAAAGCCGGTCATACTGTGCTAGAATCCATAGCTATGAAGACCATTCTTCTCATACTTGGCATTCTGATGATCACATTTGCCCCTCTTGCAGGAGCAAGCATCAGCGCGCCTCCTTTAGAGGACAGCTTCGACAGTGAGAAGAACCTTGATCTTTTCGACTTCACTTCACAAGAAGCCCTTCTTCATGACAGTCTTGATGACTTCACCATATCTCTTGTGACTCAGGCCCCTGGCGATGAGATTTACATCTGGTTCGGTCATGCAGGTCTGATGCTATCGGCCTACGGGGACGACATCATGTATGACTGGGGTGTCTTCTCCTTCTCTCCCGGTTTCTATTCGGATTTCATCTTCGGCCGTCTTTTCTACAGGATGGTGCCCTCCTGGGCGTCTTCGTCAATACAGAGGGCAGTCAGTGAGGACAGAAGTGTGAAAATCCTGACACTGCCCTTGGACAGAGCCGCAAAACAGGGTGTCATTGACTTTCTGAACTACAACTCCCTTTCTGAAAACCGGACTTACCTGTACCACTACTATTACGACAACTGCGCGACAAGAATCAGGGATATCGTGAACAGGGCCACTGATGGTGACTTCAGAGCCTGGGCTGAAGGTATTGATACAAATATGTCTTTCCGTGACCTTTCAACCTGGTATATGAGACGCAGCAACCTCATCAGTTTCACGCTGAATTTCCTCCAGTCTTCTGTCATTGACAGAGATGTAAGCCTTTACGAGGCATGCTTCCTTCCGGATGTACTGATGTGCGCGCTTGAGACTTACTACAATCTTGAGAGCGAGGTTATTTATGAAGGAGCCCCTGAGCAGACAGGAGAAAGCCATCTTGTCATCTCAAGCCTTATGACGGGACTTATTTTCGCAGTATTGCTGTATTCATTCTGGCATGTGAACAGAAAGGCCTATGCTCTGGTGTCAAGCGTTTTCTATCTCTATCTTGCCGTAATTTCATCTGTGCTGCTTTTCATGATGCTTTTCACGAACCATGATGTGACCTTCGGCAATGAGAACATCATATTCGTCAATCCCCTCATTCTTATTCCTCTTATGGAGAGCATCATCATGATTTTTCATAAGAAGACTCACTGGATGCTTTCACGTTCTGTCTTCAGAATCCTCACTGCACTCTCCCTTTCCACTCTTGTCCTGAAGGGGCTCTTCCCTGAAACGCTCTGTCAGGAAAACCTTTATGTATTCGCACTTGTCCTTCCAGTTTATATTGCAATGAGCATCAGAAAGGACTGACTTCCTGCTTTTTCGTGCAGAATCATGCTGTTGATAACCTGCTTTTTCGTGCAGAATCATGCTGTTGATAACCTGCTTTTTCGTGCAGAATCAGTAATTTTCCTATTGCTTTTTCGTGATTTTAAAATCGATATACTATTATGATGAAAAGTTTTACAAAGAAGTCGCCTGAGGAATAATTATAGTAGCATGAAAGATAAGGCTGTTTTTTCCATTCCAAATCTGACATTCTCCACCGCGAGAACCATATGAAAATCGATTTTCTGGTTCCGGAAGGAAAGAAAATCGCACCTGTGGAAGTCAAATCTGGAGACTACCACCGGTACTCCTCTCTTGACAAATTCCGCTCACGATTTTCCTCTGGCATAGGAAACTCTTACATTCTCTACACCAAGGATGTAATGATAAAAGACGGAATCATTCATCTGCCTTTGTACATGGCAGGACTGCTGTAGCAACTGAATCTACCTACATAAGGCAGAAGGATTATGGCACGAAATGTTTTCCAGTTATCATCTTTCGCGGACCGGACATTTTCTGAGGATTTCTCTCACAAGCTTTCCTGCATCTGTGCCAGGATTTTCAGGCAGAGAGTTTTTTCCATGAACTGTTTTTTCGGATTCTTCCACTGCATGAATGATGTGCGGAGAATACAGGTGTTCAGCGAGATTTGATTTTGAATAAGAACCAAGAAGAGAGCGTAGCATTTTCTCCATTGTGCGTGCATTCTCAACAGGAGAGGCAGGCATAGGTGCAAAATGAAGATATAGAAACAGTTCAAAACAAGGGTTGCTGATTGCAAGCTGAACTGGAATTGATTTAATTCTCCTGTTCAGAAGAATCTTCATCTGCGTATCAAATGGCCACCTGTCAGTATCAGCAGCAATCCACAGCTGGTCCCCGGCTTTCAGGTCGTATTTAGAGGCTTCTGTTTTCAGATTGGAGAAAACATGTACAGGCGAAGATTTTCCATCCTTTGAGGGAATAAGAAACAGCTTGACTCTGGAATTCTGAAAGCAGGAGAAACTAAAGTATTCTGCTTCAGTCTTTTCCCCTTCACAGGCAACCATTATGAGGGAAGCATCCCTGTGTTTTTTTCTTGGCCCTGATATTGCGATTGACGGTTTGTTACGGATTCTTCCTGTCATATTTTCTCCAGTCAAGATTATGATGTAACAGAGGAATGGCTCCAAACCGTCCATCAAGGTAACCCTTCTCTACATTGATTCCGGGACTGATTCTGAATTCAGCGAAATTTGTAAGGCAGGATGAGCCGGATTCACGGTCTTTTTCCATGAACTGAATCTCATCTCTGCGCAGAAGATCAAGATCAAGAAGGTTTGTATCATGAGTAATGAATACAAGCTGTGACATCAGTCCTTTCTGAACGCTGTTTTTTCTCAGCATCTCAACCAGATTCTTTGAAATGACTGTATGAAGGCTTCTTTCAATTTCATCAATGACAACTGTAGTGTTTCTCATCATTTCACTATCAAGAAGAAGAATGACAAGATCAAGCATTCTCCTGAAGCCGCTTGACGCTTCATCAACTGTAAGCAATGCAGTGCTTCCATCTTTTCTCCGGTGTTTCAGAAGAAGGGTTTTTTCATAGATTGTGCCATCTGAGCTTTTATGAATCATCACATAGCGGTTACTGGGACGGAACCAGAATTTCTCATCAGGAGATTCCAGTTCACTCTTGAAAACAGCCAGTTCCTCAGCATCTTTCTCCCATTGCGAGAGCAGATAGTCCGGACTGACTGTGCGTGATGCAATCTCGAAACCATCAAAGTCAAAGTCCATATCCTGAAGAAGAGAGGACACCTCATCTGTCAAATCGCTGTTCATGATAAAAGCGAAAGGAACTGCGGCAGCCACGGCATCGGGTTTGATTACAGTAAGGTTTTCAGAAAACCAGTTGAAAACATCTTTAGCCGCATCGTTGCCATCTTTCTGTGCTAGTTCAGTAACAAGGAGCTGTGTGCTTTTCAATCCAGCTGCCGTGAAATCCAGATAGGATTTCCTGCCATTGACTGAAGCTTTGACAAACTTCTGCCCGAAGGAATATTCGAATTCTTTTTCTTCAATGCTGTTCCTGCTTCTTTCGAAAAGCATGCTCTCCCGCCTGCCCTCATAATATGCTGAAAGCCACTCTTCAAGGATTTCATTGCCGCACACAGAGAATCCATAATGATACATAACATTACTGCAGGCTATGAATAAAGCAGAAAAGGAAGAAGGCTCCGCCTCTTTAGTACTACTGTCAAAGCGGAATGGTACGGGGAAGGGGGCATGATTGGCTGTGACTCTTCTCTTCATATAATCAATCGCATTGACAAGATTCGATTTTCCGCTTCCATTAGCTCCATAGATGCCTGTCACAGGAAGCACATTGATTTTATATGCACCTGAAGAAATCGTGTCAGCAAGACTGAATCTTTTTGCTGCCGAAAGATTCAGCATCAGTTCTTTATCAAATGATTTGAAGTTGCTCACTGTGAAATTAATCAGCATTACCTTCGATTCCTTTTTTTTCTCTGGCTTCAGTGTATCAGAAGATAACACATAAAACAAGTAAAATAATATTTTAAATAAGTTTTATTAGCAAATTGCTAATAAAACTCTTTTTAAATCTCATTATTTGGATTTTAATTCGCATTGATTTTCTCTGAGACAGAGAAGGATTGCCCATAATATAGAGAAAGGGGACGCTGTTCTGCATCCCCTTCCCCTGATGTCTGTACTGACTGTCACTCAAGCTCGAATGCGCCTGTGTACAGCTTGTAGTACGTACCCTGCTGGGCAATGAGCTCATCATGGGTGCCGCGCTCTATGATGCGGCCATGGTCAAGGACCATGATGCAGTTGCTGTTGCGAACTGTTGACAGACGGTGGGCAATGACGAATACAGTACGGCCTTCCATCAGGCGGTCCATCCCGCTCTGGACAAGGGCCTCTGTATGAGTGTCGATGCTGCTTGTAGCCTCATCCATGACAAGGACAGGAGGATTGCAGACAGCGGCACGGGCGATTGACAGAAGCTGCCTCTGGCCCTGGCTGAGTCCTTCTCCGTCGTTTTCTATCATCGTGTTGTACCCATCCGGCATCATCATGATGAAGTCATGGGCGTTGGCAAGCTTCGCAGCCTCAATGACTTCCTCATCTGTGGCATCAAGCTTTCCGAAACGGATGTTCTCCATGATTGTACCGCTGAAAAGGTGCGTGTCCTGGAGAATCATGCCAAGAGAATGCCTGAGATCATCCTTTTTGATCTTGTTGATGTTGATTCCGTCAAAGCGGATCTTTCCATCCTGTATGTCATAGAAGCGGTTGAGAAGGTTCGTGATGGTCGTCTTTCCGGCACCGGTGGAGCCGACAAAGGCAATCTTCTGTCCCGGCTTCGCGTAAAGGGTTATGTCATGAAGGACTATCTTCTCCTGATTGTAGCCGAAGTCGACATCATGCATCTCAATGTCCCCGCGAACCGGTGTATAGGTGACAGGACTTCCATCCGTATGCGGATGCTTCCAGGCCCACTGCCCTGTTCTCTGGTCGCTTTCAACCACATTTCCATCGGCATCCGTGGTGCAGTTGACAAGAGAGACATAGCCGTTGTCGACCTCATCTTTCATATCAAGGAAGGCGAAGATACGCTCGGCACCGGCAAGGGCCATGAGGACGAAGTTCGCCTGCTGGGTAATCTGGCTGACCGGGTTGGAGAAGCTTCTTGACAACTGGAGGAAGGCGGCAAGCATTCCGACTGTGTAGCCGGCTGCAAAACCGCCTCCGAGGAGGCAGATGGCACTTCCGACAAATACAAGGAGGACGTACTGGATGTTTCCGATGTTCATTGAGACAGGTCCCATGACATTCGAGTAGCCGCCTGCCTTTGTCATTGTCTTGCAAAGCTCCTCGTTGATTGTATCAAAATCCTTCTCGCTCTCCCCTTCATGGCAGAACACCTTGACGACCTTGCTTCCGTTGATCATCTCCTCGATGAAGCCGTTCACGCGTGCAAGATTGGCCTGCTGGCTGACGAAGTTCTTTCCGCTCTTTTTCGCGATGAGTCCTGTCAGGTAGAACATCAGGGCAGTCGCAGCAAGGACGACAAGCGTCAGCTTCCAGCTGTTGCGGATCATTGCGGCAAGCACCATGATGACAGTGAACATGGATGAAAGCACGCCGACGAGCGACTGGCTTATCATCTGCTGGAGCGTGTCGACATCATTCGTGAAGAGTGACATCGTCGCTCCGTGCTGGGTCTGGTCGTAGTAGGAAATCGGGAGTTTCTCAAGCTTTCTGAACATCTTGTTCCTGATGTTC
Source organism: uncultured Spirochaetales bacterium (assembly GCA_944390025.1). Lineage (GTDB taxonomy): Bacteria > Spirochaetota > Spirochaetia > Sphaerochaetales > Sphaerochaetaceae > Bullifex. The sequence continues at coordinate 2,657 of CALXOK010000009.1, read as the reverse complement.
ATCAGCGCGTCCTGTGCAACCGTCACCATGATTCTCGAATAGCAGTAGACACTCAGGACACCGACAAGCATGATGAGGGCCCAGCGGATGATTGCATGTCCAAGAGAGACAAAGTCCGTCATCCTTCCGGTAATCATCGGAGTGATGTATTCATCAATCAGAGTCTCAATCATGTTGGAGACGAAGACTGTGACAAAAGAGGAAATCACGATACAGACAAGCACGATGGCAAGCTTGAGCTTTGCCTTGCCGCTGAATACTTCCTTGAAAAGGCGCTTGAAGGTTTTCTTACCGTCTTTGACAGTGCTCTTTCCCAGAGCTCTATTATGCATCGGTCCTGGCATTCTTACCTCCCAGCTGTACACGTACAAGTGCCTGATAGACCTCGTTACGGGCCATCAGCTCATCGTGTGTTCCTATATCCTGAATCCTTCCGTTCTCCATCATGATGATCTGGTCAGCATCGAGAACGGAGTTGACGCGCTGCGAGATGATGATCTTCGTCGCATCCTTGACATCAGTGCGCAGGGCATGACGGATCTGGCTGTCTGTCGCGGTATCGACTGCGCTTGTTGAGTCATCGAAGATGATGACGCGCGGGTTCTTCAGAAGGGCGCGTGCAATGCACAGCCTCTGCTTCTGGCCTCCTGAGAAGTTGTTTCCGCCCTGCTCCACTATGCTGTCAAGACCATTCTTGGAAGAGAAAATGAAGTCAGCATTGGCAATCTTCAGCGCTCTTGTCATTTCCTCGTCAGTGGCATTCTTGTCACCCCACTGGAGGTTGCTTCTCACCGTGCCGGAGAAGAGGGTGTTCTTCTGAAGCACGACAGCAACCCTGTTCCTGAGAGCCGTGAGGTTGTAGTCCCTCACGTCATGGCCTCCGACCTTAACAGAACCTGATGTGGCATCATATAGCCTGGCTATCAGGGAGACAAGAGAGCTTTTGCCGCTTCCTGTTGTGCCCAGAATACCGATCATCTGTCCCGATTTGATATGAAGGTCAATGTCTTTCAGACAGAGGGCCTGCCCCTCACCTCCATAGGAGAAGCTGACATGGTCAAAGTCGACATCTCCGGACTCGACATCCTTCAGTCCGGGGCCGTCAAGCTCCATGTCAGCCTTTGTGGAAAGCACTTCTGCGATACGCTCTGCTGATGCACGGCTGATTGACAGCATTGTGATAATCATTGCAATCATAATCAGCGAGGAGAGAATCTGCATTGTGTAGGTGAAAGTGCTCATCAGCTGACCGGTTCCCATGCTGCCGCCTGTGATAAGGTGCGCCCCGAACCAGCAGATTGCCAGCATGCATGCGTATGCAACAGTCTGTACCATAGGATTCATCAGGGCCATCAGGCGCTGGGCTTTCACGAAGTCATTCCTGATTGAGGCTGATGAGTCATTGAATTTCCAGATCTGATGCTCCTCACGCACATAGGCCTTGACTGTCCTGATACCTGTCAGGTTCTCCTCTACGACGCGGTTAAGGTTATCGTAGTTGCGGAACACCCGGTTGAATATCGGGTGGACATGAGTCATCAGCTTGTAGACAAGGAAACCGATGACAGGAATGGCAACGGCGAAGATTACAACCAGGCTTCCACCAGTGTTTGCGACCATCACGATTGCGAAAACGAACATGACAGGAGCCCTGAAGCAGATGCGGGTGAGCATCTGGAAAGCCTGCTGCACGTTCTGGACATCAGTCGTCATCCTTGTGATAAGTGAGGATGTTGAGAAGGAATCAATGTTCCTGAATGAAAAATCCTGCAGATGATAGAAGATATCATGCCGCAGGTTCTTTGCGAATCCGCTGGAGGCTTTTGCCGCCGTGAAGGCACCCAGCACTCCAAACGAGAGTGATAAAAAGGCGGCAAGCACAATGAGGATGCTCATTCGGACAATGTAATCCATATCCCCCTTGTAGACACCATTATCAATAATCAAAGCCATGAGCATAGGTATCAGGACCTCCATGGCTACTTCTCCGATCATAAGAAATGGCGTCGCGATTGCCGGCTTTTTGTACTCTCTAATACTCTTAGAAAGTAGTATGATCACCGTTTATCTCCAAAATCTTAATTAATTTCCTGAAAATCTCTGAAGCGTTTCTGAGCTCATCAGATGAAAGGTTCTCCCCCATCTTCCGGTAGAATCGTCCCAGTTCACCTGTGACTTTCTTCGCAATCTCAGCTCCGGCCGGAGTCATCTTGATAAGCTTTTTGCGCTTGTCGTTCTCCACGTCCGTTCTCGTGATAAGCCCGTTGGATTCCATCTGGTCCACAAGCTGGCTGATTGCCGGACGTGAAAAAGAAAAATGGCTCTCAATCTCTTTCTGGAGAATTGAGCCGTTATTTTTATACATAAGACACAGAACCTTGACCTGGACGGGGCTGTACCCGCAAAGCCGTGTGATGATTCTGTCTGTCATTTCACTGTACTTCTGTCCGAGGCTGACAGCTGTCTTCACCATTGCCTCTGCATTGTTTGTCGCCATGGCACAACATCTCCCAAACATCAATCAGATGAATATAAAGTACTCAAGCAGGGCGGAATGCGTCAACAAGGCAAATTTATTTTCGTGACAACTCTCCCGCCTAAAGGCAGGTAGCTTCTCTTTCGAGAACTCTTCCTGCTTCCTCGAAGTCAGTTACAGC
>CALXOK010000008.1 GCA_944390025.1 uncultured Spirochaetales bacterium | reverse complement strand
GAGTTGTTGCTCGACTTCTGCCAGTTGAAGAGAAAGAAGGTCAATTCCAGAGTTGATAATCCTTCCGACATCCTGGGCCTGTCCTGTGAGAAGTTCACTGACAAGCATGTACCTGTAGTCAGAATCCAATTTGCATCGTTTCTTGTCGATGTCCGGGAAGCCGACACCGTTGAAGAGGGCAAAGAACCTGTTGTAGTCAGCAGTCTCCTTCCTCTTCAGATACACATGAAAGGTGACAATGGATCTTTCCGCCTGTTCTTCCTCTGTGGGGATTGAAACTGTTGGCCAGGCTTCCGGCCTCATGTCCCTTCCGATACAGGCCAGCTTCATTGCATCAGCCTTGTCAGTCTTCCGCTGACTGTCCCAGATCAGCCTGAGATGTGCCGGGTTAAGGACAACAATCTCAGCTGAAGTGTTGTTGATGAGAAACCGTGCCAGATTGAATGAGGAACTACCTGCCTCCATGATGACAAGATCATCAGTACTGATTTCATCAAGCAGGCGTACATAACCACCTTCGCTCTGAGTCATCTTTCCGTTGAAGTTGCGCCGTCTGGTGTATCCTTCTCCGGAAAGCTTGCAGCCTGAATAGGTCTGCTTACTTAAGTCTAGCCCAATAATGTCAGGCCATCGTTGATGCGTGTATGCCATACACACCTCCCGTAAGTTATTGACGGTGGGTCCTGGAGGCGTCATTTCAGAGACTGGCAGTATGTTGTCTCATTTTTATTTTAGAGGTCATTCCCGCCTCTCAACGAGCGCTGCGGGAAGCCTCACAAGATACTTCGATGACCAGCGACTTGTGTAATTTTTTAGTCAGAAGTAATTCCATCATATGATGGGTTCTTCACAAAACCTGCTCGCATAGCCACCGGCTCCCGACTCCGTCGAGTCAAGATTACCATCGATACTGCATCTCTGTAACTCAGACCTCTCTGACTTACGAGATCAGTGTATTTATTTTCTTTACGCCACCCTCCTTTTTTCTAGGACGGGAGGTTGTTTTCTTTTATTGATTATTTTCTCTTCATCCGTAATAATGCGAAGTGCAATATCTGTAAGGGAGTAGTCAGCTGCCGGCTGGTAGCATCAAGGTCAACATACTGGGCTTTGCCCTGGTCTTGAATTAATTGACGAGACTTATCTGAATATTTCTTTTTCAGGTGGTTCTTGTCTTTTTTTTGCATTTCCACCGGGGGGATTTTATGAGCCTTTTTGAATTGTTTGTCATTGCCGTCGGCCTCAGCATGGATGCATTTGCAGTAGCTGTCTGCAAAGGTCTTTCAACTGGTACTGTGAGATTCAGACATATGATGGTTACAGGATTGTGGTTTGGCCTTTTTCAGGCACTCATGCCTCTGATCGGATATCTTCTTGGTGTGAGTTTTGCCAGCGCCATACAGTCTGTTGATCACTGGATTGCATTCATTCTGCTTTCATTTATTGGAGTGAACATGATCCGTGAAGCATTAAGCCGGAATGAAGACAATGAGGAGAATGCTCTTTATTCGGCTGCTGTCATGTTTCCCCTTGCAATTGCAACAAGCATCGATGCTCTTGCTGTAGGTGTTTCATTTGCTTTTCTCAATGTTGAAATCATTCCTGCTATATGTTTCATTGGACTGTGCACATTCCTTCTTTCTGCTGCAGGAGTTAAAATCGGAGCGGTATTCGGAAGCAGGTTCAAGAGCAAGGCAGAGTTTGCCGGAGGCATCATTCTTATCGCAATGGGCCTCAAGATTCTGCTTGAGCATCTTGGCTTCATTGGATAATGACGCATTTTAAAAATCTGTTTATATTGACAATATTTAGAATTTAGTAATAATAAAGGCCATGAGTCAGCTTTCCTTATTTAAGAAACTTAGCAACAGCCTCAAGGGTGTTGTTGCACGTGTTGTCCTCTTTGTGCTTTACAGGGGAATAAAGGTTCTTGCTCATGAAGACAGCAGAATCATGGCAGAGTTCAGATCATGGCCAGAAGGACTTACAGTTGCCCTTGAGACAGCTGTAAACGGCCCTGGAATCGTTCTTGCGAAGCAGGGTGAGAAATTAGTCCGTCTTAAAGAGAAAAGAAATTGTGACATTACTATAACGTTCCGCTCAATTGACGCGGCATTCCTTGTCCTTACCGGACAGATAGGGGTTGCCCGAGCTTATGCCGAACACCGTTTCATGCTCAGCGGGGACATTTGCCAGACAATGAGCATTGTCCGCTGCATTGACATCGCAGAAAGCTATCTTTTCCCGCGTCTGATGACAAAGAGAATACTCAGGAAGGTCGAGACAAAGGAATTTTCAACCTTGCGTGTTTACAGAAAGATTTTTGTCGGAGTGTGAAATGAAAGTACCAGGTTATTATGAGTTCATCTCTCCAGGAAAGATTCTTTCAGGAAAATATGCACTGGAGAATATTGCATCTGAATTCACTCTTCTCGGATCCTCAAGAGTTCTTGTCCTTTCTGACAAGGTGCTTGAGCAGCTCGGTCAGGTCAAGACACTTACCGATGCTCTTGTCTCAGGCGGTGTCCAGGTTGTCAGAGTATTTACAGATATCCCATCAGACAGCTCGATTGAAGTCGTTAATCTGATTGCCAACATCTACAGGCAGGTAAATGCAGACAGTATAGTCGCACTTGGCGGAGGTTCTGTGATTGATACTGCAAAGGGTGTGAGGATGCTTATAAGTCAGGGCGGCAGCGATATAATGCAGTTCGTAGGAGCTGAAGTGCTTCCTTACGCCCGTCATATCCCGTTTGCAGCTGTTCCGACAACAAGCGGTACAGGAAGCGAGGCCACTGCAGTAGCTGTAATCAAGGACAATGAGAGAAAACTCAAGATGGAGTTCATAAGCCAGTTTCTTCTTCCGGATCTTGCAGTCCTTGATGAGCGCTTCACCCTGTCTATGCCGGCTAAAATAACAGCAATGACAGGTCTTGATGCGCTGACTCATGCAATAGAATCATATTCCTGTCTTCAGAAGAATCCTGTAAGCCAGTCACTTGGAAGAAGCGCCATGCTGCTTATCTCTCAGAATCTTGAGAAGTGTATAAAGACTCCGCATGACAAACAGGCCCGTCTTGCGATGGCAAACGGATCTCTGCTCGCAGGTTCCGCATTCTCAAACAGCATGGTCGGCATTGTTCATGCAATAGGCCACAGCCTCGGAGGTGTATGCAGCGTTCCTCACGGGCTTGCAATGGCTATTCTCCTTCCGCACTGCATGCGTTTCAATCTTGAGAAATGCGAGGATGACTATGCCGAAATTCTGAGTTTCCTTGTAGAGCCAGAGGAATATGTTGCAATCAGAAAGGAAGACAGAGCTTCTCGCTGCATTGATATCATCAGTGATTTTGAAAACAGAATAGCAAGTCTTTCCGGTCTTTCTCTCCGGCTTAGGGACAATAAAGTTGATTCATCTGCATTTGATGAGATTGCTGACAGGGCGATAAATGACGGGGCAATGATTGTCAACCCGAAAGCGGTCAGCAGGGAGGATGTGGTCAGCATCCTGAATGAGGCTTTTTAGGTTTCAGCCTGAATACATAGTTGTTTCTTTCTCAGCCAGAAGTGTTTCTGCTTCTGGCTGAGATTATTTTTCATGTATTTACAAATGCAAACTTAATATATACAGTCGATTTTACATATAAATAAAATATAATAAGTTATATATTATTAAATGAATAATTAACAGTAATTATATAAATATTATTAAATAAAATCTGTTTTAATTTTTTCTTATGTTTTGACAAAGGTTAATTATATTATCGGAAAGAAATTATCATGAACCAGTAGCAAGAAAGAAACCTTTGTGGTATTTTTCTTGCGGAATTATGAAAAAGACAAATCCAAATATAAGAAACATTGCAATAATCGCACATGTCGACCATGGTAAAACCACTCTGGTTGACGCGCTTTTCCACCAGAGCGGCCTTGTCGGAAAAGACATGGTCAAGGACAGAATAATGGACTCAGGTGCCATTGAGCGCGAACGTGGAATCACAATCAGTGCAAAGAACTGCGCAATTCGCTGGAAAGATGTGAAAATCAATATAATCGACACACCGGGCCATGCTGATTTCGGTGGTGAGGTTGAGCGTGGTCTCAGCATGGTTGATGGAGTCGTTCTTCTCGTCGATGCCGCTGAAGGCCCTCTTCCTCAGACCCGGTTCGTGCTTGAAAAAGCACTTAACAAAGATTTGCCGGTCATTGTTGTTATCAACAAGATTGACAGATCCGATGCCCGCCCGGATGAGGTTCTCAACGAGGTTTACGACCTTCTTCTTGAGCTTTGTGCAGATGAGAAAATGCTTGAGGTGCCGGTTTTCTATGCAAACGGAAGAACCGGTGTATGTGGCAGAAGTCTCAAGGATATAAAAGATAACCTTCATGACCTTCTTGACTGCATACTCGATTATATTCCGGCTCCTGAATACGATGACGAGGAGCCTTTCCAGATGCTGGTCAGTGACCTTTCATATTCTGATTTCCTTGGCCGTCTTGCGATTGGAAAGGTAATCAACGGAAGTGTCAGCACCAATGATTCTCTTGTATGCCTTAAAGAGGATGGAGAGGAGAATCTGCGAGTCACCAGACTTCAGTCTTATGACGGCCCTGTATTCAAGGAAGTGCAGTCTGTCTCGCCAGGCGACATTGTTGTCCTTTCCGGTGTGAATGATGTCTCAATCGGAGACACAATCTGCAACAGGGAGTATAAGAAGGCCCTGGAGAGGATAACTGTAGATGAGCCTACAGTATCAATGATGTTCTGCAAGAACATTTCTCCTCTTGCAGGCAAAGAAGGCAAGGCAGTGACCAGTGCAAAGATCTGGGAGCGTCTTCAGCGTGAGGCTCTGCGGAACGTCTCAATCAGGATTGAGAAGAATCCTGATGACACCTTCATTGTGAAAGGAAGGGGAGAATTTCAGATGGCCATCATTGCGGAGGAGATGAGAAGAGAAGGTTTTGAATTCTGTGTCGGAAGACCGCATATCATCTTCAAGACTGATGAGAACGGCAGGAAAACAGAGCCTGTTGAGTATCTTCTCATTGACTGTCCGGAGGAAAGCAGTGGCATCGTTATGGAGAAACTCGGCAAGAGAAAGGCTATCATGAGCGATATCACATATACTGCTGGCGGAAGGGTGAAAATCCGCTTTGAGATTCCTTCCAGAGGCCTTATTGGATATCGTGATGAATTCCTGACGGACACAAAAGGCTTTGGAATAATGAATACCTACATGAAGGGCTATGAACCATATAAAGGTGATTTCCCTGACCGTTATTCTGGTTCTCTTATCTGTGACCGCAGCGGTGTTGCAGTTGCCTATGGAATCTGGGAGCTTGAGGACCGTGGAAGGATGTTCATTGTCCCTGGTGACGATGTATATGAAGGAGAGGTGGTCGGAGAGAGAAACAGGGAAGGCGATCTGATGCTTAATCCTACGAGGACAAAGAAGCTCACAAACCTCCGTGCTTCCGGTAAGGATGAAGCTGTAGCCCTCACTCCAGTAGTCAAGCCCTCTCTTGAGAGTGCCATTCAGTTTATTAAGGACGATGAGCTTGTTGAAGTCACTCCTTTATCCATACGAATGTGCAAGAAGATTCTCGACACCCAGAAGAGAAAGATCTTCGAGCAGCGTGGGGAAATACCTGAATACCTTAAATGAATGGTGCGTCAGATTTAGTTTGTAAGAACTGCTGACAAATAAATATCTCCTTGTAAATAAAAAATTACAAGGAGATTAATTTTTTATGATAACAAAAGGTCAGATTAAAATAATCGTTCCTTACAAATCTATGGAAATCGATACAGGACAATGATCAGAACCATATACATCGTTATGAATTTCAGCTGCTGTCAGTCTGTCCTTGAGATCTTCAGAAAGCACGAAATAGTCAATTCTCCATCCTACATTCTTCTCTCTGGCCTTGAATCTGTACGACCACCAGGAATACTTCACTTCATCAGGATGAAGATAGCGGAAGCTGTCAATGAATCCTCTTGAAAGAAGTCTTGAGAAATCATTTCTCTCCTCAATCGTGAAGCCTGCATTGCGGGTGTTAGTCTTCGGGTTTTTTATATCGATTTCCTCATGTGCGACATTTAGATCCCCGCAGAATATCACACTTTTCTTTTGTTTGAGTGATACAACGAAATCCTCAAAATCCTTGTCCCATATCTGACGGTAATCAAGCCGTTTCAGCTCATCTTGAGAGTTTGGTACATAGACACATACAAGATAGAAGTTGTCATATTCAGCGATAAGGGTACGTCCTTCTCTGTCATGTTCACTGATGCTTATTCCTTCAGAAATATTCAGAGGTTCTGTTTTTGAGAAAATCGCCGTTCCGCTGTATCCTTTCTTTTCAGCGACAGAATAGTACTGATGGTATCCGGGTAAATCCAGACTGAAGTCTCTGTCAGAAAGTTTTGTCTCCTGAAGACAGAGAATGTCCGGTGAAACTCTTTCAACCCACTGTTTAAAGTCTTTTTTCAGGATTGCTCTTAGTCCGTTTACATTGAAGCTGTAAATGTTCATGGGGAAATACTATCGCAAAAACAAATTTGTTTATATATATAAAAATTCTTAGTATAAAATAAAATATTTTTTGTAGATATTTTGTATAATCTAATGTAATAATTATATAAAATATACAAAATTGATATAAATAAACAATATTATAATTATAGATTTTTATTTTTTTCTAATTTATTTCTTGTTAATATTGCATTATTCCTATTACAAACTTATAATGAATTAAAATCTGAATGGGGGAACATAAATGATGCGAACAGTAGCCTTTCATTTGCAAAAAGGTGGTGTCGGCAAAACCACAATAAGTGGAACACTTGCCTGTCAGTCTGCCTTGAATGGCAAGAAGACTCTGGTCATCGATTGTGATCCCCAGGGAAATATTTCCAGCTGGTTTCTTCAGACAGCTCCTGCTTTTGAGCTTGCTGATGTCTTGCAGGGCAAGTGCTTTGTAAAAGATGCAATAGTAAAAGTTCCTGTAGTTGACAATTTATATTTACTGCCAACTTTTGGTATAGGTGGAACTCTTAAAACCTATTCAGAAACCAAACTGAGCGAAGAACCTTTCGTTATTCAGGATTTAGTTAAAGAAGTCAGTTCTGATTATGACCATATAATCATGGATCTTTCCCCTGGTCTGGGAATGCTTGAACGCTATGCCCTGATTGCCAGTGATGAAGTCATCACTCCGATGACAAGTGAGGTCTTCAGTCTTGATGGTCTTGAGATTTTCATTACTGAACTTCAGAAACTGAGAAAGAATCTGCGCTCGAATGTTAAACATGACAAGATTATTATCAATTCTTTTGATACACGCATAAAACAGCATCGTGATATTTACGCTGCTGCTGTAGAGAGTGGCAATTACAAGGTTTATCAGATTCCGGTTGATCCTGTTTTCAGGAAAAGCCAGGAAGCCGGTAAAGCTCCTCAGCTTTTCAAGGTACGAGGGCGGGGAATGAAAGATACCACAGCGAAAGTGTTTGATGAATTGTATAAGGATATCTGGAAGTAAGCTCAGGGAGGACAAATAGAATGGCACTTAAGAAAAATGAAGAACTGCTCAGGGAAGAAAGTCTCAGTGAGAGAAAGGCGAAAGAAATCTTTTCCAAGAAAGAGGGAAAGGAAAAAAAGATTCTTACAACATTCTCTATTGAACCTTCATTTAAAGAAGAACTTGAAGAACTTTTTGACAGCATGGGACTTGGATGGGCTGCTGGAATAAGATTCGCACTTAAAGAATTTTATAAGAAATATTCTGAAAATTAATCTTTATTATATATTAATTGTATTGATATGCTATAATTTATATATAATTTAAACTGATTTCTCAGACGAAATTTAAAGTTTATAATACAACTATAAAGAAAAAAGCTATGAAAATACTGCAGAAACTCAAGAAATTAATATTTGATGGTTACTGTGGTGGTGGAATAGCTTATGTATGTAATGATGAAGTTCTCATGCAGCTTCGAAGTCATCCAAAAGTCTGGGCCTTTATCGGTGGTGGCTTCGACAAAGCATCAGATAAAGACTATCTTGATACAGCTCTTCGAGAGTTTTATGAAGAAACAGGTGTTCATCTGGATAGAAGTGAGGTAAATATTAGTCTCATTCATGCACTTGGATTCTGGCATTACAGGTGGGAACTGTACCTGGTTGTATCAGACAAAAGAATATCAACAGCAAGTGCTCCTGAAAGATTTTCAAAAGAATATCAGAAGTACAAATATGTTGATCTGTACAATTACAAAGCAAGTTTATCTGAAGAAGAATACAAGAAATTATTTCCTTTTGTACGATATCAGTTGAATTTGATAAAAAAACGATTAATTAAAATGTAATTTATTCATTTAAATCCGCAAGAAATCATAGAAAAAATATTTAATAAAATATTTAATATATATTAAAACCATATAATATATATAATATTATTGTATAGATACAATAAATAAATATTAAAGTTAAAATTATAAATTATATTTAAATTATTTATCTTGAATAGTTGTCTTTCATTTGAGTATCGGAAAGGTGATTATGGCTAAATAATCTAAACAAATATTAAATATTTACGATTATAAATACCGATATCGGATGTATGAACGTATTTTATAAAAATTTAATTGTATATTTATTCTATAGAATAAAATCTAAATTATATAGTTATTATATTTAACTAGTTAATTTTAGATATTGAATTTGCAAAAAGTTCATATTTTTTAAATTAGAGTCTTTTCATTGCATCCTGTATATAATATTCTTCACACAATCTGGAGGCCTGGATTGAGGACAAAACCTCAGTTCTGTTTATGTCATCCGCATTTTCTTTTTTTGCTGAGGCTTATATGACAGCTTCTGAGAAGAATGTGAACCTCGGACAATATATTGTTCAGGTTCTTAACGGGATGGCACAGGGTCTGTTCTCATCCCTCATCATCGGCCTGATAATCAAACAGATTGGAACATATGCTGGGCTTGATTATCTCGTATCTATTGGACAGATTGCACAGTATATGACTGGTCCTGCAATTGGTATCGGTGTTGCAAATGCTGTTAAAGCACCACCACTGGCAAGGTTCTCTTCTGCAGTATGCGGTGCTGTCGGAGCAGGTACAATTTCGCTTACAACCTATGCTCTGTCTACAGGTGAACCGCTTGGAGCGACAATTGCTGCTCTTGTAGGTGCTCTTTGCGGGAAATGGATTTCAGGCAAGACAAAGGTTGATATCATACTTGTCCCGGTATTTACGATTCTTTTAGGTTCTTTTACTGGAATACTGGTGTCTCCTGCAGTAGCTGCTTTGATGAATGCAATAGGGGCATTTATCAATCAGCTCACTCTTCTTTATCCTTTCCCGATGGGAGTACTTGTCTCAACAGTTGTAGGCATGGTCCTCACTCTTCCGATTTCATCTGCTGCAATATGCATTTCTCTTGGGCTTGACGGGCTTGCTGCAGGAGCCGCATGCTGCGGATGCTGCTGTCAGATGATAGGTTTTGCAGTTGCTTCTTACAGGGAAAACAGAATAGGCGGGCTGATAAGTCAGGGGCTTGGTACCAGCATGCTTCAGATACCAAACATCTGGAAGAACTGGAAAATATGGATTCCGCCGACTCTGTGTTCTGCTATCCTGGGACCTGTATCAACCTGTGTTTTCAAGATGTCTAACAATGCATCAGGAGCAGGAATGGGAACAAGCGGTCTTGTGGGACAGTTCAATGCAGTGGCTGTTATGGGAAGCGGCGTCTTATGGCAGATACTGCTGCTTCATTTCATTCTTCCTGCAGTCATTACGCTTGCAATAAGCGAATTCATGAGGAAAAAAGGCTATATAAAGTCAGGAGACATGCTGCTAAGCTAAAAATGGCCGAATGACTTAAGCAAATCATTAAGCATGCCTATCCTGTCTTCAGGAGTGCTTTCATAAGCTTCATTTTCCTGAGTGAAAAGAGAGGAGGGTATCTCTTCAAGGAATCGTGAAGGAAGGACCAGATGGCTTTCGCCCATGCGGTCCTTTCTCTTTTCACAATAACTGATTGTAAGCTCCTTTCTGGCTCTGGTAATCGCAACATAGAAAAGACGGCGTTCCTCATCGATATTCTTCGCATCCTCTTCCAGTGCACGTGCTGACGGGATGATGTTGTCCTCGACACCGGCAAGATAGACAGTGTCGAACTCAAGACCTTTTGAGGCATGCATTGTCATCAGATTGACCTTATCATCCTCCCTGTCTGCATTCTCTTTGCCGTCAAGACTCATCAGATTCAGGTAATCCCTCAGAGAGGAGTCCGGATTGTTTTTCTCAAAACAGGTAATCCTGTTTACCAGGAACTCAAGAGATTTCATTTTGAAATCAATCATCTTCGGCTTGTCAGGGTACTCTTCATAAAGCATTTCCCGATAGCCTGTGTCTTCAATGATTGTATTCAGCAGCTTCGCGTTTCTTCCGTTTTTAAGCTCATTCTGCCAGGAAAGTATCTGATTAGAGAACTTTTTCAGGTTCTCCTGGCTTTTCCCCTTCACAGGTGAATCTGCAGCATATGCGAACTGGGTAAGCGCGTCAAAAAGCGAGATTTTCTTCTCATCTGCGAACTGTCTGAGTTTTTCGACGCTGACACGTCCAATAGACCTGTGCGGCGTGTTGATAATCCTCAGCAGGGAGACATCATCATCCGGATTGACTATCACTTTCAGATAGCAGATCATGTCACGCACTTCCTTGCGGTCAAAGAAGCTTGAGCCTCCGGAGACCTGACAGACTATTCCGTTTTCCATGAGTGCGTTCTCAAGGGTGGCAAGCAGGCTGTTTGTGCGCACAAGTATGCCGAAATCGCTATATGAAAGACCTTTTTCCTTATGCTTTTTCTTCACAGCTTCAGCAATCATGAAGGCTTCCTCGTCCTCGTCTTCAGGATTGATTACGTAAATCCGGCTTCCCTCATCATCTTCAGTCCAGAGCTTTTTCTTCTTTCTTTCCTTGTTGTGCACGATGAGCTGGTTAGCTGCCTCAAGAATCGTTCCTGTGGAGCGGTAATTCCTTTCGAGCTTGTACTCCTTACGCTCTGGAAAGTCTTCCTCGAACTTCACGATATTCCGGTAATTCGCGCCTCTCCAGGAGTATATGCTCTGGTCATCATCCCCGACCACGCAGATGTTCCTGTATTTCATCGCAATCATGGAGATAAAGCGGTATTGAAGCAGGGAAGTGTCCTGAAACTCGTCCACAAGGATGTACTTATAGCGCTCCTGAACCTTCTCAAGAACATCAGGACGCTTTTCGAAGAGTTTTATCGGAAGAAGTATCAGATCATCGAAGTCGACGACGTTGTAGGCTTTCTGACTCAGAAGCCATTCAGTATAAATCTGACTGACAGCACTGTCTTTATTCTCGAAAGTCTTTATGCGTCCTGTTTTCATGTCAGAGAAAACTGAGAGAAGCGAGTATGTGTTGTAGTCACTCACCTCAAGGCCAAGAGAGACGATAACCTGCTTAAGAAGAGCCGTGTTGTCATTTGTGTCGTAGATTGTGAAGTTGTTTTTGTAACCCAGGTACTGGATGTACTGCTTGAGAAGCCCGAGACCGAAGGAGTGGAAGGTCGTTGCAGTAAGCTTTTTCAGCGGCTTTCCGACAAGGGATCTGATGCGTTCACTCATCTCCTTTGCTGCCTTGTTTGTGAAGGTGAGGGCAAGGATCTCACTTTCATCAATACCGCACTCAAGCATATGAGCAATCCTGTATGTGATCATTCTTGTCTTGCCGCTTCCGGCTCCTGCGATGATAAGACTTGCCCCGCGGATATTCTGGGCTGCGGCAGCCTGTTCACTGTTGAGTTCCTTGTGAAGGTCAATGCTCATAGAGAATGAAGCTAATCTTTATCGCCTTTTCTCGTCAAGATAGGTTTTCAGTCTTTTTTCAGCTTCCTGCCAGAAGATTCCAAGCGGAGGCATGGCTTCTTTCCAGGGTTTTTTCCTGCCACAGAAATGAATGATTGCAGTGTTCTTTTTCACAAAGTCAACTGACATCCTGCCTGCAGAATGAACATGACCGGTAAGATGGTAAATGCGGGGAGAGAGATTGTAAATGAGCTTATCCAGGACAATGATCCTGTCTCCATACAGAGCCATCACTATGTCCTGATCCGGAAGGATAAGCCTTCTTCCGTTTTCCTTTAAAAAAGCGAAGATTCTTTCCTTGTCGAAATGCTTTCTGAGCAAATCAAGATTCATCAGCATGACTCCGGTATTAATATAAACGGATTCTGTCTTGTTCTTTATATCAAGCCGTATGGCATTTATTTTAGTCAATAGTTTTCTTGTATGAGTACAGGCTGCAAAATATACATTATTGATATCAGTATTATATAAATCTATAAGTTTATTAATACAGATTGTATCAACATCCATATAAAGAATTTTATTAATGTCCTGAGGAAGAAGATTGCATGCGAACAGCCGGAAATATATTTCAGCCGGGTATCGCTGTGTGACAGGTGCATCTTTCAGCATTGCTGCATCAAAGTTTATGAAGGTGATTCGTTTTTTTTCTGTCTCAAGAATTCTTATTTTTCTCCTGTCTTCCTCATTCAGGTCCCGGCTGATTATATAGACGTCTGTCTCATCGAAGCCGGAGTTCTGTAATATTGAGAAAAGAGAGACGAGCAATATATCTGTATAGACATGATTGATGCAGAAGAGAAGATTATATTTCATTTAACTCAAATATAATCAGGTTTTCTTCCAGCGGACAGCAGAATCAGCTTTCTTTCACGCTTATCGCATCAGCCGGACACATCTCGGCGCAGCAGTAGCAGCGTATGCATTTTCCTGTGTCGATTATTATTTTTCCTCCAGCGTGGCTGAGCGCATGAGCCGGACAGATTTTCACGCATCTCAGGCAGTGTACACAGGCTTTTTCACTGAAAGACGGAGCATTTCCTTTTTCTGTCTTCTTCTTGCCGAAGATACGTGTGAAGAATGGCATGATAAGGGCTGAAAAGAGGTTGTCAGCCTTTTTCACATCTATTCTCCTGAAATCCTTGATTACAAGGTCATGGGCATCAAGCAGAGGGTAACTTTCATTCATGGAAAGCTCCTTCCGGCCTTTGAGCACTGGGATGCTGGCCGGATCATAACCCATCATGATTGCCTCTGCCTTGTCAACAAGATAGGCATTGTCTGACCCGATGAGGAGTCCCGCGTATCTGAGTGTTCCGTTCGCGGGTCCTGCGCCTTCCATCACGATGCAGGCGTCCATAAGGGCATATGCCGTTTTCGATACTTCAAAAAGCTGCTGTAGAAAACGGGCGAAATCATTCTTGTCCGGAAAGCGGAGATGTGTCGAGCTTTTGTTGAGCCCTGGCATCAGGCCGAACATGTTCTTCACACATCCTGTCAGAAACATCAACTGGTGTGTTTTAAACTTTGCGGCCGAGATGACGAAGTCCACCTGGTCGAGAACGGAAGCAATCTGGATTCGTGTACCGTCCGGCAGTGTTCTGGATACGCTGCCCTGAGTGAAATCAGCCCATTGGGCTCCTGTCTGTTCACATACGGCGGCTATTCCTGAGCTGACTGGAGAAAAGTGAGGCGAGTGAAGGCCTGGAGAATCTCCGATGAAGACTTTTTCCGCTCCGCGCTCAAGACATTCCTCTACCAGAGCCCTGACTACTGCAGGATGGGTTGTGATTCCTTTTTCTGGCCTGCTGTCAGAAAGGATGTTCGGCTTGACAAGAATCTTTCTGCCCTTGCAGTCAGGAAATGATGATGCGGCTGTCACCTCTCTTACTGCATCCCGCACAATACTGTATTCATAGTTCTCACATCTGGTTATCGCGACATGGTTCATTGCTCAGCTTCCTCAACAGGGCAAAATACATAGGGCCAGAACCGTCTGCGGTATCCGGCATGATGATCTTTCCGTATTTCCTGCTTTCCGCATTCTCCACACAAAGCGGCACTTCTTCCACGAGGCCTTCTTTTTTCCTGAAGAGTCTTGCGACAACCTCTTCATCTTCTTTCGGGTTAATAGAGCAGGTTGAATACAATATGTAACCTTTTTCCTTCACGGCCATGAATGCACTTGCCAGAAGGCTGTACTGTTCTATGGCAAGACGCTTAGGCCTGTTAGGCGACCAGATGGAAAGATGCTCTTCACTCATGATGACATGACGCTCACTTGAGCATGGTGCGTCCAGAAGGACTGCATCATATGCATCCTTCTCATAAAGCCCCCAGCGTGATGCATCCCTGCATGTCGTGAAAATCCTTTCAAGGACTGATGCATCCAGATGCTGCGTGAGGACCTTGTCCAGCCGGGCCTTGCGATCCCGTGAGCGGTCGTTCGCGACAATCGTCACGTTTCCATTCATCCTTGATGCAAGGACAAGTGTCTTTCCCCCGGGAGCCGCACACATGTCTAGCACTCTGTCGTCTTTTTTGAGTGGAAGCAGGGATGCCGCTGTGATGGAGGCCTCGTCAAGGAAATATTCCTTTAACAGGTTCCTTGAATAGGATACCGGACTCTTCTCATCAGTAAGAGCCTGTCTCAGTGCCGGCCACCGGTCTTTGTAAATACTGCTGTAGAAGGCTTCAAAAGCCTCTTTACCGTCAGTCTTCTTTCTGCTCATCAGCTGAACAATATCATAGTTCAGGCAAGATTGACACACAGTCCGACATAAAACACGATTGATCCTGCCAGAACGAAAAGATGCCAGATTGCATGATAGTGAGGAAGCTTCTTCATCGCATAGAAGATGACTCCGGCTGAATATATCACACCGCCTGTTACAAGATACTTGAGCACACCCTGAGGAAGGTAGGGGATGACTGAGGACCAGAAGAAGACAATCATCCATCCCATGACCAGATAGAGGACAGGATGAAGCGGTTTGAGCCGTCCCCAGAAGAAGAGTGTGAAGCCGACACCCAGAAGTGCAATGGCCCACATGAAGAAGGTCAGGAAGAATGTCACAGGAGTACCTACATAAAGGAGCAATGGGGTGTAGGTTCCTGCAATCAGAAAATAGATGTTACTGTGATCAAGTATCCTGCATATCCTTTTCGCATTTGAAACCGGCAGCCAGTGGTAGAAGCCGCTGGCAGTGTAAAGCAGGATGTTGGTCATGCCGAAGACAATCATGCCGGCTCTTACTGCGTTGTCCTTCATGCTGTCAAGGGACATGATGATGTAGATGAATCCAATCAGGGCAAGGATGCTTCCGGCGAAATGTGTGAAGGCATTCTCCCTTTCTGCATTCCTGTCGTCGTAATTCTGAAGTGTTATGTGTTGTTCAAGCCAGTTCATGCAATGAAAGATGAGAAAACAGCCTGATCTTGTAAAGAGCAAAAATTAATCAGAGCCGGAAAAGCCTGTAGTGAGAATTTACCATGGGGCGATTAACCATGTTATGACCAGTCCGACAAGAATACCAAGAAGAAGACCCGCGGCAACCTGAGAGAAGGAGTGTCCGAGCATGGTCTTCAGGTGTTCCTGCTTGAATGGGCCGTCCTTGTGGATTTCCGAGAGGATTTTAGACCATTCGTTAATCACATCGGCCTGTTTCCCTGCTTCCATCCTGATGTTCATTGAGTCGTGGATGACAATGAGAGAGAAAACGATGCTGATTGCGAATGCATAGCTCTGGAATCCTCTTGTCAGGGCAACTGATGTGCTAAGAGCCATGACTGTGGCCGTATGAGAGCTGGGCATGCCTCCTGTTGACAGGAACATGTGCTTGTTGAAGCCGTGCCCCATAAGTCTGGAGATGAACGGTTTCAGGAACTGGGCTATTGCCCATGCGGCAAAGGCGCTTACAAGCGGTGCGTTCAGCAGTATGTTGTTATCCACACGGACATTCTAAATGATGAGTGAGTCAATTGCAACCGAGGATGGCTTGTGTTAGAGTTCAATGGTGTTTGCAGGAGGACTTATGAAAGGAACTCTGACCTATAAAATACTCAAGGAACATCTTGTTTCAGGACAGCTGGAAGCTGGCTGCCCCGTTGAGATAAGAATAGACCAGACCCTTACTCAGGATGCGACCGGGACGATGGCCTATCTTCAGTTTGAATCCCTAGGCCTTGACAGGGTGCGCAATGAGCTTGCGGTGAGCTACGTCGACCATAATACAATCCAGGTTGGCTTTGAGAACGCTGATGACCACAGGTATCTTCAGTCTGTGGCTGCAAAGAAGGGTGTTGTCTTCTCAAGGGCAGGCAACGGAATTTGCCATCAGGTTCATCTTGAGCGTTTCGGCCAGTGCGGAAAGACCCTTCTTGGATCCGACAGCCATACCCCGACAGGAGGTGCACTTGGCATGATTGCCATCGGAAGCGGGGGACTTGATGTCGCCCTTGCCATGGCAGGCGTTCCATTCAGTCTTGTCTGCCCCAGGGTTGTTGAAATCAGGCTTACAGGAAAGCTCAGGGGCTTTGTCACTGCTAAGGATGTCATCCTTGCTGTTCTCCAGCACTTCGGTGTCAAGGGCAATGTGAACACTGTATTTGAATACACAGGAGAGGGTGTCAGAACCCTTTCCGTTCCAGAGCGCGCCACGATATGCAACATGGGCGCCGAGTGTGGTGTGACATGTTCACTGTTCCCTTCAGATGAGATCACAAAGGACTTCCTTGAGCGCCAGCACAGAGGTGAGGCATTCAGGGCCATGAGTGCAGCTGAGGATGCACTCTATGATGATTCTTTCGAGATTGACCTTTCTTCACTTGAGCCGCTTGCCGCCTGTCCTCATTCACCCGGCAATGTGCGTCCGGTCAGAGAGCTCAGGGGACTGAAGACAGATCAGGTGCTTATCGGCTCCTGCACGAATTCATCCTATCTTGATCTTGTGACAGCAAGCCGTATTCTGGAAGGAAGGAGGATTGCCGACACGGTGTCCTTCGGTGTCGCTCCGGGCAGCCGCCAGGTTCTCATGATGATTACAGAGGATGGAACGCTTGAGCGTTTCATCAAGGCAGGAGCGAGGATTCTGGAAAGTGCTTGCGGCTTCTGCATCGGCAATCACCAGAGCCCTTCAACCGATGCAGTTTCTCTGAGGACAAACAACAGGAACTTTGAGGGAAGGAGCGGAACAAAGAGTGCCAATGTATATCTTGTCAGTCCCGTTGTTGCCGCACTGAGTTCCATAACAGGAGAAATCACGGACCCCTTTGATCAAAATATAGTCAGTGCACCGGAAGTCAGCTTCTCTGGTGACTTCATCTGTGATGACGGCCTGCTGATATTCCCGCCTTCTGATGCCTCTGGCGTCGAGATTGTCCGCGGTCCCAACATCGGTCAGCCGCCACAGTGCCCGTCTCTTCCAGATATGCTTAGAGGAGAAGTATCGCTCAAGGTCGGCGACAAGATTACGACTGACCACATCATGCCTGCAGGTGCGCGTCTCAAATACAGGTCGAATATTCCTGTTTACTCTCAGTTCGTTTTCGAGAATGTGGATGCCTCTTTTCATCAGCGCAGCGCGGCACTGCGCGACGAGGGCAGGGCATCCTTCATTGTCGCAGGCTACAGCTACGGTCAGGGCTCTTCAAGGGAGCATGCGGCAATCTGTCCGATGTATCTCGGAGTCAGGGCTGTCATGGCGCTGTCAATCGAGAGAATCCATCAGGCGAATCTATGCAACTTCGGCATTCTTCCCCTGACAATCGCAAGTCAGCAGGACTATGAGGAAATAAAGATGAGTGATGAGCTTGTCATTGACAATCCGGCCCTGCAGATAAAAAGAAGCCTGGAAGGTCATCCGGTGGAAGTCAGGGACCTCACTGGTGGAAAGACATACTTCATGAAGCTGTCTGTGACTCCGCTTCAGGCTGAGATGCTTCTCAAGGGCGGAAGGCTGAATCAGATCAGGGAGGCTTTGAAATGAGTGTAAGGGAAATTCCTGTCCTCTATATTGAAGGAGACGGAGTCGGACCAGAGATCACACCGGTGATGATTGATGTGCTTGAGCATGCTGTCAGCAAGGCTTACGGCGACAGCGTGAGGCTTGTCTTTGAGGAGGTTCTTGCTGGCACAAAGGCTGAGAAGCTGACCGGTGACAGCCTTCCTGAGGAGACACTTGAGAGAATCAGCCAGGTCGGACTGGCCATAAAAGGCCCTCTGATGACTCCGGTCGGGAAGGGGAAGCGAAGCCTGAATGTCGCTTTGCGGCAGCTTCTGGATCTTTATGTATGCCAGAGACCAGTGCGCTATTTTGAAGGCACTCCGTCTCCCCTCAGGCATCCTGAAAAGGTTGACATGGTTGTCTTCAGGGAGAACACAGAGGATATTTATGCCGGAATTGAGTGGAGTGCCGGAAGCGCGGAGGCGGCAAGAGTCATTTCCTTCCTCTCCAGCGAGATGAATGTCAGGAAAATACGCTTTCCACAGACAAGCGCAATCGGTATAAAGCCTGTGAGCGAAGAAGGCTCCAAACGCCTGATCAGGGCAGCAATCGACTTTGCGATTGATGATGGGAGGAAAACTGTCACCCTTGTGCACAAGGGAAACATAATGAAGTTCACTGAAGGAGGTTTCCTGAAGTGGGGCTATGAGCTTGCAAAGGATGAATACGGTGCATATGAGAAGGATGGAAGCCTCTTCATTCCTGCTGATGGCACAGACATCCTCATCAATGACTGTATCTGCGACGCCTTCTTGCAGAACATCCTGCTCAAGCCGGAGAAGTACAGTGTCATCGCAACGCTGAATCTCAACGGCGACTATGTGTCCGATGCTCTGGCTGCCGAAGTCGGAGGTATCGGAATCGCACCCGGAGCTAACATAAACTACAAGACCGGCACTGCGGTATTCGAGGCAACTCATGGTGTTGCTCCTGATATCGCAGGACAGGATATCGTGAATCCCCTCTCGCTCGTGCTCTCAGGTGAGATGATGCTCCGCTATAAAGGTCTCAGGGAGGCTGCTGACTATGTGCTCAAGGCTGTGGAGAAGACAATAGCAGCGAAGACTGTCACAAGGGATTTCTACAATCTTCTTGATGACAGGACAGGAGCCAGATGTCTCGGTACAAAGGCTTTTGGACAGGAGCTTGTCAAAAACATGTGAGCAGTCGGCCAGAAATGGCAGGATTTTCGGTTCAATCACTTTTTCTGTGGGATTTCTGATTACCCCGTTGAGAGTGCCTGCTTGAGTCGATGAGCTTGAGAAAGAAGTATTCATCATCTCTGTAGCCATAAGCCTGACGCATTACCTGCTTGGCCTTGTTGTTCAATCCTTCCAGCCGTCCAGTGGAGTAAGGCAGGCTTGCATGGGCAATGATACCCTCAAAATGATTGAGCAGGAGTCTTGCAAACCACTGGAAATGCTTATTGCCTGTCTTCTGGCAGATGTTGATGATGTTGGATATAAGCTCAGTCATTTCAATCTCATCACGGGACCTGTAAGCCTCATCCAGAGCTTGTTTAATCAAATCCAGTTTGAACAGTAGCTCATTCTCTCTAATCAGGTCATCGTACTTCTGTTCTTTATTCCCCATGGCAAGCTTTTCAGAACGGGGAAACAGATTACCCTCATGTACGATAATCTTTCCATTGATGGCAGCCTGGTCTTTCTTCTGCAATGTCTCACGTTTGGAAATGAGTATGTACCGGGTTTTCTTGAGCGCTTTAGCAGCTTCAATATTACCTTCTCTGGTCAGACGCCGCTGTTCATCCTTACGTACCTCAGCGACTACCTTCTCATTAAAGTTCTTGATGATGTGAAAGTAATCGAATACCACCTGGATGTGGTCAAATTCATCTTCAAATACTTCCTGATAGTCGCTGTTCATGTCGCAGACAACAGCCTCTACGGTGTCAAACCAGTCCTTACCGACATGCTCTATGAAGTCAAGGATTGCCTTTTTCTTCTTACCGTGTGCAATCCAGAGGATATGACCGGTCTCAAGGTCAATGATAACAGTGATGAAGACTGGACCTTCATGAATCTTGATTTCATCAACAGCAATAGCTGTAGTCTGTCGTTCAGGCTTCAGAAGATGCCGTTTTCCATCTGTGCCCACCTGTGTGTACAGTCCTTCGAGACGTTTCATGTCTATGTCTTTAACTGTATTGCGCCCCAGACCGGTGATTGAACAGACCATCTTATTCGACAGGCCTTTCTCCAGCAGGTCATGAGCATAGGTTTCAAGCTGAACCGTAATGAAGTGTCCTTTGGCCTTGAATGGAACATCCTGCATCCAGGTAGATCCACAGCAAGGACACTTGAACCTCATTCTTTCAAAGGTCAATGTGCTCAGCTCATTGCCAAGAGGAATATGAGACAGGTGTATCTGAGCTGAACCGTGAACATGAGCGGTATTGTTACATTTAGAACAGATTCTGTGGCCTTCCTGGATGTGATATTCCCCTGACAGGAAGTGATTCAACCTTCCTGAACGTGAAATTCTTGTCTCGATAGATGAAATATTCTGATGAAACCCTACCAGAAGGCTGGGAAAGCTGATAATATCGGCCATGGGGCTTGCTCCTTGTTTGTTGGTTTTTTTTGCAATTTAAACAATAAGGCGCTTGCCCCTTTCTTTTCAATTCTAGCTATTCATTCCCACAACTTTTGTGAAAGACCCGGATTTTCTTTAACGAATAACACTGAAATAAGAAGCGGAAAGGATGTCTGTTCCTTTCCGCTTACTATATGAGATGCTTTCTACTTAATAGCCTCAAGCCCCTTTAGAGCACAGCCGTCAAGCCAGGGAATGTTTTTCTGATCAAGATACTGCGTTATTTCATCGCTTCCGGCTCCAGGCTGAATCAGGACCGCCCTGATTTGTTTCCTGCATTCCCTGATCTTGGAAAGACCGCGAACAGGATTGATACATAAATCCAGTACCTCAATTTCCTCTTCCGGCACATCATTAAGGCTTGCCAGCTCCTTGCCGACACAGTGGACAGTGTATCCGGCATCCATCAGCGCATGCTTGATTCTGTATGCGTATTTCTCTTCGTTGAGAGTGTCACCAAGAACAGTGAATACTCTGGATTTCATAATCTCGTTCAGTTCCATTTTTCTCATCTCTCGTTTATCGGAATGACCTTTTTCAGTTCAGGCCCTGAATAGACCTGACGCGGACGTCCTATCTTCTGGTATGGATCATGTCTCCACTCAAGATAGTGTGCAATCCAGCCAGGCAGACGTCCCATCGCGAAGAGGACTGTGAACATTGACTGCGGAATACCCATCAGGTGGAAGATGATGCCTGTATAGAAATCGACGTTGGGGTAGAGGTGGCGCTCGATGAAGTAATCATCACTAAGTGCACGCTCCTCGAGCTTCATGGCTGTCTCAAGCAGTCTGTCTTCCTTGTGTGCGGCAGCAAGCACTTCCTGACACATCCTCTTAGCAATCTTGGCCCTCGGGTCGAAGGTTTTGTAGACCCTGTGGCCGAAGCCGGACAGACGGAAGGAGGATGACTTGTCTTTTGCCATTGAAACGACATCGTCCACGCTGAGTCCTTCATTGATTATCCTTTCAAGCATGGCCATGACTGCCTGATTCGCTCCTCCGTGTTTCGGACCCCAGAGAGCACAGCAGCCTGCCGCGACTGAGGCATAGAGATTCGCCTCAGATGAGCCGACAAGCCGGACAGCTGATGTGGAGCAGTTCTGCTCATGATCGGCATGGAGGATGAGAAGCTGGTTGAGGGCCTTCACATGCACCGGATCGGGATGGTAGTCGATGACCGGTGAGCTGAAGAGCATGTTGAGGAAGTTCTCGCAGTAGGAGTAGTCGTAACGCGGCTCGACAAAGTCATAGCCTTTGTCCTGCCGGTAGGAGAAGGCAGCTATGGTCCTCATCTTCGATAACAGGCGGGTGACTGTGAGGTCGATGTTTTCCTCAGGGTCTCTTTCTTCCATCTCAGGATAGAATGCGGAAAGGGATGCGACCATGCTGGCAAGAATTGCCATCGGATGGGCTCCATGAGGGTAGGAGCGGAAAAAGTTCCTCATGTCGACATGAAGCAATGAGTGCTTGTTCAGCAGCTGGGTGTATTCCTGTCTTTCTGCAGCATTCGGCAGCATGCCCTTTATGAGAAGATAGGCCACTTCGATGAAGTCACAGTTGTCGACGAGATCCTCAATGTCATAACCGCGGTAGCGCAGGATGCCTTTTTCTCCGTTGATATAGCAGATTGATGACATGCAGCTGCCTGTGTTCATGTAGCCGGGATCGTAAGTGATGTAACCGGTATCGCTGCGCAGTGACGCGATGTCTATGCTGTGCGCACCCATGTTGTCTGTGATGACAGACAGCTCAACCTGCTGTCCGTCAGGCAGAATCAGTTTTGCTTTCCTGTCTTCTTTTATCAATTGGAAGCCTCCCTGAAGCATTCCCTGGCACTGAGCTGTTCAATGACGCGGACAAGCATCTGTGTACCCTTGCGCCCCTTTCCCTGAGCCTGGAGTGCTGTGTAAAGCTGTTTCACAAGAGCAAGCCCTGGCAGACACAGCTGCATACGTTCCGCTTCCTCAAGCGCAAGCCCCATGTCCTTGATGAAGTGATCAATCATGAATCCGGGCTCGAAATCACCTTTCAGCACTCGTGGAGCATAGTTGTCAAGAGACCAGCAGCCTGCAGCGCCCGGACGGATGGTATTCACCATTTCTGCAACATCAAGTCCGGCAGCAGCTCCGTAGACAAGTGCCTCGCAGAGCCCTATCATCGTGCCGGCAATGAGAATCTGGTTGCACATCTTTGTCTGCTGACCCATCGAGACACCGCCGCAGTGGTTTATGCTCTTTCCCATGAGTGAAAGGTATGGCCTGATTCGCTCGAATACCTCGTCACAGCAGCCTGTCATGAATGTCAGTGTGGCTTCTCTTGCACCCTTGTCGCCGCCGGAAACCGGAGCATCTGCAAAGAAGGCACCTTTGTTTTTCAGCTCCTTTTCGATTGTGAGCATGAGAGACGGGCGTGTGGTGGTCATGTCGACTGCGACTGAGCCTTCCTGAATGCCGCTGGCAATGCCGTCCTGACCGAGGTAGATGGACTCGACATCGGCGGGGTAGCCGACAATTGAGAATGTGATGTCACTTCTGCTGGCGACCTGTGCCGGGCTGTCACACCATCTCACCCTGTCGCAAAGCAGGTCATCCGCCTTGCTCTTTGTCCTGTTGTAAAGGTTCAGTGTGTAACCTGCGTCAATCAGATGCTGTGCCATGCTGTGACCCATGACACCCAGACCAATGAAGCCTAATGTGAATTCTTTTTCCATACTCCTGACAATACACCAAAAAAATAATCTTGTCCGTAAAATATTAACCAAGATACGGCAAACTGGTATTATTGCGGCATGAACAAGAAACAGGTCAGGGAAAAGATCGTGTCCATTGACAGACTGTCATATGCAGACATGGCATCTCTTCTGGACAATGAGGACTCATCGGTTGTCTTCTGCGATGAGGACGGGATTGCTGTCTGTCTTGACGGCCTTGTGAGCGTGGCGACGCTCTCTGATGCCGTAAGAGTGCTGGAGCGCCATGACCTTTCCATCTACAATCTTGTATGCGTGCATGATGAAAAGACCCGGAATCTTCTGATTGAGAAGTACGCCTTCGCCAATGAGGAAGGCTGCTGGACCTGGAGCTGGCAGAAGGGAAGGTGCGACACCTCAGAATGTGATATAAGAACCCTTGACGAAAGCTACTACAGCACAGTGAGAGAAGTCTATACTCTCATTGATGGTGATGAACTGAGAGTAGATTTGAGAAATGGAAGGCTTTCAGGCCTGTTCGTGGATGGCATTCTTGCGGGCTTTATAGGATTCCACAAGGAAGGAAGCATGGGTATGCTTCATGTTTTTGACCGATACCGTCACCGCGGTTATGCGCAGATTCTGGAAAAACATGATATTAACCTTGCACTGGAAGAAGGCAGGATTCCTTACTGCCATGTCTTTTTCTCGAACACTGCCAGCATGAGACTGCAGTCAAAGCTCGGCCTTGAGAAGGGACAGCTTCCTGTCTGGTGGCTTTGGAAGGAGGATTGAGCTATGTTTGAGACACTGACAGATGAGGAATACATGGATCTGGCGGACTTTTTCAAGGTCTTTGCGGACTCAACCCGTCTCAAGATACTCTACCTGCTTCAGGAAGGGGAGTGCCCGGTCAATGAGATAGCTTCAAGGCTCAATATGGGGCAGAGTGCCATCTCCCAGCAGCTCAAGACATTGAAGACATCTCGTCTGGTCAGGGCCAGAAAGGATGGTCGCAGTGTCTATTACCGTCTTTGCGATGAGCACATCAAAAGGATTCTGGAGACAGGAAAGGAGCATAACGACGAGCTTTACGTGTAGGTTTCCAGGTGTCTGACAACAGCCTCAAGCGGCAGCCCGATGACATTCGACCAGCTTCCTGAGATTGAGTCAATGAGCTTCCAGCCCGTCTTCTGTATCCGGTATCCTCCTGCCGCTCCCTTCCATTCTCCGCTGTTTATGTAATTTTCAATTTCTTCATCAGAAAGCCTTGAGAAAAGCACTGAAGACCTGTCTGATGATGTAATCAGGCCGTGAGATGGAACATGGAGGACAAAACCCGTCACGACAAGCTGTCTTTTACCGCTGAAAGAGGAGAGCATCATCCTGGCTTCCTGTGCGTCATGAGGCTTGCCAAGCATCTTTCCTTCAAATGAAACCATGGTGTCAAGGGCAATGGCCAGCTCCTGAGGCCTGTAAGAAGGACTCCTGAGGTAGCTTTTCATCTTCTCGTATGCGATGTGGCGGACAATCTCCTCGGGATCCGTCAGGCCGGTGCTGTCCTCAGGTGTGTCCTGCGGACAGACTGTCACGCTGACGCCGCACTCAAGCAGCGTCTCAAGGCGGTTTACCGATTGCGATATCAGAATCACGCATCCCATCAGCTGACGCACGCGTTTCTTAAGGCTTTCATCGATGGAAGGCTTTTCTTTCACTGGCTGATCTCCTCAAGCTCACTTGAGATGGAGAACCATTGTTCGTTCAGGCTTTCCATCTGTCTGTCAAGTTCTTCCTTGCGTTTCACAAGGCGGCTTATCTTCACGCTGTCGCTGTAGTTCTCGCTTTTGGACATTTCTTCTTCAACCCGGGCAATCTCCAGCTGGCATCTGTCAATGTCTGCCGTGACAGTGTCAAGCTGACGCTCAAGTTTCTGTATCTGGTTGCGTCTTTCCTTCTGCGCCTGATGAGCGCTCTGTTTTGTCTCAGTGACGGCCTTTTTCTCTTTCTTCTCATCTGCCTTGAGAGACAGGAAGGCTTTTTCCTTCTCTTCAAGCTTGTAGGAAAAGTAATCGTAATCACCTTCGAAGAACTCCGGCATGTCGTCAGAAAGATACAGTATGCGTGTAGCCAGGTTCTTTATGAAATGAGTGTCATGGCTGACGAAAATGACCGTTCCGTCATATGCCTTGACCGCCTTCAGCAGCATGTCTCTGGCGTTGATGTCGAGATGGTTTGTCGGCTCATCAAGCAGAAGCAGGTTCGCAGGATGAAGCAGGATCTTAAGCAGGGCAAGCCTGCTTTTCTCTCCTCCTGAGAGCACGCTGACATGTTTCATCACGTCGTCGTCCTGGAAGAGGAATGAGCCAAGAAGCGTCCTCAGGCGGGGTATGTCCTTTGTGTCAGCAATGCTCTCGACTTCCTCAAGCACGGTGCTGGCAGGATTCAGTGTCTTCTCGCTCTCCTGTGCGTAATATCCTTTTTTCACTCCTGCTCCGTCCCTTATAGTGCCGGTGAAGTCAGTGTCAGCACCGGCAAGGAGCCTCAGAAGGGTGGACTTTCCAGTACCGTTACGTCCTGTGATGGCAAGACGCTCGCCCTTTCTCACGATGAATGAAAGGCCGTCGAAGATTACATTATCACCATAGGCTTTGTGTATGTTTTCCGCTATGAGCACGTCATTGCCGCTGTGAGGGGCAGGGGGGAAGGAGAAAGATATCTTCTTCAGATGATCAGGAATCTCGATGACTTCCATTTTCTCCAGTGCTGTTATTCTTGACTGGACCTGGCGGCTCTTTGTCGCCTTGTAGCGGAAACGTTCGATGAAACGCTCAGTTTTCTCTATCTCATCCTGCTGGGTCTCGTAGCGCTTTTTCAGCTCCTCAATTTCAATCTGCCTTTGTCTGAGATAGTCAGAATAGTTGCCGCTGTAACGGGTCAGCTTCCCTTTGAAAAGCTCGTAGACTGTAGTGACGGTGTCATCAAGGAAGTCCACATCGTGGCTTACGAGCATCAGGCCTCCCTTGAAAAGCTTCAGGTAGCTCTTGAGCCAGACGATGGAGTCGATGTCAAGGTAGTTTGTCGGTTCGTCAAGAAGGAGGATGTCAGGGTCCTCAACCAGAATGCGTGCAAGGGCAAGCCGCATCTGGTAGCCCCCTGAGAACTCTCCAGCCGCACGGGTGAAGTCGCTTCTTCTGAAACCTAGTCCCTGGAGAATCTGCTCAATGCGCTCCTGTCTTCTGTAATAGGACACGCTTTCCAGCAGCTCCTCAATCTCGTTGATCCTCTCCAGACGCTGCAAGTAGTTCGACTCGTCAAGGCCTTCCCTGAGAACGTGTGCCTCCTCTTCAAGCCTGCTGAATCGCGCATATCCTTCTTCAGCGGTGTCATATACGGATTTGTCCTCAAGCACGATATCTGACTGTGCAAGATAGGAGATGAATATCCCCTTTGTCCTGCTTATTTCCATGCTGTCAGCCTGAATCTGTCCTGTGATTGCCTTGAGGAGTGTAGACTTGCCGCAGCCGTTTGCTCCGGTGAGGGCCGCACGGCTTTTACCATCAAGAGTTAGCGATACGTCCTTGAGTATGTCTCTGTCTGCGAATGCCAGTGAAAGGTTGCTGACCTGAAGTGTGACCATGGTGACTACATTATCAGTTGTGAGCGCTTATGGGCAATATGGTTGCGGCTTCAGGCATCTTCTTCTCCACAAGAGACAGACTGCCGGCCTTTCATGGCATCAGCGCATACAAATTCCTTATCAATACAGCAATTAACCTGAAGATTGCATTAATTTGAATAGTTATTCACTTTGCTTGCAATTTTCTGCATAAGGAAGTATAGTGGAGTGCACTATAAGGAGACATGTTTTGATCTGTCTTACTCTCTCTGAGACAACAATAGCCGCCTGTGTCGAAAAAGTTAAGGCGCAGCGCGAATACATAGACATGGCCGAGCTCCGGCTGGATTATCTTACCAAGGATGAGTGCGCGAAAGCCTCCACATTTCCTTCTCTTGCAGGCATCCCCTGCATTGTAACCAACAGAAGGGTTCAGGACGGGGGGAAGTGTGCTCTTTCAGAGAGGGTGCGCCGTCAGCAGCTTATCAATGCGATGGACGGTGACTTCAGCTATGTGGACATCGAGGAGGATGTCAAGAAGGGGGAAGTTGATGAGAAGGCTGAATCCCGCGGGATAAAAATCATACGCTCTCTGCATGACTTCGAGAAAGTCCCTGATGACATTTTCAGCCGCATCCAGCAGCTGGGCCGCCGTGCTGATGTCGCAAAGGTCGCTGTCACTCCGCGCTCGATTGCTGATGTCATAACGCTTTTCAATGCACAGAAGGAACTTGCCGGCACTGACAAGATAATCATCGGCATGGGGCCTTACGGAATTGCCACCCGCATCCTTTACAAGCGCATGGGCTCCATGCTCACATTCTGTTCTGACAGCGAGGTCGCGCCGGGTCAGCTTTCAGCGAAGCTTCTCAAGACCCTTTATCGTGCGGATCAGGTCGACGACAAGACCGCTATCTACGGGATTATCGGGAACAATGTGACAGACTCCCTTTCTCCTTATATTCACAATCCCGGTTTCAGGGGTATAAAGTACAACGCAATCTATGTGCCATTCCTTGCGGATTCAGTCAGGAGCTTCTTCGTCCTTGCCGAAAACCTGAAGATGCGTGGCTTCAGCGTCACTGTTCCTTATAAGGTTGAGGTACTTTCCTACTGCGGGAATATTACAAGGGAAGTCAAGCAAATCGGGGCCTGCAACACGGTTGTCAGGATGCCAGGCATGTGGAAGGCCATCAACACTGACTATTACGGCTTCCTTGCTCCGATTGAGAAGGACATAGAGGAGGGAAGGATTCACAGTGCCCTCGTCATCGGTGCAGGAGGTGCCTCCAATGCCATTGTATGGGCTCTGAGGAACCGGAATGTGAAAGTCACCATTCTCAACAGGACTCTCTCCAGGGCTGAGCGCATCGCACAGATCAATATCTGCCAGTTCGACAAGCTTGAGAATTTCAAAAACTATGAAGGTCAGGTCGATCTCATTGTCCAGACGACCACTGTCGGTTACAACAGCTGGGAAAATCCTGTTGAGGGCTTCCGCTTCACCGGCAGGGAAATCTGCTATGACATCATCACAAAGCCTGAGAAGACTAAATTCCTTTCTGATGCTCAGGCGGCGGGGTGCACCCTTCACTATGGAAAGGAGATGCTCATCGCTCAGGGCCGGCTCCAGTTTGAGGCTTTCACCGGCTATCATTATCCGAGAAACGTTGCAATCGAAATCAGCTGAGAATCTGGCGGATACGGAAAATCAGTCCTACAGAAAATTCGATGCTCTTTCCCTCCTGTGTGAGCAGAGTGAGGATGTAGTCGTCAGAGCCCTTCTTAAGCTCCTCTATGGTTCCTGTCACCTTGCCAGAAGCATATGTGATTTCATAAAGCGAGCAGCTGTCCTTTACTGCCTGCCTGATCAGAGCCAGCTTCTGGCTGTAGTCAAAACCTGATGCGCTGCGTGCCACAGGAAAGATTCTGCCTGGGACAATCTGGGACGGGGAAAGAAGACAGCCAGAGGAAAGAAGGTCTAGATAGGCCTGGCGGTTCTCCTCTCCGGCCTTTTCGTTCACCGCCTTTTCAAGCTTTTCCTTCCATTGCAAAGATCTTTCCTGACGGTGTTCTGGAAGCTGAGACAGCAGGAAGGCGCTGGTGACTGTACTGTGTGTCTCATCGTTGTTTTCCTCTACGCTTTCCTCTTCTTTTTCGCATTCCGTCTTGCCGAGCATGTCAAAGCCGCTGTAGACAAGAATCCTCCGCCACTGGGCCTGCGTTGACTTTCTGAAAAGAAATGCGTTCTGGCCGATTTTCCTGATTATATGTATCTGCAGAAGCGGAAGATTCTCAATAAGGCGGGCATTTCTCTCATCTGTCACGAGGCAGATACAGTCATACAGGCAGATTCTGTCGTACTGATCTCTCCAGTCCTCGAGCTGCGTGCGCATCGTACCACTGCATTCTCCTATGGCTGAGAAAATTTCGTCCAGACTCAGCTTGCAGTCGAATGCGGCTTTCACGCTTTCTTTTGATATAGTGTAGGTGAGCATCCTGTCCACAAGAGCCACAGTGGAGAAAAGAAAAATTATGCTGTCAGGACTGGTGCCGGTAGAGCGGATGCTCAGGTCATCCTGAATGATGATGTCAGACTGTGAACACTCTTCATCGTCGCTCATGATGAAATCAAGCTTTATGAGACGTTCGTATATTTCCTTATCCTCATCTGCATCTTCATAGACAGCTCGGTAAAACCGTATTGCCTCTTCTGCTCTCAACTCTGATGCGAGGGCAACCAGATGCATGGCCTGTTCATCCGCCTTTCCTCCAGCAAGAAGTACTGCCTTTATTTCATTCACACTCATAGAGAAGAATGAAAGCATCCTGTCTTTATCAATGAGAACGCTTTCCGCCTCGATATACATTGCACCGCAGGAAAGACAGGCAGAGATGAAAGAAGAAAAGAGAGTCTCTGTCTCTTCTGGGCTCAGCAGGACAAAGGCATCCTGATGGGCCCTGACTGTCCGCTTCTGGCTGTGGGTACTTGCACCCATATGTTCAGTGTTTACGACAGAGGCAAAGGCTTTAAGTGTTTCCTTCAGCCTAACATTCCTCTTTTCACTCTTCCTGCTCTGGCTGAAGACCTCAGCATTGAGAACCGCTGAATAGTCAAGGCTGCTGTTGAGATTGAGGCAGTGGTCCTCATCAAAAAGGAGCAGGGTGCGTTTTAAAAGGTTTCTGACACACCGTGTGAAGCTTTTCGCATGTGCTCCTGTGTAAAGGGCTTCAAGACGCTCCTGCCTTACAGGCTGAAAACAGCTTACGAGAGAAAGGATGCGGCTTTCCTCATCCGTGATGGAAGAAATTAGGTTTTCCTTCACCAGGGGCTGAGAGAAGAATGAGACAAGGCTGCTAATGAGACTGTGCTTGTTGTACGGCATGCTGACAGGACCGAGGTACAGCGAGGCTGTATCCAGGAACTCATTTGCTTCAAGTGTCATCAGATGTGTCTCAAGTGCGTTCATAGATTCAATCCCAGCTGACAATTTCGTACTTATAGCCTTGTTCTATGAGGAATTTCTGCCTGTTGAGGGAGAAGTCCTCCTCGCTCGTATGTCTGGTCACGAGGGTGTAGAAGTGGCTGTCAACCGACTTCGGACGGAGTATCCTTCCAAGCCGCTGAGCCTCTTCCTGACGGCTGCCGAAGGTGCCTGACACCTGGATTGCGACACTTGCATCAGGAAGGTCGATTGCATAGTTGGCCACCTTTGAGACAATGAGCACCTGAATCCTGCCATCACGGAAATCCTGATACAGTTCCTCACGCCTCCTGTTGCTCATGCTTCCAGTAATCAGGGGAAAACTGAAACGCTTCTGGATTTCCTCAAGCTGGTCGATATACTGCCCGATTATGAGAATCTGCTGTCCCTGATGGCGCTCAAGCAGATACTCAATGACCGGCAGCTTGCTTTTGTTCTTCGCGGCAATGACTATCTTCCTGCTGCGCGGAGCGAGGGCATAATCAAGTTCAGCATCTTCACTCAGCGATATCCTTATTTCGTGGCAGTATGCAGTGGCGATGAAACCCTGCCTCTCAAGCTCTGCCCATGGAACGTCATAGCGTTTCGGCCCGACAAGGGAGAAGACTTCCTTTTCCCTCCCGTCCTCTCTGATAAGTGTGGCAGTGAGGCCGAGACGGTACACCGACTGAAGGGATGCTGACAGGCGGAAAACAGGGGCGGGAAGCATGTGCACTTCATCGTAAATCACAAAGCCCCAGGGATAAGAGGCGATTGCATTGAAGTTGTGGTACTCGTCGTCTGTGGTGTTCCTGTACACAAGCATGGAGTAGGTGCACAGTGTCACCTTCCTTATATCCTTTCTGTCAGCAGAATACTCTCCTATGTCATCCTCGCTGATGGTTGTCTTGGTAAGAAGTTCTCTTTTCCACTGGTGAAGGGCTGCAACGTTCGGAGCGAGAATCAGGGTGCTTGTCTTTATCTCAGACATTGCAGCAAGACCTGTTATTGTCTTTCCGCTTCCGCAGGGCAGGACGATGACTCCGTACCCGAGCCCCGGTCTTCCATCTCCGAGAAAGGCCTTCACGCTGTCTTTCTGATAGTCCCTGACAGAAAAGCTTTCCGATTCTCTGAGACTGATGTCCAGAGGAAGACCTTTGACCAGAGGGATGCAGTCATCAACAGGGAAGCCGTTGTCGGTCAGAATCACCTTTAAGTCTCCTCTGTGCTGCATCGGGACTCTGATTTCATCATCCTGGCTGGCAATGAGATTCTGCACCGCCTTCAGGGCAAGTACCTGACGTCTGTATCTGTCGTTGCTGAATGAGATTGTGAAGAAACTTCCATCCAGAGGAAGGAAACTTATGATTCCATAGCGTGAGCAGTTGTCATTGATGAAGTAGGTGACTGTCTCCGGTATGTCAAACCGGGACCACTTCTCAAGAGTTCCTGTGATGGACCTGGCATCAAGCCCGGCGCTGCAGGCGTTCCACAGGCTTATGCTGCTTAACTGGAAAGTGTGAAGGTGCTCCGGACTGCGGATAAGCTCGCAAAAAGGGCTGATCTCAGAGCGTGCACTGTCACTGTCAGGGCAGTGGACATCCAGAAGCAGTGTCAGGTCAGACTGGACAATAAGAGGCCTTTCACTCATAGGCTTTCCATCTCAGATAGAAATCCGCGACAGTCAGAGCCGCCATCGCCTCAACAACGACAACGGCACGGGGAACGATGCACGGGTCATGCCTGCCTTTTATTTCAATAATGGTCTCATGTCCATCCTTTGTGACTGTCCTCTGCGGCCTGCTTATGGAAGGAGTCGGCTTGAATGCGGCACGGAAGGTGACACATTCTCCTGTGCTTATTCCTCCTAAGATTCCTCCGCTGTTGTTTGTGATGAAGTGTGCCTTTCCGTCTTTCAAGCACATCTCATCATTTATTTCACTGGCCCTCATGGATGTACTCCGGAAACCGAGGCCGTATTCAAAGCCCTTGCAGGCTCCGATGGAAAGCATTGCCTTGGCAAGTCCGGCTTCGAGACGGTCAAATACCGGATCCCCGAGTCCTGCAGGCAGATTGAATATGCGGCACTCGATGATGCCGCCGACACTGTCACAGTCCTCACGGGCCCTGTCTATCTCATCCTGAAAAGCCTTGACAAAGCTGGAATTCACGGCGTCAAAGTCATTGCCGAACGGCCAGGAGAAATCATCGCTTTCATCCTTGATGCGTCCGATTGCCCTGATACCCGCATGGATCTCAATCCCTTTCTCTTTCAGGAAGAGCTTGGCAAGCGCACCTGCAGCAACACGCGCCGATGTCTCGCGTCCGCTGCTTCTGCCGCCACCGCGCCAGTCCACATTGCCATACTTCATGCTGTATGTGTAATCCGCGTGGGACGGGCGGTATATGTCCTTTATCTGGCTGTAGTCATGACTTTTCTGGTTCTCGTTGGCAATCATGAATGCAAGGGGAGTGCCTGTGCTCCGTCCTTCCATGATGCCGGACAGGAAGCTGATGCGGTCTTGTTCATTCCTCTGTGTCGAGAAGCGGTTCCTTCCAGGCCTGCGCCTTTCCATCTCACAGCTGATGAAGTCCTCATCAATCAGGATTCCTGCAGGAAAGCCGTCCAGGACACCTCCCAGAGCAGGGCCATGAGATTCACCGAATGTCGTCAGACGAAGGATTGTGCCGATACTGTTACCTGCCATCAGAAAGCCTCCTTGATACGGGAGAGAATCAGGTCACAGGTCTCTTCCTTGTCCCCGTATTCTCCAAGTGTGATGATGAGGGATGCGTATTTCCTGTAAACTGCGTCCCTTGAGGTGTAAATCCTGTGAAATGATCCGCTGATGTCATTCTGGTCCAGAAAAGGAGGCACGCCTTTTTTCAGGATTCTCTCCAGAAGGATTCTCTCGTCTCTGACTATGTAGACAATCTTTCCCTCAGCTTTCATGTAATCCATGAGGCCGGTGTTATCTGCAGCCCCTCCTCCAAGAGAGAGAATGAATCCGTCTTTATGGCTTTCACAGAAACTTTTCACGCATCTGGCTTCTTCTTCCAAGAATCTCTCTTTGCCTTCACTGCGGTAGAATTCCCTGATTGAATCCAGCTTGAGAGAGGACAGGATGAGATCGTCACTGTCAGCACAGACAAGTGACATCCTCTTTGCCAGCATCGGTGCGAATGTGCTTTTGCCAGAGTGCTTCAAACCTGTGATGAATAAATTCACCTGAGACCTCCTGATTGAGGGAAAATTATAACTTCAATCAGTGTCACTCGTCCAGAGACCCGGTATCATTATGGTATTCTCCGATCTCCGGCTGGTAGTACGAATTCATTGTCTTTTTCTTCTTTCTTCTGGTGAATATCCTGTAGTCCCTGTTTTCCGCTTTTTCGATGAAGCTGGATTCCGTATAGTTCTTTTTCATGTCATTGAGGAAGCGGTTACGGCTGACCTTCCTTTTCAATGCGTAGTGGAAGGTCACAATCATCATGTACCAGAAGAAGGAAAGGAAGAGGGAAAACAGCTGGGCTGAGCTGGTCAGCGGCAGCAGAGAGACAGCCGGCAGAAAGATGTTGAAGCCGTTGCTCATGGTAAGCAGTACGGAGACCACAACCGGGATTATCCAGAAAAGTCCCTGACGTGAGAAGATGAACCTCAGGCAGGCAAGGGTTGCCAGAAAGGACAGCAGCAGGGATGAAAGCGGGACTATGTACTGAACCATAGGTTAAATATAAAGCAAAATACTCCTTTTGGACAGCATATTCATGCTATGATGGGCACATGGAAAAGTTTATCAACCCTCTTGATGGCTCACTGCTTACCAGACGAGAGAGAGAAAGAAAGGAAGACATACGCGGAGCCTACTACCGCGATACCACTGCAATCATACATTCATCACCGTTTTCACGCCTGAAGCACAAGACTCAGGTTTTCTTCGCACCTGCCAATGACCATATCTGCACGAGGATGGAGCATGTGCTGCATGTAGCATCCATCGCCTCGACAATCTGCCGCCCCCTTGGGCTCGACAGTGAGCTGAGCTGGGCAATCGGCATGGGGCATGACCTGGGGCACACTCCTTTCGGCCATGTCGGAGAGAGAATAATCAGCAGCCTGTTCAGGGAAAGGGGGCTGGGGGTATTCCAGCACGAGGTGAATTCACTGAGAGTCGTGAGGATGCTTGCAAATCATGGGCGGGGTCTCAATCTCTGCTATGCGGTAGAGGATGGCATTGTCTCTCACTGCGGCGAGAAGTTCGTTCAGCGCATCATACCATCAGGTGAAGTCAAGGACCTTGATGCGATAACCTCAATCCATGGTCTTGTCCCTTCAACCTGGGAAGGCGTGGTTGTCCGCTTCTCTGATTCCATCGCATACCTTGGCCGCGACTGGGAGGATGCCCGCCGCCTCGGGCTTCTTGATGATGCGCCTCCTGTGGACAGTGAGGTGGTGAAACTGATTGGAAGCAGCAACAGCGAAATCATAAACAACCTTGTCAATGACATAATCACATCGTCATCACCTGATAGGGGAATCGGGTTCTCCGATGACATTTTCGCCGCAGTGCTCGAGATGAAGGATTACAATTACCGTTATATCTACCGCAATGAAATCCTGGAAGGCTACACGCGTTACTTCACCAGACTGATGCGTCTGATTGTCTCCTATCTGGATGAGCTTGTTTCCTCATATGGTTATGACAAGAAGGGCTACGATGATGAGAAAAACATGCTTGCGGCCGGTTTCTATGCGCACCTTGTCGAGCTTAAGGACCGTTATATAGAGCGCGAGGGTGATATAAGCAGACTGGTGCTGGACTATGTGGCCGGAATGAGCGACAACTTCGCTCTTGACTGTGCCAATGAAATCCTCAAGCCGGAGCACCTCAACGACAGGATTGAGCAGAGTCAGAGAGGCAAGTGGTTCGATGCCTAACGGGATTCTTCTTCTGGAGTGACACTTCTTGCGATGTTCTCAATTTCCTCGATGAACTTGTCCAGGTCGTTGAATTCCCTGTAGACGGAGGCAAAACGCACATAGGCGACTTTTGAGACTTTGTAAAGCTGTCTCAGCGTCGCTTCTCCGATTGCGGAAGATGTGATCTTTCTTTCATGTCCTGCAATCTCGATAACCTCGTCCTCGATTGCATGCAGAAGACGTTCTATAGTCGCCTGGCTTATCTTAAGCTTGTCGGTGCTGGTCCTGATACCGCGTTCAACCTTGCTCAGATCGAAGGTCTGCTCGGTTCCGTTTTTCTTTATGACTATGATTGGCTTTTCTTCAATACGCTCATAGCTTGTGAAGCGGTAGCCGCAGCTGAGGCACTCTCTTCTCCTTCTTATGGATGTTCCTTCTCTGTTCTGTCTGGATTCCAGGACTTTGTCCTGCATGGATGAGCAACGAGGGCATTTCATGGCATCTATTCTACATGAAAAAGCAACCAAGTTGAATGGAATTGATAAAAATAACAGATTGTGTCAGATTTAACACATGAGTTCATCCATTTCCAGCTGTGTCAAGCAGGTTATAAACAGAAGTCCTTTCATCAATGAGATGCTTATCCAGCAGGTCATAAGCTATTCAAACCTTTCACGCTTTATCCAGACGAGGGTGGAGCAGCTGTATGGCCAGCCTGTGAAGCTTGCCGCCATTGTAATGGCAGTCAGGCGCTATGCGCAGGAACTTATCGAGAGTCAGGAGACGCAGGAACATCATTCAATAGAGTATGAGATCAGCATGAAGACGAATATCTATGACGTGAATCTGGTTCGATCCGACACTTTTGTCAGCCGTCTTTCAG
Source organism: uncultured Spirochaetales bacterium (assembly GCA_944390025.1). Classification (GTDB taxonomy): domain Bacteria; phylum Spirochaetota; class Spirochaetia; order Sphaerochaetales; family Sphaerochaetaceae; genus Bullifex. The sequence continues at coordinate 16,588 of CALXOK010000008.1, read as the reverse complement.
GTCTTTATGACAAGGTCAAGCCCCAGAAGGGTGATTTCCTGAACGTGACTATAGGAAGTCATGAGATCTCAATCGCCGTGTCGGACAAGTTCCGCTCCTCGCTTGACGAGATGATTGAAGGGCAGGAGATACTGCACCGCAAGGAGAACATGGTGGCTCTCACGATTCTCTTCAAATCGGGCTTCCTGCAGACACCTGGTATCCTTTACATGGCATCCCGGAAGCTTGCCTGGGAGAATATAAACCTCACTGAGATTGTCTCGACGATGAACGAGCTTACATTTGTCATTGAGAGAGAAGACAGCATGAAGGCCTACGATGTGCTGGAGTCGTTCTTCGATGAGGAACTGTAGAATCATAACAGCACCTCCAGGCGGAGGAAAAACGCATTACATTCTGTCCTGTTACACAGGTTCTGAAGGTTTTGTGACCACGGCGGAAGATGAAAGCAAGAAAAGGCTCTTTCTTGAGAATCTGAAAACAGGACACAGAGAAGTCCTCATGGAGCGGACGCCTCAGGGGCCTTACAAGGTGCACCAGAATGCCTTTGACCTAGCGAATAAAACTGTGTGCATGATGGAAGAGGGCCTTGTGGTACTTGACGAGTGCGGCTGGATGGAAACAGAGAAAAGGGGCTTTTATCCTGCACTGGAGCATATAAGACAGGCACAGCATCTTGATGCGGTGCTCTCCGTGCGCCTTGACAGGCTTGAGTGGTATCTGGATTTTTTCGCCCTTGCAGAAGACTGTGTCTTCAGGCTTTGAGCGGCAGCACCTGTCTCATCATCCTCACGGCCTCTTCTGTCCCTGCGTAGATATCACACTTCATCTTCCTCTTCTCATAAAGGAACTCATCAGTGTATTCAAAAGCGCTTCCGTCACAGTATTCAATAACCATTCCCTGGCTGAGGAGAACCGCATGGCTTGCCGCAACATCCCAGACATAGGCTGGAGGATTTATGCAGCCCTGTATGGAAGAGAATATGACAGGGCCGAGCAGGTGTATGATGCTGCTTCCGAACACACGCACCTTGCCTTCATAGCGTGAGAAGTCTATTCTTGCCAGATCTGTCGAGCCGCAGGTAATCTGAGTGACTGTGTCCCGTCCTTCATGGGGTACAAAGTCTTTCCCGTTCACCTTCAGGCCTTCTGCCGGGCACAGGCTGATGAAAAGCTCTTCAGTGCCGATTCCGAAGCGTGGAGCCGCAATCACCGCCCCGCAAGGATGCCTGTTCTCATCAAGCACACCCAGTGCGACAGCAAAGCATGGTAGTCCCTGTGAATAGACATCGGTTCCGTCAACAGGGTCAAGAACAAAGGTGTAAGGCGCATCCTTTCTTATACGTCCTTCCGTCTCCTCGCAGACAAAAGCCGCTTCTGGAAAAAGCCTTGAGACAGCCTCTTCAATGACTGAGGAAATCCTCATGTCAGTGTCAGTGAGGACACTTCCGTCACTTTTGTAGCGGCGGGTGATTCCATCTTGCATCCTCTTGGCATAAGAGGCGCATTCATGCACTGTCTTCTCCAGTTCATGAAAGGCTTTCCGGTTGAAATCAGTCATTGTTTTTTTCCCTGTTTTGCATTATGGTTCACAACTTGTGAAGAACTCTTTCAGCACTGTCACAGAATCTTATATCAGCCAGAGTGAAATCTTCAAGAGGCTCACCGGTCACGAGAGCCTTGAGGTCAATACACTCGAGGGTTACCCGCTCAGCCGTGCCGTCAGGCTCTGGCAGAGAAAGGTCAACCGTCTGATGGTTGTCATCATGCCAACTGATGATACTGCAAGAAGCCTGTGCCAGGATCTTGGGGACTGCACTGACACGCAGATTGTTCTTCTTCCTTCCTCAGGCAAGCAGCTCTATGCACCTTATACTGGTTCTTCCGCAGAAGTGGAGCAGGGCAAGGCCATTGAGAGAATCTGTGAGATGAAAAGCGGGATTGTCATTGCTTCTGTCAGGGCCTTCTGTTCACCTGTCATCTCCCGCTCTTCCCTCAAGGCCCATTCACTGAGGATTAAGGTTCATGACCGTTTCGATCCGGCTTCGATTGCATCAAGCCTTTCCAAAGCCGGTTATTTCAAGGCGTCCAGCTGCTATGAGCCGGGCACATTCTCGATGAAGGGAGAGGTGATGGAAATCTTTCCTTTCAGCAGCGAGGAACCTCTGAGAATCTACGCCGAATGGGATGAGATAACTAGAATTGCATGGTACAACAGCATGAGCCAGCAGGCAATACGCACTGTGTCGAATGCAGTCATATCTCTTCTGGGTGATGGAAGTGATGTCACGACAAGCTCGTTTGAAAGCTGCCTTAGCGGGGATGAGTATCTCTTCTTTGCCGGCTATGAGCGATGCGAGACCGCATGGAAGGCCATGCTCAATGAGGCAAAAGCCCTATTCAAGCAGGCCTATGCGGAGAACGCCTCTGTGGCCGTTCCTGAGAAACTGCTTTCAAATCCTTTTGAATATCTTGATTCCAGAAAGGCCCGCACCATAGTCCATGACATCAGGAACGAGTCCAGCTACCACTTCGACATAAGCAGCGGACGCAGCTTCTTCGGGAACGTCAACCTGTTCAAGGAAGATCTGGAAGGCATGCTTTCGAATGGCTGGTCTGTCTACGTGGTCGTTCCCAGCGAAATTCAGAAGGAGAGGATGGAGAACATTCTCTCGTCTTTCAGTGGAGTTAACATTGTCACAGGTGACATCAGCCACGGTTTTGCAATCGACAGCAAGGAGCTGTTTGTCATACTTGACCAGGAGATTTTCAACCGGAAAACCACCCGTCGTCAGGCTCTTGTCAGGGTGGAAAGCCAGGCGATTGACAGCTTTGTCGACCTCAAGGAAGGCGACTATGTTGTTCATGCGAATTACGGAATCGGGCAGTTCGTGCGTATCGAGAGGGCGCACACCAGCCGCGCAGAAAGGGATTACATCAAGATCCGTTATGCAAATGAGGAGTATCTGTATGTTCCGATTGAGCAGGCGGATCTGGTCCAGCGTTATATCGGACCTGACGGAAGAGCCCCGAAACTTGACAGCATGGGGGGAAGCGGCTGGACGAAGAAAAAGGAGAAGGCTCTCAAGAAGGCTCAGGAACTTGCAGGCCAGCTGATCAAGCTCTATGCCCAGCGCAAGAACTCTTTCGGTTTCCCGTTCCAGCCGGACAATGACTGGCAGATCCAGTTTGAGGCATCATTTCCTTATACAGAAACTCCTGACCAGCTCAAGTGTGTCGAGGATATCAAGAGAGACATGGAAAGCGACAAGGTCATGGACCGTCTTGTCTGTGGGGATGTGGGTTACGGCAAGACTGAAATTGCTTTCCGTGCGGCTTTCAAGGCCGTGATGAGCGGACGTCAGGTTGCCTTTCTCGCACCGACCACGATTCTTGCCGAGCAGCATTACCGCAAGTTCCAGGAGAGGCTTGGTTCCTTCCCCGTGAACTGCGAGCAGCTTTCCCGCATTGTTCCTGCTGCAAAGCAGAGGAAGGTGATTTCGGCACTGAAGGACGGGAAGGTTGACGTCCTTTTTGGTACGCACAAGATCTTGCAGAAGAATGTTGTTTTCAAGAATCTTGGCCTGCTTGTAGTCGATGAGGAACAGCGTTTCGGAGTCAAGGACAAGGAGAGAATCAAGCAGCTTAAAGTGAATGTGGACTGTCTGACGCTTTCAGCAACTCCGATTCCCCGCACCCTGTACATGTCGCTTCTGAAGGTCCGAGACATGTCACTTCTCACAACAGCGCCCAGAGAAAGGCTTCCTGTGAAGACCATCATCACTGATTTCGATATCAGCAAGGTTGCATCGGCTATCCGCAAGGAGCTTGAGAGAGGAGGGCAGGTATTTTACCTTCATAACAGGATTCAGGACCTTGATGAGATTGCCTATCAGATCAGGAGCCATATTCCATCCGCGATTGTTGAAAGCGCCCATGGGCAGATGGACAGTGATGAGCTTGAGGACATCATGCACCGCTTTGTCTATGGCGGCATCCAGGTTCTCGTGTCCACCACGATAATAGAGAATGGTATCGACATTCCCAATGTGAACACGATAATTATCGATGAAAGCCAGCGCTTCGGCCTTGCTCAGCTTTACCAGCTGCGCGGAAGGGTCGGACGCAGTGACCGACAGGCATACTGCTATCTTATGTATCCGGATGAGAGCATGCTCAACGATGATGCAATCAAGCGGCTGAAGGTCCTGAGCGAGCATACGGCGCTTGGCAGCGGCTTCAAAGTCGCGATGAAGGATATGGAAATAAGAGGAGCCGGAAACATACTCGGCCAGGAACAGTCGGGCCAGCTTGAAGCGGTCGGCCTTGATATGTACATGAAGATTCTTGACGAGGAGATTGAGCGTCAGGTCCATGGCGGCAGGAGCGAGAAGGACAGGGATGTCTATCTTGAGCTTGATTACTCCGGATTCATTCCAGACAGCTACATATCAGATCCGTCTGTCAAATTTGAAATGTACAAGAAAATCTCGTCAGTCAGGACGGACTTCGAGTTCGAAGCGCTCAAATCGGAGATGGAGGACCGTTTCGGCCCTGTGCCTGAGGAAGTTGAGAATCTCTTCTGCATCGCACAGATCAAGATTATATGCCGCAGGCTTGAGATTTTCCATCTCTCTGAAAGCCGTGGTATGGTGCAGCTTGAGTTCAGCCACTTCGCCGCGATAAACCCTGATAAAATCATCAACCTTCTCAAACTTTCCTCAGGAAGGGTGAGGATGGATGCAGCAAGGCCGAATTACATGAAGATGAAGACTGATGCCGTGAGCCTGCGCGACAAGGCTCTGTTCATACTTGAAACACTCAAGCGACTGGAGTAAAAATGACAGAACAGGAAATACTGGACAGCCTGAAACACATTGAAATCAGGACAGGAAAGGAGAGGACCATAAAAAGCTACGTGCTCAGAAGCAGCACGCTTGATGAGGCCCAGAAGCAGATAGTCCTTTCAGGATTCGAGCGTTATTGCACAATTTTCCGTGATGAGCTGACTGATCCGAAAACCCTTTTCAAAGATCCGTCAAAGCCCGTCATAGTTGAAATCGGCTTCGGCATGGGCACCAGCACCCAGATAATCGCGAAAGAGCGTGCTGATTACAACTATCTCTGTCTGGAGGTTTACCTCGTGGGTTTCGTTAAGCTTCTGAGGGATATCGAGAAGCTGTCTCTGGACAACATCCTTCTGATGAGATTCAACGCAGTGGATGTGCTTTCACATATGATTGCAGACGGCACAATCAGAGGCTTTCATATCTTCTTTCCTGATCCGTGGCCCAAGAAGAAGCATCATAAGAGGCGCATAATGCAGAGTGATTTCATCAGTCTCCTGTCATCCAAGCTTGAAAAGGGCGGCTATATCTATTTCGTGACGGACTGGCAGGAATATGCCGACTGGACACTGGAGCTGCTTGAAAAAGAAGAGACCCTTTACAACCCGTATGACGGCTTCGCACCTCATGTCAGCTGGAGACCGGAGACGAAATTCGAGCGCAAGGGTCTTGATAAAAGCTATCAGATAAACGAGCTCTGGTTTGAGAAAAAATAAGCCGGATCTGTTTCCTTTCAGAAACATGAATCTGGCCTGAATGTCATTCACTGAAGGGCTTTATAGCAGGCGAAAAGCTGCATGACATCCTCACTCCAGTCTCCACGGACAAGAATCTGATGGTTAGACAGAGGGGCTGTCATGTAGCTGGCCACATCTTCCACACGCAGCTTCACCTGTGTGCGGCACAGGTCGCACTCATTCAGGTTGCTGACGAATTCTGCTTTCTGGGTGAAGCAGGTTGCCATGTCTTCGCGGCACTTGAAGAGCGTGTAGACTTTTTTCTTCCCTCGTTTTAAAGTATTTCGTGACAAAAAAGGGAAGCCCGTCAAGGCTTCCCCAAGAAACTGCTTAAACAGAACTTATTTTGCTTCAGCTTCCTTTCTTGCTTTTGCTTCAGCAATGACTTCATCAGCGAGCTTGCCTGTGAGCATCTCATAATGATCAAACTCAAGTTCGAATGAACCGGTTCCGGAAGTCATTGACTTGAGGTCAATGGCATATGTTCTCAGCTCAGCCATCGGGACTTCTGCCTGAACAGCTGTGACATGGCCCTTTTCCTCCTGACCGAGGACACGGCCTCTCTTTGCAGAAAGGTCGGAAAGGATGGAGCCGAGATACTGGTTGTCAATAAAGACCTCAAGCTTCATTATCGGCTCGAGCAGGACACAGCCGGCCTTGGACAAAGCGATTTCCATAGCTCCCTTGGCCGCAAGCTTGAATGCCATTTCAGAGGAGTCGACAGGGTGTTCCTTTCCATCGATGAGCGTGATTCCGATATCCACAAGAGGGTAGCCTGCAAGGTAGCCTTCTGACATGGACTCCTGGATTCCTTTCTCGATGCCCGGGATATATCCTTTGGAAATCGAGCCACCCTTGATTGCATTTGTGAACTGGTACTGCTGACCTCTCTCAATCGGCTCAATCTCAATGAGTACACGTCCGAACTGTCCGTGACCGCCGGACTGCTTCTTGTGAGAGTACTCGGCAATGCCGCTCTTTTTCGTGATTGTCTCCCTGTACGCGATACGCGGGATTGCAGTATGGATAGTGACCTTCTGCTTTTCCCTGATACGGTCGAGAATCATGTTGATCTGAAGTTCGCCCATACCTCCGATGACTGTCTCTCTGGTCTCGACATTCTGGTTGATCTGGAATGTGAGATCCTCTTCAGCCACCTTGTGGAGGGCCTCATTCATTTTGTCCTCGCTCTTCTTGTCATCTGTGCTGATTGCAAGCTGGTAAACCGGCTGAGGCAGTCTCATCGGCAGGAAGGTGAACTTGATATCCGCACTGGCCAGCAGTGAACAGTTGGTTGATGCGATTGAGCTTTTCGTGATGATTCCGATATCACCGGCTTCAAGGGCATCTGTCTCAATGAGTTTCTTTCCAAGTGCCCTGTAAACCTTTCCGGGGCGCTCCTTCTTCTTGAGTTCAGGATTGTAGAGATCCGTTTCTGCAGTGACCTTGCCCTGAACGACCTTGAGGAAGCTCATCTTGCCTGAGAACTGGTCGATTGTCGTCTTGAAGCAATATGCAGCGACAGGAGCATCTTCCTTGATAGGAATGATCTTGTTCTCCCCGTTCTCGTCCTTGATGAAGTCGAAACCGTCAAGCGGTGAAGGGAAGTTGTTCTTGATGAAGTTGAGAAGTGATGTGATTCCTGCTCCCTTGTCTGTAGCACCGCAGAATACAGGAACGACTCTGTTTTCCTTGAGTCCTTCTCTCAGACCGCGTCTGATGTCATCAGAGCTGAGGGTTCCTTCCTCGAAGTACTTCTCGATAAGGTCATCAGCACCTTCTGCTGCATTCTCGATAAGGCGGTTCCTGAAATCCTCAACAACAGCCGCGTATTTTTCAGGAATAGGAATTGCAACTTCCTTTCCTCCCGGTGTCATCTGATAGGCCTGATTCTCGATGAGGTTTATGACCCCCTGGAACTCCTCGGCTTCTCCGAGTGCCATGACAACAGGGACAAAATGGGAACTGAATTCCTCAACAAGGTTATCTATAACATGACGGTAACTTGCCCTTTCTTTGTCCATCTTGTTGATGAAAACGGCTCTGGGCTTGTTTCTCTCGTCCAGTCTTCTCCAGAGTTTGATTGTCTCTATCTGGGCACCCTCGCGTCCGTCGACGACCATGAGCGCCGCCTCACAGCTTCTGAATGCTGAGATTGTCTCTCCGATGAAATCCGCTGTACCCGGAGTGTCAATGATGTTTATCTGACGATCATCCCACTTGAAAGATGAAAGGGATGCGTGAACAGAAATCTTTCTTGCGATTTCTTCTTCTGTGTAGTCTGATACTGTCTTGCCGCTGTCAACTGTTTCCGGTTTGTCAAGAATGCCTGCATAGTAGAGCATCTGCTCCACAAGGTTCGTCTTGCCGGTGCCATTATGGCCGACGAGCGCGACATTTCTGAGGTTTTTGGATTCTACGCTCATATTTCCTCCTTTTGTCCATAAAAACGTATGAGACAATGGTAAGGCACAAGAGCCCATAAGTCAAAAAATTTTTCGGAAAGGGGAAGAAAAAGAGTCCGCCAGAAGTATTATCTGGCGGAACCTGGATTTTAAAATCATGATTTCATGTGCGCACATTAACCCGTCAGACAGGTTTTTTTCAGGCGCTCAACACTCGGTAATGGTCTGGTCAATCACCGAACAGACATTCTGTTTGAGCCGGTATCTCAGGAGCTCATAATTCATTGCATCCTCGCTCTTGATTTCAAAGCCCCCTTCACAGAAATAGGACCATACCGGAGCCTGGGTCTCATCAGCAATCTTCTCAATTGTAGCGAAGGAGGGTGCCTTTCTTCCTTTTTCCATCTCTGTCACGAAGGAAGTTGAAACTCCGATTCTCCTTGCAAGCTCACCCTGAGTGAAACCCATCTGCTTGCGCCTTTCTTTCAGATTTCGTCCAAAAACGTCCTGAAGGCCATTACTCTTCTCCACTGCCGTACTCCTCAAATTGTTGTCTGTAACTGAATTATATAATGGAAATTTTTATTTCGGCAAGTTCAGTTTTTTTCAGCGTAATGGCTGAATTCCATGCTGAAAGTGCCTCTGCCCTGAGTCGATGAACGCAGCACTGTTGTGTAGCCGAACATCTTCGAAAGTGGACACTCGCAGGTGATGATATCAGTTGCTGGTCTTGACTCCATTGACTGTACGATTCCGCCTCTTGCAGTGATGGAGGAGATGACATCTCCGATATACTGGCTCGGGGATGCGACCTTGACGCTCATCACCGGCTCCATGAGCACGGGATCGGCTTTCTGGCACACCTGGTCAAAGGCGAGGGCGGCACAGCTTTCAGCAGCAACCTCTGTCGTAGTGAGCTCATCGTATCCGATAGCCTTGACATCGACATCAATGTCAGTGCATTCGTAACCGAACTTGATTCCGCTTTTCAATGCGCCATCGAGACCGTTTCTGACAGCCTCCAGAATTTCCTCTGGAATACCGTCTGTGGATGCAGAGATGCTGACTCTGTTGCCGCTTCTGTCATCGACCGGTCTGACTGCGAGGGTGAGCGATGCATGGTTCTCCTTGCCGGCGATTGTCCTGTCGAAGATGAATGTGTCCTCACAGGAGGAGCGGATGCACTCCCTGTAAGAGACCTGAGGAGAGCCGACACGGACATCAATCTTCATGTCGTCCTTTATTCTTGTAGTAAGGACATCAAGATGAAGTTCTCCCATGCCTGAGATGACAAGCTGACCGGTCTCGGCATCATCCTTGTAAGTGAATGTCGGATCCTCCTGAGAAAGGACCTCAAGTGCCTTGCGCAGCTTGTCCTGGTCACTTGTGCTCCGGGCCTCAATCGCAACGGAGATGACAGGATTGGGGAAGTGCATCTTCTCAAGAAGGTAAGGAGCACCCTCGCTTCCGATTGTGTCTCCGGTCTGGGCGAAACGGAAGCCGACAATCACACCGATATCCCCGGCCTTGAGCTCGGAAAGTTCCTGCGTGCGGTCCGCATGCATTCTGACAAGCCTGTTGACCCTGTCTTTTTTCTTTTTCGTGATGTTGTAGACGCTGATTCCTTTCTTGAGCACGCCTGAATAGATGCGGATGAAACACATCGGACCTGCCTGAGGGTCAACCTGAATCTTGAAGATAAGTCCGAGAAGCGGACCTTTCTCATCATTGATAATCTCAACATCCTTGTCCTTTTTCTCCCAGTAGGCCTTGATTGGCGGAACCTCATCAGGGCAGGGGAGCAGGTCAACGACTCCGTCAAGAACTGTCTGTACACCTATGTTCTTCAGTGAGGAGCCTACAAAGACAGGAAGAAGCTTGCGCTCGAGAGTGCACTTACGCAGTGTGGAGAGAATCATTTCTGAAGGAATGGGCTGTCCGTCGAAGTAAAGTTCCGTAATCTCATCCGAGTAGGATGCGCATTCGTCAATCAGCTTCTCCTTCCATTCATTTGCCTTGTCGAGCATGTCTGCAGGAATATCTGTCTTCGTGATTGTGCTTCCCTTGTCCTCACTGCTGAATGTGAGCATTTTCATCTCCAGAAGCGAGATGATTCCCCTGAAATCAGACTCGGCTCCGACAGGCAGGAAGAGCGGAACCGGATGCTCATTGAGTTTCGTCCTCATCTGTTCGAGCACTGAATAGAAATCAGCACCGAGACGGTCCATTTTGTTTATGAAAGCGATTCTCGGAATGGCATAGTTGTCAGCCTGAGCCCATACGGTCTCTGTCTGAGGCTCAACGCCGCCAACTGCGCAGAAGACTCCTACAGCACCGTCAAGAACCCTCAGAGAGCGCTCAACCTCGGCAGTGAAGTCCACGTGACCCGGAGTGTCGATGATGTTAATCTGGCAGTCTCTCCAGAAGCAGGTTGTTGCGGCAGAGGTGATTGTGATGCCTCTGTCCTGTTCCTGCTTCATCCAGTCCATCGTCGCTTCTCCGTTGTCGACTTCACCGATTTTATGATTCTCGCCTGTATAGTAAAGGATTCTTTCTGTAGTCGTTGTCTTGCCGGCATCGATGTGAGCCATGATGCCGATGTTCCTGATTTCTTTTTCGCTCATGGGTTGAAAAATACCAGATTATCTGTCTTTGTTAAAGGCACTTTTCTCAGCCGAGGAAGTCTTCTCTCTGCGGAGTGAAAACATCAATAAGCTCACCTTCTTCGAGGCAGACGCAGCCGTGTGTGATGCCGCTCTGCTTGTAGAGCGTGTCACCTGCGCTTACTGTGTATTTCTCGTCTCCGATTGTGAACTCGAAGCGTCCGCTGATCACATAGGACATCTGCTCATGAACATGGCTGTGAAGTGCTCCGACTGCACCTTTCTTGAAGTGCATGCGGCAGATCATCAGATTGTCACAATGAGAAAGGACCTGTCTTGTGACACCATCTCCTGCCTCACGTACAGGGCAGTCTGCAGAAAAGAAGGCATTGCGAATTTTTTCCATTTTATTTCTCTCCGTTATCTGTAAGGAAGTTTCTGATGCGCGTAGATTCCTCCCTTGCCGGAGGCGATGAAGGAAAGAGTGCACATTATGAAAAGGAGCGAAGGCTCCGAATATTTGTAAAGTTCCATGCCAAGTGCCACGCAGACAAGCGGAAGGTTTGTCCCCCCGCTGAGCATGCCGACGGATCCAAGCACTGCGAATGCGGCCCCCGGAAGATTCAGAAGGCTTGCCACGCTCATGCCGAAGCCTGCCCCGACAATCATCAAAGGCACAACCTCTCCGCCGACAAAGCCGGAGGCGAAGGTAAGGCTTACCATAAGCAGTTTGATGACATCGTCAATATGATTCGCATCCCCGATAATAAGCTCATAAAGCAAATCACCTCCCAGTCCGTTATAGCGGAAGGTGCCGAGAAAGAAGTATGTGATGAGGGAGGCGGCTAGCAGAAGCAGTGATGGAATGAGAACGACTATGTAAGCATTCTTTATGTGCTTGCGGAAAAAATCCCTGAGTTTATGAATCACAAAGCAGAAAAGACGGGCATACAGCCCTGTGAGGACAGCGAAAACCACGACCCCGATGAATGTCCTTGCATCAAATGCCAGAGGAAGGTAGGACGGTATTTCAAGCACATGACAGCCAGTGGCCTGGCTGACGAGCATCGAGCTGTAGGATGCGGCAATGCAAGGCAGGTAGGCATCGAGCCTTGTGGCTTTCGGGCTTGCCAGCTGCGTTCCGAAAAGAACTCCTGCGACAGGGGCGTTGAAAAGCGAGCTGAAAGCAGCTGCAGCCCCGCACATCAGATAGTAGTCGCTTCTGTTGTCATGCTCCTTCTGCTTGAGCCTGTTGATTCTCACCTCAGCCCTCTCGATTACGGACGCGCACGAAAGACCGATCTGTACACCGGCTCCTTCCTTGCCCCCGGAGGCACCGCTTATGTGAGTGAGCATTGCACCAAGGAAGGCTATAAGGCCCATGCGAGGAGTTATGTTGTCAGGAATCTGGCTCTCCGCCCAGTTTCTGTGGTCCTTATTACGGTGGTTGTTTATTTCGTCAATGGCGCTGACTGTGGAAGAGCGGAAGCGTTCACCTGAGAGCTTGAAAAGATACTGGGTCAGCACGGCGGCAAGCGGAATGAAGAGCACAAGAAACGGATAGCTCTGATTTAGCTCTCCTGCAAGGAAGACCGCCTGTGAATACAGACTGATGACAAGCCCTGTCAGAAGGCCCGTGAAAAGTCCTCTTGCAAGCTGGCCCGGCCAGTACTGATGCTCTGCCTTGAAAAATTCCATGACAGGAAAATCATTCCACAAACGAAAAAAATGTTAAAGACGGAAATGCTGAAAAACAGCAGCTGTTTCCAGCTGCTGTGATGCTTTTTTGGTTTGTTCAGATGATGCTGTTGTAGAATTCTACAATATCCTCATACACCTCAGTGTCAGATTGAAGAGGAGCCGGTCTTGATGCGTAAACAGCCATTGCATACTGGCACAGCATCGCGGCTTCCTGTCTGTCAGACATCTGGCCGATTGTGACTGTGGAGTAGAAGGGTTTCGTATCGCGTCCGTCCCGTCCTTCATAATATTTCATCTTATCTGTGGGTACGGATTCCTTATTGTACTTCTTTTCCATCTTGTCAGCTTCCTTGGCTCTCTTTGAAGCATCCCAGTCTCTGTCATAAAGCTGGCAGGCGAGCTCAAGGTAGTTTGTCAGGTTCATGCGGTTCACATTGTCCTGTGTGTCGATGCAGCGGCGCATGTAGCTTATTGCATAGTTATCGTTTCCGAAGCTGATCACGCCAGGAAGCTGGTTGTAAAGCAGACCAAGCACATACCAGGAATCAGACATGTCGCTGTTGAAGTCATTCTGCACGATTTCAATCAGATCCCTCATCGGTTCAGCCTGATTGAGGCTGTTAAGCGGGCCATTGACCTGGCCTATGCGTCCGATTGAAGAGCTCAGCCAGTGATAGCCGTCTGCTGTGGGGAAGGTGTCAACTGACTCCTGGGCAAGCTCCTGGCTTCTGGAATAGCCCTCAAGTCGGGCATCCTCATTCTCTTCGTCAATCAGATCTGTGACCTTCAGCACGTTGCGGGCCTGTCTCCAGAGGATTGCGGCTTTCTCCTCATCATCAGCTGCGCTGTCAAGAGAGGATTCAAGATATGCCATATCAGTATCGAAATCCTCAAGATTGTAGAACTGATAATCCGAATAGGCCGCATCAAAAGCAGCCCAGATGCAGCTGGTCATCAGAAGGGCCAGCAGAATCGCAGTAATCTTTCTCATAATTCCTTTTCCTTATTTCAAGAGAAGTTTCAACAGCCCCATCAGGCGGTTGTCGTATGGAGGATAGCGTACCGGCAAATCAAGCCAGAGCGCTTTTTTTAACGTGCTCTTTTCATGAGTGAATGTGTCAAAACCCTGTTTTGCATGGTAGCTTCCCATACCGGAAGCTCCGACTCCGCCGAATGGCATTGACGGGTTTGAAAGGTGGACAATCGTGTCGTTGACACAGCCACCGCCGTAAGTGAGCTTCGACTGGACCTGCCTTATATGCTCACTGTCCTTGCTGAAGATATAGAGGGCAAGAGGCTTTTCCCTTGAGCGGATGAAAGTGATGACTTCATCGAAAGTCCTGTAAGTGAGGACAGGCAGAACAGGACCGAAAATCTCCTCCTGCATTATCGGGCTGTCTGGCGAGACATCTGTCAGAAGAGTAGGCGCAATCTTCAGTGACTTCTCATCCCTCTGGCCTCCATAGGCAACAGTCTGGTTCTCCAGCAGTCCGCAAAGACGGTCAAAGTGCTTTCTGTTGATTATCTTTCCCAGATTCCTGTCATTGATACCTTCCGGATAAAGCCTGTCGGATGCCTTCCTGAATTCTTTTATGAATTCCTGTTTGAATCTTTCGTCAATGAGAAGATAGTCCGGTGCGACACAGGTCTGACCCGCATTGAGGAACTTACCCCAGGCCAGACGGGTAGCCGCAGTCTTCATGCTGACAGTGCCGTCAATGATGCACGGGCTCTTTCCTCCAAGCTCAAGAGTCACAGGAGTTAGCTGTTTGGCAGCCGCCTGCATGACAATCTTTCCGACTGTCGGACTTCCTGTGAAGAAAATATGGTCCCATTTCAGCTGAAGAAGGTCCTCATTCGCCTGATGACCGCCTTCAACAACACTGACAAGACGGTGGTCAAACTCCTGATCGAACATCTCTTTGAGCGTTCTGCTAGTGTTTTCACTGTATCGTGACGGTTTGAGAAGCACGCAGCATCCGGCGGCAAGTGCGCAGGCAAGCGGAACGAGAGACAGCTGTATAGGGTAGTTCCACGGACTCATGACAAGCACGACTCCCTTCGGCTGCTTCAGGATATAAGAGGAAGATGGGAAATGGGCAAGAGGAGTTGAGACGTGTACAGGCTTTGCCCACTTGCGGATATGTCTCAAAGTATGGGTAATCTCGGCCTGGACAATACCAAGCTCTGTCTCATAGTTCTCAAAGACACTTTTGTTGAGATCAGCGTAAATTGCCTCATTCAGCCTGCTTTCCCATTTTTTCAGGACAGATTTCAGTTTTCTCAGATTCGCACAGCGTACAGAGACACTCAGAGTGGCCCCGCTGTCGAAGTATTCCTGCATCTGTTTTCTTAAAGATGAGTATTCACTGTTCATAATCAGGGATTTTTACAAAACTGGCTAAAAGTGTCAAGAAAAATAATGAGAAAGAAAAAGGACCAGGAAAATCCTGATCCCCAAGCATCTCCGAGGGGAATTGAACCCCTGTTGCCGGGATGAAAACCCGGTGTCCTAACCACTAGACGACGGAGACAATACTGGCAATGAGCCGCACTGGATTCGAACCAGTGACCCACGCCTTAAAAGGGCGTTGCTCTACCTGCTGAGCTAGCGGCCCGATGCAACGAGCGTCACTCTAGCAAAAAAACAAGACGTGTGTCAACAGTGAAGCCGATAAAAAACTCACATTTGACATCCATGAGCGAGTTTTTTCCTTATTCCCTTCATCTGCATGAAATAGCACACAGGGAGAATAACGGCGGCACAGACCCATGCGACAGGGCTTGCATAGCAGACTCCGGCATAACCGAACCAGATTGGGAGCGTGAATGCCGCGATGATTCTTGCGATAAGCTCGGTGGCGGAGCTGATCATAGGAATGGCTCCGCTTCCAAGTCCCTGACAGCCTGTGCGGAAGAGGAATATCATGCCAAGCGGAATGAAGAACCTGATGACAATGTCGAAATAGACAATTGCATTGTCAATGACTGACTGCTCGTTCGTGCTGCTGTCAATGAAGAGACGGGCAAGAGGCTCGGCGATGAAGAAGGAAAGCAGGTATGATATGACAGACCAGATGACAATGAGAATGAAGCAGTCAATAAAGCCTTTCTTTATCCTGTCGTATTCTCCTGCTCCAAGATTCTGTCCGGCATAGGTACTGATGGCCATGCCGAGAGCGGTGAACATCTGGCTGAGCAGAGTCTCAATTTTCACTCCGATGGAGTATGCGGCTACGATGTCGCTTCCGAAATCGTTGATTGCAATCTGGACGATGATGACTCCAAGAGCACAGACTGAGAACTGCACGGCACCCGGAATCCCGATCTTCAGGAGAATTCTTATGATATTTAAATCAAGATTGAAATCTCCCTTCCTGAAGCGGAACATCGGAAGCTTCTTCGCTATATATATGTAAGATATTACTGCCGAGATTGCCTGGGACATCACTGTCGCGATTGCGACGCCAAGACAGCCGAGAGGAATGACAAGGACAAAGAAAAGGTCCAGCACAACATTCAGCACGGATGAAATGAGAAGGAAAAGCAGAGGACTGCGGCTGTCCCCGACAGCTCTCAATATGGAAGAAAAGAGGTTGTAGAAGACCGATGCAATCAGACCAAGATATATTACTGATATATAGTCATTCGACATCGTGATTATGTTTGAAGGAGTGTTTACAGCCTCAAGCATCGGCATTGAGAAAGCAAAGAAAAGCAAAGACATGATGACGCCTACTACAACGGATGAGATGATACTCATCGCATAGGCCTTTCTCATCCTGTCTTCGTCCTTTGCTCCATAGCACTGGCTTACCAGAACTGCAAAGCCGCAGCCGAGTCCCTGAGCGAAACCGACTGCCATGAAGCTGAATCCGCTAACAGCACCAAGGGCCGCCAGCGCATCAACACCGACAAAGCGTCCGACAACAACCGTGTCCACCATAGAGTAAATCTGCTGGAAGAGATTGCCGATAAAAAGGGGAATGCTGAACTGTACCAGCAACATGAAGGGAGAGCCCTTCGTCATATTCTTGTCCATTTCGCAGTGCTTTCTAAACCTTTAATGAAGTAATGTCAATTCTGATTTTGAGTTTGAATACAAAATTTTAAAAAAAATTCATAAACCCCTTTACAAATTTTTTCTTCAAGGTTAAAGTCATCAATCGTTGGCCAGACGGCCGGCACGGAAGCAAAAAAAGTGAGAGAAAAGAGCAGGAAAGTTCTTGACTCAAGCGAAGCGGAAGTGCTAGATTGACAAAGCGCTCTGAAGAGAGCGGAAAGATTTTTGAAAG
>CALXOK010000007.1 GCA_944390025.1 uncultured Spirochaetales bacterium | reverse complement strand
TGCTGTAACTGACTTCGAGGAAGCAGGAAGAGTTCTCGAAAGAGAAGCTACCTGCCTTTAGGCGGGAGAGTTGTCACAATACAATCAGCAAGGATGTCATCAATTCTGATTGCAATAGCCAGACATTAAATGAATTTGGCAACTTGTTGCATGGCAAGAGGATGTTTCAGCAGGAAAAAACACTCTTTCATTTTGTTGCGCTTTGTTGCTGTTTTTGCTTTTTCTGTTTGTCAAACACCTAAAGCAGGGTGTACACTGAAGGCAGAGGAAATTATCGAAGATAATTGACCATTATATAACGATTTGGATAATGAGATTGATATGGAGGTTGTCACTTTGACCAGAATTGATGACAGAATAAAAAGAGTCGACGCCGTGGCAAAGGCGAGAGGTGAGGCAATTTATCTTGCCGATATGCGCCCGGAGGGTCTTCTCTATGGACGTTTCGTCCGCTCCACGATTGCCAGAGGCAGGATTGAGAGCATAGAGCTTCCGCAGCTTCCGGACGGTTATTATTTCATCAGTGCGAAAGACATTCCTGAAGACGGAAAGAACAGTCTTGTGATGATTGCGGGTGACTGGAGATGCTTTGCTGATGGAGATGTGCGTTATGTCGGCGAGACAATCGGAATTCTTGTCGGTAAGAGCAGGGCAGTTCTTAAAGCGCTCGATGATGAGATAAAAATCACATACAGCGAAGAAGAGCCGTGCATAACTATTGATGACGCGCTTGCCCTCAAAGGCGGAGCAATCCTCAATGACGACAATATTCACTGCTCTCTTGTAAGTGAGAAGGGTGAGCCGGTTGAGGACGTTCTTGAACATGCTGATCAGATATTTGAAGAGACAATCGAGACCGGATTCCAGGAGCATGTGCATATGGAGACAAATGCTGCCATGTGCACCATCGAGGATGGAAAGTACACCATCTATGCATCCGCACAGTGTCCATTTTACATAAGGAAGAGCATCTGCGGCCTGCTGAACCTGAAACCTGAGGACATAGTCGTGAAGCAGACAACCACAGGCGGAGCCTTCGGAGGCAAGGAACATTTTCCTGACGTGCTTGCAGGACCGCTTCTGGTTGCAGAAAGCGTTGTTAGAAAACCGATAATGCTGGTATTCGACAGAGAGGAGGACATGGAGTTCTCCGTCAAGCGTCATCCTTCAAAGGTCACATTCAGGACAGGGCTGGACAAGGAGGGCAATATCCTCGGCAGCGACATAAACGTCTATTACAACTGCGGTGCATACCTCTCCAGCTCATATGTTGTCCTTCAGAGGGGAGTCTTCCACGCAAACGGCGTTTACAATTTCCCGTCTACAAGGATTCATGGTTATGGCGTTGCGACAAACACATTCCCATCAGATGCCTTCCGTGGTTTCGGAGCACCTCAGACTCTCTTTGCAGTCGAGATGCATCTTGATCATATTGCCGCGAAATTCGGCATAGACCCTGTCGAGTACAAGAAACGTTACTTCCTCAAGCAGGGTGATGAGACTGTCACTCAGGGCCATATCGTTGAAAAGGTGGTTCTTAATGAAATGCTTGAGCAGGTTGCGGAAAAATCTGATTACTGGCGTAAGGCAGCCGAGTACGGACGAGGAAAAGGCAGGGGTATCGGAATGAGCTTCTACAATCATGGAGGCGCATTCACAGGAAATGGTGAGCAGTCTATTATCAAGGCACATCTCAAGCTGAGGAAAAAAGGAGATGTCTTCACCATTCTCTGCGGTCAGACCGAGATGGGACAGGGCTTCATGACAATTCTGAGAAAGATTGTCGCAGCTGTTCTTGAAACGGATCTTGATCATGTGCTTTATGACAACCCGGATACATCGCTTGTCCCGGATTCCGGTCCTACTGCCGCCAGCCGCTCTACAATGGTTGTAGGCCGTCTCGCAGAAGAGGCCGCAACACTTATGAAGGAGCACCTTTCAGAGGATGAGGCAGAAGTCGAGACCGAATACAAGCATCCTGACGGTCATCCGTGGGATCAGTCGACCTTTAAAGGCGACGCTTATCTCGGTTATGGCTGGGGCTGCTGCTGTGTCGAGCTTGAAACCGATCCTCTTACAAACGAGGTGAAGGTTGACGGTATCTGGTCGAGCCATGATATCGGAAAGGCGATTGACGAGCTTATCGTCCACGGACAGGTCAATGGTGGAATAATCCAGTCGCTTGGCTATGCATCCATGGAGAAGATGGAGAACAGGAACGGACATTTCCGTCAGACCAGCATGTCTGACTATGTCATTCCGACAAGCATGGACTTCCCGCGTCAGGAGTGGGGACTTGTCGACAACCCGTATGAATGGGGCCCGTTCGGCGCCAAGGGAATGGGAGAGCTGGTTTTCAACGGTGCTGATGCCGCTTACATCGATGCACTCGAAAGAGCTCTTGATACCACAATCAACAGAATCCCGATGCCAGTTGAAGATATCGAGGGGGTTAGAAAATGACAGAATTCAAGCTTAACGGAAAGATTGTCAGATTCGAAGGCAATCCTCTGACAAGGCTTATTGATGTGATAAGGGAGGATTTGGGCCTCACCGGAACCAAGGAAGGCTGCGGCGAAGGGGAATGCGGTGCCTGTTCCGTTCTCAGGAACGGAAAGCTGACGACAAGCTGCATCATCCCTGTTGGAGCCGTTGCCGGTGATGAGATTGTCACAATCGAAGGCCTCAGGGATACAGAGCAGGGAAAATGCCTTATTGATGCATTCGCTGAAGGCGGTGCCGTCCAGTGCGGCTTCTGCATTCCCGGCATGGTCATGGCAGCTCAGGCCCTGCTTCTTGAAAACAGTGATCCGGATGAGGAAGATGTCAGGATGGCTATCAGCGGTAATATCTGCCGCTGCACAGGCTATGACCTGATTGTCGATTCCATACTGCTGGCAGCAAAGAAGGGGAAGGGCTTATGGTAGAAAGATGTTTTGTTCCGTCTTCCCTCAGGGAAGCGCTTGAAATAAGAAAGGAGTACGGTGCTCATCCTCTTGCCGGAGGCTCTGACCTCATGGTCCAGTACAAGGCCGGTCTGGGAATCACTCCGGATTTTCCTTTCCCTGTCATGATTATTACAAAGCTGGAAGAGCTAAAGGGTATCAGCAGGAAAGAGGATGGAAGTATTGAAATCATGGCACTTTCAACACCATCGGAAATCGCAGCCTGTCCATTCATGCCGTTCCATGTGAAGAGTGCTGCATCCAGAATGGGAGCAATCGCATTGCGTAACAGTGCCACTATCGGAGGCAATATCGGAAACGCCTCTCCTAAGGGAGACCTTCCGCAGCCTCTCATCCTGCTGGATGCACTCGTCGTTCTCACAAGTGCAGATGGTGAGAGGACAGTCCTTCTTGATGACTTTATCAGGGGCAGCAAGAAGACGGATCTCAGGGATGATGAGATTATCACGAAAATCATCATTCCTCCTGTCGAGTATACATATGCTTATTACAGGAAAATCGGAACAAGAAAGGCCAATGCGATATCCAAGCTTTCTCTTTCAGCTCTCATTAAGATTGATGACGGACTTGTCTCTGACTTCAGGGCCGCATCCGGCGCTGCCGGACCGAAGGTCATCAGAAGCCGTGAAAGTGAGGAGATTCTCAAGGGACACAGGATTGATGAGATTGAACCCCTGATTCCTGCCTTCCTTGAATCCTGGAACAATGCAATCAGTCCGCATGCGATGCCCGAATACAGAAGGAACACGACAAAGCGTATGCTTGAACACTTCATCACAGAAGCTCTGGCAATGCCGGAATGTGAGATTATTGACTGAGGAGGTGTGAAGTGAGAGAGATTTTCAAGGCGGAAAATTTAAGGCAGGCCTATGACCTGCGCTTGAAAGGCGCTGTATATTTTGCAGGTGGAAGTGAAATCCTGCGTAATGGCGGCAGTGTCGCTGCCGACACACCTGTTGTGGACGTCTCGGGACAGCTTTCCCATGAAATAAGGAAAGAAGGAAACAGTCTTGTCATCGGTGCGGCTGTGACATTTCAGGAACTTTATGAAAATCCTCTTTCACCTTCCTGGCTCAGAAAAGCCGCACATCTCATGGCAAGCCGGGCGCTGAGGAACCAGGCCACCGTTGGTGGCAATATAGCTCTGCTCAGGGACGACAGCTATCTCATACCGTCCCTGCTTGCAGCCGGTGCCACGCTGACTGTTTTCTCAGATGGTGGTCAGAAGAATGTCAGCCTTGAAGACTATGTGAAGAAAGGCGGGTGCAGCTGTCTGATTCTTTCCATTACCGTTCCATCTGATGTGAAAGTATGTCTCAGACGTTTTGCAAGAAGCTCTTCAAGTCACAGCGCGCTTAATATCGCCGCATCGCAAGAGAGGGTGTGCGCCTGTGTCAGGGCTTCTGGAATCGCGACAAGTCTTGATGAGCTGGAAAGGCTTGAATATAAAGATGACATTACCGGAAGTGCAGAGTATAAACGCTATCTTGCACTTGAAGAGGCAGGACGCCTGATGAAGGAGGTGAAGGCATGAGAACAAGTTTCACCTTGAATGGAAAATCTGTCACATTCGATCTTGATCCTTCAATGAGAGTTAGGGACATGCTGTATAAAGCAGGCTGTGCCTCTGTCAGGGACAGTGATGATGCTGAAGGTTTCACAGGAAGCGATGTGATTATCTTCAACGGACAGGTCCGTTCCTCAAATCTGATGCTCTGCTTCCAGCTTGAAGGCGCTGATGTCCGTACCGCTGAATCTCTCAGAAAAGGCAAGGCACTCAATGATGTTCAGGAAGCAATGATTAAGGCCGGTGTTGTCCAGAGCGCTTACAATTCTCCTGCTGTGGCTCTTATCCTCACACACCTTCTTGAGAAAAAGCCTGATGCGACAAGAGCTGATGTGAGAGACGCCCTTTCATCAGTGTTCATCAGGGACGCCGGATACGAGCATTTCTATCTTGCCGTGAAGCTTGTGCAGGAGAAGAGAAGGACAGGCAGGTATGAAACACCTGTAAGCCCGTCATTCTGTGAGAATCTTGATTATATTGGAAAGCCGATGGACAAGGTTGACGGATATGCTCTTGTCAGCGGGGAGAGAGTGTTCACTGAAGACAAGGCGAAAGACGGTGCATACACCCTCAAGGTGCTCCGCTCTCCTTATGCCATGGCTTATATCAAGTCAATTGATACGGCTGAGGCTGAAAAGATTGAGGGAGTTGAGGCCGTTATCACGTACAGAAACTGCCCTGATGTCTACTATATGCAGGCCGGTCAGGGAAATCCGGAGCCGAGCCCTTATGACAGAAGGCTTCTGAACCAGAAAGTGCGTCATGTCGGTGACAGGGTTGCCGCCATTGTCGCAAAGGATGAGGAAACCGCACTCAGGGCCATGTCATTGATTAAAGTTGAGTATGAGCCCCTTGAACCTGTGTTCACAGTCGAGCAGGCAATGGCTGACGGTGCTCCTCTTGTTCATAACGGAAAGGTCTCATACGTCGCAGGTGCCCCTGTCAATCTTGATGAATATAACCGCACAGCTGATGAAAGGGACGGACAGGTCATTTATCAGTTCCCACTTCATGGTGATATCAGGCACAACATAGCGGCAGGAGCCCATGGAGGAATCGGCGATGTGGAGAAGGCTTTCAGGGAAAGTGATGCTGTTGTTGAAGCCACTTACCAGACGAGTCAGGTCCAGTGCACGCCTCTCGAGCCTCATGTCTGCTACAGCTATATGGAGAACGGACGTCTTGTCCTTCATTCATCAACTCAGGTTCCTTACCATGTGAGAAGAATTGTCGCCAAGGTCTGTCAGGTTCCGGAAAACAAGGTTCACGTCATCAAGGAGAAAGTCGGCGGAGGTTATGGCTCGAAGCAGGACATCCTTGTCGAGGATCTTTGCGGCTATGCCACATGGCTTACTGGCAAGCCTGTCTATTACCGCAATACCAGACAGGAGGAGTTCATCGCCAATTCCACCCGTCATCCGATGAGGCTGACCGTGAAGATGTCAGGAAACAAGGACGGCAAAATCACAGGAATCTACATGGATGTAAGGGCAAACACCGGTCCTTATGGCAACCACTGCCTCACTGTTCCGATGAACGCAAGCAGCAAGACTCTTCCTCTGTTCAAGGTCGAGAACATGTACTACGACCTGACAACTTATTATACGAACATTCCTCCAACAGGTGCCTATCAGGGATACGGTGCTCCGAAGGGATACTTTGCTATCATGAGCGCCATGGATGAGCTTGCTCACAAACTTGGCATCGACAGTCTTGAGATGGCAAAGAAGAATGTTGTCGATGAAGGCTACATGCTTGAAATCCTCAAAGGACTTGGAGAAGGAAGGGAAGGAACAGTCGTTCCTGTCGGTTCCTGCGGTGTGAAGGAGGCGCTTGAACAGGGTGCCAGGATGATTGACTGGGGCGTCAGGGAAAAGAGTGATGATCCGGACTGGGAAATCGGAAAGGGCTTTGCGATGATTCAGCAGGGTTCCGGCCTTCCGGGACTTGACCAGTCCAATGCTCAGTGCAAGCTGCTTCCTGACGGAAGTTTCGTCTTGCTTTCCGGAGGCGCCGACCTCGGTACCGGCCTGGACACGATTTCAGCGAAGATAGTCTGCGAGATTATGAAGGTCAATCCGTCTCTGGTGTCTGTTGTCTCAGGAGATACGGACAGCTGTCTGTTTGATACAGGTGCATATGCTTCCAGCGGAACCTACTTCTCAGGAAATGCCAGCCTCAATGCTGTCAGGGATCTGAAGAGCAAAATGCTTGCAGAAGCCGCCCTGCAGATGGAAGAGAGCGAGGATGATCTTGAGCTTGAGGCTCCGGGTTTCGTTGTCTCTAAAAAGACAGGCAAACGTCTGAGCTATGAGAAACTCAGTCATGATGCTCTTGCCGGTGATGGCCGTGGTGCAATCATCGGAACCGGAAGCTTTGCAACCGGAAACTCTGCCATCCCGTATGGTGCGCATTTCGCTCAGGTTGCAGTCAACAAGGTCACCGGTGAAGTCAAGGTTCAGAAGTTCTACGCTCTTCAGGATGCCGGAACCCCGATTAATCCGGAGCTTGCCCTGTGCCAGATGTACGGTGCCGCCCAGAAGAGTATCGGTCACACACTTTATGAGGATATGGTGCTTGACAAGGACGGAAGATGCATCAGTGCTGATTTCACAGACTATGGTGTTCCGATGGTCGGTGAGACCCCTGATGATTTCAAAGCCGTGCTCATTGATGTCAACGACCAGTATGGCCCGTTCGGTGCCAAGAGTATTTCGGAAATCGCGACAAACGGAGCCGCTCCTGCAATTGCGAATGCAATCTATGATGCAGTAGGAGCCCGTGTGCGCTCCTGGCCGATCACACCGGAGAAGATACTCCGGGCTCTTGGAAAAATCTGAATCGTTTGAAGCTCCGGTTGAAACCGGGGCTTCAATCATTTTCTGCTGTTTTTCATGGGCGTTAATATGTTAGAATTGCCTTGATATGAGTGAAGCCTATTACGATCTTTTTGCAGATATTCTCACAGAGGAACTTGAACCGGCCCTCGGCTGTACTGAACCGATTGCAATTGCTTACTGTGCCAGCGTGATGAGACAGACGCTTGGTCAGTATCCTGAGCATCTTCACATCAGAACCAGTGGTAACATCATAAAGAATGTTAAAGCTGTCACAGTCCCGAACTCCGGAGGAATGAAAGGCATTGAAGTCGCCGCCATACTCGGTGTGACAGGAGGACGAGCTGACCTTGTGCTTGAAGTGCTTTCCTGCATCACTGATGAGGACAGGAAGAAGGCATCTGAACTGCTTGAGCAGCACTATGCTGAAGTTGAGCTAGCAAGTGATGTTCCTTCTCTGTATATCGAAATTGAAGGAACTGCTGAAGGTCATCGATGTGTTTGCACTGTCTCTGGCGAGCATACGAACATCACTCATCTTGAAAAGGACGGTAAGATTCTCATTAACAGGAAAGCATCATGCACAAGAGGCGATGAGAAGGCCACAGGTGCCAGAGAAAGCCTTTCTGTATCAAGAATAATAGATTTCGCGAAGCATGTTCCTCTGGAGAAGATCTCAACATGCATCGACCGTCAGATTGAGTACAATACGAAGATTGCGAAAGAAGGGCTGTCAAACAAATACGGAGTCTCTGTAGGACGCACTCTGCTCACTCATTATGATGCTTCTGACGTGCGCATAAGAGCACGGGCCATGGCAGCTGCCGGCTCGGATGCCAGAATGTCAGGCTGTTCGCTTCCTGTTATCATAAACTCAGGCTCTGGCAATCAGGGACTGACAGTCTCACTCCCGGTCATTGAGTATGCACGGGAGTATAAAAAGAGCCATGAGGAGCTTGTAAGGGCTCTGGCCTTGTCCAATCTCATTGCAATACATCAGAAACGCTATATCGGGCCGCTGAGTGCCTTTTGCGGTGCGGTCAATGCTGCGACAGGTGCTGCTGCCGGTATATGCTTTCTCTTAGGCGGCAGTGATGAGGAAATCAGCCAGACAATCACTGATGTGCTTGCCAATGTCGGAGGAATAGTCTGCGACGGAGCCAAGCCCAGCTGCGCGGCAAAGATTTCTTCTGCTCTTGAAGCCGCCATCCTCAGTTATGAGATGACAAAGGAGGGTAACTGCTTCAAGAAGGGAGAAGGTCTTGTCGGCGGGGATATTGAGAAGACAATCGAGAGTTTCGGCCGTGTCGGCCGTCAGGGCATGAAGGAAACCGACGTTGAGATTCTGAAAATCATGCTTGAGGAGTGAAGAGTACGCTGACTTCTCCTCCGCATGTCATGCCGAGTGTGCCTGCTCCTGTCAGGTTGTAGTGCTTTATCGTCGCTTTTGTGCATGAAAGGGCGGTGCGGATCACATCTTCCTCCAATGCACCTCCACCGACAGTGCCTGTAATTTTCCCCTCTCTGACAAGCATCATCGCCCCATTCTTTCCCGGAGAGGAGCCTTCTGATGCGATTATCCGGCACAGCACTCCATCTTCTGAGTTTCTCACTTCCTCAAGAAAGGCCTTGTCGACTACGGTGACGTTTTTTTCACTTCTGTATACCGATATTATTTCCGCCATGATGGATACTGCTATTTCCTCTGGTGTGACAGCGTTGATGGAAAGCCCGATTGGACTGTGGACCTTTTTCACGAGACTTTCGTCTATGCCGTGCTCAATCACATAGCTGAAACATGATTCAATCTTCCTTTTTGAACCAATCATGCCTGTATAGTCGCTCTGCTGTCTCAGACAGTATTCAAGACATTCGCTGTCATGACTGTGGCCGTGGGTGAAAATGCAGAAATACGGGTTTGCAATCTTACTGAGCCTTTCAGCTGGAAGCGATGAGAAATCAGAGAGAATAAGCTCAGCTGCATGAGGAAAGAATTCCTTTGTCAGCACTTCACTGCGGTCATCCACGACTGTAACTTCCATATGGTTCAGCCTGGCAAGTTCAGCAAGAGCTCTTGCGATATGTCCGCCGCCGAAAAGGACAAGATGCACGGGAAGGGTGAATAGGGAAGAGTATTCTCCTTCTTCTGTAAAACTTACTGTTATGTTTCCATTTTTATCAGCACTTGTAGTGACCCGGGTTCTTCCTCTTTCCAGCTGACTGATGAATTTTTCAATGAATTTCATTCATTACCTCCTCGAGTACTGTCCCCAGCAGCGATATTTCCTCATCAGTGGTGAAAGGGCCTGCGGAAAGCCTCACTGTCCCCTCTGGTACTCCCAGTGCCTTTATTGCAAGAGGTGCACAGTGCACTCCGACTCTTGACTCAATGCCGTAGCGTCTGTTCATCTCAAAACACAGCAGGGATGGATCAATTCTGTCACTGGTGATTGAAAAGAGGGGAAGATGCCTGGTTTCAGTGTAATCGCCAACTATTTTTATACCTCTGACAGAGCAAAGTGTTTCATACATGAGTGCGGTTAGTTCGGTCAGTCTGTCTTTCATGGTTTTTCTGTTTGAAATACACCATTCAAATGCTGCCGCAAAGCCTGCAATTGCAGGAGTGTTCATCGTTCCTGCTTCAAAGCGGTCCGGAAGGAATGCAGGCATGTATGGATTGTCAGACTGACTGCCCGTCCCTCCGGCGACAAGCGGAGAAAGAGAAGATGCGAAATCCTCCTTTGCAATAAAGCCTCCCAGGCCCTCCGGACCGAGGAAGCCTTTGTGTGCGCTGAAAGCCAGGGCTGTAATTCCAAGATTCTCCATGTCTATATCCATGAACGGGCTAGCCTGGGCACTGTCTATGATGAAGACCAGATGATGCCTTGATGCACATTCAGCCGCCTTATCAAGTTCTGAGGTCATTCCGCTGACATTTGACGCGGCATTGAGGATGAATGCCTTTGTGTTTTCCCTTATAAGAGAAGAAAAGCCGTCATAGACAGTGTTTCCTCTGCCGTCTGTATCCAGAACACTGAATTCTATATCGTGCAGTGTCAGTGAGCGTATGACCGCATTATGCTCAAAAGCCGAGATAATCACATGGTCGCCAGGCTTGAGAAAACCTGCAATCAGTGTATTCATCGATTCTGTCAGGCCGCATGAAAAAACAGGGCAGGAGTCAGGACAGTGAAAGAAAGCTTTAAGTTTTTCCCTCAGACAGTAGATTGAATCCTCTTGCTCACTTGCTTTTTGCGAAAAGCTTCTTCCCGGATTTGCACAGTCCTCATCCAGATATTTCTTGATGGCATCCGATACTCCTGGTGCCTTTGGCCAGCTTGTTGCCGCATTATCGAAATAGACACGTTTCACAATGCCAATAATAGCATGAAAAATGGAAATTAATCATTGTTTTCAGGTTTGTATAATGGTAAAATCCTGTAAATATGAAGATAAGCAAAGAAAGATCAACCCTTATCATTGCCGGTGCTGCAGTCTCAGTGGCGGCATTTATCCTTGTTTTGAGCGGAAATCCTGCAAACATGGGATTCTGTATCGCCTGTTTCCTTCGTGATATCGCAGGGAGCCTGTCACTTCACTCAAGTGCGAACACACAGTATATGAGGCCTGAAATCATCGGCCTGATGCTCGGAGCCTTTGTCATATCGCTTGTGCGTGGGGAATTCAAGCCCCGTTGCGGTTCGTCCCCGTTCATGCGTTTCATCCTCGGCATCTGTGTTGCCATCGGAGCTCTGGTCTTCCTCGGATGTCCGCTTCGCATGGTGCTGCGCATGGCTGCAGGTGATTTCAACGCCTGGGTTGCCCTTATCGGTTTTATTGCAGGAATCGCAACCGGCTGTCTCATGCTCAACCTCGGTTTCTCACTCGGCAGGGCTGGCTCTGCAAGCCGCATAGATGCAAGCAGTCCGTCTTTCATCATGATTGTATTCTTCATCCTGCTGGTTTTCTTCCCATCTGTGCTGAAGTTCAGCGAGAGCGGACCGGGAAGCATGCATGCTCCAGTCGTGGTATCACTCATTGCAGGCCTGTTAGTCGGTGCACTTGCCCAGCGCTCAAGGCTCTGCTTTGCCGGCGGAATCCGTGACGTCATCCTCCTTAGGGACACGACTCTCCTGACAGGATTTGTCACGATATTCCTTGTCTCACTTGTCATCAATCTTGTCTCAGGTTCGTTCAATCCTGGCTTTGAGGGCCAGCCGGTCGCTCACACCCAGTGGTTGTGGAACATACTGGGAATGTATGTCACAGGCTTTGCCTCGGTTCTGCTGGGAGGCTGTCCGTTAAGGCAGATTATCCTTGCCGGAGAAGGAAACGTGGACAGCGGATTCACTGTCCTCGGACTTATTGCAGGTGGTGCCATTGCCCATAACTTCAATCTTGCAAGCTCAACAAGCGGTGCAACAGCTCAGGGAAAGGCGGCAACGCTTGTAATCATTGTCTTCCTGTTCCTCTTCAGTGCCCTTGTGATATATGTAAACAAAAAAAAGGAGGAAGCATGATGAATATTGTTGATACCTCAGGACTAAGCTGTCCGGAACCGGTCATAATGACCAAAAAAGCCACAAAGGACAAACCTCAGCAGCTCAAGGTCATCGTCGACAACGTGGCAAGCCGGGAGAATGTCACAAGATTCGCTCAGGCAACAGGTTACAGCGTCAGCGCCGAGGATGGGGAAGGGAAATGGACTCTTACTCTGGAAAGACGGTCCTGACTTTTTATTCCCATCATGAGGCTGTAAGGCAGAAAAGGAAACTCTCTGATGCAGGACTTCCGTCAACCCTGATTCCTGTCCCGCGCGCCCTGTCATCAAGCTGTGGGACTGCGCTTCTGGCTGAGTGCACTGACATTGACAGGAGTCTGCTTACTGATGGAGTGGAAAGCGTCTGTGTAAAGAAGGAGGAAGGATGGTCCGTCTCACACATACAGTGAAATCCTCAGGCTGTGCTGCAAAGCTGCCTGTCGCAACATTGAATGAAGTTCTTTCATCGATTCCCCTGATGGAGGATGACAGGCTTGTCGTCGGTTTTGAGACAAGCGATGACGCTCTTGCTTATGATATCGGAGGCGGACGTCTGATGATCCAGTCTGTCGATTTCTTTCCTCCTGTTGCGGATGACCCGTATGACTATGGTCAGATAGCCTGCGCGAACGCGCTTTCGGACCTTTATGCGATGGGTGCTGAGCCTGCATGCGCGATGAACATGATGTGCTTTCCTTCCTGCATGGAGCTGGATGTCATGAAACAGATTCTTCTGGGTGCTCAGGACAAGGCAGCTGAAGCCGGCTGTGTCATCGCAGGAGGACATACAATCGCAGACTCGACAATAAAGTTCGGCCTTGCAGTCACCGGTTTCACGACAAAGGACAGGCTGTGGACAAACAAAGGAGCAAAAGAAGGGGATGTCCTTGTAATCACAAAGAAGCTTGGTGCGGGAATCATCAATACCGCAATAAAGGCGGAGATGGCTGATGAGGAAAGTGCCGCAGCGGTGCTTGCAAGCATGAAGACACTGAACAGGAGGGCCTTTGAATGCGCTTCTTCTCTTGATGTACATGCGGCGACAGACATCACAGGTTTTTCTCTTCTCGGACATCTTCATGAGATGGCTGCAGCTTCAGGCCTGACTGTCGTGATAGATTCTTCATCAGTTCCAGTTTTTGACAAGGCTCTTGAATACGCCTCATTCGGCCTCATCCCAGAAGGCGCATACAACAACAGGGAATACCTTGAGTCCAGAGTGGAGATATCACAATCCGTGAGACAGAACCTTGAGGATGTCCTTTATGATCCTCAGACCTCCGGTCCGCTTGCTCTTGCCATGGAAGAAAGCGAGGCGGAAAAGTTCATCTCTGCTTTTGGAAATGATGCCCGGATTATCGCACGCTTCACAAAAAGAGAGGCAAAACCGGTTATCATATGATTGCGAGAAGACTCCCGACTTCAGGCGGGAGAGTTGTCACGCAGGCGATGATGAGATGTCGGCAAACATGAGACAGCTGAATTACGAACTCCCGATAAGAGGTCTGTGGATGTCTCCTGTGCCGCTTCACGATCCGGATGATGCAATCAGAAGGATAAATGAAATTAATGACAGGAACAGGATTTGATGCAACAAAGCGCAACATTTTCCCTTGCGCCTTTTCTGGTGTCATGATAGAGTGAAATAAACAAAAACAATCCTGATGGAGATGAGGTTTATGAAGAAAACAACCAGTGAAATCAAGGCCCTTATCGAGAGCCTCAAGAAACTTGATACTAAAAACATGTATCTTAACGATTTCTTCCACACCTGGAAGGAGAGTGATGATGAGATTGCGGCTGTCTTCGCTGTCGCCGAGATTCTCAGGGGCATGAGGGAGAACAACATTTCGACAAAGGTCTTTGATTCTGGTCTTGGTATCTCCATCTTCCGCGACAACTCAACAAGAACACGTTTCTCATTCGCATCAGCCTGTAACCTGCTCGGTCTTGAAGTTCAGGATCTTGATGAGAAGGTCAGCCAGATTGCACATGGTGAGACAGTCAGGGAGACTGCGAACATGGTTTCCTTCATGGCTGATGTCATCGGTATCAGGGATGACATGTATATCGGAAAGGGATACACCTACATGAAGACTGTCGCAGACAGTGTCGAGGAAGGCTACAAGGACGGAGTTCTCGAACAGAGACCGACTCTTGTCAACCTCCAGTGCGACATCGATCACCCGACTCAGGCCATGGCAGATTTGCTTCATGTCATCAACTATTTCGGCGGGGTAGAGAACCTCAAGGGCAAGAAGATTGCGATGACATGGGCTTATTCCCCTTCATACGGCAAGCCGCTTTCCGTCCCTCAGGGAATCATCGGACTGTTCTCCCGCTTCGGCATGGATGTTGTCCTTGCCCATCCGGAAGGCTATGAGATTATGAAGGATGTCGAGGATGTTGCAGAGAAGAACGCAAAGGCTTCCGGAGGTTCCTTCAAGGTCGTCAACACAATGGAAGAGGCTTTCAAGGATGCAGATATCGTTTATCCGAAATCCTGGGCTCCGTATGCTGTCATGGAAGAGAGGACAAAGCTGGTTGAGGAAGGCCGTTTCGATGAGCTTAAGGATCTTGAGAAGAGATGTCTTGAGAACAATGCCAGATTCAAGAACTGGACATGCACTGAAGAGCTCATGAAGACTACAAAGGACGGCAAGGCTCTCTATATGCACTGCCTGCCTGCCGATATCTCAGGACTCTCCTGCAAGGAAGGAGAGGTTGAGCAGTCAGTCTTTGACCGCTATCTCGTTCCTCTGTACAAGGAAGCAAGCTACAAGCCTTATATCATTGCCGCAATGATTTTCCTTGCCAAGTTCGAGAATCCGTCAGCCCTCCTCGAGAAGCTGCTTGAGGAAGCAAAGCCAAGAGTGAAATAACTCTTTTTTCTGGATACTCCCTGCATTCTGTCCCGGATGCAGGGATTTTTCTAAGCTCTTCAGGAAAGAAAAAATCAGGAGGACTGCTCCTCCTGAAATATGCTTAAAGATTGAATGCGCTGAATTCTTCATCACTGATGGTGTATGAGTAGAAAAGCTGATAGAAATCATCCGCCTCCTTTCTAATATCCACACCTGCCTCATCAGAGTAGAAGATATATGCCGCCCAGTAGATTCCTATGAGTCTGTTGATTGATGGCGGGCTGTCAATCCAGTTGTTTATTATGTCCGGTACGAGGTAAACCCTTCCGTTTCTCACAGCTGAAAGACTCTGCCAGGCAGAACCTGGAGCCAGCACTTCCTCGTATGCATTCCTGTTGCCAAGGACAATCACATCAGGATCCCACAGGAAAATCTGCTCAAGGCTCATTGCATTGCCTCCAGAAGAGAAGGTTGATGGCACGACATTCACTCCACCTACAGCCTCAAGAACTTCTCCATGGAAATTGCCTTCTGGAATGGCTTCAAGACCATCTGTGGCTGAGGAATAGTAAAAGGAGACAGTTCCTCCATGCTTTTCCTTAATTGTGTTTGCAAACTCCATGGCCTGAGATGCATAATCTGCCAGCTCCTTTCCCCTTTGCTCATCATCAAGCAGCTGTCCGATTTTCGTATATGTGTGGGCGCTGTCAGCAAGATATGACTCGATGAAGACAACCGGAAGTCCGATCTGCTCCTGGAGCGTGTCGAGATCGGCTATCATCTCAGCTTCTGAGCCTTTGATTTCCCCGATGTCAATGACTACATCCGGGTTAACGACAATCAGGGCCTCCTTGTTGAGATCAGCCTTCTTGCCATAGAAGGTTCCAAGGACTGGAATGTCCTTGTCCAAAGCAGGGTAGTACTTCCATTCCTCATCACTCATCGCTGTCGTGAGTCCTGTTATCTTGCTTTGGTCAAAAGTGAGAAGAATTACCTGCGCGGTTGAACCTGTAGGAGTGACAGAGTCAATGACAGCCGGGACTGAGACAGTGCGGCCAAGATCATCCGTGAAACTTTTCATCTCTGTATCCTGAGCCTGTGCTGTTTCCGCTGCTCCCTGTGCCACAAGCGGCATCATTATAAGAATGAGAGCGGTAATAACTGATAAAACTTTCCTCATAGAGAGTCCTCCTTTTCTATTACAAAGAAGCCGAAGGCCTTGTCTTTTATAACCTTCAGCGGGTACTTTCCCTTTTCTCTTTCAACATTCCGCGTGAAGCTTTTTCCGCGTTCTGTATAAGTTTCTCTGATAAACTGTTTCAGCTCGGCTTCATCCTTCAGCGGCTGGTCGAATCTCAGATGCTGCTCTGAGAAGCTGTAGCTGATTTTCCTTTCATCAAGAAAGGCTGCAACCGATGAGCTGTGAGAGAATGAGGAGAGGCTGAAATCCTCATGTTCATTCACTATGTATATCATGCGCTTCCTGCAGAGCCGGAAAAGACGGTCAAAGTTGTCATCCTCCCTGATACGGCCGAAGAAGACACACAGAAGAATGTCATAAGGTCCCTTCACAAGACTGATGTCTGTGCAAATGAAACGGCATGAGGGAAACAGCCTCATGGCTTCTTCTATTGCCTTGCTGTCACTGTCA
Organism: uncultured Spirochaetales bacterium; assembly: GCA_944390025.1. GTDB lineage: Bacteria > Spirochaetota > Spirochaetia > Sphaerochaetales > Sphaerochaetaceae > Bullifex. Next base: position 39,148 of record CALXOK010000007.1, on the reverse strand, counting down.
CATCCTGTCACATTGATTCCTCTCTCCTGAAGGAGTGCTGTGATGTAACCAAGTCCACATCCTGCTTCCAGCACTGTGTCCGCCTGTCCGATGGGACGCTCGATCATATCAGCAAGACGGGCGTGGAAATCACAAAGGGCAGCAGCGCGTTCATACAGCCTTATTCTTGTCCCGTTCCACCAGGTCATTGCTCTCCTCCCGGGATGCATACATAGTGACCCCTGTAACGCTCAACAATGATATCCATATCGTAGAAGGTTGAAAGCAGAGGAGAGGAGACAAGGCTTTCTGCATTCGAGTCATGGCAGAGCTTTCCATCCTTAAGCAGAAGCAGACGTGTGGAATAGTTCAGTGCCTGCTCAAGATTGTGTGTCGCGACAATCGCGATATAACCTTCATCCGTCAGCTTCCTTATATTCTCAAGCGTTTTTATCTGATTTGCCCAGTCAAGGTTTGAAGTCGGCTCGTCAAACAGGAGTATTCCTGCTTCCTGGGCAATGGCACGGGCACACAGCACAAGCTGTCTCTCTCCACCTGAGAGGGTGTTGACATGACGGTGGGCCAGATGCTCTATATTGAAGCGTCTCATCGCACTCCATGCTTTATCAGTCTCTTCCTTTCCTGGAGATGAAAGAGTTGACACAGCATTGGTCGTGCCCATCAGCACGCTTGTCAGCACGGTGTAAGAGAAGGCCGGATTGCTTTCTTGTGGAATATATGCGATACGTTTCGCTCTTTCCTTTATGCTGAGGCTGGAAAAGGACTCACCATCAATGAGAATCTGTCCGCTCTGGCTTTTCAGAAGTCCCAGCATGTTCTTGAAAAAGGTTGTCTTTCCGGCACCATTGCGGCCCAGGAGGGCGATGAACTGGCCTCCAGAAGCACTCATGCTGATGTCATCAAGCACCTTTTTCTTACCGTCATAGCTGAATGTGAGATTCCTGATTTCAAGCTTCATGTCTTCTTTCCCTCCCTGATGATGAGGTAGAGGAAGAAAGGCGCTCCGACAAAGCTTGTGAGTATTCCGATAGGAATCTCGCTTGTTGTTATGACTCTTGAGACTGTGTCGACGAGCATCAGGAAAGATGAGCCAAGAAGGATTGTGGCAGGAATTGTCCTCCTGTAGTCACATCCGATGCTCATGCGGACAAGATGCGGGATGACAAGGCCGATCCATCCAACCATGCCTGCAGCTGCAGTCGAAACGGCTGTCATCAGCGTTGCTGTCACAATCGCGATGGCTCTTATGAGTCTTGTGTTGACACCGAGGCTCAACGCCTCTTCTTCTCCGAGTGTCATCACGTTTAGATTCCACCTGACAGCATAAAGGATTATGGAACATATGGTTATAACGATGGCAGAGGCCACAAGGTCTCCTGTTCTTGTCGAGGTGAGGCTTCCAATCAGGTAGTAGGTGATCTGAGGCAGGACATCATCCGTGTCTGCAACGAGTTTGATGAAGCTCAGAAGGGAATTGAAGAGGGAAGAGATCATGATGCCTGCAAGCACAAGTCCAAGCACAGGCTGGTTCTGGACGCGCCGTGCAATGAGGACCACGAGCGAGACTGCCAGTATTCCTCCTAGAAAGCTCATCGTGAATATTGTCATGTAGCTCATCGAGAAAAGGATTCCAAGAGCACTTCCGACAGCTGCTCCTGAAGTGCTGCCAAGCACATCCGGAGAAACCATTGGGTTCTGGAATATTCCCTGATAGACAAGCCCAGACAGAGAAAGGCCAGCTCCTATGAATGCTCCAGTGAGCACTCTGGGAAGCCTGATATTGAATACGACTGTCTCAACCTGACCTGACCAGGTCTTCTCGATGTCGAAAATTCTGGAAAGAAGCACCTTTATGAGCGTAACCGGATCAACCGGGTACCGGCCAAGCGCGAAAGATACAAAGAAAGCAGTGATGAAGACACATAGAAGAAAGGGAAGAGCCCATGGCCGTGCATCCCCTCTGAATGTGATTTCTTTCTTTTCCTTGGTGCGCATACGTCAAGAATAGCACAAGGAAAACCAATATTCAAACAAAAATATAATGGATTTTTTCAGGCGTAATCCGGGTCAATCTCAAACTCGAAAGTGAAATCCGGATACAGAATGTTCAGTGCCTTGCTCAGTTTTTTTGAAAGAGCATCATAGTTTTTCACGCCGAAGTCGACAACAACATCAAAGTGCACTGTCCTGGTGTCAAAATGGACATGGAAGGCATGAATCGAGAGTACATGATGGCTGGTTGCCTGAAGGATGGAAAGGACTTTGCCTTTCATTTCCTTCACATCACTGCGGTAATCATTGACTGCATACAGGCCGAATGTGAGGTAGATTCCCGTCTTCGAGTAGATGTCACGGGTCGCATCTGTCATTGCATCGAAAATATCTTCAGCATGGGTGTCAATCGGGACCTCGACATTGCATGTGCCGAGAGTCCTTTCAGGACCGTAGCTGTGAAGCATGATGTCATAGCCGCCATGAAGAGGAGGGTGCTGGGCAATGATGCTGCGTATCTGTTTTATTCTTTCCTCGTCAGGGCGTTCTCCCATGATTGAGGATGCTGTCTCGTAAATCGAACTGAAACCTGCCCAGAGGATGAAAAGAGAGACGAACAGACCTGCAATACCGTCCACAGGAAGATCTGTGACCGGGCTGAGTATAAGGGAAAGAAGCGTGAGGGAAGTCACGAGCACGTCACTGAGAGCATCCTTTCCGGTTGCAATCAGTGCATCTGAATCAATCTTGCGTCCCTGTTTTGTGTTAATGCGGCTGAGTATGATTTTCGCCGCAATCGATAGGATTATGACGATAAGGGAAAATGCCGAGACTTCAACCTTGCCCGGGTTGCGTATTGATTCCACTGAGCTTGTCAGGCATTCGATTCCGGTATAGATGACAAGAAGAGCGACAATGAGAGCTGAAAGGTATTCCATCCTTCCGTAGCCAAGGGGATGCTTTTTTGTCGGCCTTTTCTTTCCCAGTGAGTAGAATATGATTGTCACGAAGGACGAGAGGCAGTCCGCCGCATTGTTAATGGCATCATTGATGACAGAGACGGACGAGGAGAGGAATCCTGCGGCAAGCTTGAGGAGTGTAAGCACGAGGTTTGTGATGATTCCGCTCACGCTCACCTTTGTAATGATTTTCTGTCTCTGTACGGCATTCAGCATGAGCGCAATGATAATCCGGCTGGCATGAGACGTCAATCAGAGAAAGATGAGCTTCCAGATCCGCAGAGAAAATCATCAAGTGCCGTATAGTATTTCAGCAGACTGTCCTTGCCAGAAAGGCAGATTTCATGCTTTGTGCCTTCAAGAGTCAAAAGATGAGCGTCTGCCAGCTTAGATGCGAATCTGATTATACTGCTGTTGTCAACCATAGTCTCTTTTTCAGCAAGCAGCACAAGAGCAGGAACCTGAATCTTTTCTGCATCATCAGCCAGCTGTCTCATTGCACGGAAAGCTGCCGCGACCCAGGACCAGGTCGGTCCGTCTTGTTTCAGCAGTATGTTTGAGTCCCTTATCGTCCTGTAATACTCCCAACGCTCCCTGCTGGTTGCATTTGATGTCTTGAATGATGATTCTTTCTGATTGAATGTGACGGTTTTCTCTGCCCTGCCTGTATGGCACATGAATGAGGCCACAGCAGGTCCAAGAAGTCTCAGCGGCAGAGAAAGCCTTATTGCAGTCATCGGACAGGCAAGAACGAGCTTTTTAAAAACAGAGCGGTGTTTCTCACAGAAAAGAGCTGCTATACAGCCGCCCATGCTGTGACCGTAAAGATACCATGGCAGACCTGCTGAGTGGAGGCTGAGAACCTCTTTGCAAATATCATTCAGGTCTTCCACATAGCTGTCAAAATCATCAATATGGATACATGAGGGGTCATCAAGCTGCCGGATACTTCTTCCATGGCCTCTGTGCTCATAAATCAGACAGTCGTATCCCATGTTGAGAAGGTAATAAATGGTTTCCCTGTATTTGTAGATTCCGTCAGAAAAGCCATGCAGGATTGTCACGGCTCCTTTAGGATTATCTGCCTTGCTGAAAGAATAATACAGTCCTGAAGACGTGTATGCCCTGATGCTTCTGGATGAGACATATGAGAGGGCCTTGCGTGCCATGCAGGCCTGAAACTCTCCGTCCGGGAATATAAGGGGGTCGAGATTTGGCTCCATGAAAAAATCCTAGTTGAAAAACTCCGGCTCTTCAATTGCAAAAATGTACTGCAGGAAGATAAAATAGGAAAAACATGGAGAAAGATATGGATAAAGCGCTTGAATATCACTGCCTTGACGGTGTGCCTGGAAAGGTTTCTGTCGTTCCGACAAAGCCCTGCCGCAGTGCAGAGGATCTGTCATATGCCTATACACCCGGCGTCGCAAAACCCGTGCTGGAAATAGAGAAGGATGCGGCTAGTGCCTATGAATATACTTCAAAAGGCAATCTTGTTGCCGTCATCTCAAATGGTACCGCCATCCTCGGTCTTGGAGACCGTGGTGCGCTGGCATCAAAACCTGTCATGGAAGGCAAGGGAGTCCTTTTCAAGAGATTTGCAGATATCGATGTTTTTGATATCGAAGTCAACGAAAAGGACCCGGAGAAGTTCATCCAGATTGTCAAGGCCATCAGTGTGACTTTCGGCGGCATAAACCTTGAGGATATCAAGGGGCCGGAGTGCTTTGAAATAGAAAGACGGCTGATTGAGCTGTGCGACATCCCGGTTTTCCATGATGACCAGCATGGAACCGCAATCATAGCCAGTGCCGGCCTGATGAACGCCTGCGAAATCACAGGAAAGAGAATTGATTCAATCAGGGTTGTAGTCAACGGAGCGGGCGCTGCCGGCATAAGCTGTGCGAAGATGTTCATCTCCTGCGGGGTCAGGAAGGAGAACATCATCATGTGCGACAGCAAGGGTGTCATATACAAAGGCAGGGGAAAGATGTCTCAAGAAAAAGAGTATTTCGCTGCCGCAACAGAAGCAAGAACTCTGGAAGACGCCATCCGCGGTGCAGATGTATTCATGGGACTATCCGTAAAGGACTGCCTGACGCCTCAGATGCTGCTTTCAATGGCTTCAGATCCTGTTGTCTTCGCAATGGCCAATCCTGATCCTGAAATAAAATATGAGACAGCTGTAGCGACAAGGGATGATGTAATCATGGCAACCGGAAGAAGCGATTACCCGAACCAGATTAACAATGTCCTCGGTTTTCCGTTCATCTTCCGCGGTGCGCTTGATGTCAGGGCGACCCGGATTACTGAGAACATGAAAATGGCAGCGGCGAGAGCACTTGCCGATCTGGCGAAAGAAGATGTTCCTGAGGAAGTCTCAAAGGCTTATGGAGGACAGAAGTTCTCCTTCGGGAAAAACTACATTGTCCCGAAGCCGTTTGACCCGAGGGTCATTGGAGCAGAAGCCGTTGCAGTGGCCAGAGCCGCCTGCGAGGACGGTGTAGCCCTCAAGCCGATATCTGACTGGGATGCCTACGCAGAAGGCCTGAGAAGAAGGATGGAGAAGTACTGGCATTGAGGCTTGCACTTTATTTCTCTTTCGTGTAACATCCTTCAAGTGTCGTGAACGTCACGGCACATAATGCGCCCTTAGCTCACCTGGATAGAGCAACTGCCTTCTAAGCAGTAGGTGACAAGTTCGAATCTTGTAGGGCGTAACGGAACCGGGTTGTAAAAGACCCGGTTTCATTGTTTTTAATTGAGATTTCACTTCATTGAGTTGTATTATTGACTCATGGAAAGTCTGGTCAGCACCATTGCAAACAAACTCATTCCCTCAGGACAGGGGGTGATATCCGTTACAGGAGCAGGCGGAAAGACAACACTGCTTGTATCTCTTGGCCGCTATCTGAAGGACAAGGGTCTCAGTGTCCTGCTCACCACGACAACGAAGATCCAGTCTCCCAAAACCTATGATTTTGAAACTGATGAGGTTTTCACGGATGAGACGGCTGTCCTCCAGTATGAAGTGGAAAAAGGGAAAAGTGTCTTCTATGCCCAGAAAGCTCTTATGGATCCGAAGAAGATGATTTCTCCTCGTCCTGAAGTGCTCTCTCTTCTGATAAAGCGTTTTGATGCCGTGTTAATCGAGGCTGACGGCTCGAGGCAGCTTCCGCTGAAGTACCATACACAGCGGGACCCTGTCATCCTGCCGGAGACGAGTGCCACCGTTGCGGTGATGGGCGCAAGTGCCTGGGGAGAGTGCATAGATAATGTGTGCTTCGGCTTTGAAAGCACAAGAAAAGTGGATGATGCATTCATCTCATTTCTCATAAATGATGCTGAAGGTGCATTCAAACGGGCTCAGGGTGACTGCCTGCTGCTGATTAATCAGGCAGATATCTTCCAGCCTGATATCAGGAGTCTTGAGTGCGTTTATCCGGTAATCCTCGGCTCCCTGAGGGAGGACAGAGTGTATGCAAAGACTCTTTGCTGAAGCTTCCCGTCTTGAGGAGAGGAATCTTCCATTCGCCATCGTCACCATCGTCTCAAGTGAAGGCCATGTTCCGCGAAAGGAGGGCCGGATGCTTGTTGATGGAGAAGGAAGGACACATTCGACAATCGGAGGTCATCAGGTAGAGTCTCAGGCAGTTGAGCTGGCACTTGAGTGCCTCAGAACTGGCAGAGGAAGGCTTGTCTCAGTGAATGCCGGAAGGGGGAAGGTCACAATTATGATTGATGTCGTGAACAGGATTAAGAAAGCGGTCGTGATTGGTTATGGTCATGTAGGCAAGGCTGTGGCCAGACTTCTACATGAGACAGGCTATGCTGTCGCAGTCTGTGACATAAGACCTTTTGAATGTGCTTTCGCAGAGCAGTCTTTTTATGCTCCTGACTGGAAAGCAGCGCTTTCTTCTCTCACGCTTGATGAAAACTGTGCTCTGATTGTCACAGTGCATGATAAGGATGAAGTCCTGAGGAATGTGGATTATTCAAGGACGTTTTACACAGGAGTCCTATCATCCCGCTCCAGAGTGATTCCGGAAAAGGGAATAATGGCTCCAGCCGGACTTGATATCGGCTCAGAGACGCCGGAGGAGATTGCTGTTGCCGTGACTGCGGAGGTGATGCGTGCCTTCAACAGAAAAACAGGCAGACCGTCAAGTGAGATTGCCCGCAGGCTTGTCATTGTCCGTGGTGCGGGAGATCTTGCCACTGCCACGATAATCAGGCTTACAAGGGCCGGTTACAATGTTCTTGCACTGGAGACTGCAAAGCCGACTCAGGTAAGACGCAATGTCAGTTTCGCAGAAGCGGTTTATGATGGCAGGTGCGAGGTTGATGGCATAAAGGCCGTGCTTATTGACAAGGCTTCTGACTGTTTCCATGCCTTTGATGAAGGACTTGTTCCTGTGTTTGTGGATGAGAAGGCTGAATCTGTCCGGATTCTTCATCCTGCCGTGCTGATAGATGCAATTATCGCAAAGAAGAACCTGGGAACAAGCCGTGACATGGCTCCTCTTACAATCGCCCTCGGTCCCGGCTTTATTGCCGGATCTGATGTTGATGTCGTGATTGAGACAAAACGCGGGCATACTCTTGGCCGCATAATCACAGACGGAAGTGCTATTGAGAATACCGGTGTTCCCGGGAATATCGGAGGATACTCCAGCGAGCGTGTCATCAGGAGCAGCTGTGCCGGCGTATTCAGGGGGCTAAGGACCTTTGGCGATATTGTGAAAAGAGGCGATGCTGTGGCAATGGTTGGAAATCAGCCTCAGTATACCGTGATAGATGGAATGGTGCGTGGTATGCTTCATGATGGGCTGGAAGTTCCAGAAGGCTTCAAGATTGCCGATGTCGATCCGAGAGGAGAAGGTGTTGAATACAACACTCCATCAGACAAGGCTTATGCGATTGCAGGCGGGGTTCTGGAAGCAGTCGACCGTTTCTTTCATGAGTTTATGTGACAAGTTCCAAATGTTTCAGCTCTCCATCCTGCCCGTAAATGTAGTCAGCAAGGTTCCTTTCTGTCAGGATGTCCGGCACAAGCGGACCTGACATGCCATTATCGAAATACTTTGTAGAATAGTGGTAGGTCAGATCGCTTTCTGGAAGAATGCCAAAACCCAGTTCTCCGTAGTGACTCACCGAGCCTCCCGTTGGCCGTCCTACCAGTACTGCATTGAGATTTTCTTTTAGTGCGAGTGCATTGAGGATTGCAGAAGAGAAGGTGTCTTCTGCTATGAGGACAAAGATTTCACAACTCTGCCTGTTCTGGATTACTTTAAGAAGATCAATAAGAGGAGTAATCACTGAGCTGTCTCCGCCGCTGTTGTATCTCAGGTCAATGACAACCTTTGAAAAATCATATTCCTCAAAGAGACTCTTCAAATCCTCTGTGAACTCTGAGAATGTATATGCTGGCATATTCTGGCAGGAGTGGTAATTGATGAGAACAGCATCTGGGCTATCAAGAAACATGGCACTGTAATATGAAGGCCAGTTCACGGTAGGCGGAACTGCCTGTTGTAATAAGGCCTTTTCCTGTCTTGTGTATTCATCCCAGGTAATGGGCTTGAAGTCAGCATCTGTTCCATCTGAGAATGTTACAGTCACTGCTTCTCCTTCCTCCACAAGTCCAGCTGTAACATAGAACTCATAAATCACTGCATGATTATCCATGAACTGGGATAAAAGGAAAACATTATTGTCATGCGGAATCAGGAAAGAGGCTTTCTCAATGATTTCATCAAAGCTTTTTCCACAGATTTCACTAATCTGTTTAGCAAGGATATTTCTGTGTTCTGTATCAGTCCAGACTACTGTCAGGCCTGTGTCTGTGAAGAAGTCAAGACCAAGCGGGATGAAATGTAACTTTTCCAGTATCTGAGGACTCAGACTCACTCCTGTATGGGAATCATGAGCCAGAGCCGCCACGGATGAAAGAGCATAGAAAAAACATCCATCATCATTTTCTGCTTGCAGTTTTTCCAGCGCGCTGACAAAACTCTCGCATTCTTCCTTACTTACAGTATTGAAAAAATCAGGATGCCGTGCTGCCAGCTCTTTATATATTGTACTGATGTCGCTGGCAGCAAGCCAAGATGTCAGGATGAGAAATGCGAGCAGTAATGAGATGAGTCTTTTCATCAAATTATCTGGTGGTCCAGAATTCCTTAGGAACAGGGTCACAGCCATCCCATATAATCTGTCTGAAGTGGGTAGGATCTGTGTTTCCTTCTGTGTTGATGAAGAGAATCCTGCTTTCTGAGTTGATTCCAAGGTGGTCAATAAGCGGCTGTGTGACATCCTTTTCTGTCATTATGGAGTAGAAAGCACCGAGAGGCACAGCCCCAGACTCTCCGCTTATTACAAAAGGATCGTCCTTCAGCGGGGTTGCGAGTATCCTCATGCCGCGTGCGGCAACGTAATCCGGAACAGAAAGGAAGGCGTCAACAAGCGGCCAGAGAACGTTCCATGCAATGCCAGAAGGTTCTCCGCAGGCAAGGCCTGCCATAATCGTATCCAGATCTCCTGTGACTGAATGCGGCTGGCCGTCGCCGATTTCAGCTGAATGGTAGAGACAGGCTGCGTTTTCAGGCTCGACAACAATAAATTTCGGAAGGTTGTCCTTGAAAAGAGAGGCATAGAAGCCAATGACCGAGGCAGCCAGAGCACCGACTCCTGCCTGCACGAAGATATGGGTAGGTCTCTCAATACCCATACCTGCAAACTGCTCCTGTGCTTCAAGCAGCATTGTCGTATAGCCTTGCATGATCCACGTCGGAACCTCAGTATATCCGGCCCAGGATGTGTCAGAAATGATTTCCCAGCCGTTATCACGGGCATCAATGGCGACCTGACGGACTGCATCATCGTAGTTGCCGTCAACGACTGTCACGTTCGCACCGAACATTTTAATCGCATCGATTCTAGCCTGACTTGTATCCCTGTGAACATAGATGTTGCACTTGTGGCCGAGCATGCGGCTTGCCCATGCGATTCCCTTGCCGTGGTTGCCGTCCGTGGCGCTGGCGAAGGTCAGGGTACCTGTCATGTCATGGCATTCCTTGCTGATGAGGAACTTGTATGTCATCTTCTCATCTGGAAGGCCGAGCTTTTTCTGAAGGAAGCGGAAGATGGCGAAAGAACCGCCCATTACCTTGAAGCTGTTGAGCTCAAGTCTCTGGGATTCATCCTTGACATATATGCCTTCGACACCTGTCATCTGAGCCAGATGGCTGAGACTCACAAGTGGTGTCTGCCTGAAAGATGGCAGCTGCCTGTGGAAGTGTCTTGCCTTGCGGGCTGTCGTGACATTGAAAAGGTTGTCTGCCTGCCATGTCTCATGGCTCGGGTTTCTCAGAATCCATTTGAAATCAGCATGTGTGTGAGTAATCATTTCTTCCTCTCTGGAAATAATATATTTCTCATATGAAAATATTGCAATAATTTGAAACAGTAATGATGAAAAATTGCGTAAACATCAAAAAAGTTCAACTTTTTTCGAGGATAACAGCAAAATCTGTTATCAGAAAGGAAACTTTGCTGTTAGAATGAAACGCATGAATGAAGATTCAAGGCTGCTTTTTGACATGAATGGCATGCTGCCCGGTTTGCGTTACAGCTTCCCGATGGCTCTCCAGCATCTTGTCGCCATGATAGTAGGCTGTGTGACACCGGCCATAATCATCGCATCTGCTGCCGGTCTGGATGGTACCCAGAGCATTCTCCTGATTCAGTCTTCTCTTGTCTGTGCAGCACTTTCAACTCTTATCCAGCTTTTCGGAGTCACTAGATACTGTGGAGCCAGACTCCCCGTAATCATGGGTGTGAGCTTTGCCTATCTTCCCACAATGCAGAGCATTGTGTCAGGTTATGGACTTGCAGAAATATTCGGCGCCCAGATTGTCGGAGCTCTTGTCGCACTTTTCATCGGCCTGTTTGCAAAAAAGATACAGAAGATCTTTCCCCCGCTCATCACGGGAACGGTTGTCTTCACGATAGGACTTTCCCTGTATCCTACTGCTGTCACTTATATGGCGGGCGGAAGCGGAAACCCCGATTTCGGCAGCTGGCAGAACTGGCTTGTCGCTCTGTTCACTCTTGGCTGCGTGACTGTGCTCAATCATTTCGGACGCGGCATGCTCAAGCTTGCATCCATTCTTCTTGGTATTATCGCAGGCTACATCCTTTCTGCATTTTTTGGTATGGTCGATCTGACTGCCGTGGGGGAGGCGTCTTTTTTCTCATTCCCGCAGGTGGCACCTTTCTCAATACGCTTTGAGTTCTCTTCGGTTCTTGCAATCTCGATACTCTTCGCAGTCAATGCAATCCAGGCCATAGGCGACATGAGTGCGACAACGCTTGGCGGCATGAACCGGGAACCTGATGGAGATGAGCTGAGAGGAGGAATAATTGGCTTTGGAATTTGTAATCTTCTGAGTGCGTTTTTCTCAGGGCTTCCGAATGCGACTTATTCCCAGAATGTAGGCATTGTCTCATCAACGAAGGTCGTCAACCGGCGCACTCTTGCGCTTACAGCCGTGATGCTTCTGGTTGCGGGCCTCGTGCCGCGCTTTTCCGCACTTCTGACAACAATTCCACAGTGTGTGCTGGGCGGTGCGACTGTCTCTGTCTTCGCATCAATCGCAATGACAGGAATGAAACTTGTCGCAATGCAGCCGATGAGTTACAGGAACACTTCGATTGTAGGACTTTCTGCAGCTCTTGGCATGGGTGTGAGCCTTGTCAGTGAGTCTCTTGCCCGTTTCCCCCAGTGGGTCGGAATGGTATTTGCCTCATCACCTGTCGTTGTCGCAACGATTGTGGCAGTAGTCCTCAATCTTGTGCTCCCGAAAGAGTGACTCATTCTTCATCCCTGCTGTCTGAACGGTTGTGTTTCTCGCTGTACATCCTGCTGTCTGCTTCTCTGATACGCGCCATGATGCTTCCCTTAGTGCTGGGGGTGTAGCGTACAACGCCGGCAGAGAAATCGTACCGGCTTACTTTCACAAGACTTTTGAAAACAGTCCTTATCTTTGCGATGATTTCATCAGTATCGAGCTTTTCCTTTTCCTCAACCATGATCAGGAACTCATCGCCGCCGTAGCGGAAAATATAGCGGTTGAGATCTGAGGTGCCTTGTCTGAGACTTTCTGCAAAGGCTTTCAGAAGCTCATCTCCCGCTTCATGTCCGTATGTGTCATTGCATTCCTTCATGCCGTTGATGTCAAGCATGAATATATAGAAGTCTGTCAGCTTCATGGTCTCCAGATGAGAAAGTCTGTTATCGAGAGCATTACGGTTGAGAAGGCCTGTAAGCGGATCAGTATAAGCCATATGGAGGACCTTTCTCTTCTCCTTGTTCGAATGTGAGACTGCGATGCTTTCCCGGATACCGGAGACAAGAAAAAGGAGCAGTGCCACCAGATAAGGCAGGTAAATCAGGACCTGTGTCTCATAGTAAGGGGAATCAAGTGCGAGGCTGTACTGGTCCAGTCCTATTGCGAGTACATAGAGTATAAGGCTGAAGATGAGGGTCTTTCCTGAGGTTATTCTTTTCCTGGCCGTGTGATAGGTGAGAAAGACCGTGAAACAGATGAAGTAGGCCAAAAGAAGCACTGCAAGGAACATCAGCGGGCCAGAGCCAAAGTTGATGCTGAACGTAAGGTTGAGGAAGATGAAGAAAGAGTACAGCGCGATGTACAGCCATGAGAAATGCTCAAAGGGCCTGAGGTCGACTTCGATATTGCTGACATGGTTCTTCCTGACATAGGTGGTCATGACAAGAGGAAGGAGTGACATAGCCAGATAAGAGAAGTCGAGTGCCATGGTCACATTCCGTATGAAAAGCTGTTTTGACCAGTTCTGAGTCAGAATCCACACTCCAGTGACAAGGAATACAGCCGCCGTGCTGAGGATGTTGCTTCTGACTGTCCTGCTGGCTTCACCGGTGGTAATCAGTGCGATGAACATCGCGATGGTTATGATTACAAGGCCAATCAGGAGAGAGGGAAGGTTCGATGCGACGACATTCTTCACAAGAACAACCGGCTCTCCGACGTACACATCATAAAAACGGTGCCCTTCTGTGTCGAATGTTGTCTCATAGACTATCCTGAAAGTGCTTTCCTCCCAGCCCTCCAGGACAGGAAAGAGATTATACCGGCCTCCATAATAGCTCACAGGCTGATGAGCATTCTCTTTTGCACTGAGCTCGTAGATGAGCTGGCTGTCCTGCCAGACATGCACACTGCTACCATAGGAGCGGAAGCAGATATAAGGATCTTTGTAATCCCCTTTGACATCGGAAAGTGTGAACGTGAAACAGAAAGTGTTTGAGAAATTGTCGTTATCAGAGAATGCCCAGATACCGGAGCTGCTGTTTTCCACGACAGGGATATCATTGACTGATATGTCGAATCCTGTGACGCTTTCCATCTCTCCTTCGAAAAGGAGACTGGTATTATGGGAATGCTGCGGAGTGAGTGAGATCACAAACACAGAGAAAATGACAGACACACAGACAAGAATGATGGCAAGGAAAATGAAGAAGGGCCGTTTTCTCACAGTTCACCTCCTGCCAGAGTCTGGATTGCAGAAGCCTTGTGCTGCCTCTTCATCTCATACATCTTATTCTCAGCGCTCATCAGTGCTTTTTCGTACTCTTGCATGCCGCTTCCGTCATACATTTCAATGCCCCAGGAATACCGGCTTGTATACGGTGCCTTCTCACAGTAATCCGCATAGAGACTGTCCATTATGACGGCAGCATCAGCAGAAGCATCAAGATGAGCAACAAACTCGTCTCCTCCGATTCTGTAAAGGGAAGAGGACAGAGGAAGGTTTTCTTTCATGAATGCTCCGAAAAAGCTGAGCACGCGGTCAGCCTCACTGTGTCCGAAGCTGTCGTTGATTTTCTTTATGTCATCAAGATCGAACATGACGATATGGATTCTCTTTTTCATAATCCTCTCGTCTTCCTTCATCTCATGCCATTTGCGTCTGTTTGAGCAGCCTGTAAGGGCATCCCGATAAAGCAGCGAGTTCAGCTCAAGCTGACCGATGATTGCCCTCTCCCGGCTGAGGTAGCTTGCCAGGGAGAAACATACGTAACTCAGCAGTGCTGTCAGAAGAAGCATGCATTTTGCACTCTTCATCGCATTGAAACTGCGTGCATCCGTAATATGGATGAGGTCTGTGAAGAATGCACACAGTGCCAGAAGACAGAATGCGATATGGTAGCTGTTGAAGCCAGCTGTGTCGGGATGCTTTCTGGAATCCATCCATAGTGTGATGACCGTGACAATGAGCACTGCAGAGGCGAGCGGGCCGACAAAAATAAAGGCAGAATGAGAAAAATCTGCCGATAGCGGATACAGGACTGCCGAGGCTGTCATCAGTGCAGCAGGGGAAAGAAAAAGCAGGAAAATGCGTGTTTTCTGAAGACATTTCATGCCGTCCAGACGTGCGAACATTATGTATACGGCAAGGATGAAAATCATGATGCCCAATGTCTGCACGACCTGCCAGAAGTTTCCATTGTAATAGATGAGAAACTTGAATGGTATGGATGAAACTATGAGCATGATGGTTGAAATCTCAAGCAGAATCAGTGCGGCAAGGTAGGCTGTATTCCTTTTCTGCCGCTGGAGGATGAGACCAAGAAATGTCAGGACTATGAGGATAAGCGGAATGAGGATTATCAGTGACATGAACGTTATATTCAGCGACAGTTCTGATACGATTGCAAAGGGACTTCCTGCTGTCACGGCATTCAATGTTATGAAGCCTCCGCTGTTCTGGCTGCCTCTGGAAAGACTTATGTTCATGTGATTGAATTCAAGATTGTCAGGAAGCGGAATGATGAAGTAAGGCCGCTCTCCTGAATGGACACTGGAATAGGGGTTCGCGCTTTTGCCTTCCTCAAAAACTGTCACCCCGTCTATTGTCACAGTGAAACTCGCGGCGTCTGTCGATATAAACAGATATCTGTTGCTTTCTTCAGGTGCTTTTATATCAGCATCAAAACTTGCAAAGCTGCCCTTATCCAGCCAGAAAGAGCCGGGAAGATGGAAGTCTTCTGTGACAAGATGTCCGTCAATGCTTAAGTCCGCACGGGAGACATAGACTTCTTCCTCTGCAGTGAACAGGGCCGGTGAAATCACCTGACTGTGTATGCATACTGAGGCAATAAAGCAGATTAAGGCGAATCCTGCTGTAAGGTATCTCAGGTGCTTGAGCAGAGGGGGTGCAAGTTCTTTCATTGTTTTTCAGAATATAGCCTGACAGGTATTGTTTCAAGTTTTGAGTGGTCATCTTCTTGAGTGTTTTCATGCCGGAAGATAGAATCGTCTCACATGAGAAAGTGGCTGTTACTCATCCTTATCTCTGCTTTACTGCTCATTTCTTCCTGTCAGGAGGAGAATCCATACACGGAATACCAGTTCATCATGGATACCCAGTGTGCTGTCACGGTCTATAAGCGGGCTGACAGACAGGCCATTGCCGGTGTTTTCTCTCTTCTGAGGGAGCTTGACTCAAAGCTTGACCGTTTCAATGAATCAAGCGAGGTCTACAGAATAAATCTGAATGCAGGCTCTATGCCGGTCAGTGTCAGTGATGATACATTCCGCCTTATCAGCCGTGCTTATGATCTTTGCCTTGCCACGGATGGCGCATTCAATCCTCTTATGGGCCGTGTTTCTGACCTGTGGGGCTTTGAAAGTACAAATGAGAGGGTTCCATCAGCCGAGGAGATTTCTTCCCTTGTCAGCCATACTGACATCTCAGGCCTTGTGCTTGATGAAGAAGAACATACTGTCTATCTGGTGGATTCACAAGCTGCTCTTGACCTTGGTGCCATTGCAAAGGGCTGGGCAAGCCAGCTTGCCGCAGATTATCTGAAATCGCGTGGAGTTGAGCGTGCGACGGTGAATCTGGGAGGGAATGTCTACGTGATCGGACAGCATAAAGACGGAAGGGACTGGGTCGTTGGCATTCAGAACCCGTATGCAGAGACCGGTGGGTATTATGCGACAGTCCAGTGCCATGATGAGGCAGTCGTGACAAGCGGAGGCTATCAGAAGAACTTTGTCCGCGACGGAGTCGTATACCATCATATTCTGAATCCTGAAACCGGACGACCCAGTGACAGCGATTTGATAAGCATCTCAATAATCTCAGCTGACGGAGCTCTTGCTGATGCTTTCTCTACCGCTTGTTTCGTTCTGGGATATGATGAGACAGTGAAACTGTGCGAAGAATACAATGTCAGAGCCGTGGCGCTTACAGAGGATGATGAGGTGAAGTTCATCAATTTCTGACTTTTTCGCACAGGAAAGCCAGATAGCAGTCCTGTATCCAGCTGTCTACAGGCTCGAAATCGCTGTGGTCAGAGTAAAACCCTTTTATTACAAAACCTTCACTGATGACTCCGTTCATTATGTCATCCAGTGTGTGGCTGTATTCGAAAGTGTCGTTTTCCTCCCTCATCTTCTGGCGCTGCTTCTCGCTCAGCGATGTCTCACATGAAAATGGCAGAGTGTATTTCAGTTTCATCCTGCCTTTTTCAAGCGCCTTCACGTCGAATATGTACATGACAGGGTTTGCAATGCCGAACATGAACCTTCCTCCATCCACGAGCACTCTTGAGACTTCCCTGAAGACCTGTCTGACCTCTGGAATGAAATTAAGCGATACAGGGTTGATGACGGTATCAAAGGCGCCATCAGGAAAACAGGACAGATCACACATCGTTCCTTTGCGGATATCAATGGAAAGATTCCATTCCCTTGCCGCCTTCCTGTCCTGTTCAAGCTGTGCAGAGGAGTTATCCAGCAGTGTAACTTCGTGCCCTGCTGCAGCAAGAAGAACGGCCTGCTGACCACCGCCTGCAGCCAGTGCAAGCACTTTTTTCCCGATTTCAGCGCACCAGTCCTGCGGTACTTCAGCGCATGGTGTCAGGGTTATCTCAAGCCGTCCATCAAACGCTTTCTCTATCTTTTCCTTTTCAGCGATTCTGGTCCAGAAGTTGTTTCTTTCAACTTCACTGTCCCAGGCTTTCTCGTTCAGCTGCGTCACATCCATAAAAGAAATCATAGCATGTTTGATTGACCTGTGACTGTCATAATGCTACTTTAATCGGGTAATGAAAGTCCGCTTTTCCTTGTCAAAGACTCTTGTGATAGCCATTGCCTCAGTTGCTGCTGTGGCCATTTTCGTGCTTCTTGCGTTGTGGACGATAAGAATCAGTGAAGACAGAAAGAGCGATGAGCTCAGACGTCAGCTTGACGCAGTGACATCAGAAGGCGGAGAAAGGGCCCTTCTTGAGCTTGGAGGCTACAGCGTTGACAATATCTTCTACTCGGATGATGGACTGATTCTCTTTGAAGAGGGAATGAAGAGCTGGAATTACTCGGCGGATGAGCTTCAGAATATAACTGTGTATGAAAAATGTGCCGGCTCGGTCGTGGAGATTTACAGCTCAAGCGAGCTTGACAGCTCAACCGGATGCGGGGTCGTCCTCTCATCTGACGGCTACATTGTCACAAATACCCATGTAGTTTCAAATTCAGGCCAGCTGACCGTGAAGTTCATAGATGGCAGGCAACTTTCCGCAACCCTTGTGGGAAGTGATCCTATTACTGATATCGCCGTGATAAAGGTCTCTTCTCCTGAACAGCTCATTCCGCTTTCCTTCAAGAGTGCCGATGAACTTGTCGTCGGCCAGAAGGTCATTGCAATCGGAAGCCCTTATGGTTATTCATGGTCACAGAGCGTTGGTACGGTGTCCGCACTTGACAGGACTGTCACCAGTTCCAGGGGTATATCTCTTTCAGGCCTTGTTCAGACTGATGCCCAGATCAATCCGGGAAACAGCGGAGGTCCGCTGCTTGACAGCAAGGGAAACATGGTCGCTCTGATTACGGCGATATATTCGACAAGCGGAAGTGCCCAGGGTATAAGCTTTGCTATTCCCGTGGATACTGTTATTGACATTGCAAGCGAGCTTATTAGAAACGGAAAGGTCAGCCGGGGAACCCTCGACATCCTCTCAGTCGAACTCAATCCTATGATTGTCGACTACGCATCCCTCCCTGTATCGCAGGGAATCATCATCAGCCAGGTTGTCCCCTCCGGAGAGGCCGACAGGGCGGGACTCAGAGGTGGAGACCAGCTCACCCAGTACGGTTCAAGCGTCATCTATCTTGGCGGTGATATCATCACGGCACTGGATGGTGTTCCCATCACCGGTTACAACGATTACTATGCCTTCATGGCAAGCCATAATGCCGGTGACAAGATTGATGTCACTGTTGTCCGTGACGGCAAGACGGTCACTGTCAGGAATGTCGTTCTTGTCGAGCAGACAGTCGAGAACATGAGGTGGCTTATAAGATGAGCGAGAACCGTGCTGATGCTTCGTGGGCAGGAGAAGACATTGTAAACATCCACGAGAACGCCGTGCTGAAGAACAAAGCCTTCAAGGTCGTTTCTCCTTTTGATGTCTCAGGGGATCAGGGACAGGCTATTGAACGGCTTGCCCGTGGAATTGAGAACGGGGACCGTGCCCAGACACTGAAGGGCGTGACCGGGTCCGGAAAGACATTCACCATGGCCAAAATCATCGAGCGCATCAACCGCCCGACGCTTGTCCTTTCCCACAACAAGACGCTTGCTGCCCAGCTTTACAGGGAATTCAAGTCATTCTTTCCTGAAAACGCGGTCGAGTACTTCGTTTCAACATATGACTATTACCAGCCGGAAGCCTATGTTCCCGGCAAGGACCTCTACATTGAAAAAGAGGCGGATATCAACGATGAGATTGACAGGCTGAGACTTTCGGCCTCGTTTTCGCTGATGGAGCGCCGCGATGTGGTGGTCATCTCGACGGTGAGCTGCATTTACGGCCTTGGAAACCCTGTATCCATCAAGGACATGATTCACTCATATACGGTCGGCGATGTATTTGACCATAAGGCGGAGCTTGAGCAGCTTGTGAGAATGCTTTATGAGCGCAATGATATGGTGCTCACCCGCGGTACGTTCCGTGTGCGCGGTGATGTCATTGAGATTTATCCTGCGTATCTTGAAAGCGCAGTACGCATCACCCTTGACTGGGATGAGATTGTCTCGATTGATGTCTTTGATCCTCTGACTCTTGAGAAGCTTGACCGGCTTGAGACATTCACACTTTATCCTGCAAAACAGTTCGTCATGCCTAAAGAGGCGCTCGACAGAGCTATTGTCCGCATTGAGGATGAACTCCGAGACCAGCTTGAATATTTCGATGCTCAGGGGAAACTTGTTGAGAAAGAGCGCCTGAAAAGCCGTGTGGAATACGATATAGAGATGCTGAAGGAAGTCGGATACTGTTCTGGAATAGAGAACTATTCAAGACCTCTTGCAGGCAGGGCTCCCGGAGAGCGTCCTGCTGTCCTTCTTGATTATTTCCCTGATGATTTCGTTGTCTTCATTGATGAATCCCATGTCACTCTTCCTCAGATTGGTGCGATGTATGAGGGTGACAGGTCGAGAAAGCTCAATCTCGTGAATTACGGTTTCCGTCTGCCTTCCGCCCTTGACAACAGACCTCTCAAATACGAGGAGTTTGACAGGAAAGTCGGCCAGAGAATATATGTAAGCGCAACGCCGGGTAAAACCGAGCTGGAGGAGAGTACCCAGGTCGTCGAGCAGCTTATCAGGCCGACAGGTCTGCTTGACCCTGCCATTGAGGTCCGCTCTACCGAGGGTCAGATGGAAGACCTTTATGGTGAAATAAGGAAAACCGTTGCGAAAGACGAGAGAGTCCTTGTCACGACGCTGACTAAGAAGATGGCTGAGGATCTATCCGACTATCTTGCATCTCTTGGACTCAGAGTCAGGTACCTACACAGTGAAATAGAGACTATAGAGCGTGTTGAGATTCTCACATCCCTGAGAAAGGGAGAATTTGACGTGCTGGTCGGCATCAACCTTCTCAGGGAAGGTCTGGATCTTCCGGAAGTGTCTCTTGTCGCAATCCTTGATGCTGATAAAATCGGCTTCCTCCGCTCGGCGACCAGTCTTATACAGACTATCGGAAGGGCCGCGAGAAACGCAGATGGACGGGTGATAATGTATGCTGACCAGATGAGTGATGCGATGAGAATCGCAATCAATGAGACTGAGCACCGCCGCAGCATACAGATGGCCTACAACAAGGAACATGGAATCACTCCGACTACCATACGCAAGGCTGTCGAGGATATTCTTGAGCGTCAGATGAAGGATGCAGAAGATATCCAGAAGGAAGAGCTGAAGATACAGCGCAGTGCATATAACCTTCTTTCTGAAAAAGACAGGAAGAAGTATATCAGAAGCCTTGAGAAGGAGATGAGGGAATGCGCTGAGCGGCTTGAATTCGAGAAAGCCGCTACCATCCGTGATGAGATTGAGAGAATCAGAAACGGCTCCTGGAAGGAAGAGTGAACAGGACAAGATCGGTGAAGAAACGGTTCATCTCCGGTTTCTGGTAAGTGAGAATGTCTTCTTCAATTCCATCATAAAGGTCTGTGACAGTGACGATTCCCTTAGAAGGCAATCCTGTATGTTCATAGCCCTCCTGACTGAAAACATAGCCAAGACGCGACAGAATCTGAGTGGAAAACAGACCATGATGAAGGCCATAGCGGTCATCTTCAAAGCTCATCTCGTCATCACCGGATGCCGTGAGAAGATATGTTCTGTCATTGCCTGAGCTTCCTTTGTAGAAAAGCTCCTTGATACAGCGGATTATTTCATCACTTCCTGACAAAGAGACGCTGCCGTTTTGTAAAGCACCTGAATAGCATGAATCAAGGATGACAACTTTATATGCGCAGATCTGGTCAAGTTTGTTTGTCAGTTCACTCAAGAGGATCATGCTGGACTGGTTGTCCGGCTCAGTTCTCCAGTCCCCAAGTTCAGGAAAGACAATGTTACCGACGACGAGAGCTCCATTATAATGACTGAGATTCTTTGAAAGACTATCTGCTCCGTGTCCGGCATAGAAAAATATGAATATATCATCGTAATTTATTGATTTTCCGATATGTACCAGTTCGTCAAGGATTCTGTCTTTCATTGTCGCAAGAAGAAAATCTGACTGTTTCTCAATAATTCCGCCAGTTTCTCCATCGTATTCAAGGCTTTTCCTGTAAACCCTGCCGCCTCTTGAGGTGAGCATGACAGAGTGAAGATCCCGTCTTTCTTCCTGACACAGAAGCTCTATTTGTGCATTCATTGCGTCCTGATCATTCACTGTGCCGTTGAGAATATTGAGATCTGTATCGCGGTAATCAAGGGCAACTGTCATGAGCCATATGTCATGATCATTTCTGTCTGGTGTCATAAGTTCACATGAAGAGAGTACTACGAGTAAAGGAAAAACCAGCGAAATAAGTATTCTTATCATCTTTTACCTCCAGCAATGCCTTCTGGCAGAATGAAGGAAAGTGAGATGAAGATGCTTCCTTCCAGTATCTCCCTTCTGTAAAGAATGCTTATTCCTGTACTGACACGCATAAATTCTTCGATATATATTCCAGCAGTCAGTTCTGTATCCAGAAATGCAAAGATGATATCCTGACGGCTTATTCTTCCCAGTCCTATTCCTGCATCAAAGGCAAAAAACACTCTGTTAAGCGAAAACTCATAGTCGATGAATAATGAGAGTCGTCTGCTTCCAAGCAGGGTGGTGTGACTGTGAAGGAGAGAATCTGACATGATTGTTCCCCTGATGCCAGCTGAAAGTCTGTGCCTGTCTGCCAGCGTCACGGCAAGGGGTGAGAATTCAAGGCGGGTACGAAAGCTTGTCCGCATGAAAAGTTTCTCATCGTCAAGAGTGAGACTCCTGTTGAATGTGATTCCGCTTGATATATCAAAAGAAGGCGTCCATGAAACAGCCCAGATTGTCTGCATCACTGTAAGCAATAATGTGCAAAGAATTATTTTTCTCATCATCATTCTATACAGAAAGAATGATAAAAATGACTAATTGGTCAGCTGAGTTAAAATTTGAAAAGAATAAGATCGGAAAAATTGTATGAGTTCTGAGGGTGCTGATATTCCTCATAGTCCTGAGTCTTGCAGTACTCAATAATGGTGCTTGCAGTGATTACTGACATCTGAGGCAGAGCAGGCGAGATGGATTCGAAATCAAAACCGAGTACATCCAGCAGATAGTAAGTTAAAAATCCAAGCGGGATTTCATCAACCTCTACTGTGAAGCTTGATTCATTCATCTGGCTTCCTGTCAGTATGAATGTCTTCTGTGTCTTCAAATTCCCTGCAGAAAAGAGTGATTTAAGAGAATCGGAAAAACTCTGACGGTCAAGTACAGAAGGATAGCCCGTAGCGTTGCCAGAGAAGCATGAATCGAGAATGATGAACTGGAAACAGTCGTTCATGCCGAGCATCTGAGAAAGTCTTTTAAGTGTGAAATCTCCACCGGGAAGATAAAGATCTCCACTGTCTTCATATCCATGCCCGGAGTACTGGAATATGAGGATGTCATCACTGTCAGGAAGAGTCAGAAAAAATTCAAGTTCCTGAGCGAAAAGGTCAATGAAACTTGTATCCTCTATGAGTTCAATACTTTCTCCAGAGCCTGATGTGTATACAGTCTTGGAAATATCATCACTGGAGTTTTTGTATTCTTCATCCACTGTTCCCTGAGTGACAAGAACCGCATTCATATTCTTGCCGGATTCCATGCACAGGAGTCTGAGTTGATCATAAAGGAAATTCTGGTCGTTGATCGGGCCTTCAAGTCTGTAATCTGTACCATAATAGTTTGCAGCGCAGGAGAAGAAGTAGATGTCCTGTTCTCCTTTGTCTTTAATTGCAAGGCTGCAGGAGCACAGAAGTGCAGTTAGTAATATGATAAGGAGCACTGACTTTTTCATGAATCATGTCCTCCTCTTGACGTGAATGCAGAAAAACCGAGGAGCATACGCGCTGTGAGATCACTTTTGCTGTACAGGATATCTACCCGGGCAAAGAGTGACATGTTATCATGAACTGCAAGATGCATACCTGCAGATACAATAATGGAAAAGATGAATGTCCTGTTTATATCTGAATACTGCCCGCATCCGATACCTGCATCAAGTTCAATCTGAAGAGAATCAGTAAGATTTGAAAGTGTCATGATTCCCAGTTCCAGCTGCCAGTAAGAAGGGTAGAACGTGCTGTAGGATATGTTTGTATCAGTACTGTAAGAAAAACCGGTGAAAAGTCCGCTTCTGACAGCGCTGCCGTCAATGAGAAAGCCTCTTAAAGAGGTGGAGGCAGAATGCCTGTAAGGGTTGATTTCTCCTTCTGTCAGATATATCGACTCATTGATTCCCGCAGCCAGGCTGAAACCGGCAGCCGGTCTTGCAGCAAGCAGTGAGGGAATGAGGATAAGAATGAGAATCATAATTTTTTTCATGTGACAAGCTCATTGTCCCTGAAGAAGAGAAGCTGGGTCTTTCTGATATATACAGTGATTGTCCTGCTTTGAGGTCTGGAGAAGCTTTCCGCAAGCAGCCTGTGTCCCTGCCATGAAAGGCCCAAGAGGTAGTTCCGTCCAAGAAATTCAGCACTGACTACTTCTGTATTCTCAAGAATGATATAAGCATCGCTGTCACCATAGAAAAGTCCGTCTGCAGGCACCCTGACTGCCTCTGGCCGGAAGAAGATTGTGTCCGCATCCAGTTCAAGGCTGAAAAGCTCAGCTGGAAGGCCTGTTCCATCTCCTGTGAAATAGGCGGTGAACAAGGTTTTAGGCTGACGGTAAATGTTCTCACAGGTGTCAATCATTTCAATCCTGCCGTTGCGGATGATAGCGATACGGTCACTGATGGAGAAGGCTTCCTCCCGGTCATGCGTGACATATATGGTTGTAAGGTTCCCTCTCTCGTCATGGATTCTTCTTATCTCATCTCTCAGATGACGCCTTAATGAGGCATCCAGAGCGCTGAGAGGTTCATCCAGCAGGAGCACTCTCGGCTGGCTGGAAAGAGCACGGGCGAGGGCTACCCGCTGTGCTTCTCCGCCGGAAAGTGTCGCAATCCTGCGTTTCTCATAGCCTGAAAGATTGACGAAGTCGAGAAGGGCCTTGACGTTTTCCTTCTGTTCACCGCGCTTCATCTTCCTGATTTTCATCGCATAGCTGAGGTTCTTCTCGACATTCATGGATGGAAAGAGGGCATAATCCTGAAAGACCATGCTGAAGCCTCTTTTCTGCACACTGACATCTGTCAGATCCTCATCTGCGAACAAAACCTTTCCGGAATCAGGACTTTCAAGACCGGCAATGATGTTAAGAAGAGTTGATTTTCCTGATCCGCTTGGACCGATGATTGAAAGGAATTCACCCTGTCTGACTTCAAGGTCAACATCCAGTGTGAATGCAGGATATTTTTTCTTTATGTTCTTCAGAACGAGATCAGGCATTATCTTTCTCCCTTCCTGTCACAAGGTGTGAGACAAGGAATACGATGAGGGATGAGACAATCAGCAGGGTGCCGACTGCACATGCTCCCTGATAGTTATATGAGTTTATCAGACGGTACAGCAGGATGGGAAGCGTTATTACTCTGCCTTCTGAAAGCGTAAGTGTCGCGTTTGCTTCACCCATCGAGAGCGCGAAGGAGAATATGAAGGCTTTGCCAAGCACGCTTGAGAGCATCGGAATCTCGACAAAGATGCATGTCCTCCAGTCCGCAGAACCAAGCATCGCGGCACTGTCAGTAATCCTTCGGTTTATGTTTTTTGCAACCGGAGTGACTGTTCTCATTGAAAAAGGGAGTGCGATGACAAGATGGGCAAGGATGACAAGTGTATATGAGACAAGAAGGCTGGATGAATGAAGATGAGCCTTGATTATGTAGTACCCCAGTCCAAGAGTGACCGAACTCACGGCAAGAGGAAGCATTGAGAATGTCTCTGCAAGACGGCTTTTCCTTTTTGAGACATAAAGTGAGAGAAAAAGGCTCAGCATCACTGCAGTCAGTCCTGTGACAAGTGCAATGACAATACTGTTGAAAAGCGCTGTCAGTGCATCTGACATCATTCCTATTGAGCTTCTCATGCCGAAAAGCTCCTCATAGCTTTTCAAGGAGAATCCTTCTCCGTAACGCTTTGATGTTGACCAGAAGGAACGAGCGGGAATTGAGAGCAGGGGACCGAGGAAGAAGACAAGCAGGAGAATGTTGTAGATAAAAAGGAAGATTTTTATTCCGGTTCTTTTTATCGGGACTGCTCTGTCACTGTTTGATTTCTCACGGCTTTCCTCTGTTTTTGAGAAGTGGAGGTAGATTGCAAGAATGATGAGGTTTGCAAGAAAGCTGAAGATTGACAGACTGCTGGCCCTTGCACTGTCAAGTGCGATGTTGTTTGTGCGGTAGATTTCCACTTCTAAAGTCGTGTATTCAGGTCCTCCTCCAAGTACGAGTATGATTGAGAAGCTGGTGAAACAGAAAAGGAAGATGAGAAGGAATGCGGACAGAATTGTCCCCCTCAGACGCGGAAAGGTGATTTTCGTGAAAGTTCTCAAAGCGCTGGCACCAAGCATCCTCGAGGCTTTTTCCTCGTTTGCCGGATAATGTGCCCAGGCAGAAGAGATGAGATTCAGTGCAATCGGAATATTCAGAAAGGCATGTGCCATTATGATTGCCCTGAAAGAGTAAAGGAACTTCACAGACCCGTCAGAGCCTGTGATAAGTCTGTAAAGGTCATTTACAAAGCCTGAGTTGCCATAGAATATTACGAATCCTAAAACGACGAGGATGGAAGGCAGTACGAAACAAAGTGTTGAAAGAGAAAGGAAGAATGACTTGAACCGGAAGCGGTAGTTAGCATATAGCCAGCTTCCCGGAAGAGCTACAAGCACCGAAACAAGGGATGAGATACTCGCCTGAAGCAGCGTGAAGCTGAGAATACGGTATGTGTATCTGTCGAAGAAGACTTCTTTAAGTAAATCCAGAGTGAAGCCTTCTTCAGTGAAAAAAGCTCTTGAGAGGTTGAAACACAGAGGGAGGAAGAAGATGACAAGAAGTATGAGCAGCGGCATGAATGCCATGCGGAAATAAAACCTGTTTTTCCTCATTTCTCCCTCCATGTTTTCACACGTTACTCTCCAATCATGGCCTGTGTCCACTCGGTTGTCCATCTGTCGATGTTGGCGCCGACTGTCTCAGGATCCATGCTGAACACGGTTTCCGGCACAGGTGCCCAGTCATAGGCATCCGGAAGCTCTGTCTTGCTGTTTACAGGGTACATGGAGTTTGCAATGGCAGTGTCCTTCTGTCCCTCAGTGAGGATGAAGTCAATAAAGGCCTTTGCTTCTTCCTTGTGCTGGCTTGTCGCGACCAGACCGATTGATTCGATTGTGCTGTGATGACCTTCAGGGAATATGAGTGCCTGATACCTTGTAGTGTTTTCTGACATCACATGGTAAACAGGGCTAGTAGTGTAGCTGATGACAAGAGGGGCTTCACCTTCTGTGAAAAGGCCGTAGGCGGAGGACCAGCCGTCAGCGATTGTCAGGGCATTTTCCTTGACTGCCTTCCACCAGTCGAGATATCCATCTTCACCGTAGACGTCGATTGTCCACAGAAGCAGGCCGAGTCCGACAGAGGATGTGCGTGGATCGATAAGGATGATTTTGTCCTTGTACACGGGATCCTTGAGGTCTTCGAGACTTGCTGGTGCAGGAATATCGCTCTCACTGTCCCAGACAAAGGCGAAGACGCCGTAGTCAAACGGAATCAGGCGGTGCTGGCTGTCAAACTCGAGACTGTCATCGATGTCGCTGAGAACCGGTGATTCATAAGGCTCGAAGAGACCTGACTCATAAGCCTTTGCTGCCTGGTCGTCGCTTATGCCCATGATGAGGTCTGCCTGGCAGTTCTCTCCTTCCATAATCGCTCTTGAGAGCATCTCGACAGCATCTCCTGTACTGACGACATTCACCTTGATTCCTGTCTCCTCTTCAAAGAGCGGAATGAGGGTGGGGCCTGAACCCCATTCAGAAGAGAATGTGTCATAGCAGTAAAGTGTGATTGATTTGTCTGCTGCTGTGCTTTCTGTCTCGCCTGCAGCCTGTGCGAACACTGCTGTGACAGAGAGCAGAAGAACCATGACGGAAACTGTAAAACGTTTTCTCACAAAACGCCTCCTTGAAAGTTTTCTGCCCATGGGAAGTGAAATAAGCTGATTAAAAGTACGCTCCCTACGCTGGTATTATCCAGATCAGGTAACGGGTATAATCTCAGGCCATATTTGCCACCCCGGACGATATTGAGCCTAAACAAAGTCATCCCTTTGGTCAACAGCAAAGGCAGAAAATGACATCTTCCAATTTTCCTTATCACGCGTTATTTTTCTTCTATGAGATTCCTTCATGAAGCGGCCTGGTGCCGTGATGCTGACAGGACTGCCATTGAACAATACGGCCTTCCTTCTGTCTGCCTCATGGAAGAGGCCTGCGTGAACATCGCCAGTGAAATCAGCAGAAGGTTTGATGCCGGTTCAAGGATCATCGTTGTTGCAGGAAATGGCAACAATGGTGCCGACGGTCTTGCGGCTGCTCGCATACTGTACGCACATGGTTATAAAAACGTAAGCATTTTTATCTGCGATGGCGGGAAAAGAAGTGAGGAGAACTCAGTTCATCTTGAAGTTGCAAAGCGCTATGGAATCAGAATCACAGACACGCTGGAAGAATGCGACTGTATCATTGACGCACTTTGCGGGGCTGGACTGAAAGGTCCTCTCAGACAGAAGGAAGCCTCAATAGTCAATGAAATCAACTCATCCGGTGCCTGTGTAATCTCTTTGGATGTGCCATCCGGACTCGGGGATTCATCTGATGGCACTGCTGCCGTAAATGCGGACACGGTACTCAGTCTGGGGTTTGACAAGACTTGTCTGTATACACCTGAAGGCCGAAAGCATTTCAGGAATATTATTTCCATACCTCTTTCTTATCCTCCGGCACTTGATACAGGTTCAGCTGTGACTCTCCTGGAAAGCTGTGAATACAAACCACTTGAACTTGAGTGTGCTGATTATAAAGTCAGCCGGGGAAGGGTTGCCATCATAGCTGGAAGCCGTGAATATGCAGGGGCTGTACGGCTGTGCGCCAGAGCTGCATTCCACTCTGCCTCAGGAATGGTGAGTGTCTTCACCGATGAGTCCCTTATCGGTGTTGTTTCAGCTGAATGTGGACCTGCTGTGATTGTCCAGCCTTATGAGAGTTTTTTCGAGAAGGCTGAAAGCTTTGATGCTGTCCTGGCCGGTCCTGGACTGGGCCGGAGCGAGAAGGCTGCCATGCTTGTTTACAGGATAATGGAACTTCCTTTGAAAAACCTCATTCTCGATGCGGATGCAATACATCTTGTGAAAAAGCGAGGCAATGCATTAAGACTTGTTTTCACACCTCACCCCGGTGAGTACAGAGCCCTTGCAGAAGAAAAGACATTTAAAGATCCATCGGGCTTTTTCTCCCAGCTGCTGAGAGTTTCGCAAAAATGGAATGCTGAAATCATCTACAAGGCGGAATGCGTCTATGTCTGTGACGGCAGAAGCATAACGGTTGTCGATGGCGCCAATCCGTCCCTGGGCGTTGCCGGAAGCGGAGATGTGCTTGCAGGCCTTGTGCTGAGTGTAGCTGGAGCAGGCAAGGAACCTCTTGTCAGCGCAGTACTGCTTCATCAGCTTGCCGGAAAGGCATTGCATGATGAGGAGGGCTACTACAGTGCAGAAGACCTCATCAGAAAGGCAGGTCAGCTGAGATGATGCAAATCTGGGTTCTCACTCTTGCTTATTTCATTTTCACCTGTCTCATGCTCTTTCTTGATGACTACAGGCTTGCACTGAGCTTTCTGCTGAGTGTGAAGCATCACCTTATAGTAACAAAGCAGCTGAGGTTATTCCTTTTCGCCGCAGGGCTTGTGCTTGCTGCAGGAAACCTCTTTTTCCCTATATACCCGGGGCCAGTTCTGCTGGGAGACCTGTTTTCTGCAATTCTGTGTGTTTTTATTGCGATTTACTACCTGCGTTATGCGAAGACAGACAGAAAGGTCTATCTGAAGCTCAGTGACCGCACCTGTGCGATTCTACTTTCTGTTTTCACCCTGATACATTTCATCTGTCCTTCACTCGTGCTTTTCTGATAGAATCAGTACATGAATGAACGAATAACAACAGCAGGGATCGTCATCAAAGGACAACTCATACTTGTCGCACAGCGTCAGACGGAAGGAAGTGTCAACAACGGTCTGTGGGAGTTTCCCGGAGGAAAGAACCGCTATGGAGAGAGCGAAGAGGATACTCTCAGACGTGAATTCCTTGAAGAGCTCGGTGTCGGTATCAGGGTATCTGACTTCCTCACTTCTGTTGATTTTGTCAATAACGGTACTCTTTATCATTTAAAAGCTTATCGCGTGGAACTTGAGAGTGAGGATTTCAGGCTATGTGTTCATTCTCAGGTCAAATACCTCAGTGCTGAAGATATTTCCAGATTGCCGCTTGTCGATTCGGACAGAAAAATACTTGAATTTTTGCAATCTTCCGGGCTGTGAATATTCACAAAGTGATAACAAAGGAATATTTTAACAAAAAAGTGATATCTAAACAGGAGGTGCCTTATGGAGAAAAAGGATATCAAATGGTCTGAAATCGGATTCAGTTACATCAAAACCGATTATCGCTATTCACGCATATGGGAAAACGGCGAATGGAAGGAAGGGGGCCTTACAGACAAGGCTGATGTCACAATCAGCGAATGTGCCGGAGTCCTTCAGTATGCACAGACAGGTTTTGAAGGTCTCAAGGTGTATGAGACAAAGAATGGTGATATTGTCGCATTCCGCCCGGATCTGAATGCTCACAGACTCCAGGATACATGTGACAGACTTATCATGCCGAAGATTTCCACTGAGGACTTTATTGATGCTCTGGACAGGCTTGTCAAGGCAAATCTTGGCTATGTCCCTCCATATGGCAGCGGAGCCACTCTTTATATCAGGCCCTTCATCTATGGCTGTGGTCCGGTTATCGGTGTTGCACCTTCTCCCAGTTATGAGTTCAGGATGTTCTGTACTCCTGTTGGTCCTTATTTCAAAGGCGGTGTCAAGCCGATAAAAATCATGCTTTCTGACTATGACAGGGCAGCTCCTCACGGAACAGGAAACATCAAGGCCGGACTCAACTATGCGATGAGCCTGTATCCTGGTGAATACGCTCACAGTCAGGGTTTCAGCGAGAATATGTATCTTGATGCTGCTACAAGGACTTATGTTGAGGAGACGGGCGGTGCAAACTTCATCTTTGTCACGAAGGACGGCAAGAAGATCATCACGCCAAAGTCAGACTCCATTCTGCCTTCAATCACAAGAAGATCGCTGATGGTCGTGGCGAAAGAGTATCTCGGTCTTGAAGTCGAAGAGCGTCCTGTACGTTTCGACGAAGTTCCGTATTTCGCAGAAGTCGGCCTGTGTGGAACGGCTGCAGTCATCAGTCCTGTCGGCATGATTCACACAAAGACCAAGGATATCATGGTGCCAAGCGGAATGGATGAGATGGGCCCTGTTCTTACAAAGCTCAGAAACACAATCACCGGAATCCAGATGGGTGAGATTGAAGGTCCCGAGGGTTGGGTTCACAAAATCTGCTGAGAAAGAGTCAATTTTAAAAGACAATGAAAAAGGACCTCATGCGAGGCCCTTTTTCTGATTTAAGGACGGCGCTTACATCACTGTGCCGCTCTTGATGATTGCATTCTTGTTGATGATGATGATTCCATCATGCACTGAATACATCTCATAGTCACCTTCCGGACGCGGGATATCATCAATACCGATGCGGCAGCCGTCACCGATTCTCACGTTCTGATCAATGATTGCCTTGCGGATGATTGTTCCCTTTCCGATACCGATGTTAGGAATACCCTTGCGTGCGTTCTCTGCCTTTTCCTCTTCTGTCTCATAATGGCTTGCGCCCATGTAGTAGACACCGTCAAGGGAAGCACCGGATTCAATAATCGTTCTGACACCGACAATTGAGTTGACGATGTATGCGTTTGTGATGATTGAACCCTCACTTGCAAGAGAGTAGGAGATGTTGCAGAAGTTCATCTTCGTTGCCGGCAGGTGGCGGCGGTGGGTGTAAATCGGCATCTCTTCATTATAGAAGTTGAAGCTCGGATGGATTGAGGCAAGGTTGAGGTTTGTCTCATAGAATGCCTTGATGGTTCCGATGTCTTCCCAGAAGTCATCGAAAAGGTAGGTTGCAACCGGACGTGTCTTGATGACTTCAGGAATGATTTCCTTGCCGAAGTCAGTCTTGTCGTTGTTGAGAACCTCTTCCATGGTCTTTGCGTTGAAGATGTAGATACCCATTGATGCAAGGTATTCGTTGCTTGCGTCAACCTTCTTGCCAAGCTGATCCTTCATGAGTTTTGCCGGAATGCGGTAGTCGCTGATATCCATATCAGGAGCCGGCTTCTCATAGAAGCTCTTAATCATTCCGTTCTCATCAGCTCCGATGATTCCAAGTCCTGTGGCCTGCTGGCGGCTGATGGGCTTTGCAGCGATTGTGAGCTCGGCCTTGGCCTCAATATGTTTTTCAAGCATGAGACCGAAGTCCATGCTGTAAAGCTGGTCACCGGAAAGGATGATATAGTAGTCAGCCTGCTGGTCAGAGAAGTGCTTGAGGTTCTTCCTTACAGCATCAGCAGTACCCTGATACCAGGATTCTGACGTATATGTCTGCTCTGCTGCGAGAATCTCGACAAAGCCTCCAGAGAACTGGTCGAACTGATAGGTGTTCACAATGTGGTTGTGAAGAGATGCTGTGTTGAACTGTGTGAGAACGTAAATCTTGTTGACTCCGCTGTTGAGACAGTTTGAAATCGGGATATCGACAAGACGGTACTTTCCGGCAAAAGGAACAGCCGGCTTTGACCTGTCCATTGTAAGCGGGTAGAGCCTTGTGCCTCTTCCGCCTCCGAGGATGATGGCAATCGCTTTCTTCCCTTTCTGAATCATAATTGGTTTCCTCCTAATGCATTTTTATATATGTCTTCATATTGATGCGCTGATTTTTTCCAGGAGAAGTCACATTTCATGCCGTTGACAATCGCCCGGTTCATGGCCTCTTTATCCTGATAGAAGCTTACAGCCTTGCTGACAGTGCTGACAATCTCATCACTCCATACATTGTCAAAGAGGAAGCCGTTTCCGTTTTCAGGATCTGCGGTTATGTCAGTGATTGTGTCATTGAGCCCTCCTGTACGATGAGCAAGAGGAATCGTTCCGTAACGCAGTGAATACATCTGGTTGAGACCGCAAGGCTCGTATTTGCTTGGCATGAGGAAGAAATCGCTTCCGCCTTCAACCAGATGGGACAGGGCCTGTGAGAAGACAATGTTCACAGAGAGGTTGGAGTGACGGGAGGCAATGTCTTTCAATCTGTTCTCGTAACGCTTGTCACCTGTGCCGATGATGATGAACTGGCAGTTCTTCTCACTGACAATTCTCTCAAGGGCACTGTAGTCGCCATCAAGCAGAGGTCCGAAGCCTTTCTGCTCGGCAAGTCTGCTGATCATTGAGAAAAGAGGAATGTCCGGATTGACTTCAAGCCCGAAGTCCTTCTGGACTCTTGCCTTGAGCTTTTTCTTTCCGCAAAGGTCTTCAGCACAGAAATGCTCGCTGAAGAAACGGTCTTCAGCCGGATTCCATTCTTCTGTGTCGATTCCGTTTATGATGCCATAAAGGACATCCTTTCTTGCGGAGAGCAGATCCTCAAGTCCGCATCCCTGTTCCTTTGTCTGGATTTCCTTTGCGTAAGTCGGGCTCACGGTTGTTATTCTGTCTGCATATTCAAGACCAGTCTTAAGCAGGTTTATTCTCCGCCCGAAGCCGCTTCCAGTAAGCATCCTGCCTGTAGGCTCGAAATCGGAAGTGAGTGCATCATAGCGGGGAAAGTCACCCATGTAGGCAAGGTTGTGGACAGTAAGGACAGTTGAACATTTCAAGCCTTCCTGTCTGGCAAGCCATGTGGCAAGACCCGCAGTCCAGTCATGGCAGTGGAGTATGTCACATTTTCTGTCTTTTGCGATTCTGACTGCTGCCTTGCACATGAGGCAGAAACGGTAGAAATTGTCACCGTAAGGAGCGAATGAATTGTCTCCGTAAATTCCCTTTCTTTCTGTGAAGAGACGGTGGGAGACGGCGATGTACTCAACGCCTTCAAGGGAACATGAAAACAGTCCCACGTTTTCCAGACGCGGGAGCATCCTCACTCTGATATCTTTCACATGCGTGAAATCATCCGCCTTGATACTGCCATAAAAGGGCATTACCACAGTGACCGTGTGGCCCAGCTTTGCAAGCTGTGTTGATAATGCACCGACCACATCCGCAAGTCCTCCGGACTTCGAAAAAGGGACGGTCTCTGAAGACAGCATCAAAATATTCATGTTTATAATTACAACTCACATAAAAATGCAAGTCAAGAAAAAAACATGAGAAAAAGTGCAAAAGAGGCGGTTTTAAGCCTCCTTTCACTGGCTCAGATACTCATCTGCCATGTGTGCGGCGACAGCCCCGTCAGAGCATGCTGTGACGACCTGTCTGAAAGCTGTTGTCCTCACGTCTCCGGCTGCGAAAACCCCGCTGAGATTCGTTCTCATTCTGTCGTCAGTGATGATGAATCCATTCGGGTCACAGGCGACAAAAGAGCGTACGGAATCACTGTTCGGCACGATACCGGTGAAGATGAACACACCCTGACAGGGAATCTGGCTTCCATCATCGAGCGTTACTGATGTTACCGCATTCCCATCACCGTTAATCCTGGTGACTGTATGAGGTGTGACAATCTCGATGTTATCCTTCTCCAGCACTCTGTCCTGAAGGGCCTTCTGTGCCCTGAACTGTGTTCTTCTGTGGACAAGATAGACTTTGCTGCACAGCCTTGAGAGGTAATAGGCATCAGTGAGGGCTGTGTCTCCTCCACCGACAACAACGACATCCTTTCCTCGGAAGAATGGACCATCACAGGTGGCGCAGTAGCTGACTCCACGTCCCTCATATGTGTCTTCTCCTTCGACCTCAAGCTTTCTGTGTCTGGCTCCCATTGCGAGGATGACGGCTCTTGCCTTAATCTCTCCATCGGATGTGATGGCGATGAAAGTGTCTCCTTCTTTTTTTATCTCATGAACTTCGCTGTATTCAATCTGGGCATTGAACCCAGAAGCCTGCTCTTCCATCTTCTGTGCAAGCTCGGCACCTGATACAGATTCTGAGCCCGGGTAGTTCTCAATCTGGTCGATGAACATCAGCTGCCCGCCGGGCGCCGCAGCATCAAGAGCCAGCGTATCGTAGCCGGCACGGCTGGCATAGCCTGCCGCACTGAGACCGGCAGGTCCGCATCCGATGACAAGTATGTCGCAAGATTCTTTCATTTTCTTTCTCCGTTTTTCTTCTGAAGCAGGGCTTCTTCCGCATCTGAGCGGCGGATGTAAACCGGTCCCTGTCCAATGTCATCAGCTCCGGCTGTTTTGTACTGGTCAAGCCCGAGCTCTGCGATTTTGAGCCCAAGTGGAATCAGTGTACTGTCCGCATCTGTTTTCAGGTGAGGAAGATTAGAACGCACGATTTGCTCAAAAGCCTGCGCATCAGGACCAGTGATGATGATCTGATCTTCTTTTTCAAGAACAGGAAGAATCGCATCGATGTTTCCATCCACATCACTGCATACGGCTTCACCGTTTCTGTAAAGGCCAAGGTAATAGCGCTTTTTCTTCGCATCAATGACGGCAAGAGTGATGATGTCTTTCTGGCTGTGGCATGCGGCGATTGCCTGTAGGGTGGGGACAGAGACCAGAGGTATTCCCAGTGCCTCAGAAAAACCTTTCAGGGTAGCCATTCCGATTCTCAGGGATGTGAATGATCCGGGTCCTCTTGTACAGACAAGCAGGCCAAGATCCTTAATCTCGAGGCCATGTCTTTCCAATAAGGTGACAATCTCATTCAGAAGACCTTCAGAGTGCTGGAAATTCTCTTTCATTATGCATTCCTCAGCTGAGTCAGTCCTGAGTGCCAGATGAAGTGTTGATGTCGATGTGTCCAGTGCAAGTATGTTCACTTTTCATTTCCTCTGATGATTTCTATTTTTCTTGTCAGATCCGGCTCGATTGTGATGTTCACATAGATTGTATCATCAGGAAGCATTGATTCGATTTTCTCGCTCCATTCAATCAGTGTGACACCGTCGCTGTAAAGAAAGTCCTCTCCGCCCATTGACTCGAATTCGTCTTCTCCGCTGAGGCGGTAGAGGTCAAGATGATACATCTTCATCTTTCCTTCGTATTCCTGAACAAGGGTGAATGTAGGGCTTACTATGGCCTCCTTTATACCGAGAGCCTCAGCAAAGCCTTTTGCGAAGACTGTCTTGCCGGCTCCAAGAGAACCGCGCAGTGAAATAACCGCACCCTCAGCAACCTGGCAAGCCAGATTGTAACCAAGAGCCTTTGTGTCTTTCTCGCTCGTCGATGTATAAACCATGGTTTAATCATCCTCCTCCTCAAGAGCGGCAAGTTCCTCTTCGTAGCCGTCATCATCTTCATCATGGTGATGGTGGTGGTGATGATGATCATGATTGTGTTCATGATGGTGGCAGTTTTCATCCTTCATTTCCGGGTCGTGCACGTATTCCTGAGTGATGATGTCTCCGAAAGCCTCTCCTGTTTTCTGAGTATATTCCTCCATCATGGATTTGACCTGGGCATCTTCCGGTGCAAGCTTGCGCGACTTCTCAATCCATTCCTTCGCCTCATCATACTCTTCATCCATAAGGTGGAGGAATGCAAGGTTTGAGGTGAGGGTGAGGTTGTTCTCATCAAGGTCAACAGCTGTATTCAGATAGCTTTTTGCCAGCTCCCTGCTGCCGTTTTCAAGAGCGCAGATGGAAAGCTCATTGTAGATGTCCGCATTGCTTTCTCCACAAGAGAGAGCCTTGAGAAGGGCTTCTTCAGCTTCCTTGTATTTCTTGAGACGTCTGAGAGCCCACCCCTTGATGAAGTATCCGTGCCAGAGCTTTGGATTCTTTGAAATGAATTTCTCAATCGTCTCAAGTGCCTTGTCTTCCTCATCAAGCATCATGAAATCGTAAGCCTGCTTGATTTCAGTATCTGAATCAAGACGGAGCGTGACATCCTTGAGCATTGCCTTGAGACGCTGCTTCTTCTCTCCATCAGAAGCGACCTTCATATAGCGCTGCAGGAAGAGCTGGGCCTCTTCAAGGTTGCCAAGATAGGTGTGCAGGCTTCCCAGTTCCGCGAGGATGTCTTCATTCTCGCCGAACTTCTCAAGTCCTTCCTCAAGTGTTGTCAGGCATTTTGACAGATAGAAATCCTCAGCTTTCTCATCTTTCTGATCCTTTTCATAAACAGAACGGGAAGAGTAGAGGCTCGCAAGGTTTATGCAGCTTGCTGCCTGAGGAAGCATATGATAGACAGTGAGAAAAAGCTGTTCTGCAAAAGGGTAGTCCTTCTGCTTTTCCTTTGCGATTGCCGCTGTATTGAGCTCTTCAATTGCATTTGGCTGGCATACGAGCACGAAGTCCCTGTAATAGTTGAAATTCCTGTCTTGTGGCCTGTAGGCGATAACTGTCAGCATTCCTGCAACAATTGACTCGATTGTGATTTTCTCCGGGTCAAGACGCTTGGCTCCATCCGGAAGCTGGACCGGAATGGGAATCGAACTGTCAATCGCGA
Organism: uncultured Spirochaetales bacterium; assembly: GCA_944390025.1. Lineage (GTDB taxonomy): Bacteria > Spirochaetota > Spirochaetia > Sphaerochaetales > Sphaerochaetaceae > Bullifex. The sequence goes on along the minus strand of CALXOK010000007.1, from coordinate 2,395 downwards.
AACCTGTGATTTTCTCTTCCATGCTTGATGGAAGGCTGATGAACTGGATTGTATCTAACTTACTCATTGCAGATGTGAAGTATATAGAGAAAACCCTTATGTGAAAAGCAGAAACAATCAGGGGAAAAAGCATGTTCCAATTACTCAGGTGCAACTGCTGGAACAGAGGGAAAAAGTAAAGCAGGGCAGACTGCGTACTCTTGAACCTGTGTGTTCAAGGGGGAGACCCAGTTAAGCAAGATATTCTGTTCCTTTAAACATTCAAGAAGAGGTAGGAGCAATTCAATCTCTCTATTACCGGCCTCCGTAATTTAAAAGTTGAGCCAAGAGACTTATGCGTCTGCCCTAACCAAAATAAAACATAATTTCTGACTCTTGTAAACTGGTTTTTTTAACAGGAAAAGACTGTTTCCGGGTTCAAAAAATGTATGATAGAATAATAATGATACCGTCTTTTAAAGGCACGTGAAAAAGGTTGTCAGCGCAGGCGGGTCTGATTGAGAATCAAATCATCTCAAGCAAAAGAAAAAGGATGAGTACAGTGTGTACCCATCCTCTTGTAGTTACCTTTACAGGAACAATCAGATGTTCTCGTCTTCAAAAGTCTCGAGATCTTCACCTGTTCCGTCGAGAGTAAAGCTTTCTGCTTCAGACAGCTCTGCGGAATCGAGTGTTCCGAAATCTCCCATATCATCAAGATTGAGAGAATCAAGACTCTCAAGGGCAGAGGTGATTGCCTCTTCGATGACTGCAGTGTCTGCACTTGTCTTGCTGAGGAGTTCCTGAAGCTCTTCATTGTGGTTGTTCACAAGCTTCAGTCTCTCAGTAAGCTCGCTGTTGTCAGCTCTGAGCCTGTTAATCAGGGCGATAGCCTTCTTGACTCTTTCTTCAAGTAGCCTGCTGCTTTCAATCAATGACATAAACCACCTCCCTCAACATCCGTGGTGTTGTTATGCGAGAACTGCCTTTACCTGTGCAACGAGGGCTGAGAATGCATTTCTGTCCTCAATTGCCATGTTGCTGAGAGCCTTTCTGTTAAGGTCGATATTGGCAAGCTTGAGGCCGTGCATGAACTGGGAGTAGTTGAGACCCTCAGCCTGAACAGCAGCACTGATACGTGCAATCCAGAGTTTTCTGAAATCTCTCTTTCTCTCCTTTCTGCCACGGTATGCATACTGGCCTGCCTTTGCGACAGCATCCTTTGCAACGCGGTAGTTGGTGCTTCTGCGACCGAAATAGCCTTTAGCCTGGTCGAGAACCTTCTTTCTTCTGTCCTTGTGTTTTGTTCCGTCAACTGCTCTTGGCATTTCTTCTCACTCCTTATGCATACGGAAGCATTGTTTTTGCTTTCTTTGCTTCCACGTCACTTAAGATTCCAGCGTGTCTGAGATTCATCTTGCGCTTGGAACTCTTCTTTGTGAGAATATGGCGGAGGCCCATCTTCTTGTAAGCCACCTTGCCAGAACCGGTAACCCTGTAGCGCTTTGCAGCACTCTTTCTTGTTTTCATCTTTGGCATTTCTATACCACCATCCTTATCGCACCGCAGGGAACAAGACCACCCCTGAAGTTACGTTATATAAAAGCCGTACGGCTCTTATTTCTTTCCTTTGGCAGGGGAGACAAACATGCTCATCATCTTGCCTTCCATGAACGCTGCCTTATCAAGATTATACTGTACACCATTTTCATCGAGAATCGCAAGTATCCTGTCAAGGACATCCTTGCCAAGTTCTGTGTGTGCCAGCTCGCGTCCGCGGAAACGGATTGATACCTTGACTTTGTTGCCTTCCTGAAGGAACTCTGAGATGAATTTGCTCTTGGTTTCCAGGTCATGCCTGTCAATCTTGGGCTGCATCCTGATTTCCTTGACTTTGACAACAGTCTGGTTTTTCTTAGCGTCCCTCTGCTTCTTCTCCATCTCGTAGCGGTACTTTCCAAAGTCCAGGATCTTGCATACCGGCGGATTTGCGTTTGGCGAGACTTCAACCAGGTCCAGTCCTGCTTCATCTGCCAGATGGATTGCATCAATGGTCTTCATGACACCTTTCTGCTCTCCGTTCTCATCAATGACACGCACTTCATGTGCACGAATCTGTCTGTTAATACGTAAATCCTTAGTAGCCAATTAAACTCCCTTCACCCCACAGGGCCTTTGAATTTTCCAGTTTTGTGGAGAACCACAGTTGAGGAATATAGCATAGTGAACAATATGCTGTCAAAAGATTTAGCAGTAAAAAAACAGAAGAAATGAAAAAAAATCCTGACCGATGTGTTGAAAAGACTCCACCGCGGGAGGAAAATGATGTTCATCATGAGACCTGCGTTTTAAAGTTTCGCGGAAAATCTAGTGCTAAACCGGGTCAGACCTCCTCGATGCGTTTTCTGAGTCTTGC
>CALXOK010000006.1 GCA_944390025.1 uncultured Spirochaetales bacterium | reverse complement strand
GGGAAGTGATTACAAGGAGGTCGGCATTCCCCGCGTCAGGACAAGCCTGACGGTACCCTGCCGATGATATTATGGATAAGGCAGAACGTATAAAAAAAATTCTAGCAGAAAAAGATGGGATTGCGAAAACTGCTGATTTCGTTGCTGAGAAATTCTCAAACTACGATGTGGTCAATCTATGTGAAGCAGGATATATAGAGCGAATCAGACATGGTTATTATAAATCTGCTGATCAAAAGGACATTAAGGATGAACAGATTCTTGCAACACTTCTTCCTGAAAGCATCGTATGTCTGGAATCTGCGCTGTATTATTACGGATACAGTGATTTCACGCCTAGACAATGGACTGTTGCTGTTCCCAGAACATTTTCCCGTACAAGGCTGAAGATTGCCTGTCTTCAATTTAAAGTATATTTCATCCAGCCTGCTCTCTTTGAGGTGGGGAAGACAACAGGGATTTTCAATGGCGTGCATCTGTCTGTCTATGATCGAGAGCGCACTATCTGCGACTGTTTCAAATACCGGACAAAACTGGACAGTGAGATTTTCAACAAAGCACTGAAGGCATATGCTTGTGATGAAAAAAAAGACGTGTGCAATCTTATAGGATATGCGAAGGAAATGAAGGTCTATAGAAGAATGATGGATGTTATGGGAGTGCTTCTGAATGACTGATATTGCAGCTTCTGTGCTTGCCCGACTGAAAAAGCAAGCTGTTGTTAGTGGGAGAAGCTATCAACTCTGTTTGCAACTCTTCTGTCAGGAAGAATTTTTACGACGGCTTGAAAAATCCAGATACTCTGAGAATTTTGTGCTGAAAGGTGGATTGTTCATCTATGCAGTGACTGATTTTGACAGCAGGGTTACCGCGGATGTGGATTTCCTGCTTCAGAAAATTCCGAATACTCCTGAGAAACTGACGTCCATTCTGGAAAATATCATTGCTACATCTACGGGTAATGACTTTATATCTTTTGAAATTAAGAATGTAGAACCCATTGCAGTTACAAAAAAATATGCAGGAATTGGTGCATCTTTAGTCGCTAGGATAAAGAATACAAAAACACCGTTTAGCATTGATTTCGGAGTGGGGGATGTTATCGTCCCGAAACAGGAAAAACGTCAGATTCCAACTCAGCTTTCAGGATTTGTCTCTCCAACAGTGAATACTTATTCTCTGGAAACCACCATTGCGGAGAAACTGGATGCCATACTGAGCCTGATGGAGATTTCTAGCCGCATGAAAGATTATTACGATATATTCTATATGGCAAATAAATTCGATTTTGATGGAAAGACTCTGACTGAGGCTATAAAAACAACTTTTACAAATCGTGAACGTCACTTCACTTTAGCTCAGTTTGAACAGGTTATGGAATTTGGTACAAATGATTTCATGCAGAGAAAATGGAAATCGTTCACCAATAAAATAAACGCTCAGACTGATGAGTTTAGTATGGTTTTGGAAGCGATAAGAAAATTCATTAAATTACCGTTTTCAGCAATAGTTGAAAATAAAAATCTGTTTCGGCACTGGTCTTCGGCTACTTGTGAATGGCTTTAATAGGGCAGTTGCTTCCCAATTTTAGTGACTATATGACAAAGTGAATCGTGTTTTCGTTTTTGGAATTGTGGAGCATACATCAGAAATGCTGGATTGCATCATGAGTCAGATCCAGGTAGTTTCTTACTGTGTCGTACTCAGCGGATGCAACTGCAGTGAAGATGATGTCGATGCAGTTGAGCATGGCGATTCTTGAGCCCATTGCACCGCTTCTTATTGTAAGCTCCGGGGAGGAGATGCACAGCGAGACATCCGCGCTTTTCGCGATTCCTTTTTTTCTGAGCTTTGACATTACAATGGTTGAGGCTTTCATCTTCATTGCGGTGTTGAATGCACTGACAATCTCTTTTGTTGTTCCTGAGTATGACAGGAATATGGCAACATCCTTCTCGCAAAGGATTGAAGCATTCTGCCTGATTTCATGTGAGTCAGTTAGGGCCCATGCTTTTTTGTTGATTCTCATGAATTTCTGCTGGCCGTCCAGAGCAACCAGTCCGCTTGCACCGATGCCGAAGAAGAATATGCGCTCAGCAGCACGTATCAGACTGACGGCACTCTCAACGCTCTGACTGTCCAGGATTGCTTTCGTGTCGGCAATTGACTGCATGTTAACCAGACAGACATTGTCTATGATTTTCCTTACGTTATCGCCTGGTTTGATGTCTGCATACTTCAATGCAGGTTCATCTGTTTTTCTTGAGCCGAGCTCTTTTGAAAGAGCGATGATGAAGTCTCTGTAACCTTTGAAACCTAGTGTCTTGCAGAACCTGTTGACCGTGGCCTCGCTCGTTCCGATTCTGGCAGACAGTTCCTGGATTGACAGTGTTGAGACTGAATCGAGGTGTTCCCTCATGTACGCGGCAATCTGTTTGCCAGAATTGCTGAAAGTCTCTGTAGAGAAGGTGAGACTGTGCTCGATTGAGGTTCCAAAGGCCATCATGACTCCTTATTTCTCTCAGTTTACTGCAAAAGTTACATTTTCGATATGGGAAAAATGAAATATTTTTTCATATGAGAGAATCATAGGAACATGACGAAATAGATGGGAAGGTAGAGAATACCTTTTCTATGGATTTCAGAAAGCTACTCCAGAGCCATAAATGTCTTCAATTGTGTACAACCTGATGTTTTCATCATTCTCTGCCAGCTTTCTGAGATCTTCATCAAAACCTGACCTAGAAAAGAACCAGTACAGGAAATTGCCTGCGCCGCCCATCTCTCTTGAATATGAGCGCATAAGATCAAGTTCATGAGAACCGGTTCTGCGTTCCCTGAATTTCACACTTCCTATTATCGCATCATTGCTGACAGCAGAGGTGGCAACAATATCAATCTCTATTTCCTTATGCAAGCTTTTGCTTCCGCCCCACCATGTTCCAACCTGCCCAAGAGGGAAGGGAAGCTCTGCATGCCGCTCAATATACTGCTTTACAATCTCTTCAAAAACCTTACCCATATAATCATTGAGAAGAGGCGCTACAACTTTGTCATATGCCATGGGCATACGTCCTGAAACAATAGTGGAGATATTCCTTGTGACAAAAAACGAGTGGAATCTGAAGAACAAGTCGCATATTCTCCATATTCCCTTTTTCCCACTCTCTCCAAGGGGCACAAGCTTATCAATAACACCAACTTCCCTCAGTTTATTGAGGTATGAAGGTAATGCACCCACCTGGATTCCTGCAAGTGATGCGATATCTGTAATTTTCGTACATCCGCCGGCAATTGCATTCAGAATTGAGCTGTAAGTGGAAACCTCGCTGAACTCTTCTTTCAGATAATTCTCCCTTTCATTGAAAAGTACAGAATTGCTGTCAAAGATGTTATACAGAAGGTTTTCCTTCAGGCTTACACTGTCATCAAAAAGCTCCAGATAGCGTGGGATTCCTCCTGTTATTCCATAGACAATGGCTTTGTCGTAACAACTATATGAAGGTACAAACTGGCTGGAATCAAGATAGTCAAAAGGCTTAACCAGAAACTGATTCCGGACTGCTTTATGGAGAGGTTGTGGCCACTGGCCGAACCGGAGGGCTTGTTGTAATCGATGAAATACAGAAAGTTCCTGAGCTTCTTGATGAAGTCCAACGCCTGAAAGTAAAGCCCGTATTGCTAGTTCTGGACATGTGTGCGACAAATACCAATAAAGCTGAATCAAGTAGAATTTTATAAAGATGAATTTAAAATCCATACATTTTGTATTGTTTTTCAATTCTTATTGTCTTTTACCCCAGGATGGCGTTATAATCAAGACAGGAGGCGCTTAATGGAGCTTAAAGATGTATCAACCCGTCTGACTTCAGTTGAAATCTGGAATTTCAAGAATGTATCACACGGAAAGATATCTTTCACAAGCTGTAAAGACAGTTTTGGTGCGAGTATGTTAGGACTGTATGGGCAGAATGGATCTGGCAAGACTGCTCTTATTGAAGCACTTGATATACTTTCCTATTCTCTGAAAGGAGAGCGTGTCCCCTCATATTATTCTGATATGATTAATGCATCCTGCACTCAGGCAAGATTCCGTTTTTCTTTTGAAATTTTATTTGACATATCAGAAAGCAAGTATCTTGTTATTTACGAATTTGCAATTGCTAAAGCTGAAAAAGAGAATAATACAGCGTTCCTTGCCATTGAAAATGAGACGCTCAAGTTCTCATTTAAAAGTGCAAATGAGAAACAGATTATGATCACTGCTTTTACCACTGTGAATGCAGATCCTTTCGGCCCAAGTACAAAACTTGAAGAGCTTGTTGAATCCGATAAGGAAAGCGTTATTGTTGACCTTAAGGTTGCTAGACAGATGGCTTACAGAGAGTCAAGATCCTTTCTTTTCTCAACTAAGCTGATTACATTGTTAAATGAGAAGTTGAAAAAGAAGCAGTCTATTTTTCAACAGCGGACATCAGAGGTTATTTCCATTCTTTCTTACTATGGATCTTTTGAATTAGTTGTAGTAACCACTAAGGACCTTGTATCACTTGTTAACGGGGAACTCAAGCTATATATCCTTGTTCATAATCAGGATATGGGTATCAACGGAAGCATCATGCTTAATACAGAACACTCCTGCCGGGTCAATTCCAAGGCATTTCCTATAGTTAAGGATATTATAGAGAATATGAATATAGTTCTGGATTCTCTTATACCTGGAATGCAAGTTGTTTTGAATGATAAAGGCGAGGAGACAGGGCCTGAGGGCATACCTGCTCATCGCGTTGAGCTCTTGAGCTTCAGAAATGGCATTTCAATTCCTCTTCATTACGAATCTGAAGGCGTGAAGAAAATAATCGCAGTGCTTTCTCTTTTGGTTGGAGTCTTTAATATTGATTCTCTGACAGTTGCCATAGATGAGCTTGATTCTGGTGTCTTTGAGTACTTGCTGGGTGAGTTGCTGAAGATAATCAGTGAGCAGGGGCGTGGGCAGCTGATTTTTACATCGCATAACCTTCGTCCTCTTGAAACCCTTGATAAGTCTTATATTGCCTTTACCTCCACTGACCCGGATAATCGTTACGTGAGACTTCATAATATCATGGCGAACAATAATCTGAGGAATTGCTATTACCGCATTATTGTCACAGGCGATAACGATACTCCTCTTTATGATTATTCCAATAATGCGAAACTTGCTCTTGCTTTCAGAAAAGCGGGAGGCGCAAGGTGAAAACCTCAAGGAAAACGGTATTATGCATTGTCGAGGGAATTACAGATCAGGTTGCGCTTGGGGCATCTCTTGCCGCTTTCTTTTTTAATGATGATGTCAGGTTTCATATTGTCCATGGAGATATTACTACCACAGCTGGTGTGAATTCTAGGAATATCATTACAAAGATTGCATCTTTCGCAAAAGAAGAGATGGCTTTGTATAACCTTCGTCCAAAGGATATTAAACAAATCATTCATATTGTTGATATGGATGGGGCATTTATCAATGATGACTGTATTCTGCAAGGAGATTCTGATGCTGTGAGATATCTTCCAAATGCGATTATTACAGTCAAGCCAGATTCTATCCGGAAAAGAAACTTATCAAAAAGAGACAATATTCTTCGCCTTATCCGATGTCGTATGATTATGGATATTCCATATTCAATTTATTTTATGGCCTGCAACCTGGAACATGTAATTTGCGATAATCCCAATGCAACCAGAAAAGAGAAAATTGAGGCAGCTTCGAGATTTGAAATGAAATATGCAGAAAACCTGTCTGGTTTTATTGAGTTTTTCATTTCACAGCTTCCTCCGGAACTCACATATGCAGATTCTTGGGATTTCATTCAGAAAGATTGCAACTCACTTGGTCGATATTCAAATCTGAAGTTCGTTTTTCGAAGTTAAATGTTAAAGCACCACATCCAAGGAGCAGCTGGAAGTCCGCGAATCTGATGGAAAGATACTAAAGTCAGATGCTGACAATAGTTTAGGTTGTCCAGTTTTGTTTTCCCTGTTAGTTTTAAAGAAGATATTGTATTCCGGAGGAAGATTTGAACCTGCTGAAACAGCTGAAAGAAGTGACGCTATCAGTACTCCCTACAGGAGTGCTTGCGATTGTGCTGTCTTTTGCCCTGGGCGTGATGGACACTCATGAGATGATATCCTTCATCTTCTCATGCGTGCTTGTCATAGCAGGCCTTACATTGTTCCTCAGCGGTGTTGATACGGGCCTGCTACCAATCGGAAACAGGATAGGCTCTGCAATGACAAAAAGCCGTTCTCTTGTCATCATGCTTGCATGTGCGATGGTTCTTGGCGTGATTATCACAGTGCCGGAACCGGATGTGCAGGTTCTTGCATCTCAGGTGACAAGCGTGAATCCCGATATCTCATCAACCATGCTTGTCATTTTTATCGCGGCTGGAGTAGGACTGATGCTGGCTCTCTCGCTTGCACGCACCGTTCTTGGCTGGAAGATCAAGGTTCTCATGGGAATATGCTATGCGCTGGTCTTTGCAATTGCCTTTTTCAATGAGGAATTCTTTGTCTCTGTCGCTTTCGACAGCGGAGGAGCCACGACAGGTCCTCTGTCAGTGCCTTTCATCATGGCACTCGGTATGGGTGTCGCCACACTGAGAAAACACGATGATGAGGCTGAGTTCGGCTATGTTGCGCTTTCCTCTGCAGGGCCTGTGATGGCCGTTCTCATATTCGGCCTTATCTATGGCAGCGGGACAGTCTCTTCCGTATCTGCTGCTGCTGAGGCGAAAGTCAGTCTGGTGTCTCTTTTCATGGAGAAGCTCAGCTCAACTGGACTTTCCCTTCTTCCTCTTATAATCGTCTGTATCATTGCGCAGGTTCTGTTTATCAGAATGCCGAAGATGGAAGCCATAAGGACAGCCTTTGGTATTCTCTATGCTTATATCGGGATTGTCATCTTCTTCACTGGTGTTGAATATTCCTTCTCCTCTGTTGCGCGTCAGCTTGGGCAGGCGCTTATATCACGTAATCCCGCACTGCTGTGTCTTTGTGGGTTCTTATTCGGCCTTTGTGTCGTTCTTGCAGAACCTGCAGTCTTTGTCCTCACAGCCCAGGTTGAGGAAGCATCAAATGGAAGAATTCCCAGAAGGGTCATGCTTGCATCCCTCGCTCTCGGTGTCGGCCTTGCCGTTGTCCTGGCTCTTGTCAGGACAGTTTACGGTTTCTCAATCTGGTGGCTTCTCGTGCCGGGATATGTTCTTATAATGATTGCCATGGTCAGGACTCCGGCTCTTTTCTCTGCAATCGCTTTTGATTCCGGGGGAGTCGCTACAGGACCGATGAGCTCAACCTTCCTGCTTCCATTTGCCATGGGAGCGGCAGGAAGTTCCGCAATAGCATCGTTCGGTGTGATTGCGATGGTTGCCATGATGCCGGTTCTGGTTGTCGAGCTGATTGGTATATTCTTCCATCACCAGGAGGAAAAGGCACAAAAGGAGGCTTTGAAGTGAAGTCAGAGATGCTTATGGCTATTGTCATGAAAGGTCAGGCGGAAGGCGTTATGGCGGCAGCGCGTGCTGCCGGTGCCACGGGTGGCACAATCGCCTATGCCCGCGGTACTGCCACAAGCACCATCATGGCAGCTCTCGGCCTTGGCGACAGTGAGAAAGAGGTTCTCACATGTTTTATAAATGAGGAAGATGAGAAACGGATTACTGACAGCATAGCCTCTTTGAGGAAGATCAAGGGAACGATGCTTTGTTCGGGTTATGGCAGTGGAGATGGAAATATGGACAGTAAATGGGTGCTTCTTGAAGTGATTTGCGAGGAAGGATACAGCGAGGATATCATGGCAGTGGCCAGAAAGGCGGGAGCCAGAGGAGGCACTGTCATCAATGCCCATGGTACAAGCACCGAGGATGACGTGAAGTTCTTCGGCAGCCCTCTGATTCCTGAAAAAGAGATTCTCATGGTGGTGCTTGATTCCAGCGTAGCAGACAAGGTCATTGATGCAGTGGCTTCAATGGATATACTGAAGCAGAAGGGAAGGGCTGTGATGTTCACCCTTCCAGTGCATTCTTTCCGCAATCTCGGTTAAGGAGCGGGGTATGAAATATGATTATCTGATTGTCGGAAGCGGGCTTTTCGGGTCTGTCTTTGCTTACGAAGCGAAGAAGAGAGGAAAGAAATGTCTTGTCGTCGAGAGAAGGAACCATGCCGGCGGGAATATATACACAGAAAAGAGGGACGGAATAAACATTCACCGCTATGGTGCCCATATTTTCCATACTTCAGACAAGGAAGTGTGGGATTATATCAATCAGTTCGCATCCTTCAACAATTACATAAACTGCCCGGTTGCCAATTACAGAGGCGAGATTTACAACATGCCGTTCAATATGAACACATTCTCCAGGATGTGGGGCATAAAGACTCCTGAAGAGGCGAAGCAGATTATAGAAGAACAGAGGAAGGAAGTTGTTCCTCCTGTGGACAATCTTGAGAAGCAGGCCATCAGCCTTGTCGGCCGTGACATCTTCGAGAAGCTTGTGAAGGGCTATACCGAGAAGCAGTGGGGACGGGAGTGCAAGGATCTTCCTCCTGAAATCATAAAGCGTCTTCCCGTTCGCTACACTTACGACAACAACTATTTCAATGACCGCTATCAGGGAATTCCTGAAGGCGGTTACACTGCTATCATTGATAAGCTTCTTGAAGGCACTGAAGTGCTTCTTTCCACCGATTTCAACAAAGACAAGGAGAGATTATCCTCTCTTGCAATAAAGGTTCTGTACACCGGAGCTCTTGATGAGTATTACGGTTACTCCCTCGGTGCTTTGCAGTACAGGAGCGTGAGGTTCGAAGATGAGCGTTTTGACACTGACAATTATCAGGGGGTGGCTGTGATGAACTATACGGACAGAGAAACTCCCTATACAAGAGTCATCGAGCACCGCCATTTCGAGAAGACTGAATCCCCTGTTACCTGGGTCAGCCGTGAATACTCAGTGGACTACAAGGAGACTGGAGAGCCCTATTACCCGATTAATGACAAGGCAAACAATGATTTGTACAGCCAGTACAGGGCCCTTGCTGCTAAGGAGAAGAACCTCATCCTTGGCGGCCGGCTTGCACAGTATTCCTATTTTGACATGGACAAGACAATAAAGGCATCCCTGGAGCTGGTTAAAAAGGAAATTCACTGACAGGAGAAAAGGAAAAGTTGCGTCAGGAGTGTTTCTGATGGTATTCTTATGTCGGTTAGCTTATGAAAAAAAGGGGAATTGTCTTAGCTCTTGCTGTTTTTCTGCTCTCGTCAGCATTCCTGAATGCTGATTCGTTCAGCTTTTCTACAAGAATAAATTCAGTCTCTGGCGGACCTGACGGCTTTGGAATGAGTCTGTTCCCTCTTGGAACGGATTTCGAATACAATGCCGGCTTTCAGATGATAAAATCATCTCCTTACAAGGCGAATCTTGAAGTGAGGATGGTCTTCTCTTTCTCGGAAGTCTCTCTTGGAAACTACGATTACATAACAGGTGAGCCATGGTGGGCGGATGGACAGATTGACAATGAGCTTGAGGGAACATATTTCCGCCCTGTCAGCCAGCTAACCGTTACCCTTTCTCAGGGTTTTGGCGTCAATCCTGTTGCCGGAAGCGGAAATCTTGTGAATGTCTCACTTGCTTATTTCACGCGCTTTGCGATGGCAAGGGAATCGATAAATCTTTTTTCTGATGAGGATTCAAATAATCCCGTATTCCTTAATCCGGTTTATACGAGCGGCAATCCGATACCGGCATATCCTTGGCTGTATGGCAACCGGATAAACTGGAACAATGCTGTGCGTCTTTCTTCCAGTCTCTATCTCAGGCGCACGACAACGAATACAGACAACCATACAGGCGCCTATTTCAACCTCACGCTTGAGGCAGGCCCTTCCTGGCTTGGAAATTCAGTTTCTTCTGGAACGAGCACAAGCAACTATATTAAGTTCTCTGCTGAGGCCACTGAATACCTGACTGTATTTGTCATCGAGCAGGATAACGGGTGGAACTGGCTTAATCTCGAGCTGGGACACACAAATACAGGCGGTTATATCTGGGGAGATATCATTCCTGAGCACCAGATTTCCACAGACAGACTGAGAGGACATTTCACGGACAAGGTCTGGCTGCGCTTCACAGGCCCTCAGTTTCTGGCGGGAGACTGCTACCCTTATTTCGAACTGAGCCTGAACAACAACCTTTACTTCGGATCAGTACAGAACAACAGCATATCGACAAGGGGTGTTGAGCTCAGAAGCTCCGTTAACGGTGAAATCCATCTCAGGCTGTTCGGATTCATTCATGTGAACTATCAGTTCGGCTATAATTTCATAAAAGGTTTTGATGCAATGAAACCAAACTGGACCCAGAGCGCCAGTCTCGGTTTCTATGTTTCATTGTAAGAGGGGGAGGATGCTGTGAAAAAGAAAGCTTTATCGATACTTGTTCTTCTCCTTATTGCCGTTTCCAATGTCTTTGCCATCGGCTTCGGCTATCATGTCATTGAAGCTGAGACTGAAATGGACTTCGCATCCGGCATCTTCCCTGTTGCTCTGGATTACCAGTTCAATTTCCCTGTCCCGGATATCATTGAGGGCAGTTCCACGGTTTTTGCATTCAGACTCAACAATGGTCTTGATTTCAGGACGCTTAAGCAGAATCCTGAGACAGGAGAGTTCTATGCACTGAATCCTGAAGCGGTGAGCCATACTCTTGACTACATGGTTCTGTATGATGAGTTCAACCTCTTCTTCTCCCAGGGCTTTGCTGATGACCTTATCCAGCTGGAAGTCTCGATTGACGGCCGTTTTGAGAATGCATATGAAGCTTTGAACTTCATGTACAAAGGTGATACTGACGGGCTTTTTAATATCGTTACAAAGAATGCTGACGGAGACTATTCTTCTGCTGACCGTTTCTCATCGTTCTCAGGGGCTCCTGAGCTTAAAGGAGACAGGTCTGTGTTCCAGACTTATGTTTCCGGACGTTTTGTCTATGACTCCATTGATGATTATATCGTGAAGAGAGATGGCATGCGCTTTGAGTCATATTTCAGAATCACAGGCCCATGGATGCCACTCAATGACAAGAGTGGTGAATTCATTCTCAGCGAGAATACGCTGACTATATCGCGTACTCTTTTCTCTGCTCCGCGTTCCGAGAATCGGACCTGGACTTCATTCGTATTCGACAATGAGACGACATACCGCCTGCTTCTGGGCCAGAAGGTCCCATATTACATACAGGGTGGAGAAGTGTGGAATGAAATCGCTTCTCCTGCAACCACCCATGTGATTACGAACAGCACATCCGTCACATGGTACGGACCTCAGATCACTCAAGACACTTATCCTTCGCTCTCAGTCTTCTTCAATATCGGTCTGTCTGTCGGTAAGGCGCTGAACAGTGATGACAGCAAATCATACACAGAGCTTGTCGCTGTTTACGGGTTTGAGGCTGAAATCATGATATTCGACATAGCAAAGCTGTACTGGCAGTGGGGCTTTGTGACAAATCCTGTGTTCAATGAGGAATGCCGTGCAATCTCAAGAATCGGCTTCACTCTGGGTGTTTAGGGGGAAAGCATGAGAAAGACGCTTCTTACGCTTCTTATATCGCTGATTGCAATAACTGCAGTAAGTGCTTCACCGGAATTCTATATAAGGCCTGGTTTTCTGGTCACGTATGATACAAACGTCTTCTCAAGCCCGCTGCCTCAGATATCTCTGGATGATCATTTCTCACAAAGCAACTGGCTGAACAGTCCTGAATACATAAAGCGCTGGGAGCTCGGTCTTTTTCTCGATACGGATATTTTCTTTGCGTCTGATGGTATAACAGGACTTTCTGTCTCATTCATGATGAATGCCCCGATAGCATCGACTTCTTATGAACGTCATAAGAATGACGTGACAGATCTCATTGATTACAAAGAAAGGAACTCTCTGGATGAGCAGGATCCTGCTTTCTCTTTCGGTATCGGCCCTATATTCCGTGGCCAGCTAGGAAAGACGGATCTTGGAATCGCAATAAGACTCAGTGCCGGCAGCTACAATCTTTTCCGTGACAGTTTCAATCTGGGATTGCAGGTTGAACCCTACCTGCTTGTTCCGATAAGCGAGCAGCACTGGTTCTTCAGCTGTGGTTTTGTTTTCGATGCTCATTTCTACAACTTCCTCATTGGAGATCCAGAGAAGATATACACTGACTATTTCTTCAGGCTCACTGTCGGAGGTTATGCCGGATTCGCATTCAGATGGGGTGGTGACGTATGAGAAAGAGACTTGTCATTGTTGCTTTGTTCCTGATTTTAGCATGTGCAAACCTTTTTGCAGGTCCCAGATTCTTCATCGGTGCCTCATTTAACTATGATGCCAATTATCTGGCAAAAGAGCTTGCAGACAAGCTTGATGTGATTGATACTTCTGTTTCATACCCTGCCTTTGATGGTGACAATGTAAAGGGCCTCCAGGGAGTAGGTCCTAAATTCGAGCTTGTTGTCTTCCCGTTCAGCATTCCTCTTGGAATAGGTGTTACAAGCACGACTCTTTTCACTGTCGGGTATATGACTGGGGGAAAGACTGAAGGCTACTTCAGTCGTGAGATAGATTTCCGTCAGGATGTCGGTGTGAACCTGTTTTACCAGCAGGCATTCGGGGATACATGGGGGCTTTTTGCAGACATAGGGCTTGTATATTCCTGGTACCGGATTGCTACAACCAACCAGCCAAACAGCAAGGCTGATGTCGACTACATCAGATTCTCAAACTGGGGAATCGGATCAGATCTTGGTGTCTATCTTGAACATAACGGAACATTCTTCAAAGTCGGTGCTGTCCTGTATTACGACCTTGAGCATGCAGAATCCTTCGGCTTCCGCTATGGCATGACAGTCGGTGGCGGTATTGCGTTCGGAAAGTGAAGTTTTCTATGTGGAAATCCTTTCTAAGATTATTTTAAGAAAGGTGTTTAGTATGCTGGTAATATCTATCTGCGTCAAAATTCTTTGCTTTTAATTTAGCGATACTATAATGCGCTTCTCCTCTAAAAATAGCTTTGTGTTTGTGTTATAATTAAGATACAGGAGAAATTTAGATGCCAACCATATCTATGTTTTTTGGGATATTGATAAGGATGTATTATGATGAACATAATCCTCCGCATTTTCATGCTTCTTATCAAGGGAATCAGGCAATTTTTGATATGGAAGGCAATATTCTAGAGGGAGATTTCCCTGACCGGCAGAAGAAACTGGTTTCTGCGTGGGCGGTGTTGCACAGGGATGAATTATTAGCAAACTGGGAGCTTGCCAGAGAAGATCAAACACTTTTCAGGATTGAGCCTCTGAGATGAAAATAAGGAGGTCAGTATGGGAAATCCAGCCTGGGTTGTTACAAAAGTCATTCCACAAAAAGACTACACTCTCATCCTTACATTTGAAGATGGAAAGACTGGCATTTACGATTTCAAGCCTGATTTGACACGTACAATTTTCCAAAAGCAGCGGAATATAGATTTCTTCATGCAGGCAAAAGCTTTGTACGGGACTGTTGTCTGGCCTGATGATAGTGATATCGCACCGGAGCATCTTTATGAGAAATCAAGTCCGATTCAGACATGAATCTGAACCATATAAGCAAGTGCATAATTTTTAGATGAGAAATATTTGAATGATATACGGATTGGTTGAAAAAAAGAATTTTTCTCCAGACTCGGAAGATTTTATCACGAGTACTGTTTTTGGATTGTTACTTACCTTACCAGATGACATTTTATTTTTGATCCTTAAAAGTTTAAATATATTTCATCATCTAACAATGTTAGAATCTTGTCATAAGCTTCTTTCTTACTCTTTTTGGCCTTCGTGGGATGCGTCTGGAACAGATAATCAAAATCGTGTGGAACCAGATGTATATTTGCATTTAGATGCTATAGATATAATTATTGAGGTCAAAAAAGGTGATTTAGGAGGCCAATGGCTGGGCCAATGGAAAAATGAGCTAAAAGCTTTTTTTAATATTCAAAAACATAGTTCTCGCCCTGTTGTTTTACTCACGCTAGGTGGAAATCTAAAGAGTCCAGAAGATAATTGTATTTCGTTCGATAATTATACAGTTCCTGTTATTAAGTTGTCGTGGATTCAGTTTCGTAAGGTGATTGATGATGTTCTCAGTGGTTATGAAGATGGAAATATAAAAAGAATTAATGAAGAAATTGATTTGGCTTTCGATTGTTTTGGGATTCAGCCTTATGCATGGTTAGATAGAAAAAACTGGATTACAAAGTTTGCAATTAAAGCACAAGTGTTAACAGATTTTTATTTTGCGAAAGGAGATGATAATGACAGCTGAAGAGCTTTTCCTTAATGTACGTAGAGCTTACAGATTGTTATACGAAGTACAGGATTCGGCTAGAAAAGTAGTGAATTATTATTCGTCTAAACTTGATTTCAATGACTATGCCGGATTACAGTTGTTTTCAAATTTTCCAGAGAAGAAAAAACCATCCTTGGACGGTTATGCCGATATTAAAGTTTACTCAAATAAATGGACTTGGGATTTATTTCCATGTTATATGTTTGAATATTATTTTGTTTCTAATGATGGATATAAATGTATGTCTATGGTTTGTGTGATGGACGATGGAGCATTTAATGCAAGAAAAATTCTAGATACTTCAACATTTGTTTCGGTAGAAGATTCTTCTTCTTACATTTTGCTTACGTATGCCAAATACAGTAGCAGAACTAAATTTGATGATCGTATATGGTATTATAATTTATATCCTGATATTTCCAATTCACGAGATGCAGTTTTTAGACTTGGAAAAGAACTAAAGGATAAAGCTGATAGCTTTGTTGAATATAATAATGAAAAAGGGCATCTTATTACGGTCAGATATCCCATTGATTTACTTATGAATCAACAAAGAAGTGAAAGTGCATTGGAAAAATTTGCTGAAAAAATAAAGGAAAGCTTTGGTGATAGTATTTTGAAAACATATACAGACTGAATGAACCGTGTGGAAAAAGACTTCACTCTCATAGAAGCGAGTATATGAATTTCATCTCCATACCGATAACCAGCTACTTTGTGGAGAGAATGAAAAAGGCTGACCTCTTTAAAGAGATGATATACTAGGAGCTGATGGAGAACCTCATGGATGCATGAAGGTTTACAGAATCACCTGAGGAGGCTCATAGCAATGATGGATATTGGGTACATGTGAGCGGTGAAAGCTTTTTTGAGCTTGAGGCGATGGTTAGTATCTAAGCCTGCTCTAAAGAAGAAGATTAAGGAGTAGACTATAGTATTATAAATTGATGTTACTTTATTGAACATACTCTGTTTAAACACTAACATTCTGAAAGCGAAATTAAATTTGAGAGGGTGATTGAATGCCTTTGTTTTTGAGAGATACTAGGATATTTCTTCTTGTGACAATTATGTCAATCGCAGTAATACAGATTGATATTTTTGGCGTACTTGGATTGATAGTTTATGGGTTGCTGATTGCATACGGAGTTGTTTTCATAGCAGTTAATTTCAAGAACCTTCATCTGTTGAAACATCCGGTTTTCTATATTGCCTGTGCCTATTATCTTTATTTCATCCTTGCTAATTTAATTAACGGAAGCTTTAATCTCAGAGGACCTTCAATTGTCCAGTATTTACTTCTTTGCGTTGTTGCATTCTCTGTAAGACCAGTAGATAAGATAAGCCGAGATATTACTTCTGCGGCAAAATTCATGACAGTGATTGGAATCGTTCAGGCAGTCTTCTGTATTTTTGCTGCTTCGCTGCTATATTTTGCTCCTCAATTCGTTGATAATACACCAGAATTTTTCTCTGCATTGATTCATGAAGTTGCAGATGGATTTCCTGTGCGTGCTTCTGGCCTGGTGCAGAATGCAAACCTGACAGCGGGGTATGAATTTGTCAGTGGAATATTATCTTTCTTCCTTCTTCTGAACTATGCAAAAAACAAGAAATGGATATGGCCTGCAATAATCAACATTGCATTAGCAATTTATATTGTCTTTGTTTATTGTGCCAGCCGTACATACATGCTTGCAGGAATCTGTTTTATTTTAGCTTTTCTCTTGCTCTATTATCTTGGAGTATGCAGAGTAAATGAGGAAAAGAGAAAGATTTTCCACATATGTCTCATTTGTATCTGTGTTGTGTTTGTTATTGCCATTATTATTCTGATTTGTGCACCATCTGTCAGAGATTTCCTTTTGAATCGCGTTTTACGTGTTGACTCTTTGAGCACAGGATCTGGAAGACTCAACATCTGGAAGACTTCAATCGAATTAGGAAAAGGTCATCGGTTGTTTGGAATTTCCTATGAAGCATTGGAAGAGGCAACGGGATATGGGAATGCACATAACAGTATTCTTGAAATGCTGACTTTCGGTGGCCTTCCAACTTTAATCCTGTTTTCAATTTATTACTTGTATACTATTTATGTTGCTGCAAAAGTAGTTCTGAAAAGTAAGATAGATACTCAAACAATGCTTTTCTTCTGCTTCTTAGTTGCTTATATCATTGGACATTTTGTCGCAGGTATGACAGAAAGTGATATTAACAGATTGAAGATGACTACAGTTCTTTTCTCTATTTCGATGGGCTTTATCCATGTAATCAATTACCAGCTGAAAAAACAGGAACAATTGAACTGACTTATTATGGATGCCACCCGGTCTTGGGTGGCATCAGTCTATTCAGAGGATAGTCCAGCTCAATCCTATTGCAGCCTGATAGAAGTCTTTGAAGACACCATCCTGATTCATATAATTCCACTTCCATGTTGCATTGGCACTTGCATAGAAAGTAAGGTTGTCAAGAATGTTCCAGGATGCACCGGCTGTAAGAGAAAGAGTATGCTCCAGAGTATTGTTTCCTGTATCCACGAAATTGCTCTGGTTTCTCCATTGCTCTTTACCGTTATCTCCATGAAGCATGTAAAGGATATTTCCGTTTACACTCCAGTTGCTGAAAGATGAGTATTCAGCACCTGTTGTGAAGACAAAGGCATCAGGACCATAGACGTAGCCGGAGTAGCCAATCTCAGCGTACTTGTTCTGGTCATACCTGTAGCCGACAATATGATCCAGCATATAGTTTTCTAAAGGATTGCCATTTCCATCTGTTGCATTTGCATACTTCTTATAGTTCAGATAAAGATATGGGGAGGTGTAGGCACCTTCAATATAGGTTTCAAGGTACCCAGACTTCAACGTATCAAGGTGTCTGATGTTCACAAGGAAGCCCATAGCAGAAGGCACTGTGGTGTTGTCTTCTCCATATATCTGTGTCTGATCAAGTACAAACTGGGCAGAGAGCATGTATCCGGGTAAGAATACGTATTCCGCTTCAATTCCGAAGATGTTGTTTATTTCATCTCCGTTTCTCTCAGACCATTCAGGATTCTCTGAGTTGTTGTTCCAGTTGTGGGCAATCATCATAGGATTTAGCATTCTTAAATCGAATGGAGTGTCAGAGAGCATATGGGCTCCGACATTTATCGCAAAGCGGAACTTGTTGAAGAAATTGAAATCAAAGCGGTGAATCAGACGGTTCTGATGAAGACCGCTGAAACGGAAATCCTCATTCTTCTCTACATTGTCAAAATGGGTGAGGGAAAGGTAATAGGAGAAGATGTCGCTGAAAAAGGAGAGTTTTGCCACTTCCTGATATGAGAAATTATCACCGAGGACAAGGTTTCCGCTTATACCATTGCCAAAGCCCTGACGTGTACGACCTAAATAGAAATTGAAGAATTCATTTCCGAATGATCCACCTGCCTCAAAAGGCTGGTAGGTGACAACGCGGTATAAATTATGTCCGTCGCCGAAATACTGGATTGAACCATCCATGGCGGGACTGAAAAGGAAGCCGGCATTTGAGAAGTTGTAGAAATATGACTCTTTATTTTCGTTATAACCGGATTTCAGTTTGCCGTCTTTATCAAGGTAGAAACCCTGCGGGCCATCCTTGAACATGTAGCTGAACTGCAGATGAGCGAAATTACCGAAAAGAGCATCAACACCGGCATAAAGGAAAGGCCGTCTGTCTCTGTAAGGGATGAAGAATTCATCAACTCCAGTGTTTTTCAAATTATTGAAGGCGTACCCTTCAAGGGAAACTGTCACTTCCGGATCCAGAGTGATATATCTGCTTTCAAAAGCAAGCTGCACCGATGAGTTTACAAGCTCGTCCATGATTGCATCGTATTCAGCTTTCTGCTGTAAGGAGAGAGCGCTGTAATCAAGTCTCTCAAGAGCCTGCTTTATTTCAGCACCTGTTGTCGGGGACACCGGAGCAGGTCCGAGATGTCCGGTTGAGATGCACAGTCTGTTTGCTCTAATCCAGATATCATCACTGGTGAGGTATTTCTTTTGAAGGTTGTCGGCAAACAGGGAGAAGCATGCCAGAGCGATAAAAATGATGCAGATGAGTCTTTTCATTTGTTTTCCTCCACCAGAGCGCCGTATACAGTTTTTTCTCCTTTTACATTCTCTCCAGGCTTTATCCGCCAGTTAAGTTTGGAGAAGATGTTGTCTTCTTCAATCTTCTTAAGGTCAATGCTGCTTGCGCTCTTGTTGATGTTATCTATGATTTCATAGAGGGAAGGGGAAGTGTATTCAAGACTGTCTATTGCATTTCTTATTTCAGCATTGTTCTTGTAAGCATGCATGATTGTGTAATCAAGGAGATAGTAGTCAATCATGAAATCATGGTCCTTCCAGTATTTCTCAACCTCATGCTTGACATATGAGAAGAAAGAATAGCCTTTCTTTCCTCCAAGGACATAGCAGTGAATTTTGTTGTCATTCACGAAGATTGTCTTTTCATATGGGGTATGAAGAGAATAAAGCGGTTTGTCAAAGATATCTGAAGGGATGTCCTGAGAGACAAAGATTGTCGCATCAAGCCAGAGTCCGCCGTATTTCTCAATAAGGCTTATTCTCATATAGTCAGTGAGGAAGGCAAGTGTCATCTGGCCTTTCTTATATCTGTCCATGATGTAATCAGGGATTGTGATGTAGTCAGAGAGTGTGTCCATCGTCAGGAGATGAACCTTTGCTCCGGATGCATGCTTTCTTATGCTTTCAAGGCATAGCCTGACTATTGGAGGAAGGTTTTTCTCTCCAGTATTCCAGAACACCCAGATGTTTTTCTCATCTGTTGGTGGAAGCGAAGCCGCATTGTCTTTGTATTCTGCAAGGTCATCTTTATAAATCTTATCCAGATAAGAGAGAATGAACTCGTGCTTCTTCTGGACGGTCTGGAATCTTCTTTCACTCTGGAAAGGCTTCAGGAAGTATAGAAGGGTATTCAGTGAGAGCCATGAAAGCTTCCAGGAGAGCTTTCTGCCGATTCGGAACCAGTTCTTTACATGGAAGTTCATTAATTCACCTCTTTTTCTGCATATGGACCAAAGTCTACATCAATAAGGAAATGCCTTGCTTTTTCATTATCTGGCGGAGGCGTCATATAGTCACCATAAAAATTCGTTAGAATGTCTTCAATCCGGTTTGGCATCATCAGCATGGTATCTTCAAATACGGCATTCTTCGGAGGAAAGTAATAGTCTTTTCTGTAGGTCTCTTTTTTTGCTCCATGCATGCCTGTCGGAATGGTGATGTAATTGCTTTCCTTGTTGTTCCGGACAAGTCTGTCGTAGAAGTTGACCCATTTCCTTAATGGAATAATGGAAAGCATTTTACCAAGAAGATAGCCCATGAAAAGAAGGAGTCTTGTAGATTTATCGCATCTTCTCAGACCTTCCTTGGTGAACTTCTTCTTATACTGCTGAGCAAACAGTATGTCGTAGGAAATATCGCGGAAGAAGGTGTAGAAATGGCACTGCAGGCTTCTGATGAGTTTATTGTTTGAAACATATTCAAGAGGGAAGATGTCGACAAAGAACTCGCAGTGCTCATCATCTGTCACCAGTTCTCTGATTGCAGTGCCTTTTATACCGATTTTTGCATAACAGTAGGATCCTGTATTGCTGCTGTTTGGAGCTTCCAGAATATATTTGTCTTTGAAACTTTCATTGAATCCTCTTTTAAGGATTTCAAGATCCTTTCTTGGCATCGCGATGTCTGCATCATCGTCCCAGGGAATGAAGCCTTTGTTTCTTAAAGAACCTAATGCGGTTCCACCGCTCATGAAATACGTCAGGTTGTTTTTGCGGCAGTATGAATCAAAGTCTTTCAGAAGCATCAGCAGGAGAGCGTGAAGGCTTTCAATCTGCTCTTCTGTCATTGTCATGAAAGAATCCTTGTTGGCTTCAATGTATCGGTCTATAGGAGTCACTCTGCCACACCCTTAAGTAGTCATTTCAATCATCATATGAGAATTGTGTACTCACTGCAACTGTGGATGGTCACTTGCATGCATGATTGAATTGAATATAGTATTATAGCTCAAGGAGCAGCGGTACAGCTATTCATGTAGTGGCGTTTGTCACAGGGTGGGAATTCAAATATGTCAACTGTACTCAGAATTTGGATGCAAGTCCATTATATTGAATGCAGACTCTGGTTGATTAAGGCCCTTTCAGGGCGGTCCCTGCATGATGCTGGAGATGAAAGCATTTAACGAGGGAATATCTCGCCTTTAAGAGAGATGTACAGGTCAGTCTGATGGAAGGAACATTAAGCAGAAAAGAATTTGAGGTACTGGTTGCGGCTGTAAAAGGTGAATGTGAAGGCGCTATACCACAGTCGTTGATTGATAAAGGATTTATAAACGGAGTGGAAATCACGCAGGCAGGAAAAGAAGCTCTTGAACCATATAAAGCAAGAAGGGCAGTATTCATAGCTGCAGGTTATGGAGAACGTCTCAGGCCTGTTACTATAAATACTCCGAAACCGCTTGTACGTGTTCACGGAACGCGGATTATAGATGGACTTATTGATGCCTGTATTGCTGCAGAAATTCCGGAAATAATAATTGTCAGAGGTTATCTGGGAGAGCAGTTTGATCAGCTTAAGCTTAAGTATCCGCAGATAAAGTTTGTTGATAACCCGTATTATAGTCAGTGCAACAATATTTCATCAGCATATGTTGTGCGTGATCTTCTTCAGAACGCATATGTTTTTGAGGCGGATTTGCTGGTTAGTAATCCGGCGATTGTCTTTCCATATCATTTCACCTCAGATTTCCTTGCAATAAAAGCGGACAAAACTGAAGACTGGTGCTTCTCCGTTGAAAATGGTGTAATCGTGGAAGAGAAGATCGGTGGTACTGATTGCTGGCAGATGGTAGGAATCTCTTACTGGGATGCATCTGACGGGAAGAAGCTTGAAGAAGATATTGCAGACGTTTTCTCAAATGAAAAAGGGAAAAAGGCATATTGGGAACAAGTTCCCCTTGTTTTCAGAAAAGACAGGTATAATGTAGCTGTGAAAGAGTGCCATTTTGAAGATATTGTTGAAATTGACACCTTCAATGAGCTTAAGGCAATAGATGATGCCTATAAGACAGAATAGGTATAGAAAGGAAGAGATATGACAATAAAGAGAAACATATTGCTGAATCCGGGACCAGCCACAACGACAGATACTGTTAAGCTGGCTCAGGTGGTTCCAGACATCTGCCCAAGGGAAAAAGAGTTCGCCTCTCTGATGAAAGGCCTCAGAGAAGACCTTGTCAGGATTGTGCATGGGAATCTTGAGAAGTACACATCTGTTTTGTTCTGCGGATCAGGGACAATCAATATCGATGTGTGTCTCAACTCTCTGCTTCCAGAAGGGAAAAAGGTGCTTGTAATAAATAACGGTGCATACAGCACAAGGGCAGTAGAGATTTGTCAGGCTTATGGATTACCTCATATTGACCTTAAATTTCCAGTTGATCAGCTCCCGGACTTGCAGCTTGTGGAAAAGACGCTGCAGGAAAATCCTGATATTGCCTTGGTCCATACGACACATAATGAAACCGGAACCGGTATACTCAATCCAATAAGGGAAATCGGTGCGCTCTGCCACAAATACAATGCTGTTTTCTCAGTAGATACCACATCAACATATGCAATGAGACCAATTGATGTGGAAAAGGACAATATTGACTTCTGCATGGCATCTGCGCAGAAGGGAATAATGGCAATGGCCGGACTTTCATTCATAATCGGAAACAGGAAGATTATAGAGGAGAGTGCGAACTATCCCAGAAGAAGTTATTACTGTAATCTTTTCCTGCAGTATGACTATTTCGAAAAGACCGGAGAAATGCATTTCACACCTCCTGTTCAGACAATATATGCGACTCTTCAGGCTCTGAAAGAGTACTGGGCTGAAGGAGAAGAGGCCAAGTGGGCACGTCATACAAGAGTGTTCAATGCCATTCATGCTGGGCTGGATGAACTTGGCTTCAAGGATGTCATAAAGAGAGAGTGGCAGTCTGGTCTGGTTGTATCAGTACTGTATCCGAATGATCCAGCATGGGATTTTGAGAAGGTCCATGATTATTGCTATGAGCATGGATTTACAATCTATCCAGGAAAGATATCAACGACGAACACATTCAGGCTTTGTGCGCTTGGTGCGATTGATGAAGATGATATCAAGGCTTTCTTCAAAGTTTTCAGACAGGCCCTGATTGAGAACGATATAAAGATACCAGCAAGATATTGAGAGGGAATATGGCAAAGGTTTATGTATGTTTCTGTACGGATGTCATTCATGAGGGGCATCTGAATATAATTGAGCAGGCAAAGAAGTATGGTGATGTTGTAATCGGTGCATTAAGCGATGAAGCTCTGATAAAATACAACAGATTCCCGACAATACCTCTGGAAGAGAGGGTTGAGCTTTACAAGAGAATTGATGGCATAGACAGTGTTGTTGTTCAGAATACTGTCATGTATGAGGATGTCATCAATGAACTTCATCCAGACTATGTCGTTCACGGTGACAACTGGAAGAGCGGCCCAGAAGCAGCCATCAGGAACAATGTAATAAAACTGCTCTCCGCCTATGGTGGAAAACTGATAGAGATTCCTTACACATATAACGAAAAGGTAAAGAAGATTGACAGCCAGCTAAAAGAGAAGCTGTCCATGCCTGAGTACAGAAGAAGAAGGTTAAGACAATTGCTTAATCTGACTCCGGTGGTTAAGGTCATGGAGGCTCATAGCGGTATTACTGGCCTTATTGTCGAAAAGACAGTTGTAGAGGAAAACGGGGAGCTGAATCAGTTCGATGCAATGTGGGTTTCTTCACTTTGTGACAGTACAGCCAAGGGTAAACCTGATATTGAGCTGGTCGATATGTCATCAAGGCTCCGGACAATCGATGACATAATGGAGGTCACGACAAAGCCAATCATTCTTGATGGTGATACTGGCGGTCTTACTGAGCATTTTGTATATAACGTGAGAACACTGGAGAGAATGGGTGTTTCTGCCGTTATTATCGAAGACAAGACAGGTTTGAAGAAAAACTCACTCTTTGGAACAGAAGTTGAGCAGACACAGGACTCAATAGAAAACTTCTGTGAGAAAATTGCTGCAGGCAAAAAGGCACAGTTGACAGATGAATTTATGATAATCGCCCGAATTGAGAGTCTCATTCTTGAAAAAGGAATGGATGATGCTCTTGCACGAGCAAGGGCATATGTGGAGGCCGGTGCGGATGGAATAATGATTCACAGCAGGAAAAAGGATCCTTCAGAAATCCTTGAGTTCTGTGATTTGTTCCGCAGTGATGATAAAGACACGCCAATTGTCGTTGTTCCTTCTTCTTTCAATACAATAACAGAAGCGGAACTTGCATCGCATGGAGTGAGTATTGTCATTTATGCCAATCAGCTGACCAGAAGTGCATTCCCTGCTATGCAGAAAACTGCTGAGGATATCCTCCGCTTCCACAGGGCAAAAGAAGTCGATGACAGACTCATGCCGATAAAAGAGATTATCACACTGATAGATGAGATTTGAGGTTTTGAATGAACGTTGAGAAGTTTGTAGAGATACTCGGTGCTGATTTCTTCACAGGTGTTCCAGATTCACAGCTTAAGGCACTTTGCAATTATCTGATGGAAGAATATGGAACAGATCCGACGCATCATCTTATTGCTGCGAACGAAGGAAACTGCATGGCAATTGCCGCAGGTCATTATCTTGGAACCGGAAAGCCTGCTGTTGTCTATATGCAGAACAGCGGAGAAGGCAATATAATCAACCCGCTTGCATCGTTATGCAATGACAAGGTGTATGCAATTCCCGTGATACTTGTGGTTGGATGGAGAGGAGAGCCTGGAGTACATGATGAGCCACAGCATGTCTATCAGGGTGAGGTGACTCTCAAACTTCTTGATGATATGGGTGTTAAGTATTTCATCATTGATGGAAATACAGAAGCTGGTGAGGTTGAGGCTGCAATGACCGGATTCAGGCAAATCCTTGCTGAGGGGAAACAGGTAGCTTTTGTTATTCGCAAGAATGCCTTGAGCTTCTCCGGAAAAGTCGAATACAGAAATAATTTCAGTATTACAAGAGAAGAAGCAATAAAGCATATCGTAGCATTCACAGGAGAAGATCCGGTAATCTCTACAACAGGAAAGGCTTCAAGGGAGCTGTATGAGATTCGGGAAGCTGCCGGACAGTCTCATGAATATGATTTCCTTACAGTCGGTTCCATGGGCCATACATCATCAATAGCCCTTGGTCTTGCTCTCAGCAGACCGGACAAGAAAGTCTGGTGTATTGATGGAGACGGATCAATGCTGATGCATATGGGCTCAATGGCAGTGAATGGTTCACTCAAACCTTCAAATATGGTTCATATCGTCATAAACAATTCATCGCATGAGACGGTAGGCGGGATGCCGACGGTTGCATCTTCAGTAAGCCTTACAGATATTGCTAGAGCCTGTGCTTATCAGGAAGTTTTCTGTGTTGACAGTCTGGAAGCTCTTGATGAAGCTCTGAAAAAAGCAAAAGTGTCAAACCGGCTTTGCTTCATTGAAGTCAGGACATCAATCGGTTCCAGAGCAGATCTTGGTCGTCCTGCAACAACGCCTGTGGAAAATAAGAAGGCTTTTATGGGGAAATTGGGAGTTTCCTGTTAAAAGGAGCATTAAGGTGGGATACAGAATCGCAGTAGCAGGGACAGGATATGTCGGGCTATCACTAGCAGTGCTTCTGTCACAGCATAATGAGGTGACAGCTGTCGATATAGTGAAGGAGAAGACAGACAAGATAAACCGCTTTGAATCTCCGATTGTCGATGAATACATTGACAAGTTCTTTGCAGAAGCAAGAGATGGAAAGATACATCTTAATCTCAAGGCAACAACAGACGGGGATGAAGCATATTGCACTGCTGATTTCATAATAATAGCAACTCCCACTAACTACGATTCAAAACAGAACTATTTTGATACCAGCGCAGTTGAATCAGTCATTGAGCAGGTTCTTAAGACAGGAAGCAATGCAGAGATAATCATAAAGAGCACAATACCTGTTGGATATACAGAATCGGTGAGAAAGAAATATGACTGTGACAGGATTCTCTTCTCTCCTGAATTCCTGAGAGAGTCAAAGGCTCTTTATGATAATCTTTATCCAAGCCGTATTATTGTAGGAACTGATTTAAGCAATATTGAAACCAAGAAGAAAGCAGAAGAGTTTGCATCTCTCTTAAAGGAAGGAGCTGAGAAGAAAGATATAGATACTCTTTATATGGGATTCACGGAAGCAGAAGCAGTAAAACTATTTGCAAACACATATCTTGCTCTCAGAGTTTCTTTCTTCAATGAACTGGATACTTATGCAGAAGTGAAGGGACTGGATACACAGTCAATCATAAATGGAGTATGCCTTGATCCGAGGATAGGAAACTTCTATAACAACCCTTCATTCGGTTATGGAGGATATTGTCTCCCTAAAGATACGAAGCAGCTCTTAGCCAATTACAAGGATGTTCCTGAGAATCTTATTCAGGCGATAGTTGAAAGTAACAGGACAAGAAAGGATTTTATCGCAGAGAGGGTTCTCTCTATTGCCGGGTATAATGATTATGATGAAGAAAGCCAGTATGACCCGGAGAAGGAAAGGAAGATAACAATCGGTGTCTACCGGCTGACGATGAAGGCCAATTCTGATAATTTCCGGCACTCATCAATTCAGGGAGTGATGAAGAGGATAAAGGCGAAGGGTGCAGAAGTCATAATCTATGAGCCGACATTGAAAGATGGTTCCACATTCTTTGGGAACAGGGTTATCAATAATCTCGAGGTTTTCAAGAAAGAAGCTGATGCAATACTGGCAAACAGATACAGCTCTGACCTTGAGGATGTGAAAGATAAAGTCTATTCGAGGGATATATACAAGAGGGATTAGTTTCCTTGACTAGTCTCTGTATGAGGGCTAATCTGTTGCAGACAAAGGAAGAATAACAGCTGATGGATGAAAACAAGCCGCTTGTCTCTTTAATTGTTCCTATATACAAGGTTGAGAAATATCTCAGAACATGCATAGAAAGCATGGTCAGTCAGACTTATAAGAATATTGAGATTCTCCTTGTTGATGATGGAAGTCCTGACAACTGTGGAAAGATTTGTGATGAGTTTGCTGAAAAAGACAGCCGTATCCGTGTTTTCCATGTTGAGAATCAGGGTGTGAGCGTTGCAAGAAATATCGGGCTTGATAATGCTAGAGGTGACTGGGTTTCTTTCATAGATTCAGATGATTACCTGGATGATGATTTCATTGAGTATCTTGTTGCTGTTATGGAAGAAACTGGTGCAGATATTACCTACTGTGGCTATAGAAGGTTGAATGAGGAAGGCATTCCTTTCCTGCATGGAGAAAGTGGTGACAGCAAGCGCAAAACAAGAACATTCACCTCAGAAGAGGCTGTTATCAGCCTTTTCCGTGTGAAGAATGATTTTGCAAACTATATATGGAATGGTCTTTTCAGGAAAAGCATCACTACTCATTTTGTCCCAGGTAAGCGGACTGGTCAGGATCAGGATTTCACCATACAGTGTCTGCTTAATGCAAAACTGATTGCCCGTGGTTATGAAATAAAATACAACCATATCATAAGGCCGACCGGGGCAAGAAGTGTAGCTTTAAAAGAACGGACTAAAAACGGATTCAATACACTTGATAATGTCAGAAAAATGCTTTCTGACTACAATGTTTCAGACGAGATTCGGGAAGCTTTTAACGAAAAATGCATGAGAATGTATTTTGCATATATGGAAAAGTATTGTGTGCAGAAACTCCATGACAAAGAGCTGTTCCAGACTCTGCGTAAGGGAATAAAGAAGTATACAAAAGAATCCATAAAAGGTTTTTCTGGTTCAATCAGTTCTTTCTTTCTTGGTTTATCTGGAGAAAGTATATATAAAGCAGTGTTCTGGTTTATCCAGAAAAAAGAGGCCAGACGCAGACGGGTTGCTCAGAGTTGTAAAACGAAGTAAGTTTTTGTAACTAGACATTGTCTGAAAATGTTATACATGTTGGTGATTTAAGTGGCAGAATTCAGTGAAAAGAACCTGAACAGAATAATGAAGAGCAAACTGAACACTACGGTTGCTATTACAACCTCTATAGTTATGGGTGTTCTCAGCTTTGCAGAGCGTACTGCTTTCAACTGGTTTTTCTCATCAGATTATCTTGGTCTTTTCAGTTTCTATAATACAGTCACAAACATGCTTGTGAATGTAGAGCTGGGTGTTACAACTTCTATTGCTTTTGCTCTTTATGCACCAATAGAATATAAGAACAAGGGACAAATTGCGGCAATAATGCATATGTTCAAACGAATATACATTGGAATTGGCTCAATTATATTCGGTGCAGGTTTAATAATTGCATTATTCTTCTTCCCATATCTGATTAAGACTTCTATTCCAATGAATGAGGTCAGAATATATTTCTTTTTTTTCCTGCTGAGAACCGCATCAAATTATCTTTTTGGCTACAAACTGATAATGTTCAACGCCAATCAGGAACAATACAAAACAACACTTGTCTCAAACCTGTGCTGGTGCGTGCTATACGCTCTTGATATTGCTATTTCTGCATTTACAGGAAACTTCCTGCTTTATGCAATGAGTATTGCTCTGGTGAATTTTGTACGTCTTTTTATTCTGAGCAGAATGTGCACAAAAGAGTTTGGCAAAATCTTTAAATGGAAGAGAGATAAGCTCAGCCGGGATATGAAAACTCATATCCTGAACAATTCCAAAGGCCTTATCCTCTCAAAGATGGGCAATGCGGTTGTATCCATAACTGATTCCATGCTGATCAGTTCTATGGTTGGTATCGGCTTTCTTGGAAAGTACGCAAACTACCAGCTTATTGCAACTGGTTTGAGAAATGCTTCAAAGATATTACCTAACTCAATTACTGCAAGTATTGGGAATGCCAATGTAACTGAAGATTTGAAGACGATGGAAAAGAGTTTTTACACTCTGGATCTGGCATCATTTTTTATTTACAGTACGTTCACTATTTTCCTTGTAAACCTTTTCAATCCGATAATCTCCTTCTTTTTTGGAACAGATAAAGTTATCAGCATGCTGTCGGTGATAATTATCTGTATGGATTTCTATCTGACATGCCTGAGAGAAATGCTGCTGACATACAAAACGTCTCTAGGCCTGTATTGGGAAGACAGACGCAGGCCTTTATTAGAAGGGCTGACTAATCTAGTTGTATCAATAATTTTGGGTTATTTCTGGGGTTTTAACGGCATCATTATCGGAACAATTGTCTCAAATGTATTTGTCAATCTTATGATTGAGCCTGTGACAATCATGAGAGATGGCTTCAATACATCATCGAGAAAATATTATATCACTGCATTGGGCAGGCTTGGGCTTGCTGTTGTGACTTGCGGTATTGCCTATACAATCAATTCTTTCATATCTGCTACAGGATTGGTCGCGGTTATCATAAAGAGCATTGTCACAGTCTTAATTATTGTCGCTACTTATCTCCTTGTTTATTTCAAAAATGAGAATGCACGACTGATAATGAAAACGCTTAAAGTTGCATTTCAAAAGAAAAAGAAGAAAACAATTGTACCACATGACGGGCTTGATGCTGACAAGTAAAATTATTAGACAAAAGAAATACTGAACGGTAAAGTATTAAAAGCTGAGGAGAGAATAAGTGAATACAGCAATAATCATTGCAGGGGGCGTCGGCGCAAGAATGGGAATGAATGTTCCCAAGCAGTTCATTGTCATTAATGACAAACCTGTCATCATCTATACGATGGAATGTTTCCAGAACCATCCTATGATTGACTCTATTACGCTGGTCTGCATTGATGGATGGCAGGAAACCGCAAGACGTTATGCAGAAAAGTTTGGAATAACCAAGCTCCGGGAGATAATCACAGGCGGAGAGACTGGGCAGGAGTCTATCCGTAACGGTGTGTATTCACTGAAAGGAATCTGTAATGACGATGACGTTGTAGTGATTCACGACGGTATCCGGCCGCTTGTGGACCAGGGTGTCCTTTCTGATGTTATTGTCAAATGCAAGAAATATGGAAATGCCGTGACTTCCATGCCTTACAATGAGCAGATTTTCATCAAAGATGATGAGTACTCAACAACCAAATATATCCCTCGTGAAACGCTGAGGAGAGTTGCAACTCCTCAGGCATACACTTTTGGCCTTTTATATGAAAAGTATCAGGAAGCGTTTGAGAAGAAGATTGGGATTTACGGTTCTTCATATACGAATACAATGATGGTGGACCTTGGCGTCAAGCTTTATTTTGCTGCAGGATCTGACAGGAATATCAAGCTTACAACGCGGGAGGATCTTGAACTGTTCCTTGGCTACATCAAGGCGAGAGAAGGAAGGAAGTGATGTCTGCTCTTGTTGAGAATGAACTCTATTGTGAGGATCTTGAAAGAATCGCATCCATGTATGATTTCTCATCTTTGGACGGGAAGACGATTTTGCTTTCCGGTGCGACAGGAATGATTGGTTCTTTCCTTGTCGATCTTATCATGTACCTTGATGAACATCGCTCGCATACAATAAGGATTGTCGCTCTTGGAAGAAACTGGACCAAGGCGGAAAGAAGGTTTTCCTCTTACTTCACAAGTCCATTCTTCACATTTCATGAGTGTGACATCATCAAACCGCTGAGCGGGGTTTATGAGAAGACTGATTACATAATCCATGCTGCAAGTACGACACATCCTGTCGCTTATGCAAGTGAACCGGTTGGAACAGTCACTTCAAATCTTCTTGGATTGATGAATCTGATGGACTATGGCCTTGCTCATAAACTCGAAAGATTTGTCTTCCTCTCTTCTGTTGAAGTGTATGGCGAGAACAGAGGTGACTGCGAGCGCTTCAGCGAAGATTATTGCGGGTATATCAATTGTAATACGCTCAGGGCCGGTTATCCTGAAAGCAAACGTCTTTGTGAAGCCCTCTGTCAGGCATACAGAAAAGAGAAGAACATTGAGATTGTCATTCCTCGGCTTGCCCGTACTCTTGGTCCTACAATGCTCATGTCTGACACTAAAGCCATTTCTCAGTTCATAAAGAAAGGCATAGGGGGTGAGGATATTGTCCTCAAGAGCGCAGGCAGTCAGCTTTACACATACACTTATGTTGCTGATGCTGTTTCTGGAATCATTGCCTGCCTGCTGAAAGGAAAGGATGGTGAGGCTTACAACATCTCTTCGGATGAGAATGATATCACGCTTAAGGATCTTTCCTCTCTGATTGCAGAAACCTGTGGTGTAAAGGTTGTATTTGATATTCCTGATGAGACTGAAAAAGCAGGATATTCTACTGCTACGAAAGCATTGATGGATTCATCTAAAATCAGAAATAACCTGAAATGGAATGCTGCCTTCAATATGAAGGACAGCATCACTAGAACGATAGGAATCCTGAAAAGCCTTTAAAGCCATCTGCCTCCGGCTGAGTGGGTTATTCTCTTGCTCTCCGGAGGGAGTTGCATGTAATCATCACCGTACACATCTCTCAGATAGCTGTCCCAGGCAGAGATTGCATAGAAACTTGTATCTTCAAAAGGCAGAAGAACAAGATTTGAATAATCCGACTGAGGGCGGGGATGAACCTGTTCATGTTTGTCCTGTACATCGCCAACCTTTTTTGCTTTTTCAAATGGTGTTTCTCTGAGAAGCCTGTCAATGAGATAGTTTCTTTTCTTTGCATTCGGGAAAATCTTCACGCTGAGAAGCTTGAACTTGTTGCAGATACCTTTCTTTCCCTTTATGGCATAGATATCAGCATTCTGGAAGTTCTTGTTTATGAAGAGCCTGACTCTTCTGAATATCCCTGCCGGTGTGAGTGCAGGTACTGCATCAACAGGAAAAATATCCACCCATACTCCCATTTTCTCAATCTTCTTTCTTACATATTTCGGATTAACTTCAGTTCTGTCATCACAGATTCTTATTATCTGGTAAAAGTAGTTCTCACTGTTTGTGTAATGCAGATGGTAATAGTGTTCTCCGAGTTTCTTTCCTGAATTCAGAAGATTGACAAGTCTGTCATAGTCCGGACGAGGAATTCCGATATCCATGTCATCATCCCATGGAATAAAACCTTTATGTCGTACTGCTCCTAGCAAGGTACCATATATCAGACTGTATCTGATGTTGTTCTCAACACAGAAGCTGTGAACCGCTTTCATTATGCCAAGCATCACTTCATGGTAATCGTCAAGCGAAAGAAACTCTCCGTGTTTTATTTCCATATTGTCCCTCTCTTTATATTAAAGCCACTTGCACCCTGTCGGATGAGTTTTTCTTTTGTCTTCTGGAGGCAGCTGCATATAATCCCCATATACATGTTTCAGAAATTTTTCCCAATTCTTTGGTGCATAGAATTCTGCATCTTCAAAAGGCATCAGAATTGCAGCACTATAGTCATTTTGTGTTTGAGGAAAAACAATTTCATGTCTGTCTTCCATATCTCCTACAGCCTTAGCTGATTCAAATGGTGTGGCTCTGAGAATCTTGTCAATCAGATAATTTCTTTTTTTTGCATTTGGGAAAATCTTCACACTGACAAGCTTGAATTTGTTTGTAATTCCTTTTTTCCCTCTTACGGCATAAATATCAGCATTCTGCAGATTCTTGTTTATGAAGAGACGGGTTCTTCTGAGTATCCCTGTTGGTGTGCGGTCTGGAATTCCATCAATAGGGAAAATATCTACCCATACTCCCATTTTCTTTATCTTTTTTCGGATATATTTTGGTTCAACAGAGGTCCTGTCATCACAGATTCTGGTAATCTGGTAAAAATAATTCTCGTCAGTTGTGTAGTGAAGGTGATAGTAATGATCTCCTATCTTTTCTCCAGCGTTGAGAAGACTTATTAATCTGTCATAATCCGGACGGGGAATCCCGATGTCAATGTCGTTGTCCCATGGTATGAAACCTTTATGTCTTACTGCTCCGAGCAGAGTTCCGAAAAGCATATTGTATCTGATGTTGTGTTTGACACAGAAGTTATGAATTGATTTCATAATTTCTAACATAACTTCCTGTTGCTCTTTTACTGTTAATAGTTCTCCGTGTCTTATTTCCATAAGTTGTCCAATTTTAGTTGTTACTATGAGTTTAAAGCCATTTACATCCCGTTGGATGGCTCATTCTCTTGTCTTCTGGAGGCAACTGCATATAGTCCCCATATGCTATTTTGAGGCAGCCGTCCCAGTCTTGTGGGCCAAAGAATTCAGTATCCTCAAACTTGAGAAGTGTTCTGTCTTCCATGAATGACTTGCTCATCTTGAGGATTCTCTCATCCCTGTCTTCCATATTGCCGACGTATTCAGATCTTTCATAAGGTGTCTGCCTCAGGATTTTATCAATTTTGTAATTTCTCTTTGTTGCATTAGGGAAGATATGACATATGATATTGCCAATCCGGTTGGCAATGTCCTTTTTCCCTCTTACTGCATAAATATCTGCAATCTGGATTTTCTTGTTTATATACAGTCTTGCCCTATGAAAACGGCCTGCAAGAGTTTTTTCTGGAACACCGTCAATAGGGAATATGTCAAGCCATACCCCCATCCGCTTTGGCTGATTCCTGATATAAGGAGGCTGTACTGTTGTTCTGTCATCACAGATTCTTATTATCTGGTAGTGGTAGTTGCTATCGTTGGTGTAGTGCAGATGATAGTAATGTTCACCGACTTTTTCTCCTGAGTTCAAAAGGCTGACAAGCCTGTCGTATTCATGACGAGGAACTCCTACATCCATGTCATTGTCCCAGGGAATGAATCCTTTATGTCTGACTGCACCAAGCAGAGTGCCGTATATGAGGATATAGGAAATGTTGTTTTTCAAAGAGAATTCATGAAAAGCCTTCATGATATCAAGCATCACTTGCTGCTGTTCCTTGATGGTGAGAAGCTCTCCCGACTTTCTTTCTTCCATCTTAATTCTCCTCTCCGAAATCTACTTCTAGGAATCTTTTCAGCGGGAAGGTCACACTCTTAACCGGTGTCATGTAATCTCCATAAAATGTTTGCAGGATTACTTCAGCTTTGTTTGGAATATTAACCTTCAAATCTTCAAACTCTGCTTTTTTTGGTGGATAAAATACATCAACAGGAAAACATTCATTTTTGTAGTTGTGAATGCCTCCTGGTACAACATAATAGTTTGATGGTTTTTTCTGAACCATTTTGTCAAAGTGTGCCATCCATTTCTCAAGAGGAACAATTGACAGAATATGGCCCCATGCTTTTTTCAGTTTCATGCTTCTTCTTAATGCAGGCCGACAATCCTTCTCATACTTCTTGAAAACCGTATCATATAATCTGTAAAAGGCAATTGAATAATGCAGACTTTTCAGGATGAAATATCCTGCATTGCAGAACCAGCGATGAATTGAAGAATCAGGGGCATAATCTAG
The DNA here is from genome assembly GCA_944390025.1 of uncultured Spirochaetales bacterium. Classification (GTDB taxonomy): domain Bacteria; phylum Spirochaetota; class Spirochaetia; order Sphaerochaetales; family Sphaerochaetaceae; genus Bullifex. Next base: position 26,156 of record CALXOK010000006.1, on the reverse strand, counting down.
AGCAAATATATCTATAAAAACACCGTACTCAGGACCTAACGACATCAGTCCTCTGAGTTTTGTGCCTTTCTTTCTTAATTTTAGAAACTGCATGGCGCTGACATGCTTTGTACACGGGCCTTCAAGGGAATACTTGTCTCCATATTCTTTATCGAAAGTATCCCGGAAGAAATTATAGTCTTTTCTTGGCATGACTATGTCCATGTCATCATCCCAGGGGATAAATCCCTTGTGCCGTATTGCACCTAATGCGGAACCTCCTGTGAGGTAATACGTCAGGCTGTTCTTCTCACAGAAAGAAACGAAGTCATGAAACATTTCAAGAACAATTCTGTGGATAGTATCCAGATCTTTTTCCTCAAGAGGGGCGAATACCTTCTTCATTTCTTTCTTAAATGTTTTTACTGTGTCCATTTATCCCTCATCTGCCTGCTGTATTATTACCGAAAAGAGTGCATGCGTCAAATCAGGTTGCAATTTTCTTTTAAATGATTATCAGGTATTCTGTTCGTATGACATACAGAAAGCCTTTTATCATTGCTGAGGCCGGATGCAATCACAAGGGAGACATGGAAATCGCCCATGAGCTTATAAACACTGCCGCGATTTACTGCAAGTCGGATGCAATCAAGTTCCAGAAGAGATGTCCGAAGGAACTGCTGACTCCGGAGCAGTACAATGCACCTCATCCTCATCCGGAGAATTCCTATGGTAAGACCTATGGAGAGCACAGGGAAGCTCTTGAGTTCACCGTTGACCAGCATGCCCAGCTTAAGGAGTGGTGTGAGAAAGCTGGAATCATCTACTCAACCTCTGTCTGGGATATGACAAGTGCGAAGGAGATTGCCTCCCTCAATCCTGTTTTTATTAAAATCCCTTCAGCGTGCAATACTCACTATGAGATGCTCCAGTGGCTTTGTGATAACTACAAGGGGGAAATCCAGCTCTCATTCGGAATGACGACTCATGAGGAAGAAGAGAAGATTGTCTCTCTGTTTGAAGCAAACGGAAGAGCGAAGGATCTGGTCCTGTTTGACTGTACTTCCGGTTATCCTGTTCCTTATCCGGATATCTGTCTGCTGGAAATCACAAGGATGAGAAAGGCGTATGAATCCCGCGTTAAGGCAATCGGCTTTTCCGGCCATCATCTCGGCATTGCCGTTGATGTCGCTGCATATACGCTTGGAGCAAGCATAATCGAACGTCATTACACGCTTGACAGGACCTGGAAGGGTACTGACCACGCAGCATCCCTGGAGCCTTATGGCATAAAGAGCCTTGTAAGGGATTTGAATAATGTCTACGAGGCGTTGACGTACAAGAGTCAGGAGATCCTGCCTATTGAGAAGGTTCAGCGTGACAAGCTGAAATACAGGAAGCATTGAGTGATGAAGAGAATTGCAATCATTCCTGCATGGGACAGTATTATATTCCCTAAAACCTGTATCAGTGCTGTGGAGATGTGCGGGCTGTTTGACAGAATTGTTGTAACAGATGATGACTATATGCCTTTATATGTCACAGATGTTGTCAGTGCTCTTTTACGCACTCCTTGTGATGATGTGACTCTTGCTCTTGAGGTTGCAGGTGACGAGGATTGTATTATCGCTGTCATCCGGGATGGTTCTTTTGATTTCAGGAAAGCGTTTTCCATTATGGAGGAATCTTCTGCAGACAGTCTGTTTGTGGCAAAGCGTCCGGATACTCCACTTCTTTATGGCAATGGAAGTGAAGCTTCAGGAGTCTTCGTTCCTGATAACAGGCTGAAGGTCACATCTTCACGTCTGCTGAAAGAAAGCGGAAGCTTCTGGTCAGGGCGGCTTGCGATGTATCATCCGGAAAATAAGAAGGCCTTTACTGATTTTTCCCGCATCAGGGCTGTATTCACTGACTGTGACGGCTGTCTCACTGATGGGGGAATGTACTACAGCGAGAAGGGGGACGAGCTGAAGAAGTTCAATACAAGAGATGGTTTTGGCTTCTCTCTTCTGAGAAAAAGAGGAATCCTCACCGGAATCATTACAGGAGAGAATGTTGAGCTTAACAGGAGAAGGGTGGAAAAGCTGAAACTTGATGTCTACGTTCCCGGCTGTGCTGACAAGCTCTCTGCTGCCAAGGAAATCTGCAAGAGTCATTCCCTGTCCCTTGATGAGGTTGCATACATCGGTGATGACATTATCGACCTTCCACTGCTTAAGGCGGCAGGCTTCAGTGCATGCCCGGCAGATGCCGTGAATGAAGTGAAGGAGGCTGTTGATTATGTCTCATCTCTTTCTGGCGGACGCGGGGTGCTGAGAGAAGTGGCAGAGCTTATCCTTTCGGGTCATCAGTAAGCGTATTTTGCTCCAAGAATCATCTGCGGCTGGAACTCACAGTCTCCCTTTGTGTGGTTGTAGTTGAAATATACATTCGCACCGAGAGCAGTGTAGAGTGAGGCTTTTCCCCAAGCACCGTTGAAGTTGTATATGAAATACGATGAGAGCTTCAGGTAATGCTCGGCTTTTGCCCATCCTCCGGATGGAGTGAAGAAACTGTCCAGAAAGTTCTCGTCTTTTCTTATCATGGCAGCACTCATGTCAATGCAGGTGTTATGAGTGCTGTGTGCACTGTGCTTGAGAGTCTTTTCTCCCCTGATTCTGTAAAGGATGTTTCCTCCTGCAATGAAACGCTCTTCTTCTGCCGTATAGCTTCCTCCAAGAGAGAAGACGATTGAATCAGGACCGTGGATGTAGCCTGACCAGTTGTAGTCATCCATGTATTCAGTCTGATAGCCGACTATGTAGTCGAGATTATAGTCATAGCCGTTATTATCATATTTCCCGTTGAGGTACAGGTAGGGATTGGTGTATACGCCTTCAAAGCTCAGATCCAGACGTCCTTTGTCAAGAGATGTTGAATAGCGGATGTTTGCAAGAACGCCGAATGCAAGCGGGGTGTCAGCCTTGTTTTCCCATGGAAGCTGAAGCTGGTCCATTGCGAACTGGCTTGTGAACCTCAGCCCGTTTGTGGCGTTCCATTCAAACTCAAGGGCCATGATGTTGTTCGCCTCATCATATACTCTCTTTTCCATTCCGTTGTAATAATTGTAGTAATTATGCTGGAGGACGAATGGATAGAAGAACCTCAAATCAAGAGAATTGTCCGCATTGTAAAGGGTTCCGAGATTGAGAGTCAGTCTTGTGTTGTCAGTAAAACTCATGTCAAAGCGGTGGATGATTCTGAACTGCTGAGGCCCTGCGAACTCGTTATCAGAGAATGTGACGTAATATGGGTCGTCTTTGTATGGAATCTGCTGGGCAAAATGAGTCACGGACATGTTGTAGGTGAAATGCCTGCTCATGAATGACAGCGTTATGATTTCCTGATAGTTGAAGTTGTCTCCTGCAATGAGGTTGCCTGTGATTCCGCTTCCCATGCTGTGCGGATAGCGTCCGAAGATGAAGCTTATGAAGTCATTTCCCGCACTCAGTCCGGCACGTGTGGGAAGTTCAGCCGAAAAACCGGTGAAGAAGCCTGACTTGCCTCCAGAGAGCGTGCGTTTTGTGTATATGCTTGCCAGTGTTGTCTCAAGCATCATCTGATTGCGGTTCTTCACATCGAAACGGGCATCCATGCTCACATAGTCGGAAAAGCCCATTTCGATAGAAAGAGAGAAGAGAGCATCTTCCCATCTGTAGGGAACAAGAGTGTCTTCCCTTCTGTCAGGCTGCGGGGTTGAAGTGTCAGTGTTGCCATAGTTGAAATCATCATAGTCGGCAATATTCACTCCGATATTTACCGCTGGAGAGATGTTGAAACGGAAGACTTCATCTTCATAGGTGTATCTTCCTCCGCTTTCAAGTTCGTTTTTAAGACTGTCGTATTCGGCTTTCTGTTTCTCTGTGAGAGAGGAATAATCTATTCTCTCCAGAGCGAGCATGAGAGAGCTTCCTGAAATGGGCGAAAAGGATGAAGGTCCGATTACGCCTGACTGCATGCATAATGCATCAACTCTTGTGTATATGTCATCACGGACAGTGTAGACCTTCTGCAAAGAAGAGGCTGAGACAGATGTCATCAGCAATAAAAAGAGCAGTGTTGCACCTAGCAGCTTTCTCATATATTCCCTCACTGTTATTCAATATAGAGAAGGAAGTGAATAATTTGAAGATGTCAGGGAGAAATTTTTCGCTTCAAAGCGAATTCTTTCTGTATTCCTCTGTGTCCTTGATAATCATCCTGGCAAGCTTTCTTGCACTGTAAACGATGTTGACTGTGTCGAAGTTCTTGTCCATCTCGTCAAGCAATGAAGGATTGTCTGCATATTTTTTCAGGATGCTTATCTGCTTGTCCACGTCGAAACTCGCATTCCAGCCGACCTGATGCTTCTCGACATACTCTGCCGATGAGACGACAGTGTATACCAGCTCTGTAATAAGGAATGGACGTCTGAGGTAGAATGCTTCAACCAGTGTGTTGATTCCGCTCCGGCCTGCAATGATGTCACTGGCAAGCAGATAGTCATTGACGTTTGATACATAGCCTGCGATAAGTACGGATATGTTTTCGGGAAGAGGCGCTATGATTCTTTCCAGCTCCTTTTTTGTCTTCTCCTCAATGCCTCCGATGATGATGACCTGCAGAGGTGAGCTTATTTCTCCAAGGCGTGAAAGAAGCGCGGTTGCTCCGACTCCTTCACCTCCGAAGTTAATCTGGACCGTGAAGACATCTTCCTTCAGTCCAAGCTTCCTGCGGGCTTCTTCTTTCGTCAGTTTCTCACTTTCAAAACAGCTTTTCTGTAAAGGGAAAGGGCATAGCTCCACGGTTTCTTTATTCTGCCCGTTGCGGATTGCCGCATCATAGCCTTCCTGGGTTGAGACATAGAGCTTCGTGAGATTGTTGCATACCGCAGACATAGGAACGGTGAACACGTCTGTCGCATAATAAGTGACAGGAATGTCCACATCCGTGTAATGAGCGAGCTCGGAGAGGAAGAATCCGGGATAGGGGTGTGTCGTGAAAATCATGTCAGGCTTGTATTTCTCAATCTGGGAAAGAAAGCGTTTCTTCCTCAGCCTGTTGAGTATTCTTGATACTGCCTTTATTTCCCCTGTGTGCTGGTCATTCTTCTTTGAGAATTTCATCTCAAGTGTGGAGTGCTCAAGAAGCTTTCTCCAGATGCGCTTGTTTATTCTGCCGATGAGCCTGATATCGAGAAATTCAAAAAAGTCCATGAGGATTGCTTCGTGTCCCAGCTCAATCAGCTGTTCGGCCACTGCACGGGAAGGTATGTAATGTCCCTTTCCTCCATCGACATAGACACAAAGTATATTCACCTTAGCGCTCCTTCAGTCTCTTCTTCTGTCGTAGTAGTCCTTGAGCTCTTTTTCAAACTTGTAGGCTTTCCTTTCTCCCTCGTAGACGTAGAAGCCGTTCTTTTTCATCTCAAGCAGTTCATGATAGATTGACTCGAACTGCTTTGCGATTTTCTTTCCGTCGTAAAGGTCGATGTATTTGACTGCGTTCGCGCCTTTCTCATCGCGCTCTTCCGGATTGTCGAATACATGCACAAGGGTCTTTGCCAGGCTGTCCGGATCCTGTCCCTCAAAGTACCAGCCTGCATCCTCCTTCACAATCTCCTTCATGTTGAAGACATCCGGGCAGATGACAGGGCATCCTGAACAGATTGCCTCTATGACTGTGATTGCCTGATTCTCTGAAAGGGAAGAGGTGACGAAGGAATTCACCTTCTTAAGTATCCCGCTTCTCATCAGTATATGGTTGTCAATCTTTCCTGTGAACAGGACTTTGTCTGCAATCTCAAGCTTCTGGGCAAGGCTGATAAGCTCCTTATGGGCAGGTCCGTCTCCGATGACAATCAGTCTCATCTGGGGGCGCTGCTGAATGGCTTTTGCAAAACCTTCAAGCGTGATGTCTATTGCCTTCTCATAACCCAGACGGCCGATGAAGAGGAATGTGTTGCGGTTAATCCATGAATCTGGAATCTGCTTGACCGGTTCATACTGCGAGTCATTGTTCTTGAACTGGTCAATGTCGATTCCGTTGGACACATAGCGCACCTCAATGCCCGGTACATGCTGGCTGACTGTCTTGCATGTTTCCTTGTTCGGTGCCGTGACCATCCAGACCAGACGGAAGAAGGGCGAGAAGACAATTGACCAGATTGGCTTCTGAGCCGCTTCTGCCAGTGTCTTGCTCTTGAGTGCGTATTTGATGTAAATCGGGTTGTCTATCAGGGTGTGATGGGTTGCAAGCACAGGAATGTGCATCTTGCGGGCCGCATGGTTCATTGCCTGGCAGATGAGCCATGGAGATGTGTCATGGATCACATCGAACTTGTACTTCATGAAGTACTTTCTCAGATACCAGCTCTGAACTGGAAGCAACTTGATTCCCTTGTAGATGAAAGAAGGAAGAGCTTTAACTCTTATGATGTGAATGCCTTTTTCGATGACTGTTTCCTTGAAACCGCTGTCTGCCGGCACAAAGAAGTAAACCTCATGACCCATGTCGATGAGGTTGTTTGCCAGATTTATTGTGGTTGTAATCACCCCGTTGCTTTCAGGGTAGAATATATCGAAACCAAAGGCGATTCTCATTTTCAGTCCTATTCCGTCAGGCGTTCCTTCATTATACCTTTTTTAGTTGTTTTGTTACAGAAGATATTTTTTATTTTGTTTGAGACAATCATGACAACCGGAAGCACGAAGAGAGTGGCAAGCATTGCGATAGTCAGAGCAACCACCATGAAGAGACCGAAGTACTTGATAGGAGTGAAGGATGCCATGATAAGCATGCTCATTCCCGCAACGATTGAGACTGTTGTGAGGATGATTGGACGACCTGTTTCCTCAAGCGTGTATGTGATGACGCTCTCAATGCTGTCAGAGGGACGGTGAAGTTTGTTGTACCTGTAGTGCAGCAGGAAGTGCAGTGCGTCATCGATGCCCGCTCCGAATGTGATTGACGAGAATCCGATTGTGACAAGATCGAAAGGAATTCCTGTGAAGTACATGAAGATGTAGTTGAACATGATTCCCACCAGAACCGGGGAAATCGACGCACAGCCGCGGAAGACTGAGAACAATGTCACGGATGCGATGATCACGATGGCGAACATTGAGATGTAGGTCGCAAGGTTCTGGTCCTCTACAATCATGTCACTTGCCTTCAGCATGTTGGAAGCCGAGCAGTAGATTCTCGATGTCGTTCCTTCTGGAAGGAGGTAGCGGTAATAGTCGAGAGTTTTTTCAACCCGTCTTGCACTTGCCGTTGTCTGGAGGTTCTGCTCGAATGCATCATAATTTCTCATTGCAAGCGTTATTACCGATGCATCCTCATTGATAATCACGTCAAGGACATTGGAGTCGATTACGTTCTTCATCTGTTGCAGTGTTCTGTAAAGGAAGTTCACAAGTCCGTTGCTGTCAGGAATTCCGCTTTCTCCTGAATACACTTTGTTGAGGAAGCTGACATAGGAAGGGAAGGAGAGCGACTGGACGAGGTCTGGACAGGCTTCCATTACTGTCTGCTCATACTCATAGACTTTTGCGATGTTCTCTGCCTTGAGGAAGAAGCCCGCCTCCCTGTCGGGAGCGACAATCTCAAGGTAGTATGGGTCGGTGCCTCCCATGGTCTGTGCAAAGAAGATAGTATCCTGGACGAAGTCATCATTCTGCGGGAAGTAGTCAACATAGTTGGAGTTGAATTCGACCTTGTCGTGTGTATATGCAAAAAGGGCGATGATGATGAGAAGAACGATGAGGACTACATACCAGAATTTTGTCACTGTGACTGAGACGAAATGTATGAATGTTCCCAGAATCTTTCCGTTTTCAATCTTCTCGACTTTCTTTTCCTTCGGCTGAGGCATGAATGAGAGAACTGCTGGAAGATAGAGTATCGACAGAACTGCGCACATCGCGATGCCGATGGAGACGGAGATGCCGAACTCTTTGAACATTGTGGTATGGCAGACGACCATCGTGATGAATCCCATGATGGTTGTGAGGCATGCAGAAAGGATTGTTTTTAAAATCTTCGCATAGCCGTTCACTGCCTTTGTTCTGTCCTTTGTTTCAGTGAAGTACTCACTCAGCATGTGGACCGAATAGGAGGATCCCAGTGTCAGTACAAGACAGGGTGTGAGAATTGACACGATTGTCAGCTTGTATCCCATCAGGCTCATCATTCCAAGCGTCCATATGATGCTGATTATTGAAAGGGAGGAGGGAATGATTACAGCTCTGAGGGAGCGGTATGAAAGATAGTATACGAGGAGAATGACAATGAAGCAGAGGCTGAGAAGGACTCCGAGATCCTTGAAGATGTAGTATGTGACACGATTTGTGATTGTGCTTCCGCCGTTGATTGCAACCCTTCCGTAGTCACGAAGCGGATCTATGATGGCATTCATCACGTCCTGTTCCGCCTGACTGTAGCCTCTGGTGCGGTAGTACAGCATGATTGTATTGCCATCCTCGCTGTACAGGTAGTTACGGGCCATGTCATCACTGAGAAGACGCTGTTTGAAAATCTGCGCGGTCTCTTCAGTCCATTCCTCGCCGTCTGATACAGGAGACATTGGAACGAGGGCAAGCCTTGTTCCCTTTTTCTCGACGGTGACGAAATCGAAAGGTGTGAGACCAAAACCTACTTTGTCCAGACTTTCAAGCTGACTCATGACGTCTTCAAGCGTATTGAGGACCTCTGGCGTGTAAAGCAGTTCTGAAGAGAATATGACAACAAAGCCGTCAGGAAAACTTGAGTACTTTGTTCCCTGTCTCATGCTGTGTGGGATTTCTGCAACGAGTTTCTCATCCTCGCTTCTTTCCGAGTAACCGTAAAGCGGCGGGGTGTATTTCACATAATCATCCGGAAGCTCATATACAAGAGGCTCGCCTTGAGGTGCTTCAGGCGGTGTCGGCACCTGTACTGATGCCGGGACATTTGAGGCGAAAGAGAAGATGTTCGCGTCAATCTGAAGTGAGAACAGTGCCCAGATGAAGAATGCGGTTCCAAGGGCAATGAGCATGAGGACAAGAACCCTGAAGTGGAGGATGAATCTGATGACGTATTCGAAAATCCTCACAAACAGGCTTTTTCTGACTTCGTTGTTTTCTTCCATAGTTCTTTGATTGTACTAAACTTATCATCATTTGAACATAGAGATGTTTTCGTGGAGAAAAGAGAAACTAATGAGCAGGTTTCAAGTGTTGCTCTATGGAAATCCTAGAGTTTTTCTCATCATACTGACTTACAATTTTTCTTTTGCATTGCACAGATTCAAGTCTGAACAGGACGTGATTTCTCATAAAGATGCTCTGGGGCGATATCACTGTCATCAGGCCAGACAACAGTACCGTATAAGGCTTTTGCCTGCATGAAGAAATCTATATTCCGCTGTTTTTTGAAAATTGTACGTGTCAGATTGGGTTTGAAATCATAAACACCAGTCTTTCCATCTTCAAATGTAATGATGAGAGTGTAGTCCTTTTGTGGAATGGCTTTTGTAACAACCCAGGCTGGATTTCCCATACTGACCTCCTAACAATAAATCCCATAACATGGGGTCATAAACGATATAATTGATGGGACTGAGGACGACATATCACCTAAGCCTAGAGCTTCATAAGGAGTCTGTCCCAGTTCCCTTTCAATCCCTATTGGTTGGTTAAGCCTGAGAGCTTCATTCACGCGGGAGATTGGATGAGGGGAACCATCTTTCATTACCCAGAAGGTAAAGCCATGTGCAATATCGCAGGCATCGACATCGCAAGCAGGAAGTTCGACTATCGGATCATCGACGGGAATGGAGCAAGCCTCTCCAGAGGCAGCTGCGAAATGAATCTTTACGGATTCAGCTCTTTCCTCAGGACTGTCCCAGAGGACACTGTATTCATCATGGAATCCACAGGGCGCTACCATAAGAACCTCTGCCATTTCCTCATCGGCAAGGGTTTCAGTGTCTGTGTCGAGAATCGCACAGGTTCAGATTCCGAAAGCTCAGAAAATGCTGTATTTGAAGGCCAGCGTCAGCTGGATGTCAGTTTCATTGTTGCCGCTCACATTGTTCATATTCTGGATATGAATCAGGTCAACGGATGTGGCAATGGACATATTCTTCAGGATGTAGTATTCAGCTTCCAGCCCGATATTGAATGTGTATGAGAGTACACCTTTCTCTTTGGTTTTAGGATGTTCTGTAGCAAGAATTCCCGGTACGTAATCTGATGTGCCACCCCCATATTTGAATCCCTCTGTATCAATATTTGTTATTCCATGAGCCATGACGAAGAGGTTCACACCTGCACTGACTTTCTGAGGAATCGTATATGATACGCTCAGAAGCCCTGCAAGCGCATCAGAGCCGAACGGGAAGCTGAGATACTGCCTGTTGTAGACTCTGTCATTTCCATGCATTGAGGCTACAGAACCGATGAAGTCAAGAGAATACTTCCCTGAATCATATGAATCTTTGTGATACATGAACGGACTGGTATAGACTCCTTCCAGATTGATTGTGAAGTACCCTCTCCAGTGCGGATAGGTGAGCCTGAGGCCACCCATGACTCCCCACATGCTCAGTGTCGCATCATCTTCCGGTGCTACAGCTTCTCCTCCGACAGCCAGATCATCGATGACGAAGGAAGCATAGAGCTGAAGGTTTTTAGTTGGAGCGAATTCGAGTTCAAGAGAAGCAAGTGAGTTTGCATTTGCTGAGACATACAGGCCATGCATGATGTTCAGCGGATTGAAAATCCTGAAGTCAATCGTGTTGTCGTCTGATTGATACATTGTCGCCTCATTCAGAGTAAGACGCAGTTTGTCGGAGAACATGCGGAACTCGAAGCGGTGAGCGACAAACATCTGTATGCCTTCTATTGCTTTAGTGTGACCATGATTATAATTCATCGGATGATGATAGAATGTCATGAGCATTGTATAGTCGAACCATGTGTTGTTGGAGGCATTGAGGCTTACATAGTCGTGGTAGGGCAGTGTGTTTGAAAGAATCAGGTTGCCCATTGTGCCGTTGCCCCAGGAAAGCTGCTGCCGTCCGAATGAGAGGGAAATGTAAGGAAGTCCGAGGGAGACATATGAGTTGTCAGTTATATCGACATCAATATTTCCGGTTGCGAAGAGGAAGGGTATGTTGGTCGCATATGCATCCTTGAATCTTGCTTCCTTTCCAAAACCCGGAGAGTCGACAGTGTTTGCCATTCCAAGTGACAGTCCCATGCTGGCTGCCATGTAGTCATAGACATAGAACTCTCCGTTAAGCTTCACAGGCTTTTCGTTCAGCACCTGTGATTTCCAGTACCTGCTGGCATTGAAGGCATCCTTATTGGTGTGGGCGGCAGCTGCCGGCTCAAGACTCAGATTCATCCTGATGGCAACATCCTTGTCGCTGTCTTCCATATAGCCTTCTATTGTCTTATACAGCTGCTGTGACACATCAGAGGAAGGTGTCACTCTCTCCATCTGCTGCTTAAGGTCTGCGACTGTCCAGGGCTTTGCACCCTGAGGTGCGGCCTTTCCTTCCAGAATGTACAAATCCTCAACATATTCATATACAGGCGATGAGAGCGGAATCAGTCTCATGTCATGAGAAGCTGAAAGACTCAAAACGCAGAAAATGAGAATGAATATGGCTGACAGAGCTTTTCTTTTCATAAAATCCCTCTTTTCACTGAAAGTTTAGAATATAGATTTCCATTTGAAAAGCTTGATGTCTCTTATACTGCCCCGAAAACAGAGCCGCCGAGGAATTCTCTTGTCACGGAGTCTGAAGGAATCTCTGTCACCGGTATTGTGTATATCAGCTCAAGGAATTTCAGAAGCCTGCGTGCTGTTGCGAAGGCATATTTGTCATCAGGCTTGACTGAGCGAAGCAGGTTGACAGCCTGTGGTGCAAGAGCTGCAAGTTCATAGGGAAGGGCGCTGTTTATCATCACATCCGCATTGTTCTGGTATGGGAAGATATGGTTCTTTTCCCCTCGTTCTACAGACGGCCACATCGAGAGTGTCTCTTCAGTTCTTATACCTCTTGTCCTGTGGTCCCGTACCAGACGGCGTATGATTCTGTTGTCGGTCGTGCTGATCCGGTTATGGTCGTCGATAATCATGCTGGTCAGGGCAGATATGTAAATCTTGTACGTGACAGCCGGATCGATATCTTCAGAAAGTGCCGGGTTAAGCCCGTGGATACCTTCTACAATGAGGACAGTATTCTCCTTCATCTCAGTGAATTCCTCATCCATATAGCGTTTGTTTTCCTTGAATGAGAAATGAGGAAGTCTTGTCTTTCCTTTTGAGAGAAGGTCTTTCATGTTCTCTTTGAAGAATGCGATATCAAGAGCTTCCAAGGCTTCATAATCCTTATTCCCGTCGCTGTCCACAGGAACAAGCTCTCTGGAGAAGTAATAGTCGTCAAGAGAAATTTTTACTGGATTATAACCGGCGGTTTTAAGCTGAAGCCCTAGCTTCAAAGAAGTTGTTGTCTTTCCGGAAGAAGAAGGACCTGACATGAAGATAATCCTTACTTTTCCTTTCTTCTTTATATCTTCGACTATCTTCATGATCTTGGTGTTGTACATTGACTCTGAAAGCTGAATCAGCTCTCCTGCCTCTCCGTTTATAATCAAATCGTTAAGCTGGCCGAGGGATTCACATCTGAGAATCTTGTTTTCCCTTGCGGTCTGCTTGAAAACGGAGAAGAGAAGTGGGTTGTCGTTGAATACGTTTATCTTCGAATAGTCCCTTGACTGAGGATAGCGGAGGAGCATTCCTTCTTTGTACTTGTCGAGTTTCCAGACTGACAGGACACTTGTGCATGGCACAAGAGGTTCATAAGCACTGTCAGTGTAGTCATCAAGTGTGTATACGGTGATATCCCCGTCATTGCGGCTGCTTAAAAGCTCGGAAGCATGCCTGAACTTCCTTCCGCTGAAAACGTTCAATGCATCAATATATGGGATTTTCTCTCTGGTAATCTTTTTATTTGCTTTAACCATGTCCTTCATCAGGGCGTTGAGAGCCTTGATGTCTTCATTGGTGACAGCTCTGTCTGTGAGATGGAAAAAGTAGCCGTCTCCGAGACTGTGCCCGATTTCAAGATGTGATTCCGGATAGAGCTTTGCGACAGCACATGCTAACAAATAGCATATCGAGTGTCTGTATATTCTCTTTCCCAGATCTGAAAAGAGATGGATAGGTTCTATGACAGTGGTTTTGTAATAAAGGGAGAAATGGAGACTTTTATATTCTCCATTGATAAAAGCCCCGATTACCGGATTGTCTGAATAGTTCAGGCTTTCTCCGAGAGAGAAGAAATCCATGAGGCTTGTGCCCTTTTCCACCTGAATGCTTTCACCATTGCAAATTACAGTCACTTTTTCCATGTAGGAAGTATAGCAACGGAATTCCTTTACAGCCAAGGGAAAGAGTGTATTCAGACAATCATTATGTTTTTCAAGATGATAAATAGGTGTACTGGTTTGAAGCATTTGAGTGGCCTAACCTGAAACTTTTTGGCCGTCTAGCATGAAACTTTTTGTCTTTCTAACCGTAAACTTTAATTAAAGATAACCTGAAACTTTTTGGATTTTGATTGTTTTGCAAGTCTTGCTGTCAATCATAGAATGATAAGAAAAACAAAAAGTCCGGGCTCGAAAACCCGGACAATATCGTAATTCCTTCTGGTTTGCAGTGGGAAATCAGAAAGCGTAGGAAACACCGACTCTCGGTGTGATGGAGAGGCCGAAACCATCTGTGATGAAATCTCCGTGTGTCTCTCCCAAATAGGTCTCGCTCATGTATGTCATGACTGTGAAACCAAGATCGACACCGCCGAAAATCTGGAAGTCACCGAGAGAGTATGCAACATCAGCATTTGCAATGATTTCGAGAGCTTCCATAGAAACTTCCATGTCAAATTTCTTCATGTTGACAGTCTGCTGAATAGCGGCTGGAATATTGATGCTGATTCCTTTTCCGAATGTATGGATGTACTGGAGTCCTGCACCGAGTCTGAGGTCAAGATTCTCTGTAAGAGCAAGTCTGTACTGGAATGTGATTGCCGGAGCAAGCTTGATACCAGCGGACGGATTCTTAACTGAAGCTGGAATCTGAGCCATAATGCCTGCAATCTGTTCTTTAGTAGCACCAGAAAGAGCATCTGCAAATAAAACGCTTGCCATCTGATGAATATCAACGGAGTAAGTTGAATCATAGTTAAATCCGACACCGAGCTTGACACCGAGACCGATTGTCTCTGCTTCGTTGAAATAGTATGTTCCTTCAACATTCACGTCCCAGCCGAAGTCTGTGAATGCGTCTGCATCTCCCTGCTTCTGGATGTCAAAAGAAGGACCTGTTGTGACGCCAATCCAGCTTTCACCAGCTGCAAGAGGGCTGAGAACTGCTACAAGAGCGATGAGTGCTAAAGCAAATTTTTTCATGTTTAATCTCCCTTATGGATTTTATTCTGACAAAATTACATTTATTGTCAAACTGTCAGTTTAATAACACGAAGGTGAAAAATTTGTCAATAAGTGAGAAACAATTTTGCTGAAAGTTTCACAAAACGGCTCCTATTGCTCTCTCTCGATTCATTTTTTATTATTTTTAGCATTATGGATGGCAGGATTCTTTACCTATCCTTAGACAGTGAGACAGTCAGAGAAGAAAAAGCCGGGGGCTCTTTCTCTGTTGCCTCTCTATATAATCTTGTGAATGAATCCTGTTTTGTCTTTGTTTTCCCCGGAGGAAGCGGAACTCTTGCCATTTACAAAAGCCGTCAGAATCTGAAGATTGCACGGGACTTTTCCCCCAGCCGGCTTGCCTGGCTCATGAACAGCAGCGGAATCATTGCTGTTGTTGTCACCGGTACAGCTCATAAACTTTCTTATCTTTCTGTTGATGAAGACGCTGCTTCACTGGAGCATTGCGAGCAGATAAGATTCTCATCTCCCTTGCATTTTGCCCAGATTGCAGGTCAGCCTGGAGATGGCTTCATCGCAATAGGGGAAGCCGGAGAGAGACAGAGTCCTCTTGCGACGTGTTATTGTGATACCGCTCTTTCTTTAGGACGTGGCGGTCTTGCGGCTGTGATGGGAAGCATGAATTTCAAGGGAATTGTCATTCATACTGCCAAGAATATTGAGCAGTCCGTCAGTCTTGATGCAGGAAAAAGCGCTGTTGCCAGGGAAATGAATCTCTATGGCGGAGCGTCCCTTGCGTCTTATGGATTGAAGAACGGCTGGCTTGCGGCCAAGTACTTCCAGGGCTATTACGATCCGCGCAGTGCCTATCTTGATGGAAGGAGCGAGTGCCGCAGCTACAATGTTGAGCATCTTTCCTGTGACTGCTGCAGCATTGCATGCCGTCTTGTTGACAAGGCATCGGCCCGATTGCTGCCGGGATGGCAGGATGTGATGAGCCTCGGAAGCAATCTCGGAATTTTCTCCATCCTGCGGATAAGCGCACTTCACTCTGCCTGCATGCAGGCCGGACTGGACTGTCAGGATACGGGAGAAATACTTTCTTATCTGAATACTCAGGAGTGTCTGCCTTATACATTCCCTTCCATCAGGAGTGATGACCTTGATTCCTGCCTGAAAGCGGTAAATGCGATTGCTTCCCGCAAGGGAAACGGAGAGCTTGTCTCTTCTGGCCTTTCTAGTCTTGAGAATGCCTGGTCCGTGAACGGACGCAGCCTGATTTATGATTTACGCGGTGCTCATGCCCAGGCTCTTTTCACAAGCCTTGGAGAGAACACTCCTTGTTATGTTGACCTTGTGAAGAACCTCAGGAGTGTGATGTCTGAAGAGAATACGGGACGTGCCGCAGCCTGGCTGAGAATCTTCACGCATGCCTTTGAAAACCGGGGAGTGCCGGCATTTTCCATGCTTGTCCGCTATTTCGATGCCAGAGCATTCCGCTTTGCAGACAGCAGGCGCATGCTCAGGCATCTGATGTCTGGTTTTGCCTCAAAAGACAAAGCTTTGTTAAAAGAAGGTCTTGAATCCATTGACGCCTTTGACAGCCTTTTTGGAAGTATGGATGAGCTTCCTGAGGTTTTCTTCATGCCGGGAACACCGGGTTATACAGATGAGCTTTCCATGGTGAAGCTTGCAAATGGCTATTACAGCGAGCTTGAATACATCAGGACAAAGATTGCAAGGTGAAAACCTCGCTCTTTTCTTTTGTGATGGCATTGCCTTCTATTTTAAAGTAGTCCAGAGTGAGAGTGTCCTCTGCTTTGTTTAAAGTGCAGATGTAAAAATAACCGGGATAGAAAAAGCCGGGAATCTGGTCCCTTGTGTGGAGAGCCGCCAGATTGAATTCCGTGAGGTATTCACTGTGACGGGTGAGGATGTTGCCTGTATGGAAGTGCCCGTTGAAGAGCATGTTCAAACCGGTTTCAGTGAAAATCCTGTAGAGCCGGTTTCTCTCTGCGATATCTGCAGTGCCGTAGAAGAGGAGGGATGAGTCAGGCCGGTTGCCTGAATACGTGTTTGTGTGGGTTATTGCAATCTTGTATTTGTTTGTGTCTTCCTTCAGGGCTTCTTCAAGCCATTCAAGCTGTTTCTTGCCGTAGATTCTCTTTGTCGAGTCCAGTGCGTAGATTGAAAGGTCATCATAGGTGTAGCATCCGAGGGTTCCATAAAGCCCATAGCTGCTGTAAAGCCGGTTCCACTCGTCCCGCTCATGAAAGAGCTGAAGCTCATGATTTCCCATGCATGTGACAAATGTGATTCCTTCATTTTCGAAGAAGCTGAGGAAATCATGGAGTTCTGGGGCGTTTATGTCTCCGGCATCCTCTATATCCCCGAGGCTTATTACGAAGTCTATGTTATCCTTTTCTTCTTCCAGGTAATCCCTTAGAAGAGGAGTGTTGTCCGTGACACCCCAGTCTTCTTTTATCCTGTTGATGTGGGCATCTGAGAAGATGAGGAAGGTGATTTCATCATCAGTTTTTTTCTCACTTATCGATGTCTGCTGCTTAAATGGGTTTGAGTCATAGCCTTCCATTATGTCATTGACAAATGCTATGCGGCATGAGGTGAGAGAAAAGAAGATTAGCAGTGATACAGTCAGGAGCTTTTTCATGAGTCTGTCCCCCTTGCTATGATTCCTATCTTTCCTCCATAAGATGAGATAAGTATGTACGGTTGCATGAACAACTCTGCAATCTCTGCATAGGCGGAGGCATAGACGGTAAGGGTTCTGGAGATGTCGTAAGATACAAGTGCCGTGATGACGGGAGTCGCCTTCCAGCTTCTTTCTTGGTTGTCGTAGGTTGTGAGCCCTGTCTCGGCCTTGAAGTCTCCTGCTTTCAGCCCCAGTGTGATTTCCCCCATGGGGCTCAGTGACCATGAGAGCGTGTCGGTGTATGGTGACCAGGCAAGACCTGCCTGAGCACCGATGCCGTAACGGAAAAAGCCCCAGCTCCAGTCAAGCTGCTGCTTGAAAAGGTAGGAATATGTTGAAAAGCCGCCTTCATGTGGAACAAGCTGGAGCGATGTATTGATGTTGTGGCTCAGTGTCGCACCCTGTCTTATTTCGTAGTTTGCCACGAAATCGAACATCTGTCCCATGTCCGTCTGCATGTAGAATGAAAAAGGGCCTGTTCTGACTTCAGAGGATATGAATACGGGGCTGTCTGCTACAGAACTGTTCCTGTGTCCTATAGCGATATCAGCAGAATAATCTGCGGCAAAGAGATTTGCGGATATGAAAAGGATGAATAGAAAGAGGATAATCTTTCTTCTCATTGTTCTAGCTCCATAAGTATTTTCCCGTTCTTGAGCTTCCTTATTTCAATCCTGTCTTCTTTTATGACAGCATATGATGCCTTGTAACCACCGCGCGGGCGGGAAGGGGAACCGGGATTGAGGCGGATGATTCCTTTCTCATCTTCAAACAGGGCTGGAACATGAGTGTGACCCTGTATGAAGATGTCACCTTTTTTCAAAGTGAAGGGAAACTCATCCGGGGAATATATGCTGTGGCCGTGTGTCATAGCGATATGTCTGTCGCCTGTGTATGGGATATATGAGTATTCCTGAGGAAGAGCCAGGCCTGAATCCTTGTAGTCCCACATCCAGTCGCAGTTGCCTTTCACTGTTATGAAACTGAAAGGTGCGTTATGAAGCAGGATTGCGACTTGCGGATTTTTTGGACACAGGTCTCCTGCAATGAGGAGCTTTGAGGCCTTCTCTTCAGATGCTGCTTCTATGACAGCTTCGAGCGCATCTGTGTCAGAATGTATGTCGCTTGTAACAAAGATGATTGTCTTATCCATTGGCAAAAGAATAGCAGGTTTTCATCCACTTTGCATGAATCATTGTTTTTGTGATGGAAGAGGGAGTGGAAAAATCTTCCTGAACAGATGTTTTCCTGATTAACCGGTTCATTGAGTTTTGGAACAATCAATGCTTTTTCTTCCTGATTGTCTGCGGTAATATTATCGTTGTCGTCAGTAGCTGAGAGACGGTGGCCTCCTGCATCACGTGGAAGGTAAGCCTCCTGAAACCAGCGTGATAAGGGAGGTGATTGAAATAATCAAAATGGCATTGGAGCTTGCTTTGGTGCTTCTGAGGATTCTTCGGGAACTTCTTGGCCTGTTTCAGGATAGAAAACACCCCTGCCGTCCCGACCAAAGGTAGCGAGGTTGTCTAATCCATACTATTAAGGCCGCTGTCTTGCTGGCGACACTTTCTATCAACATAATACAGCCTGAGGGTTTTAACCGTTAATTATCTGGTAATGCCTGATGAAGAAATTACAGTATTTGAGGAGGTAATATAGTTATGAAAATTTGAAATGAGTTAGTTAAAAAAACTCTGCTAATTAAACACAGCTATTATCTGTTTTAGCGGATAAGGTATACCCATGCGCTTGTAGTTATCGATATGATATTTTTCCATCAGTGTTTCAATATTACGAAGCAGAGAACAATTATCATTTTCCAATTTAATCTGGTTAAGCAGATATTGCATTGTAAGTATTGGATTATAAACACGCCTAGAGTTATGAGATTCATCTTCATGAACAGTGAACAGACTATCAAATCTTTTATCAGCAATTTGTTTTGGAATGATGATTTCAAAAGGGAGAATTCTGTTCCACAGTCTGTCATGATGAGCACATATGTTTCTTATTGAAGACAGAACTCTGAGCCAGGATGTCAGGACTTCTGGCTGAAGTCCATAAAAAAGAGATATTCTCTTTCTAATTGGGCTACGGAAGAATTTGTCATACCATATTGACAATTCACCAAAGGTCATAAGTTCTCCCATAATCCAGATAGGAGGTATCTCTTCTTCATATGTTTCCTGATAATGTCTGACATATTCTTCCTTCGAGTGATTGATATCTTCTAGAAGCTTTTCATAGGACTTCAACCAGAGAGACTCTGCCTTGAAGTTGAAATTTTCCTTTTTTAGAGGGAATGCACCATACTCAGTTGCAAGCTCATATATGAAACGGGTTCTGAAAGACAGTTCAATCTTTGAAATAGCCGAGAAGAGCAACATCCTGAGTTCATTATCAAACTCAAAATACCTGACTATCTGAGAGAAATATACATCTTTGTAGAACTGATGCTCAGTCTTTGTTTTGTCATAGAATGAATACCAGTATCCTTCCAGATGATAGTAATTTACATTGGACAGAACTCTGGCGGCATATTCCTCATCCTCAACATTGAGCCCTCTGCTTTTCAGGAGATCTATCTGCTGTTTGATTGACAAAGCTGGTTTGTTAAAAAGTTTCTTTACAGGCATAATATACAGACTGGCCCACCGATTTGAGGAGGCAGAGCCTTAACCTTGGTGGGCACTTTCAACCATAGTATAATGATTTTCTTTTTCTTTGACTAGAAAAATTCTGATGGGTGATTCTTGGATAAGATCCGTAGGAAAGAAAATAAGAAATCTGTTACTTTGCGGAACAGGGAACAGTTGTTTCCTTATTCTCTCATACATTGTCTGTAATTGCTTTTTCCTATATAATTCCAATACTACAGCTTATGGAGTATGCCATGCAGGAAAGATACCTTGAGATGAGGGACGGTCACAGGCTCTTTCTGAGAACCTGGGATGACGTTGAGAGGGCGGTTGGAACTGTTCATATCAACCACGGGATGGCTGAGCATTCACTGCGCTATGATGATTTCGCACGCTATCTCAATTCACTTGGCTTCATTGTCTATGCCCAGGACCACAGAGGTCATGGCTTCACGAAGGAAGAGGAGGAGAAGGGCTGGTTCGCCGCATCTGACGGCTGGAACATTGTCGTCGAGGATTCCATTGCTGTCGATGAGCTTATAATGAAGGAGCATGAGAACCTTCCTCATTTCCTTCTTGGACACTCAATGGGTTCTTTCATATCCCGCACTGAGATTACCAGAGTATCTGACTATTTTTCGGCCTGCATCATCATGGGCTCAGGGGCCGGACAGGGCCTTGCTGGCACAGTTGGCAAGATGATTGCCCGTCATAACGTGAAAAAGCATGGCTCGAGAATGCCGGACCATCTGATGACGCGTCTGAGTTTCGGCTCTTACAATAACCGTTTCAAGCCTGTGAAGACTGACAGCGACTGGCTGACCCGTGATGAGGAAGAGGTACGTAAATACCTGGAGGATCCGCTTTGTGGCTTCGTCTGCTCATCCCAGTTCTTCTATGACCTTCTGACTGGAATCGAGATGGCAAACGACCTTGAGCTTGCCAGAAAGATTTCTCCGGTTCTTCCTCTCCTGATTGTCTCTGGCGATGAGGATCCTGTCGGAGGCTTCGCAAAGGGCGTGAGAAAGGTTCAGAAACTCTATCAGAAGGCGGGAGTCAAGGATGTGCGCCTGCATCTTTTTGAGCATGACAGGCATGAGATTCTCAATGAGCTTGATAAACGCAGCGTCTACGAATATCTTGGTTCATATCTTTTGAAGGCGGTGGAGTGATATGCCGGAAGAGAAGAAGAAAGAAGAAGGGCAGAAGTCCCGCTTTGCTGACGCTGTCGAGGATATTTTCTCAATTGTACGCACAGCCGTGCTGAGCATGTGGCAGAGCAATGTGACCATCATGGCATCAGGCCTTGTCTACTCAACGCTTGTGGCAATAGTCCCATGTATCACGTTTCTTGTCGCCTTTCTGACCGTGTTCGGTGTCCTTCAGCCTTTCATGAATGCGCTCAGCGCCCTTTTTGAGGAGATATTCGGCTCCGTGCTGGGGCATCAGCTGATGCATTTCATCGAGCAGTTCTCCGCAAATGCGATGGGACTGGGGGTCTTCGGCCTTGTCTCCTTCCTGATTACCGCGGGCTTTCTTGTCAACAAGGTCTACAATGTCCTCAATCAGATATTCCGTGCTCAGCCCAGCAGCGGGAAGTTCAGGCGCTTCACATCCCTTCTGACTTTCCTCATTGTAGGAGCTCTCGGACTGGCCATTGTCCTTTCCTTCAACACGACTGTGCTTGGCCTGATTTCAAACCATCTTGATGCGGCAGCGTCCACAGGAAGCATCCTTGATGAGATTGTCAGCTGGTTTTTCAGCTTCATTGTAATCACGCTGGTGCTTTTCCTTCTTTTCTATCTGGTGCCGAATGCGAAGATACGTGCCCGCTCTGCCATTCTTGGCTCAGTCATCGGTGCTGTCTGTCTTACAGTGCTGGGTGCCGTGTTCAAGACAATCATCGCAAGGATGGTCAGCTACTCCGTCATCTACGGATCTCTTGCCGCACTGCTTTTCGTCCTGCTTTTCTTCTATACCTGCTGGTATATCATCCTCATCAGTGCCGAGATTATCTACGTGCATCAGTTCCGTCCTGAAGGCAGTCAGCTTGCCGGAGGTCCGGAGAATCCTTCACGTCAGATTACGGATACTGTGAACATGATGATGCTTATCGGACAGTCCTATAAGACGGGTCATGGCCCTGTAAGCCGCAAGAACATCACAAGACGGCTTGCAATCACACCGTCTGTGCTTGGTGGTTATATCAGTCTGCTTGTCAGATGCCATCTGCTTCTGGAAATCAACGAGGGAAAGTCTGCTTCCTATGTTCCGGCGAAGCCTCTTGAACAGATTCTTCTCAAGGATATCTTCGATGCTGTCTATGGTTACGATACCGGTATTGAGGTGACTACAGCCGGAGAGGCTGTTGCCGAGCAGATCAAGCTCTCCTGTGATGAATCTCTTTCATCTCTCTCGCTTGAGAACCTTCTTGAGAGGATTTAAAAAATGCTTGTCAATCCTGAATATTCTTCTCCTTTTGCTCCTCACAGCTTTCCTTCCCTTGCCAGAGGGGAGTGCAATGTCATAAGACGCTTCAGGGCAGGAGAGTGGGACATTGTCTTCGAGAAGATGCCCCAGTGCACCGGGGAAGATTTCACATACATACACTTTGCACTGCTTGCCTATCTTGATGGTGAGCTTTACTGTGAGGTTGCGATTGAGTCGCTTGACCTGAGAGCTCTCTCTTCATCTCTTGGAGAGTCATTGCGTGAGCTTCAGAATGAATACGGTGTAAGAGGCTATGTGACAAAGCCCCGTCTTGTGATTTACGGTAACGAGAGAAGGGAGGAGCTGGAGGAGGTGACATCTCCATTGAAAGAGGAGCTTGTGCTTCCGTATATGATGGATTTCCTTCTTGACAGCCTTGACTGTGCTGCGGAACCGGAGACTGTGGGCTAAATCCAGGGGAAAAGATCCATCACCCAGTGAAACAGCGGGGACAGGAAGAAGGACTTGTGGTAACGGAATGTGCCTTTTGCATCCTCATACAGTCTGTGGCAGTCCTGTGCAAACTTTGTGGCTCCGAATCTGTCAATCACTTTCTGCTGGGCTTTTGTGCGTATTGATTCCCAAAGCTCCCTGTGAGCGAAGAAGTATTCAAGCTTCTGGCAGAACTCCTCGCGGCTTTCAAAGAGGAATCCGTTGATGCCATCCTCAACGACACCTTCCAGACATTTGTCCTTGCGGCACAAGAGCGGCGTGCCTGCCGCCATTGCCTCTATGTAAGTCAGTCCCTGTGTCTCGCTTGTCGATGCTGATATGAAGAGATCTCCCAGACGGTAAAAGTCCGGAATACTTTCCTGAGCAATCATTCCGGTGAAGATTGTCCTGTCTGCAATTGCGCTTTTTTGTACATGTTCCTCAATCTCCTTGCGGTCCGGACCGTCTCCGACAATGATGAACTGGAAGTTCCTGTCTTTGAACGAGCTGAGGTAGTCGATTACCTGAGAGAGGTTCTTTTCCTTTCCCAGACGTCCGACATATACAATGGTGCTGGTGTCCGGGGCGATTGAGTATTTGTCTCTTATTGCATCAAGAGCGGTCTCATCTGCGGCTTTTGTGAATCTTTCGAGGTCAAGCCCTGTCGGTATGATTCTCATTTTTGCTTTCAGATGATAAGAGGCGAGAATGCCAGCAGTCTTGTCTGTCGGGCAGATGACGTATGTCATGAACGAGCTGACATAGCCTATATAACGCTTGAGCAGGAAACGTCCGAACTTGCGGCTCAGGGCAAGGTAGTGGACATAGTCCTCATAGTCGGTGTGGTAGGTAAGCACCATGGGACACCTGCATGCCCTGTAGATATGTTTTGCCAGGAAAAATGTCGAGAATTCCGTGTTGCAGTGAATCACGTCAGGCTTCCAGTCAATGAGCGTCTTTATGTATTCTCTGTTTACCGGATGCTTGATGCGGACATCAGGATAAATCCTGTCCGCATCAAAGCTTCCTATGTAGACAACATCACCATCCACATGTGAGCTGATTGTATCGGACAGCGTGAGAACCCTCACTTCATCGCCTGCTGCCTCAAGATACTTTTTCAGAGTCATGACTGATGTCACGACACCGCTGATGGCAGGGTAGTATCTGTCAGTGCAAAGCAGGACCTTCATGTGAGAAAGTTTAACTTTTCTTTTGATATAAGGAAAGGGAAAAGCAAGAGTTGTGAGAAATTTGTGAGTACTGAGGCTTCGATACTTTATCGTTGTCCGGTATTTAGTTTATTTCGCTACGAACTGTGATTTTCACTTGTTCGTAGCGATTTATAATGGTGGACTAAAAGCATGATTGGAAGAAAAAAAGAAGTTCAGGAACTCAATGACTTGTATGAAAGCGGGAGAGCTGAGTTTGTAGCCATTTATGGAAGAAGACGGGTCGGCAAGACGTTTCTTGTCGATGAGACTTTTGCCGGACGGATTACATTCCGCCATACTGGTCTGTCTCCTGTTGATTCAAGAACTGATAAAAACATTCTGAAGTCACAACTGAGAGCTTTTTATAAGATATGCCTCCAGAAAACCTGTCAGGCTTGTCCTGCAGGATGAATGTAGCAGAGATTCGATTTTCCCGGTTTTGAGAGAAAACACCACCCGATGAACAGAATACAGACGAAGGCAATCAGGTGAGTAAAGAAGTTCTGCCTTGGAAGATTGAGAAAAAATAATATGTCGGCAACGATGAACAGCACGAAGGCAGCAATGGCAATCAGGCCTGCAACTCATCGCTTCCTCATCATTCGGTACCTCCGATGTTCGACTTCTGGTTCTCTATGTACTTCCTCACACTTTCCTCTGTTATAGCCCCGACACTCCCGTAATAACATCCACGGGACCATAGTCCGGATCCCCAGAACTTGCGCTCCTTCAATTTGGGAAAGGCTGTGAAGATATGTACCGCAGAGATTGATTTCAGAGTACGTGCTATCGAAGAGGGCGCATCATCGGGAGAGGCTTCAATGAAGAGGTGGACATGCTCAGGCATGACCTCTATCGTCTTGAGGCTCCAGCCATACTCTGCACAGGTCTGTGCCAATATGGTCTTAGTCTCCACTTCCACCGCTCCAGTGAGTATAGGATGCCTGTACTTCGTACACCAGACGATGTGGTAGTGCAATGTCGAAACCGAATTATTGTTGCTCCTCATGTTGCCTCCTATCATAAAGAATGGCATGATTGATGTATGCGAAGGTCAATCACCGTTTTTCCCAAGCTCTCTGGCAATGAGGTCTCTTCAATCGTGGAGACGAGGAAACAGTATGCAAGGGCCTTCAACATGTCAGTTGAGTGTCTTATCAATAACAACAGCACATCCAAGAGGTTTCTTCATAAGGTCCAGTATGAGAGGATAAAGGAAGAGTGCCCGTCTCTTCCCACAGGACTCATCCAGTGTGCACGGGATGTCGCGGTGGAAGCTGTCAAGACCTGGAATATGAAGAAGACAAAGCTGAAGCAGAAGCATCCCAAGAAGGCAGAGAGGATGAGGCGTCCCTCGATGAAGGAGAAGTGCACGATGCGCTATGATGTGCGCACCATCACACTCCGCGGCTCCCAGCTCACATTCAGCACCTGTGACAAAAGGGTAAAGACAATCATCTCAATCCCTGAGTTTTTTACAGAAAGATACTCTCCGTCGGAGGGCTGGAAGTTCAAGGGAGCAAACATAGGGATGGACAGGAAAGGAAGGGTGTTCGTCAATCTCATCTACGAATGCCCTGATTACGATATAGTTGAAAACGATGGGAAGATAGTGGGACTGGACAGAGGTGTATACAACATTGTTACAACTTCTGAAGGTGTTCACTATGGAGCGAAGGATGTAAGGCGGGTGAAGAGGAAATACAATCATGTGCGTTCTGTGTTGCAGAAGAAAGGCACCCGCAGTGCGAAGAGGAGACTCGTCTCCATCTCCGGCTGCGAGAAGAGGTTTGTTCATGACCAGAACCACTGCATTTCCAAGAAGCTTGCCAATACTGATGAGGATGTATCCGTATATGTCCTTGAGGACCTGTCATCCATGAATATGCTACGTCTCAAGGGAAAGAGCAACAAGACCATGAGGAAATGGCTGTCGAATTGGTCATACACCGATCTTGAAGAGAGGCTCATATACAAGTGCAGGAGAAACGGCATATTAGTGGAATTCGTGGATGCACGCTATACGAGCCAGAAGTGCTCGGTGTGCAAGACTATAGACAAGGCTTCAAGAAAAGGAAACAGATACACATGCAGGCATTGCGGCAGCAGTATGCATGCAGACGAAAATGCGGCCATCAACATCCGCGACAACTACATTACCCGGGTCATGCAATCCGGGCAGGCTGCAGTCAATCAGCCAGGGGAGCCTTCGGGTCACCCCGTA
>CALXOK010000005.1 GCA_944390025.1 uncultured Spirochaetales bacterium | reverse complement strand
ATCCATTACAGGAACATCATGCTCGTTGAGCATACAAATACAAGACTATGTTACAAGGAGAAAGCGGTTCATCCTTCGGCACAAGGCTGATGGTTTCCCCGCTAAAGGTTTTTATGAACCTCCGGGTAATGGCCTGAGTGTCAACACGGAAAGAAGTCTCAGTCTTTCAAAGCTGTTATTGGTACTACGAAAACTCCATCATTTCTCCTGTATGCAGCCACTGACAGACCGCAGATGACACAGAGTACTGACGGAGGATTTGCCCCCTCCTCTTCTTCAAATCTGGCTTTCAGCTTCAGGAGGTTTTCCGTAGCCTTATCAATCTGATTCGCACCCAGCTTGATTTCAAAAGCTCCCCATCGGCCGTCTTCCATTTCCACAACAGCATCCACTTCGCGGTTGCTGTAATCCTGATAGTGATGGACCTGAGCTACTGATGCTGAGGCATAAGTCAGCAGATCTCTCAGACATAGTGATTCGAAAAGGAAACCGAATGTCCTGAGATCATCAATCAGTTTCTGTGGTGTCATCCTCAGCAGGGAAGCCGGTATGGATGGATCCGGAAAATGTCTTTTCTCTGCCTGCTTCACCCTGACAGGAGACCGTGCATCAGGAGAGAACGGAGGGATGTTCTCTGTAACAAAGAGCCGGTCAAGTACGGAAAGATAGTCCGCAACAGTATCAAGGCTGATGCTCTTGTAATCATTTTCATTTATGTCCTGCCAGATCCTTCTTGCAGGACAGGTTGTACTCTCATTCCTTGCAAGGGACCTGAGAAGAAGAGTCATGCGGTGAGGATCCCTTTTCACGCCGTCAATATTGAAGATGTCAGTTTCCAGAAGGGCTTTGACGTATTCATCGGCCACAAGACGGCTTCCGCCTTCAGGCCAGCCGCCATCAATGATGAACGAAGCAAGCTGTTCCAATCGGATTTCGCTCACCATCATGGGTTCGATATTCCCATTCATTATTTCCCGCAAAGAGACCTGTCCGGAAGAATGTCCGGATTCATACAGAGACATGGGTCTCATCCTGAGCCGTGCGATTCGTCCGGCACCACTGTGACGGGGTCTTTCTTTTTCCTCTTCAGACACTGTGGCAGAACTGGTGAGAATGAACTGTCCCTTCTTTCCTCTCCTGTCAATTTCATGTCGCACGGCATCCCATATTGCAGGTACATCCTGCCACTCGTCTATAAGGTGCGGAGCATCTCCGGAAAGAACAAGATCCGGAGATGTTTCCGCAAGTCTGCGTGACTGAAAATTGTTTGAGCTGTCATCAAGATAGACTGCGCTGTTTGCATGATGAGCGCTGGTCCAGGTTTTTCCGCACCATTTTGGCCCCTTTATCCAGATTCCGCCGAAAGCGCTGAGGTACTCTTCTATAACTGGATCAATGATTCTCGGACGGTACAGTGCATTCTTCATTTACAGGTTTTCCTATCAAGAAAAATACACTCAAGTTTTGAAATATGTTAAATTAAATCCGATAAATTTGCAGGATTTGTTCCTGCAAATTTGTAGGGTTAAGCCGTTTTTATGCAAATTTTGCGGTTTTGATGACAATACAGTTCCATCAATCATATGAAAGCTCAGGCCGTGATTACAAAGCCTGCTGCTGACTAATGAAACGCTTCTGATTTTCCTACGGACTCATTGACAGATTCTCTTTTTGAGAACTCATTCGTCTTTGCATTTCTCCAGATAGAGACAGCTCCATGCCGGGATATCCAGCCCGAGTCCCGGTTCAAATTCACTGGATGTGAAAATGTCACGGTACTTGCCGATGAAGTAATCGAAGTGAACGGACTGTGTCCTGTCTGAGAAATTGGATACACACAGAAGATCATGCTCCCCTTGTGTCCTTCTTACGGCGATTACGCTGTCATTATGACTCAGCCAGGTTCTCACACAGGCATCATCTGAGAAACAGGGATGGACTGAACGCAATCTGCCAAGATTCTGAAGCTCTGTGAAAATAAACCCCTCTGTACTGGAAGGATCTTTTCTGAGACAGGCTTTATCCCAGTTGAAAGGACTGCGGTGCAGGTTACGGCTGTCAGCAGCCCTGTCAGGATCATTCATATAGGAATAATCATTCAGCTGCACAATCTCATCCCCGCTGTTAAGCATCGGAAAGCCTTCTATCGCATAGCAGGTTCTGTGCAGCAGGATTATGCGGCCAAGCGCATCAGCGGTCTCTTTGGGGCTGTGGTCAATCCGGGCCTTCTCAAGACCGCAAAGACTCGCAGTCGTCCCGCAGCTTCTGGCATCAAGGCTCTCAGGGTCATAGTTGTAAAGCTGGCCCCGGGCATAAGAGCCGGGGAAGGCACCACTGTAAAAATCATAAAGGAAGATTTTATGTCTCAGCGGGTCAATACCGAGCTGCCGCTCGGCATCCTCGTCCAGCCCCCATCCTATGTCATCATGACAACGAAGATAGTTGACGAAACGGCAGTGTGAAGGAAGGCTGAAAACCTCTTCCAGATGTTTTTCAAGCAGCCTGACATCCTGACTTGCCATAGCAGACCAGAGATTCACCATTGTCGTGACACCATAAAGCAGGTGGCATTCAGGTGCCTCTCTCGTGCCGAAATAAGCCTTGAGTTCCCGGGGAGCCATCACGACTTCTCCCTTGAGTATGACAGCCGGACAGACAAGCTCCAGCGCAAGACGGAACATCCTGACAATAACATGGACCTGAGGAAGGTTCCGGCAGCTTGTGCCAAGTTCTTTCCAGATGTAAGGAACTGCATCAAGGCGGAAACATTCGACACCGAGGTTCGCCATATCGAGCATGGCCGAAATCATCTCGATGAATACATCCGGGTTGTGATAATCAAGATCCCACTGGAACGGATAGAAGCTTGACATCACATAAGCGCCCAGCTGGGTGGAATAGATGAAGTTGCCCGGAGCCGTGGCAGGAAAGACCTCAGGAACCGTCTTCTCAAACTCGTCAGGAATGGCCCTGTCGGGATAGATGTAATAGTAGCGGCGGTACTTCTCCTCTCCTCTCTTCGCTCTCTGTGCCCATTCATGGCTGTCAGCGCTGTGGTTCATCACAAAGTCCATGCACAGGCTTATGCCGTTTTCTCTGAGTGTCGTGGCCAGACTGGCCAGATCACTGTTTGTGCCGAAGAGAGGGTCAACAGTCCTGAAGTCCTCGACGGCATAGCCGCCGTCGTTGTCTGGATGAGGCATCTTCATCAGAGGCATGAGATGAAGATAACTTATTCCCAGCTCTTTCAGATAAGGGACCTTTTCCTCAAGCCCTTTCAGGTTTCCGGCAAAAAGGTCCGTGTACATCGTCATACCAATCATGCCACCTTTCAGGTACCAGCGGCCGCTGGCCTGGCGCTGACGGTCAAGCTCCTTCAGCTGAGGACTACGCTCTTCCCTGTGGCTCTCCAGCACATGCTGAAACCGGCTGAAGCAGGCCTCAGGATAGAGCGAAGTGAAAAGTGTCCTGAGTTCCTCAAGCTTTTCCACAGGAGTCCCCTCCGGCAAAGGCTATTGCTGCGTCAATGGCATTCACAAGACTGGTCTCGTCGCTCTTGCCGCTTCCGGCCAGGGCGAAGCCTGTACCATGGTCGACACTGGTGCGGATGATTGGAAGACCGAGTGTCACATTCACGCCTTCAAGAGCCTTCCACTGCCCTTTGTCCCTGTCATAGACAAAGCCGACTGTCTTGAGAGGGATGTGCCCCTGGTCATGATACATGGCGATGACAGCATCATACAGACCGCCCAAGGCCTCACTGAACACTGAGTCAGGAGGAACCGGACCGACAGCATCAAGGCCCTCGGCAGCTGCCTGTTCAATAGCCGGAATTATTTCATCAATCTCCTCATGGCCGAAAAGACCATGCTCTCCGCTGTGGGGATTGAGACCCGCCACCGCGATATGAGGTCTCGCAATGCCCATCGACTTCAAAGCACTGTCAGTAAGACGCAGAACCTCAAGAACCCTGTCTTTCCTGACCCTGTCACAGGCTTCACGCAGTGAGCAGTGAGTCGAGACATGGCTTACACGCAGATCATGGTGCATGAGCATCATGCAGTAGCTTTTTGTCTTCGTGTAATGGGCGTAAATCTCAGTGTGGCCGTCAAAATGTGTGAGACCGTCAGAATATTTTCCTTCTGTCTGCTCAAGTGCAAGGTTCATGGCCTCCTTATTGAGCGCATTGGTCACTGTTGCGTCGACCTGCCCTTCCATGGCAAGTTCTATGGCCTTCTTCACTGCAAGAAATGCGCACAG
Organism: uncultured Spirochaetales bacterium; assembly: GCA_944390025.1. Classification (GTDB taxonomy): domain Bacteria; phylum Spirochaetota; class Spirochaetia; order Sphaerochaetales; family Sphaerochaetaceae; genus Bullifex. The sequence goes on along the minus strand of CALXOK010000005.1, from coordinate 67,503 downwards.
GCCGGAGCGGCTGTCGACCTGGCCCAGCTTCAGCTGTGATATGTCGCTGAACACACCGAGATCCAGGACATCTATGCTGTCGTCGGCAAAAGCTGCCTGACAGACGGATGTTATTCTGTTGAGACGGATGGGGCTTGAGCAGATACGCCTTGCGTTCTCCATGACGGTCATGTCACCGACAAGGATAATTCTTGCCCTTTTACTGAAGCGGCCAGACGAGAGTGCCTTGACTGACAGTTCCGGCCCGTTTCCGCTCGGGTCACCCATGGTGAGTGCAATGATTGGTTCCGCCATCAGCACAGTCCTCCCGCCCTGTCGGCTTCAAGTGTGGCCTTTATAGCCTCAAGTGCCTCCTCAGGAAGCCTGTTGAAAGGTGCCCGGCATGGGCCGACATCATGGCCCTGCAGCTCAACAGCCTTTTTGACAATCGTATTCGGATTGCCGAAACGGAAGAGAGAGCGGAAGGCGGAAAGGCTTTCATTGACCTTTATAGCCTCATCGATACGGCCTTCCGTATAAAGGTCATAAATCGAGGCAAGTGTCTTCGGATAGACATTGGCACAGCCTGCGATTCCGCCCTTTCCTCCTGCCAGCAGTGTCCAGATAATCAGTCTGTCATTGCCTGAGAGGATGGCGAAATCATCCCTCACTTTGCGGCTTTCCTGGATATAGCCGAGGATGTTGTTGAAGTCTCCGCTGGAATCTTTCGCCCCGACAATGTTGTCAATTGAAGCAAGGCGGCCGACAGTCTGAGGAGTGAGTGCATTGCCGGTACGGGCCGGAATGTTGTAAAGAACAACAGGCAGGCTTGTGGCAACAGCAACTGTTTTGTAATACTCGTACAGCTCATCCTGATTTGCCTTGGCGAAAGAAGGCGTGATGACTGAAAGCACATCAGCACCCAGGCGTTCAGCCATGCGGCTTGTCCTGACAGCCTCCGCTGTGGAGATGGCACCTGTTCCCGCATAGACAGGAACCCGTCCATTGACGGCTTTGATGACAGCAGCAAGGACCTCCTCTTTCTCTTCAAATGAGAGGATGTAGCCTTCGCCATTCGTTCCGAAAGCGAAGATGCCGTCAATACCGGAAGAAATCATCATCTCCACCAGAGAAGGGATGGCATTCAGATTCACTGACCCGTCTTCATGCATCGGGGTCACCAGAGGGACGATTATTCCCTTGATTCCATCACAGGTCATAGGGCCTCCTTATAGATTGCGATTGCCTCATCAAGCGTCATCGGGCGCGGGTTGTTCACCATAAGTCTTCTGACATCCAGTCCGGCCTGAGCGAGAGAGGCAAGCTCGTCAGCACTGATTCCGAAGCTTGAAAGAGTCGGGATGTCCAGTGCCCTGACAATCGCCTCCAGTCTTGAGACGACCGCCTCAGCCTTCTCATGTGAAGACAGTGTGCTGTCATTGGAGAATACCGCATCATGAATCTGTGCAAGGCGGTCAGTGCAGGCGACCATGTTGAAACGCATCACAGGTGCCAGCAGCATGGCGTTGCTCACTCCGTGCGCGATATGGTGGCGGCCTCCAAGAGGATAGCTCAGAGCATGAACGGCAGTGGTTCCGCTAGAGGTTATGGCCACTCCGCCATAGAAAGCGGCAAGCAGCATGTTTTCCTTGGCATCCATTGCCTCCGGCTCCTTCACTGCCCTCTCTATTGAGGGGAAGATCAGCCTCATGGCCTCAAGGGCATAAAGATCGCTCAGCGGGTTGGCTTTGAGACCGGTATAGCACTCTATCGCATGGCACAGTGCATCAAGACCGGTGCTTGCCACGATTCCGGGCGGCAGGAGACGTATCATGTCTGCATCCAGAATGACATAGTCGGGAATCATCGCATTGTTCACGATACCGACCTTCACACCGTCCTCCGGAACAAGGACAATGGCATTGCATGTTGCCTCGCTTCCGGTTCCGCAGGTTGTCGGAATCATCACAGTCGGAACCTTCTTACAAGCCTGAGCAGGATCTTTCAGAAGGTCACGTATCGAATACTCAGCACCGAGCAGGACACTGACCAGCTTGGCGGCATCCATGACAGAGCCGCCCCCGAGCGCGACAATCAGGTCAGTGCCTCTGGCCTCGACCTGACCAAGAAGAGATTCTACCTGGAGGTAATCGGGTTCCGGCGGGATATCAAGATAGGTGTCGTAAGAAGCCGGAATCTTTCTGGAGACAGCCTCAAGCAGGCCGCTTGCTGCCACACCTTTATCACAGAAGAGAGCGATATGCCGGGCAGATACAGTGTTTATGATGTCAGTCAGGCCGGCAACCGATCCTGTTCCGGCCATCACACAGGAGGGCATCCTCAGTGAACAGTTCTTCATCACAGCCTCCTCAATAATGACGGAAAGTGTCTTTCAGGCCATCCAGCCCCTGGAAGACCTTGCTGCCGCGAATCCACTCCTCGCTGATCTGGACGAACTTGATGTTCTTCCGGTAATGGGAGCTGTAGGCAACGTAGATTTCTCCGTCCCTGGCCTGCATCATGACAGGGTACTCATAGCGGAGGTTGTTGATGTCGTTGTAGCGGCCGCAGTAGCCCTCTCCATGCTCTACTATTCTTCTGTAGTTCCAGCTGATGCCTTCGTCCTCGCTGATTGCGACCTCGACAGGACAGCGCTGGTCAGGCCAGAGCGTGATACTGGTGTCATGACCGTAACCGACCGGGTTGAAAACCATGGCAATGGCTCCGCTTTGCAGTCTTATTGCGGAAATGCTTGAGTTGTTATTAGGCAGTTCAGTCCTTTCCGGCACGCTCCAGCTTTCTCCCCAGTCCTCGCTGACCGAGCGGTAGATGTAGTCAGCGCTTCTCGATCTCATAAGCGCGACGATGCGTCCGCCATCCATTTCAATGAGGTTGGCATGAACCTTTCCCATTGACTGCGGCATCTCGACATCCCTCCAGGTCTCACCTTCGTCATCGGAGATGTGAACCACTGTAATGTCGCTTCCATTGCGGGACTTGTCGTCAAAGCAGTACCAGTTTCCGAAAAGCCACCGGCCGTTGGACAGGACCTGAATCTTCTGGCGGCAGAATGAACCCGGATGCGAGAACATGACTTCAGTTTGTGACCATGTGTGACCGTTGTCGCGGCTGCGGCGGCGACGGATTTCAGCAGTGTACTGAAGATTGAAGAAAGGATTGTTCTCAGGAGTGCGTGCCACCTGAGCCGTATAGATGAGCCAGATCTCGCCATCCTTCTTCTGGAAGAGGGATGGATTCTGCTCACTGCGCGTGTCATCGTCAGAGACTTTCACAGGATCCGTCCATCTGTCAGAGCCCTTGTCCAGACGGGAAAGGACTATGCTGATGTCGCTGTTGCCCTCCTCTGTGCCTGCAAACCAGACAGCAAGAAGGTCTCCCTCCTTCGTCTCAAGCAGGTCTGCCGCATGGCAGGAACCGAACGGAGCATTCGGGATGAGAGCCTCGACAGTATCAAGACGCGGGTTGTGGTAAAGCCTTCCATCCTTTGTCAGATCATTAAGTTCGATGATTTTTCTTTCCATGTTTTCCCCCCTTAAGCTCAGCCCTTGACGGAACCGATGAGGATACCCTTCTTGAAGTACTTCTGTACAAACGGGTAGATACAGACGATAGGAAGCATTGCCAGCATAATTGCTGCCGCCTTCATGTTCTCCTGATTCAGCCATACATCATTGACCATGACGTTGGCAAAAGGAGACTCGGTTGCGCCGACGATGACGTTGGCCAGAACCTGCTGGATTGTCTTGAGGTTGCTGTTGTGCAGGAACATCTGGGGAATCAGGTACTGGTTCCAGATCGAGACTGCGTTGAACAGTGCGATTGTGGCTATGATTGGCTTTGTGACAGGCACGAAAATCTTTGCGACAATCGTGAAGTCGTTGGCGCCATCGACAATTGCAGCTTCCTCAAGTTCCTTCGGCAGGCCTTCAAGATAGGCCTTGGTTATGATCAGATACTGTGTGTTTATCGCACCGGGGATAATCATGACCCAGATGTTGTCAATGAAACCGAGAGAACTGTAGGCAATGTACTGCGGGATGATACCGGCCTCGAAAACCCATGTGATTACAAACAGCGTCATGATGAAATAGCGGAACCTGATACGCGGTCTGGTCAGGACATAGGCTGTCAGATATGTGAACGTGACGGCTATGGCTGTTCCGAGCAGTGTATACACCAGGCTATTCCTGAAACCTGTTCCAATGCTGAAGCGCGGGTTTGTGATGACCTCCTTCCATGCCTCGATATTCACTCCTTTGGGGAAGAATGAGACCTCTCCCCTGGACAGGTAGAGCCCGTCGCTTATCGAGATGAAGAAAACGTACAGAAACGGTATGACACAGATTATTGCCACAAGTGTCAGTATCGTCGTGTTGATGATGTCAAAAGGCAATGTCTTTATGTTTTTCTTTGTCATGACTGACCTCCTAGAAGAGCCTCGTCTCGGCATACTTGTCTGCCAGCTTGTTGGCGATGATGACGAGGATGAAGGCGAGCAGTGACTTGACGATATTCACTGCAGTTCCATAGCTGTAGTCGGGGAAGCCGAGCGACTGGAAGGCTATACGGTAGACGTAGGACTGGATTACATCGGAGGTTGCCGCGTTGCTTGCATTGTACAAAAGCAGAATCCTGTCCGTATCGACCGTGAAGATATTGCCGATGCTGATGATAAGCATTGTGATGACTGAGGTGGAGATTCCTGGCAGCGTGACATGAATCATCTTGCCCCAGCGTCCACAGCCGTCAACCTCGGCAGCCTCGTAAAGCTCTCCGTTGATTGAGGCGATTCCGGCCATGTAAATGACAGCGTTATAACCGAGCATCTGCCAGATCTGCAGGAATATGTATATAGGACGGAACCATTCTGGTTTCGCCATGAAATTCACGCTTTCACCGCCCATCTTCACTATCAGGTTGTTCACGATGCCGCTTGTAGGGCTGAGAACGGTATACATGATGGATACCATAACCGCTGATGAGATGAAGTAAGGCAAAAAGCTCACGCTCTGAATCGTCCCCTTGAATTTCTGGAACCTCACCTCATTGAGAAAGAGGGAGAAGATGACGAGGAACGGGAATACACATACGACTGAAAGCACGGCTAGGATGACCGTGTTCTTGACAAGTGTGAGCATGTACGGATCGGTCAGCATTCGCTTGAAATTTTCAAGACCGACCCACTCGCTGCCGCGGATTCCAAGGAAGGCGGAATAGTCCTGAAAGGCTATGACCATTCCTCCTACAGGCAGGAGTTTGAAGAGCACGAGGCTCAGCAGGCCTGGCAACAGAAGGACATAGAGTCTCCAGTTGAGAATCAGGTCCTTTTGCAGGCGTTTCGATAAAGCAGCTTTAGGCAGACAGAGCGCCTGTTCGCCAGCAGTTTCTTTCTTTTTTTCTCATAAATTCACCTCCAAGCTGCCGGGAAGGCAGAGGCCTCCCGGCAAATCTGGATTCAGGTCAATTCGGAAGTGCGATCACTGTCCTATTGTCCTCTGGTATGCTGTCAGCTGGATCTCCTCAATCTCAGCCAGACCAAGGCTGTCCATCTCATTGATGAAGCTTGTCCAGTTGGCCTCGTTGAGTTCTGTGTTGCCGACAATGAAGCTTGTCAGTCTGGCGACTTCTGTATTGTAGACAGAGGCAATCAGGTTGCTGAGTCTCTGCTCCTCCTCAGTCGTGTAGACGACAATCGGGCGCTCAAGCATGTTCTCATCCTGAACGATTCTCTCTGCAGCTTCTGCAATCAGCGGAGTGTTCCATGCATAGAAGGCCTCAAGATCAACCGGCTTGCAGACCGTGAGTCTGTCGGAAAGGAATGACCATCTCTTCTCACCGGAGGGCTTAGTCTCCTCAGTGCTATAGTCTGCGATGAATTCCCTGCTTCCATCCTCATTTGTCTTGAAGCTCTCGCCCTCAACACCCCAGTTGGCAAGGATGATGCCTTCTTCACTGAAGAAGTAATCCATGAATTCACAGATTGTGATGATTGTCTCCTCATCACAGCTTCTGTTGACTGCAATGGCGTTGTCATTTCCGTACAGTACAGAGTTCGGAGCCTTGATCGGGTTGCCATTCTCATCGACAAGCATGTCAAGAACCTGCATGTCATAGTCAGGATCGACCTCAGGTCCGCCGTTGCTCATGAACCACTCTGCCCTGTTGTAATAGTCGTAGAAGATGGATGCATCTCCCTGAAGGGTCTTTGCTTCCCAGTCACCTTCAGTGTTGGTTCCCTCGACCCAGCTTGGGTCGATGAGTCCTTCGTCGTACCACATCTTCATTGTCTGGATCCACTCATAGGCTCCTGGTGCCTTGATGTTGAAGCAGTTGTCCTTCTCATGAGCATAGTAGATACCTCCGGAGGAGTTCTCATCAACGTATGCGGCTGCACCCCACAGGTATGCGAAACGCAGTGCGCTTTCACGGCCGGAGAGCGGATAGTAGTTCGGGTTTGTCTTTCCGAAGTATGCCTTCAGGGTTCTCATCGCATTGGTGAAATCATCAACTGTCCTGACACTTGCAGGGTCGATGCCGGCTTCTGTGAACTGATCAGCGCGGTAGCCCATGAAATCGATTATGACTGGCATCTCCCTGACAAAGGCGAAGATGCGGCCTTCAGCATCAGTGATGAATGACTTGTACTCCGGATGAGTGTCGATATAGGCCTGAATGTTCGGTGCATACTCCTTGATGTAGGGAGCCAGATCGACAAAGGCGCCCTGAGCACCGTATACCTTGGCCTGGGAAAGACGGAGCATGGCTGCATCAGGCAGGGTGCGGGATGCAAGACGCTGGTCGACCTCTGTGTAGGTGTCTGCAATCTCAAGCGGTCCATCAATGTAATTGACATGGATGCCTGTCCTTTCTTCTGCCACATCGTACCACTTGAGTTCCTTAATCCAGTCGTGGTACTGGCTGCGGATGAACATGTCGTAAGAGCGTACTCCACCTTCTTCTGCACCAGCAGCAGCTGTTGATGTCTCTTCCTTTCCTCCACAGGATGTGAAAGCAAAGGCAACAAGCAGGATCAGTGCGAAAATAAGAACTGTCCTTTTCTTCATAATATTACCTCCTATTGGTATTTCTATTTTTCACGAGAGTCGCGACAAGGTCCTTCGACCCGAAGCCTCCCGATTTGGACATTAGTGTCATCGTCCTGCCCCCTTCCATGTGGACCAGCGACAGAACCATCCCCTTACCTATCTCCACACGGGGCTCGATTTCCACACTCCCCAGTTCCTCAAGAAAGGAAAGGAGTGTGTCTCCTCCTATCACAAGCAGGGAGAAATCGGCATGGGACAGGCATCTGGCAGCAAGGGAGCCCAGACTGTGTGCAACCATGGCTGCAGCGGAATAGTCCTGTCCCCTCACGCTTGCGGCATCAGCAAGTGTGTCAACAAGGACACAGTCGCAGCCGTCATTGAAAAACCCCTGTATCTCAGATACGGCAGCTTTCCCCTCATTCTCTATCCAGGAGGGAGCTGTCAAAGCAGCCTCTGCAAACCTCAGACGAGGACTCCCAAGAGCCTCCATATACTCCATCTGGTCCTTGGAAACCTTATTGACACTTCCGCACAACACAAGCATCGGCTTTGTGTCATATTCCATTTGTGGGCATTTGCCAAGAAAGAGCTGACAGGCAAGTGCCTGAGCAAAACCGGCACAACCGGCAAAGACCTTCTGGCCATGATCAAGAAGGGTGCGTGCAGTCAGGTCAAGATCCTCCTGGATTCTGCCGTCATAGATTGCAAGGTCACTCCCTTCTGATGGCAGGCTGCCGGGAGCAAGTGCATCAGCCGCATTGAAGTGTGATGAGGAAAAAACATCTCTGGGGCGGGAGCTGAGGATGGGGCTGAAAGGATCATCGGCAAGCTCTGTCTGAGCAAGTGGAACTCCGCCCACATACATCGTTCCTTCCTCAACAGTCCTCTTCATCTCAGGATAAGAAGGGATGAAAGGTATGAAAGAAACACCAGAGGCTTCCTTCACCCCTTCAAGCTCACAGGCTATATTTCCTCTAAGCACGGAATCTGTCTTTTTATAGATATAACTGACCCCTTCGTTAATACAGGCAGAAACAAGGGCAGAGACAAGTTCAGCAGCCAGAGGTCCTGGCATATGACGGCTTGAGGCATTGACACTCACAACCTCATAGCCACCCTGAAGATGAGATATCAGCTCCTGTGAGGATGAGACAGTCACAGTGATTGTTCTGGCCCCACGCATGGCGAATTTGATTCCTGTATCCAGTGCACCTGTCAAATCGTCTGCAATGATGACCAATACTGGTGAAGTGTGTTTATTTTTGAAACACTCCATTAATACTCATCCTCCTTTGACAAGCATCACCGTATCATTAAGGAACAATACACGCAACAAAAATTTTTTAAAATTTTACATATGTACCATTTTGAAACATTTATTATTGATAATCCTCATTTTCGCCTTATAATCAAACTATGGAAAAGGTAAAAGTTCTTGCAATTGCACCATATGAAGGTCTGGCCATACAGCTGACCAGTCAGGCAAAGAAACGCCAGGACCTTGAACTCCATTGTTTCACAGGAGACCTCGAAGAAGGTCTCAGAATAGCCCGCAGAGAGATGGATGGCTCATATGATGTCGTCATCAGCCGTGGAGGAACTGCAACCCTTCTGGCACAGAACGGCATGCCTGTCATCGACATTCCCATCTCCATATACGATCTGCTTCGCTCAATCAGGCAGGCAGACGGAGCGAGAAAGCGCTATGCCATTGTCGGCTTTGAGCCTGTCACCCGCAATGCTGTCTTCCTGAAAGATGTGCTTCAGTCAGGCACAGGGCTGGAAGTCTTCACGATAAGCAGAGTAGAGGAACTTCCTTCCGTCATGAAGACATTGATGGAAGAAGGCGTCGAGAATGTAATCTGCGACCAGGTCTCAGCAATGGCTGCAAGCCGCTGCCATCTCAATTACATCCTGATTAACAGCGGAAGCGAAAGCATTGTCAGCGCCCTTGACAACGCAGTGCTGATTGGACGGGAAAAAGCCCGGCTGAGAGAAAGCCAGAACTTTATTCTCAAGCTTCTTGAAGCCTCCCCTGCCCTCATTGTTGTTTACAAGGGACAGCAGATAATCAGCAGGGACAGACGCATGGAGGAACTCTCAGAAGGGTTTAAAGCCGTGATGAGGTCAAAAGTCATGACTATGGAGCCCGGAACCTCCTGCTCCATTGAATACGATGATGACACACTGGTTCACTCAGCTCACGTTATAAAGTTCCACGACGGACACACTGTCTTCTACATAAGGAAAACAAAGGCTCCCTTCAGGCTGGAGAACAACGGAATCGTACTGCGCAATGCCGCATGGGCACATGCCCAGTTCATGGACAGTTTCTATGGCAGCACGAATCAGGGCTCAAAGGAAGTCAGGCTGATTGAGGCTTATTCAAAACGTGGCTATCCTGTCTTCATCTATGGAGAGCGCGGAACAGGAAAAGGAAATCTCGCCCAGCTGCTTTATTCCATTTCCCTGTTTGCAGACAGCCCTCTTTATGACATTGACATGCAGCTTGCAGGCGAGAATGCCGTCACATTCATACGCCGTCTCTACGAAGAAGACCCTGACAAGAAGGCAACATTCCATTTCAAGAACATTGACAAGGCAGATACTGCAGTCATAAAGCAGATTATAGACCTGAACGAAGAGCTCGCTCTTTCAGCCAGAGCACACATCATAGCGTCTGCTACAATCGGCTGGCAGGAGAACCTTTCCGCCTCATGTATCGAATACATTGAAAGGCTGCAGTGCCTGACGCTGAAAACGCGCAGTCTCAGGGAACACCGTGCTGACATTCCTTCGCTGGTGAACCTGTACATATCAACACTGAACAGGCGTAATGGCACCGAGACCATCAGTATGGAAGATGACGGTATGAAACTGCTTGAGGCTTTCGACTGGAATGGAAACAATGACCAGCTCGCCCGCGTGTTGAAAAGACTCAATGCGCAGTGCACAAGTTCCCTGATCAGCGCCAGTGAAGTCAGAAATGAACTGATGAAAGAAGAGGAACTGATGACTGCCACAAGCGAGGCCGGACTTGGCAATCTTATAGGAACGAGAACACTGAAAGAAATAGAAAACAGCATTGTACACATGGTGCTCGCACAGGAGGATGGCAACAGAACAAGAACAGCAAGACGCCTAGGCCTGTCCCGTGCGACACTCTGGAGGATGCTGCAGGAAGAGGAGGATAATAAATGAGCGGACGTTTTCTTGCCTTTGGCGAGGTGCTATTCGACGTTTTTCCATCATACACGAGGCTTGGAGGTGCGCCGCTGAATGTCACCTGCCATGCTTCACGGCTGGGTCTTGATGCCCGCCTTGTTTCTGCACTTGGAGACGACAGTCTGGGCAAGCAGGCCCTTGCACAGATGAAAGCACTGGACCTTGACACCACCTGTGTTGCAGTCCTTGCCGGCAGACCGACAGGAAGAGCCGACATAACCCTTGTCGGGAAAGACGCGGACTACACATTCAACACAGACTGCGCCTGGGACTTCATTCCGGTGCCGCAGGAACTTCCTGAGAGTGTGGACTGTTTCTACTTCGGCTCTCTGTGCCAGCGCAGCGACGTGAGCCGGACGAACCTGAGGAAAACAGTGGAGTCGGTCTCCTGCCCCTTCGTTTTCTACGACGTTAATGTGAGAAAGGACTGCCTGAATGATGACATTCTCTCCTGGTCGCTAAGCAGAGCCGACACACTGAAGGTCAATGAAGAGGAACTGCCCCTGATTCTGTCCATGACGGGATGTGAGAATGCTCAGGATCTGATGAAGCACTACAGCCTGTCAATGATTCTTCTGACAGAAGGAAGCAAGGGTGCCAGCATAATGTGTGAGGATGGCTCTGTTGTCAGCAGAAAAGCCGGCAAATGTGCTGTCGCGGATACAGTAGGAGCCGGTGACAGCCTGAGCGCAGGCTTCATCACATCCTGGCTGCAGACTCATGATCCTGTCAAGGCTCTGAATACAGGCTTGATTCTCGCAGACTACGTCGTCAGCCACAAAGGGGCAATTCCCGACTACGACGATGATCTGAGAAGAAAACTTGAACAGGAAGGAATGAGAACGGAGGCGTAGCTGTTTCCAGCTTCATGAAGACAGACAGGAACGGCCCTGATTTCTCAGAGCCGCACTTGTTTTTTTCACCTTTCGAACGGAATCGGGGACGGACTGGAGTCCTCTCCGAGTGCCGCGGCGAGATCCTTCATCAGGCCTCTTGCCTTGAGTCCGAGATGCTTCGGTGTCTCGACGATTACTGTCAGGTACATATCCCCTCTGTCATCCGGACTGCCTTTGAATGCAGGCACACCTCTGTTCTTGAGCCTGAGGCTCTTACCAGACTGTATGCCGGACGGGATTGATACTCTGACCTTTCCGCCTTCGACCACAGGAACCTCGATTTCACAGCCGAGGGCTGCCTGTGTGAATGAAATAGGAACCTGAAGGAAAACGTTTCTGCCTTCACGCACGAAATACTTGTCATCCTGCACCCTGACGAGGATCACCAGGTCGCCGGCAGGTCCGCCGTTCGGTCCGGCGTTGCCCTTGCCTCTGAGCACGAGCTTGGTTCCATCGTCACTTCCGCATGGAATCGTGACAGAAAGCTTCTCATTCTTTTTCTTCAGTCCTGTGCCGTGACATGAAGAGCATGGATTTTCAATCACCATACCGCTGCCATGGCAGGTCGGACAGGTGGATGCCATCTGGAAAAAGCCGTTTCCCCTTGAGACCTGGCCTCTTCCATGACAGGTCGGACAGGTCTTGGTGCCTGTTCCGCCTGTACCGTGACAGACGTCGCATGCATCATCATGGGAATACGACACATCAGCTTTCGTTCCGAATATCGCATCCTTGAACGAAATCGTGACAGTATACTGTAAAGAGGCACCTCTTACAGCATTCACCCCGCCCTGAGAAGAACGGGAGGATCTTGCACCGCCTCCGAAGAAAGAATCAAAAATATCGCCAAAGCCGCCAAAGCCTGAGAAGATATCAGAAAAGTCGCGGTACACATTCGAATAGTTTCCAGCCGCACCCTCGACACCGGCAAAGCCGAACTGATCATAATTCTGCCTCTTGGTCTTGTCTGAAAGGACTTCGTAAGCCTCACTGGCTTCCTTGAACCTCTCCTCGGCATCCTTGTCATCCGGGTGGGTGTCAGGATGATTGGCCATGGCAATCTTCCTGTATGCCTTCTTTATCTCCTCTTCTGTGGCGTTCTTCGACACGCCCAGGACTTCGTAATAATCTCTTTTAGCCATTTGATTCCCCTCTTACGAAACATGCCGGACAAAGCCCGGCATGCTTCTCTCTCCCCATATCAGGGCTTTATTTGACTTCCTCGAAGTCTGCATCGACAGCATCATCATTTCCGCCTGCTGCTGTAGATGAAGAGGAATCAGAGGAAGAAGACTGATCAGCGCTTCCTGCACTCTGTGCATTCTGCTGAGCCTGAGCTGCCTCATAGACCTTCTGGCCGAGCTCCATTGAAGCCTGCTGGAGGGCATCTGTCTTCGCCTTGAGTTCTTCTGCTGTTGCAGAGGAATTCGCAAGAGTATCCTTAAGAGCCTTGAGAGCATCCTCAATCTTGGCCTTCTCGGAAGCAGAGACCTTGTCGCCATAATCCTTGAGGGCCTTTTCTGTAGCATAGACAACGCTTTCAGCATTGTTCTTTGCCTCAATCTGCTCCCTGAGCTTCTTGTCTTCAGCCTGATGGGCCTCAGCGTCCTTGACCATCTTCTCGATTTCAGACTCGGAAAGACCGGAAGAAGTCTCAATCCTGATCTTCTGCTCCTTGCCTGTTCCAAGGTCCTTGGCACTTACGTGGACAATGCCGTTGGCATCGATATCGAAAGTGACCTCAATCTGAGGAACTCCTCTCGGAGCGGCAGGAATACCGACAAGGTCGAACTTACCAAGTGTCCTGTTCTGGCTTGCAAGCTCACGCTCACCCTGAAGGACGTGAATGGAGACTGCTGTCTGTCCATCTGCAGCTGTTGAGAAGATCTGGCTCTTCTTTGTAGGAATGGTTGTATTCCTCTCAATCAGCTTTGTATTGACACCACCGAGGGTCTCAATACCGAGTGAAAGCGGAGTGACATCAAGAAGAAGGACATCCTTGACATCTCCCTTGAGAATACCACCCTGGATTGCAGCACCGACTGCAACGACTTCATCCGGGTTGACACCCTTGTGCGGATCCTTCTTGAACAGATCCTTGACAAGCTGCTGGACAGCCGGGATTCTTGTTGAACCACCGACAAGGATGACCTCGTCGATATCGTCAGCAGTGATTCCGGCATCCCTCATGGCATTGACACATGGTGTCTTTGTCTTCTCGATGATAGGAGCAATCATCTGCTCGAACTTTGCTCTTGTAAGTGACATCTGGAGATTCTTCGGGCCTGTTGAGTCAGCAGCGATGAACGGCAGGTTGATGTCTGTATTCTGTGAAGAAGACAGTGCAATCTTGGCGTTCTCTGCGGCTTCCTTCAGTCTCTGAAGAGCCATCTTGTCGCCTGTCAGGTCGATACCTGTATCGCTCTTGAAAGCCTCAACCATCCAGTTAATCAGAAGCTGGTCGATGTTGTCACCGCCGAGGTGAGTGTCACCATTGGTGCTCTTGACTTCGAAAACACCGTCACCGAGCTCAAGGATGGAGATATCAAAGGTACCACCACCAAGGTCGTAGACTGCGATTGTCTCGTCTTTTGAGGTATCCTTGCCAAAGCCATATGCAAGAGCTGCGGCTGTCGGCTCATTTACGATTCTCTTGACCTCGAGGCCTGCAATTCTTCCTGCATCCTTGGTTGCCTGTCTCTGAGCATCATTGAAATAAGCAGGAACTGTGATAACAGCTTCTGTGACCGGCTCGCCAAGGTAATCCTCGGCAGTCTTCTTCATCTTCATGAGGATTTCTGCTGAAATCTCCTGAGGTGAGAGCAGCTTGCCGCGGATGTCGACTTTGATTTCGTCACCGGATCCGGCAACGACCTTGTATGGTGTGAGTTTGATTTCTTCTGTGACCTCATGGTACTTGCGTCCCATGAATCTCTTGATGGAGAAAACCGTGTTCTCAGGGTTTGTGACCATCTGGTTCTTTGCAGGGCGGCCTACGACACGCTCTGTCTCGCTCTTGTAACCGACGACAGAAGGAGTTGTCCTGTCGCCCTCTGCGTTTGTGATGACCTTAGGCTCATTGCCTTCCATGACAGCAACACAGCTGTTTGTTGTTCCAAGGTCAATACCAATAATTTTTCCCATATTATTTATATCCTCTCTGTTTTCAAAAATTTGAATTTCCCAATCCGCAAGCTAATTTAATAAAGCCGGATTGAATCGTCAACTCTTTGCCCTTCCGACTTTCACCTTTGCCGGACGGATGACTCTTCCATTGAGCTTGTAACCCTTCTGGAGCATCATCGTGACAGTATCTTCCTTCAGCCCTTCGACTTCCTCCATAAGACATGCCTCATGCTCATCCGGATTGAAAGGAACATTGTTCTCCTCTATCACTTCCAGTCCCCAGTTCGTCTTAAGAAGGCTGTAAAGCCTGTCCTCAATCATCTTCACCCCTTCCTTGAGGGCTTCGAAATTGTTGCTCTGGCTTGCAGCATCAATTGCACGAGAGAAATCATCAAGCGGTCCGATAAGGTCCTTGACCAGAGCGGTGTTCGCGTATTTCACGGCTTCTTCCTTGTCGCGAAGGAGACGCTTCTTATAATTCTCCGTATCCGCAACAGTGCGAACCAGCCTGTCTTTCAGGTCAGCCACCTGCTCACTGAGGGCCTTGTTCTGATCCTGAAGCTGTGCAACCAGATCCTGAGCGGAATCCTCTTCAGTCTTTTCCTCTTTCACATCTTCTTCAGCAGAGGCTTCAATGTCATCCATTGATTCTGCGACAACCTCTTCCTGAACCTTCTCTTCTTTCCTGTCCATTTTCTCACCAGTATTCTTATTGTCTTTTTTCTTTGAACTCATAAAAAAACTCTCCTTTTCAGGGAGCTCACACAGATGAAAATTAATAAGCCTTAAATAAAGGGTCAAGTCCCTGTGAAAAAGAGCAGGACTCAGACGGCCCTGCTCATTTCTCTCTGATCATTCCTCATCAATCGGAATGTTTTCCTCTTCGCCTTCGAATTCCTCTTTAACAGGTGCCTTTTTCTCTTCCTTTGAGGCAGAGGAAAGCTGCATTTTCACGAGACGGGCCTCTTCTGTCTGCCTGTCACGTTTTGCTTTTGCAGCCTGTCCCTGAAGCCATTCAAGCTCTTTCTGGGCACGGGAGACTTCCTCTGAAAGCGAGCGGTGCTCCTTCTGGAGGTTGAAAAGCTCTTCTTTCGCGACAGTGACTTTGTTCTGCGCTTCAGAAAGCCCAGCTTCTGATGCGGCCATGCGGCTCTGAATCTGAGTCAGCTTCTCGCTTCCGCGGTTGAGACTCTCATTGACTCCCTGATTGAGCATGGAAACCGCCTCTTTGATTTCAGTGAGCTTTTTGGCAAAGTTGCCAAGCTGCTCAGTTGAGGCATTCATCATTTTATCAAAGACCGCACTGACACGGCTGATTTCAGCATCCATGGCCTTTGCGAGGTCCTCACGGCAAAGACTGCTGTAACGCTCGTTCTCTTCCTTGATGAGGGCAGCCTGCTGTTCATGGACAGAGGCAAGAGAAGAGCGTGCATCTTCAAGCTTTCTGAAAATTGCACCGCTGTCATCAGCAAAACGGCTCTTGAGATCTTCAGCCAGCTTTGTGATGTTGTCCTCCCCTTCCACGATTCTTGCACTCAGGCTTGTCTGGCTTGCACTTGCAAATTCATCAAGCTTCGTCTTGAAATTCTCATAGGACTCATCGCCTGACAGCTTGAGATTCTCGACATCCTTCTCAATTTCATTGCGTCTTTCCTCAAAGGCATCCATGCGCTTGCTGAGGTCTTCAATGAAGGTGGTAAGATCCTGACGTGCCGATGCGGCATGCTCATCAAGTTTCGTTTTCTCTTCTGAGGCAGAAAGCCTGATGGCCTGACCAGCTGTCTCAAGTCCGGCGGAAAGCTCGTCAAATTCCGCTTTAGCCTCCTCTTTTCTCTTCGCCACGCTCTGATCAAGCTCAAGGGAAGCCTCTTCGACTTTTTTCAGAATCTCTTCATGGCGCTCATCAAGCTGACTGGCAAGATCAGAAAGACCCGTCTTTGAGGTCTCCACCAGAGCCTCAAGGCTGCTTTTATCATCAGCAAAACGTCCAAGGGCCTCATCTGTCTGTCCGATGACATCCTCTTTTCTTATTTCAAGTGTCGCATAGCTGCTGTCAAGGAAGGATTTGAACTGCTCATGACGGCTGTCGATATCAGTACGTACTTCATCAATGAATGAACCGAATTCCTCGCGGTTGCGGGAAAGCATGTCAGAAAACTGCATGAGCATCTCATCTGCCTTCGCCTTGTGATTCTCTGCAACAGCATCCAGATCTTCGCTGGTCTTCTGCACAAGGGCGCTGCAGGATGCAGACATCTCATCAAGCTCGGCTTTGATGCGCTCTGTCTCAGCATGGAAAGACTCAATCAGAGCATTCACCTGCCCGGCCTTCTCGACTTCATTCTGCACGAGCCGGATTCTGTCTTCTGCGTGCTCGGTCTGCAGTCTCAGCTTCTCAAGAGCCATCTCGTAGCCGCGGCAGATGGACTCAAGTGCCATCAGATCGTTCTTATGGTTTGAAAGGGAGGCAAGAGACGCATTGACATCAGCTATGATGGCATCCGAATTCTTCCTTGCGGAATCCACCCTCTCCTCTGCATCCTTCGCGGTCTCGTTGATACGGGCCATTGTCTGCTGGCTTTCAGAACGGAAGAGGGAAATCTTCTCCTTCACCGTCTGCAGCGAGCGGCTCTTTTTGTCCTCTGCACGGAAGGCCAGGATGATTATCAGTGTGATAACGAAAAGTACAACGGGCAGAATTACATTCAACATGACTAACTCCCTAAAACACCTTATTCCAGCACAATAGTATCAAATGATTGCCAGCTGGTTAATACCAAATCCGCTTCAGGATATCTGGCTTTATCCTGCTTCTTTCCAATCAGCATGGTCCGCATTCCAAGACGCTTTGCGCCGCAGACGTCCTTTGTATAGCTGTCACCGGCATACAGTGCCTCTTCACAGCGCACATCAATGCTGGAAAGCATTTGTAAAAAAGGCTCTTCGTTCGGCTTCAGATATCCGTAATCCTCTGTTGATGCAACGTAATCGAACAGTCCGTCAAGACCAAGCACCTTAAGCTTATCCGCTATCGGGAAGTCGGAAAGGGCTGCAAGGATATAGCCCATGCGTCTGGCTTTCTCAAGGCTCTTTCTCACCCCGTCAAAGGGTTTGAGAAAGCCCATATTGCGCTTCCAGGGCTCTGCAAGCAGCCTCCTGTATTTCTCAATGTACTCCTCATCCGTACCTTTGAATCCAAGAAGGCGTTTCTCCTTTCTGCGAAAGTCATCCACATCCATGCTTCCGCCTGAATCAAGGCCGTCCATGGTTCTCATCTTCTGTCTCATGGAATTGTACTTCAGGCTGAAAACAGGATGAGGCAGGGCACTTTTTAGAAGGTAGAGGTTGGTCTGCCATTTGGGATAGAGGGTGCCATCAATGTCGAAACACAGGGCCCTGATTCCGTTATCTTCCGCCCAGCTCATCAGCCACGCCTCTTCTGTTTGCTGTTGCGCACGATTTTCTCTGCCTTCTCGCGCTCCTTTCCAAGACGGGCCTTGCCTCCCGGCTTCCGGCTGATGCCCTTCGCCTTGACGGCTTTTGAGGCATTCTTCCTGATGACACGCTCAATCTCAATCTCGCTCTTCTGAGGACCGCGCTCATTGAGGGACGGATTGCGCCTTCTCTCCCTGAGGGAGATCTCTATAGGAATGGAAGACAGTCCAAGGTCCTTCCTCATGCAGTTCTTCAAATAGTTGATGTAGGTCTCAGGGAAGTCTTTTATCCTGTTGACGAACAGGAGGAAGCGCACGGGGGTGACGGACACCTGTGTCGCATAAAGAACCTTATAGTGTCCTTCTGCTCCGCGCGGGGGCTCATAAGCAGAACACCAGGTGCGCAGGCTGTCATTCAGCGTTGATGTATCCACTCTCTTATTAAGCTGTTTCCAGACAAGCCATGCAGTGTCAAGAAGAGAGCCTACCTCATCTCCGTTTATGGCGGCAATCGGGACTATCGGGGCAAAGCTGAGCACAGGAAAGAGAAAACGCACGCGGTCCTTTATCGCCTCAAGCTCATTGCCGATGCCCTTGAGAAGGTCAATCTTGTTGAGAACTATGATGATTCCCTTGCCGCGGCGGACGATGAGGGACGCAATCTTCTTGTCCTGATCAGAAAGGCCTTCCTTGACATCAACCATCAGAAAGACGATATCTGACTCGTCTATGGTCTTGATTGCCCTGTTGACGGAATAGTACTCGACATCTTCCTCAACCTTGCTCTTTCTTCTGATTCCTGCCGTATCCAGAACAGTGTAGTCCGTATTCTTGTATGTGAATGTGGCCCTCATGACATCACGGGTGGTGCCTGCAATGTCGCTGACGATTGACACATCACGTCCTGTAAGAAGGTTCGTGAGAGTGCTCTTGCCTGTATTCGGCTTTCCGAGTATTGCAAGACGGATGGTTTCCGGTTCCTCAGGAGCCTCGTCGATGCGCTCAAGATCCAGGATTCCAAGAAGGGTGTCCTCCAGATCCTCAATGCCAAGTCCGTGCTCAGCGGAAATTCCGACAATCCTCTGGTAGCCGTAGTTGTAGAAATTCCAGATCAGATCCTCGCGGCTGACATCATCAATCTTGTTAACGACAAGCACGATCTTGTCTGTATAGGGTCTGAGCTGCTTAAGCAGCATCTGGTCTTCCAGATTGACCTCAGTGCAGTCCATCATGAAAAGAATCACATCGCTCTGTTCGAACAGAGAAAGGCTCTTCTGGGCGACAAGGTCATCCATCTTGTCTTTCTCAATCTTGATTCCGCCGCTGTCAACCAGAGTCACGGGATGGTTGCCAAGCAGCCAGCGCTCGGGAATGGGATCTCGGGTGACGCCCGGAGTAGGATCAGTAATGGCCCTCCTCTTGCCTATGAGGCGGTTGAAGAGCGTTGACTTTCCAACATTGGGCCGTCCTATGATGCTGATCAGCGGAAGTTGTGTGTCGATATCTGCTTTATTCTTAATTCCCAAGTCTCTCATAAAACTCATCCAAAATCTTTTCTATGTCCCGGCAGTTTGTCATACCAAGGGCCTTCTTTGCAAGGGCCTGACAAGCTGCGTAGTTCATGTGTCTTATGACTTTGCGTGCATCAGGCAGGCTTGACGGATTCATGCTCAGCGTCCGGTAACCCAGTCCTACGGCAAGGGGAATGAGACGCACCTGAGCCGCCATCTCCCCACACATACTCAAGCTGATGCCGTTTCTTTCTGCTGCGTCAGCGGTGAATTTCAGAAGTCTGAGGACTGCCGGATGATATTCCTTATACAGCCCGGAAGTCTTCCCATTGGTTCTGTCAGCAGCAAGCGTGTACTGGGTGAGGTCATTTGTTCCTGCACTGAAGAAACTGACACGGCTGGCAAGGGCATCACATGTGAGTGCAGCAGAAGGCACCTCTATCATCACACCGGCCTTGATGTCTTCATCGAAGGCAATGCCTTCCTGACGGCATTCCGATTTGACGGTTTCAAAAAAAGAAAGGACCTCATCAAGCTCGTCTGAACCGCTGATCATGGGAAACATCACCCTGATTCCACCACCGGCACTTGCTCTCAGGATTGCCCTCAGCTGGCTGCGGAAAATATCCTTATTGTCCATCAGAAAACGGACAGCCCTGCATCCGAGCGCCGGATTCGCTTCTCTGACACCATAACCTTTCAACACTTTGTCAGAGCCGATATCGAAGGTCCTTATCGTCACTTGTCCATGACCACTGAACTGCTGTGCCAGTGAGGAATAGATTTCTGTCTGCTCATCCTCACTGCAGATCCGCCCCTGTTCAAGCACAAGGAATTCTGTCCTGAAAAGGCCTGCTCCCATGGCACCGTTCGTCAGTGCCTGAGGAATGTCATCAAGGCTTTCAAGGTTGCATTCGAGCCTTATCTCAACTCCATCTGTGGTGACGGCTGGCAGAGTGGACTGAGAGATGAGTCTTGAGTGCTCCTTTCTGAAGTCCTCCTTCAGTGAAAGGACACGGCGCACCGTCTCCTCGTCAGGATCAAGCCAGAGAAGGCCTCTGGAGGCATCGAGCGCGGCATAAGCCCCTGAGGATGCCCTGAGGCTTACATCATTCAGAGCCGTGATGCAGGGAATACCCATGGCCCGGGCGAGGATTGCGACATGAGAAGCGCTTCCGCCTCTGTCCATGCATATGGCGCTGATGAGATTCCTGTCTGCACTCAGCAGCTCACTTGGAAGGAGCGTGTCCGCTATTACCACCGATTTTTCTGTCAGGCTCCTCAGATCTGCAGGACATTCCTCCGTCAGGACTGCTATGAGACGGCTTGCAATGTCCTGGATGTCGGAAATATTCTCCTTGAAAAGAGAGGCATTGACCTGAGACATGGTCTGGATGAAGTGAGAGGAAGCGCTTTCAACAGCGGCAGGTGCTCTCAGATGCTCTTTTGTAATCAGACTGCGGATTGCCGCCATGTATTCAGGATCTGAGAGCATGAAGCTCTGGGCTTCCAGAATCGTCGACTCATCATTACTGATGGCCTGCTTCATCAGGGCATGAAGCTGATCTGATACCCTCTTTCGTGCCTCTTCATATTTCCTGAGTTCTCTGTCCGCTTCCTGTGCACAGGATGTACGCTCATGGGAAATGTCAGGCAGCTCGTGCCTCAAGACAAAAATCCTGCCGCAGGCAAAGCCTGTAAAGATGCATTCACCCTGTAAACTTACCATGAAAGTATTTTACGACAACCTGCCTGAAAAGCCAATGTGATAAGCAAATGGATTCTGACTCTTTCAGGGCCCCAGATAGTAATCGGAATGACATCCAACGGAGAATGAAAAAACAAGCTTAATTTGTCGAATTTCGACTATAATACGAAAGTTGGCCATATTTCCGATACGAAAGTTGGCTATATTATTGATACGGAAGTTGGCAACTTCAGCGGCTGTCCACAAACTATCTGAAGCGGTTCCCAGATGCAAATTCACAGTTATGACAAAACAGCACTTTCCATGCTAGAATCTTCAGCTGATGATTGAAGATGATGATAACTTCAGACAGAATGAGAGTCTGATGCCGTCTGAAGAGCAGCGGCTGCAGGAAGAAGGACACCGCCACAGCATCATGGTGTGGCTGATTGTCCTGGTGCTCTGGATTGTCTGGACAGCCGGATGCATCCTCTTGTTCCGCACCCGCGTCGTATCCGCAATTGAAGAAAGCGGAGTCATCCCTCTTATTGAGAATATGAAGACATCAGATCAGGTTCTGTCAGAAAGAACCGTTGTTCTCTCCTATCCCCGCCCTGATGGCACATCACAGACGGTTGAAGCCCAGGTGCCGCGTCTTGGAGGCGACATTTACCATGACACGGTTGAAGCCCTTTTCACATACTATCCTTATGAGGCATTCAGCGAAGGTGCTGTCAACCTTGTACAGGAAGGACGCCTTATCGGCCTGACATGCGAGAAAGGCATATGCTATGTGGACTTCACAAAGGACATGCTCGGCAATCCACGCCTTGGGGAGTACACGGCTTTGAATCAGGTTGAGGACACCCTTCTTGGATATGATGAGATTAAGAAGGTTGTTTTCCTTATTGAAGGAGAGAGTCTAGATTCTGGTTATTGACACGGCCTTACGCGTCTGAGTGTCAATTGTTATGAGAACGCCCCTGATTTCACCCTTGCCTTCAGCCACTTCACTTTTCAGCGGGATCTGTGTCAGCTGGCGGCGGATTGCGACGTCCGCTCTGGATCCGATAATCTGGTGCTGGACACCTGTCATGCCAAGATCCGTGATATATGCGGTGCCACCCGGCAGTATTTTCTCATCCATGGTCTGGACATGGGTGTGGGTTCCGACTACAGCACTGGCGATTGAGTCGAGATGAAAGCCCATAGCCTCTTTTTCCTGTGCATTCTCGGCATGGAAATCAACAAGGACAATGCATCCCTGACGGTGAAGCTTTTCCGCCTCTGCCCTCACTGCCGTGAACGGACAGTCTGCGATGACAAGGTCATAGCGGCCCTGTGCATTGATGACAGCAAACTTGATGCCGTTTTTCGTGACGACGGCACTTCCGTGGCCAGGGACTGACTTGTTGTAGTTCAGAGGGCGGAGAAGACAGTCCTCACTGTCCAGTAGCGGGTATATCTCATTCTTCTGCCAGATATGGTTGCCGCTTGTGACAACATCGGCACCGTAGCTTCTTATTTTCTCATAATCACTGACAGTAAGGCCGAATCCGTCAGCGGCATTCTCACCGTTGACGACGACAAAATCAGCATGCAGCTTCTTAATCAGGGAAGGGAGCCCCAGAAAAAGAGCTCCCATTCCAGCATCCCCGCTGATGTCACCTGTCATGAGGACATTGACTGTTTCCACTTATTTTGCGTACTCCACGACGCGGGTTTCCCTGATGATTGTGACTTTAATCTTTCCAGGATACCTGAGCTCGGCCTCAATGCGGGAGGCAATGCCCTTTGCGATATCCTTGGCATCCTCATCAGAGACTTTTGAATTATTCACCATGATTCTCAGCTCACGGCCAGCCTGAATTGCAAACGCATTGTCAACACCGTCAAAGCTCTTTGCAATTCCTTCAAGGTTCTCAAGACGCTTGATGTAGTTGTCAAGGCTCTCCCTTCTGGCGCCCGGCCTTGCGGCTGAGATGGCATCTGCAATCTGGACGATGATGGCTTCGATACAGGAAGGTTCGACATCGCCATGGTGGGCATGGACCGCATTGACAACCCTGGCATCCTCTCCAAGACGCTTCACAAGGTCAGCACCCATTTCCGCATGATTGATTTCACTCTCGGTTTCAGCGCCCTTTCCGATATCATGCAGGAGACCGGCTCTCAGGGCAATCTCGCTGTTGGCTCCGACCTCGCTTGCTATCATTCCGGCAAGTATTGCAACTTCCTTTGAATGATAGAGCACATTCTGACCGTAGCTTGTCCTGAAATAAAGCCTTCCAAGAGCTCTGATGAGCTCAGGCCCCATATTGTGGATTCCCAAATCGAAGGCAACCTTCTCCCCCTCATCCACTATAATACGGCCGACTTCGCGGCTGACTTTATTGACCATTTCCTCAATACGCGCCGGGTGGATTCTTCCATCCTGTACGAGACGCTCAAGAGCGACACGTGCAATTTCCTTCCTGACAGGGTCGAAGCAGGAAATGACAACGGCTTCAGGGGTGTCATCGATGATGATGTCAACACCTGTGAGAGTTTCAAGAGTGCGGATGTTGCGCCCTTCACGTCCGATGATTCTTCCTTTCATCTCGTCAGAAGGCAGACTGACAGAAGAGGTGGTAACCTCTCCGCTGACTTCTGTCGCAAGCCGCTGGATTGACTCTACAATGATATCGCGGGCAACCTTGTCGGCACTGAGCCTGGTTTCCGCTTCTATCTTGTTGATATAGACCTGACCGTCACGGTGAGCCTTCTGCTGCATCTCCTGAATGATTGCATTCTTGGCTTCTTCCTGGCTCATGCCGGCGATTCGTTCAAGTTCACTTATGAGACTGACTTCTTTAGCTTCAAGTTCTTTTTCCTTGGTGCTTACAGCCTCTTCCCTTTCTCCTAGTTGCTTCTTTATTGCATCAAGCTCGTTCTGCTTGTGTTCCAGATTCTCTTCTTTCTGCAAAAGGCGGCGCTCTGTCTTCTGCAGCTCTGATCTTCTTTCCCTGGCCTCGCGTTCATTCTGCTGAGTCTCCTTCAGCATCCTGTCACGAGCTTCCAGCTCAATCTCACGTGCATGAGATTCAGCCTCTGCCACAGCTTCCTTGTCCAGACGGGCAGCCTTCTGCTCGATGGAGGAAAGCTTGAACTTGGCCCAGATCCAGCGACCCAGATAGCCAAGGGCAATGCCGAAAAAACAACTAAGGAAGATATATAACAATGTCATACGGACCTCCCTAAGTCATATAGAGTCATCATAATAAGTCTTTGGCGGTCTGGTCAAGTTGATTTAACAGAATGCAATTAAGGCAAAAAAACGACGTAATCCTGCAGAAATCTGCATGAAACAGGTTTTTCAGGAAACTTCAGACGCAAAAACATTTTCATGAAAAAGTGTGCATGCAATCTGATATGTCCGGAAAAAATAGAAAGAAGCCATACAGAAGAAAAAAACCGCCACCCACGGTGACGGCTTCAGGTAAAACTACCTGTCTCAGGCTTCCTTCTTGTCCTTCTTGGAAGCTTTCTTGTCAGCTTTGGCTTCCTTCTTCTCTGTCTTTTCGACGAGCTCGAGGATAACCATCTCAGCTGCATCCCCCAATCTGTTGCCAGTCTTGAGGATCCTTGTGTAACCGCCCTTTCTATCTTCGAACATCGGAGCGATTTCCTTGAAGAGCTTTGCTACGATTGCTTCATCGTAGAGATCTGAGGCGATGACTCTGCGGTTGTGGACATTGTCAACCTTTGCTCTGGTGATCATCTTCTCAGCCATCTTTCTCACTTCAAGGGCCTTTGCCTTAGTGGTCTCAATTCTCTCATAGCGAAAGAGGGATGTGACCATGTTGCGCTTGAGCGCCTTGCGCTGGCTGGATTTCCTGGACAGCGCATTGAAACCGATTCTATGCTTCATTCTTCTCTTCCTTTGATTCTGGAACTTTTATTGCAGTCTTCAAGACACTGTAGTCTGTCATGCCGAGAGAAAGGTTCCACTCCTTGAGCTTCTCCTTAATCTCAGAAAGGGACTTCTTACCGAAATTCCTTGTTTTGGCAATTTCATCCTCAGTCTTCTTTGTCAGATCGCCGATTGTCCTGATATTAGCATTCTTCAAGCAGTTTGAGGAACGGACTGTGAGCTCAAGCTCTTCAACTGAAGTGTCAAGAATCTTCCTGATTCTCGCCTCCTCCTCATCAACATCCTCCGTGCTGGAAACCTGACTCTCGTCAAAGTTGATGAAGATTGTGAAATGCTCCTTGATGATCTTTGCGGCCTGAGCAAGAGCATTCTCCGGAGAGATTGTTCCGTCAGTGGTGACCTCAAGGATGAGCTTGTCATAGTCATTTCTCTGACCGACTCTTGTCGGCTCGATGGAATACTTGACTCTCTTGACCGGAGAGAAGAATGCGTCGATGGCGATGACACCAGGCTCCTCTGAGTACTTCTCATTGAGCTCGGAAGGCACATAGCCACGTCCAAGATTGATCTCAACGACCATTTCAAGGTCACAGTCATCCATCATAGTGAAGAGTTCAAGATCCGGATTGAGAATTGTGACTGTATCTCTTTCAAGATCCTTACCGGTCACGATTCCAGGTCCCTGGCAGCTGATTGTAAGGGTAGTACCCTCACTGTCCTCGGGCATGGAAATCTCAAGCTTCTTGAGAGCTGCAATGATATCGGCAATATCCTCGCGGACTCCCGGGATGGATTCATACTCGCTTGTCACTGTGTGCGGCTCGCGTCCTTCAGTAGCAGCGAATGTGGTGAACTGCACAGCAGTCACCGCATAGCCTTGGATTGAGGACAGAAGCACACGGCGCAAGGTATTACCCACTGTTGTTCCGAAGCCCCTCTCAAAAGGATAGGCAATGAACTTTCCGTATTTCGGATCGGAAACAGTGTGGTCGTATGTAACACCAGTCGGCTTTTTGAAGCCTTTAAGAAGGTTTTTTCGTGCCATGATTACTCCTTATCAAGTCTGATTAAGATGCCAGAACGACATCTTTTCCCGGGGCATTCTCTTCTGCCCCGGAGGCCCATCAGACGCGGCGAGTCTTGCGAGGACGGCATCCGTTGTGAGGAATCGGAGTGACGTCACGGATTGTGCGGACCTTGAGTCCGAGAACACCAAGTGTCCTGATTGCACTCTCACGTCCGACGCCCGGTCCCTTCACGAAGACATTGACACCCTTGAGGCCATAGTCCATGGCCTTCTTGGCTGCAGTCTCACATGTTGTCTGCGCAGCATAAGGAGTAGACTTCTTAGCACCCCTGAATCCGAGTCCGCCGGCAGATGCCCATGAAAGAGTGTTACCAGCAAGATCTGTCACAGTGATAATAGTGTTATTGAAGGTTGCCTGAATGTAGACATTGCCCTCTAAAACAGTCTTTTTGACTTTTCTTTTTGCATTAGCCATAACTTAACACCAGCCCCTTATTTCTTCTTTCCAGCAACGGTCTTCTTCTTACCCTTGCGAGTACGTGCGTTGGTCTTTGTTCTCTGTCCGCGGACAGGAAGACCCTTTCTGTGTCTGAGACCGCGGTAGCAGCCGATATCCATCAGACGCTTGATGTTGAGGGCGACCTCGGTTCTGAGGTGACCTTCAATCTTGTACTCCTCTTCGATGACCTTTCTCAGAAGAGCGATGTCATCTGCGCTGAGAGTATTGATTCTGACCTCCGGGTCAATATTTGTCTTGGCGCAGATTTCCTCAGCGGAAGTCCTGCCAATTCCGTAGATGTAAGTCAGGGCAATCTTGACTGCCTTGTTAGGCAGGTCAACACCTGCGATACGTGCCATATTATCCGGCCTCCTGGATTATTTTTGTCTCTGCTTGTGCTTCGGGTTCTCACAGACAATGCGTACAACTCCTGCACGTCTGATGACCTTGCACTTGTCACAAATTGGTTTAACACTTGCTCTTACTTTCATAGTAAAAACTCCTAAATTTTCTTGATCTTACGGCCTGTTGCCATAAAACCGTCATGGTGATGCAGCTTCATCAGTGAATCAAGCTGACGCACGGTCTCCAGACATACACCGACCATGATGATGAGTGATGTACCACCGAAGAGCATTGCGACATCAGCCGGGAAGCTGAAGAGCTTCTGGATCAGTGTCGGAATCAGGGCGATGAAAGCAAGGAAGAGGGAACCGGGGAGAACGATTCTGTTGAGAACCTTTCTCAGGTACTTCTCGAGATTCTCATTGCTGACACTCGGGATTGTACCGCCGTTGTCCCTGATGTTCTTTGCAATCTCATCCGGATTCAGGCTGACCTGTGTGTAGAAGAATGCAAAACCTATAATCAACAGGGTGTAGATAATCAGATAGGGGGCACCCTGGGGATTGAGGAAGTTGGCTACAGACTGGAGCCAGCCCACATTCGGAGCAAGGCTTGTTGCAATCTGAAGCGGGAATGAAAGCAGTGCAGATGCGAAGATGACAGGGATGACTCCGGAAGGATTAATCTTGAACGGAATGTAGTTTGAACCACCCTGATACATCTTGTTACCGATAACACGCTTTGCATACTTGACCGGAATCTTTCTCATGCCCTTCTCTTCGTAGACAACCATGATGACAACAAAGATGTACATCACGACAACCACGACGACTGCAAGCCAGTTGAGTGTTCCGGCAGCAATGCTTGAGAAAAGTGTTGAGAATGCGCTTGGCATTCTTGCAACGATACCGGCGAAGATCAGCAGTGAGATGCCGTTGCCGACACCGTACTGTGTGATTTTGTCGCCAAGCCAGACAAGGAACATGGAACCGGCAGTGACAGAAACCATTGCAATCAGCGTGAAGGGAACCCTTGACATTACGATTGCTTCAGGAATTGTCGTTGCGTACACGGAAACGGCAAATGACTGAATCAGACAGACAATGATTGTACCGTAACGTGTGTACTGCTGGATTTTCTTGCTTCCATGAGGATCCTGTGCAAGCTTCTTGAGGGAAGGCACGACAAGCATCAGCAGCTGGACGATAATCTGGGTGCTGATATAAGGCATGACACCCAGCATGAACAGGCTGAAGTTACTGAAGGCACCGCCCGAGAAAAAGTTCAGATATTCAGTGAAGCCTATTGTCGAGCTCTGTGCGCTTGACATGAAATAGGCTTCGAGAATTACAGGATCAATTCCTGGAATAGGGATAACTGTGCCGATACGGCTCACTATAAGCAAGCCGATCGTCACCAGTACCTTTTTCCTGATGTCCTTCATTCTCATCATATCTACAAGTGAGTTTGACATGACAACCTTCTTTTATTTAACTGAGCCTCCGGCTGCCTCAACTGCAGCTGCAGCTGATGCAGAAACCCTGATGCCTTCAAGTGCGAGTTTCTTGGTGATCTCTCCATTGTTGAGGACCTTCACCTGAACATCCTTACCCTTCACGATTCCCTTCTCCTTGAGGGACTCGAGTGTCACTGTGTCTCCATCAGCATATGCTGCATCAAGAGTTGAGAGTGAGACTGCCACATAGGTGACCTTGAAAGGATAGTTGGAGAAACCGCGGCGTGCGACACGTCTGTAGAGAGGCATCTGGCCGCCTTCGAATCCGAGGCGGACACCACCGCCGGAGCGGCTGTTCTGTCCATTGTGGCCGCGACCGCAGGTTCTGCCCTTGCTGGAAGCACCGCGTCCTACAATGGTCTTTTTTGTATTGGCACCGAAGGGTGCATTAATCTGTCCCATCTTAAATCTCCTCAACCTTCACCATGTGAGATACAACGCGGACCATGCCAAGTGTGGCAGGAGTCGCAGCATGTACAACAGAGCTGTGCATCTTGCCAAGGCCGAGAGCCTTGATTGTTGCTCTCTGCTTCGGAAGGGATCCAGCTACTGAACGGACCAGTGTGATTTTAATGTTCTTCTCTGCCATAATCAACCCCACATTTCCTTAAGGGACTTGCCCCTGTTCTTTGCGACCTCTCTTGCGTCGAAGAGGTTCTCAAAAGCAGCGAAGGTAGCCTTGACTGTGTTGATGTTGTTCTTGGATCCAAGTGACTTTGAAAGCATGTCCTTGATTCCTGCAGCATCTGCAACAGCCTTGACAGCTCCACCTGCGATAACACCTGTTCCCGGAACAGCCGGGCGGACAAGAACACTTGCGCTCTTGTACTTGCCAAGCATCTCGTGAGGAATTGTGCTGCCCTTCATCGGAACTGTGATGAGGCTGGACTTGGCCTTCTCTGTAGCCTTGCGGATTGCATCGCTGACATCGTTGGCCTTACCGAAACCGTAGCCTACCCTGCCATCGCCATAACCGACAACCACGAGAGCTGCAAAGGAGAAATTCTTACCACCCTTGACAACCTTTGTGACACGGTTGATTTTGATGAGCTTTTCTACGTATCCGTCCTTAACTTCTTTATCTTTTGCTCTTTCCATACGAAACCCCTTAGAACTTGACACCGGCTGAGCGGGCACCATCTGCGATTGCCTTCACGATTCCGTGGTAGATGTAACCATTACGGTCGAAGACAACAGTCTGGATATTCTTCTCGAGAAGGCGCTTGCCGACTGTCTCACCAAGCTTTGTTGCATCTGCAACACAGTTCTTGAGACCCTTGAGCTCTGCCTCTGTTGTGGAAGCTGAGACGAGTGTCTTGCCCTGTGTGTCATCAATAACCTGGACATACATGTGGAGGTTGCTTCTGAAAACTGTCATTCTCGGTCTCTCAGGTGTGCCGGAGACTCTCTTTCTGATATGTGCCTTGCGGCGTGCAAGTTTGCGGTTCTTATCGACAATTCTGTTCATTTGCTTACCTCTTATTTCTTACCACCGGACTTACCGACCTTGCGGCGGATGTTCTCAGTCTCATACTTGATGCCCTTGCCCTTGTAAGGCTCTGGTCCGCGCAGTGAGCGGATCTCGGCACAGACCTGACCGACCTTCTCCTTGCTGATGCCGGAGATGGTGACCTTGTTACCGTCCACAGCAGCCTGGATGCCTTCCGGGATGATGTAGTCGATAATGGTTGAATAACCAAGTGAGAGAGTGAGGGTGTTCTTGGCGAGCTCCGCCTTGTAACCGACACCGTTGATAAGAAGACTCTTTGAGAAGCCCTGGCTGACACCGATGACCATGTTGTTGATCAGCTGTCTGTAAAGGCCATGGAAGCTTCTTGAAGGAATCTCGTTGTCGTGTCTTGTAACAACAACCTCGTTGTCCTTGACCTCGATTGCGATATCTCCCTTGACAGGCTGTGTCAGGGTTCCCTTCGGGCCAGTGACTGTGATCAGGTTGTTCTCGACTGAGACCTTGACACCTGCCGGAATGGCGACAGGCAGTTTACCAATACGTGACATAACTTCCTGCCTCCTTACCAGATTGTACAGATCAGCTCACCGCCGACCTTGTTCTCAGCTGCCTTTCTTCCTGTGATGACACCTGTGGAAGAAGATACGACAACCACGCCGTAACCGTTGTAAACCCTCGGCATATCCTTGTAACCGCTGTAAACACGGCGGCCGGGAGTTGAGATGCGCTCAAGTCCATGGATGACAGGAGCCTGGGCATCGTCATACTTGAGGTAAACACGGATGTATGAAAGATTATCCTTTGTAACCTTCTTGAAATTCTTGATGAAGCCCTCGTTCTTCATAATCTTGATGATCTGAAGCTTCATCTTGCTTGTGGAGATATCCACTTTCTCATGCTTTGCCTGACTAGCATTTCTGATTTTAGTCAGCATATCTGCAATAGGATCACTTACTGCCATATCTCAACTCCTACCAGCTTGACTTGGTAACGCCAGGGATCTGGCCTTCGCTTGCCAGTTTGCGGAAGCAAACTCTACACATATCAAAGTCACGCATATATCCACGGGGACGACCGCAAATTCTGCATCTGTTGTAGCTTCTTGTGGAGAATTTGGGCTCTCTCTTGCACTTAACAATCAAAGATTTCTTTGCCATGTTCTCTCAACTCCTCACTTTGCAAAGGGCATTCCAAGCTTCTTGAGAAGGGCGAATGCCTCCTCATCGCTTTTCGCTGTTGTGACAATGGCAACGTTGAGGCCACTGACCCTTTCAATCTTGTCGTAGTCGATTTCAGGGAAAATGATCTGCTCAGTGATACCAAGGGAATAGTTTCCATGACCGTCAAAAGCGTTCGGATTGACGCCCTTGAAGTCCTTGACACGCGGCAATGCGATGCAGATGAGTCTCTCGAGGAAGTACCACATGTTGTCACCTCTGAGAGTGACCATGGCTCCGATCTCCTGACCTTCTCTGACCTTGAAGTTCGCAATTGACTTTCTGGCCTTTGTCCTGACGACATGCTGGCCGGAAATCTGCTCGAGTTCCTTCACGGCAGCATCGAGAAGCTTCTTGTTTGTTGTAGCCTCACCGACACCGACAGACAGGACAATCTTCTCGACTGCCGGAATCTGCATGACTGACTTGTATGCAAACTCCTTGAGAAGCTCCGGTGCGACAGTCTCTGTATACTTGACCTTGAAATTAGGAACAAACTTTTCTGCCATATCAGAGCACCTCTCCTGTCTTCTTTGCGTAACGGACCTTCTTGCCGTTCTCTATCTTGTATCCAATTCTGCTTGTCTTGTCCTTGCTGACAAGAGCAACGTTTGAGACATGAATTGGAGCTTCCACAACCATGATACCGCCCTTATCCTGCTGGCTCTTCCTGCGGATAGTCTTGGACACCATGTTGGCACCCTGGACGATAACCCTCTCAGTCTCCGGGTTGATCTTCACAATCTTTCCAACCTTGCCCTTATCCTTTCCGGCAATGATTTTGACTGTGTCGTTTTTCTTAAGTCTCATCCTGTCTTCTCCTACAACACTTCCGGTGCGAGTGAAACGATCTTCATGTAGCCGTCACGGAGTTCACGTGCGACCGGCCCGAAAATACGCTTTCCGCGTGGGTTATTGTTGGCATCAATGATAACGCAAGCGTTGTCATCGAACCTGATATAGGTACCGTCAGGTCTGCGGTATTCCTTCTTAGTACGGACAATGACAGCCTTCAGGACGTCACCCTTCTTGATGGTTCCGTTCGGAAGAGCATCCTTGACTGCGACTACGATGATGTCACCGATTGAAGCGACATATCTGTGGCTGCCGCCAAGAACCTTGATGCACTGCACACGCTTTGCACCACTGTTGTCCGCTACATTCAAATAAGTCTGCATCTGTACCATGACAATATCTCCTTAACGGGCCTTCTCGACAATCTGGGAAAGTCTCCAGCACTTGTCCTTGCTGAGGTGGCGGCACTCGACGACACGTACTGTGTCTCCGACATGAGCCTCATTCCTCTCATCGTGGGCCTTGATTCTTTTGGTACTGTTCACGTACTTCTTGTAGAGAGGGTGCAGGGTTCTGTTGGTAACCTCGACAACGATGGTTTTGTCCATCTTATCGCTCACTACAATACCATTAAAAGTTTTCTTTCTAGCTTCCATTTCCAGCCTCTCTACTTAGATGCCTTGGCAATGCCAATCTCTTCCTGATGAATCAGAGTGTTAAGTCTTGCGATATCTCTCTTGACTGTCCTGAGTGCGAGAGGGTTATCGAGATGGCTCATCACCTGGTCGACTCTGAGATTCAAAAGTTCCTTTCTGAGCTTGTCGCGCTGTGCGATCTTCTCAGCATGAGACATTTTATTAAGCTCTTTCTTCTTCATCACGATTACTCCTGAACAGCTCTTGAGACAAACTTTGTCTTAATTGGGAGCTTTGATGCTGCAAGGGCAAGTGCCTCACGCGCAAGATTCTCATCAACACCGCCCATCTCGAACATGATGGCACCAGTCTTGACAACTGCGACCCATCCTTCCGGTGCACCCTTACCGTTACCCTGTCTTGTTTCAGCAGGCTTCTTTGTGTAAGGCATGTCAGGGAAGATGCGGATCCAGACCTTTCCACCTCTCTTGATGTGACGTGTCATGGCGACACGGGCAGCCTCAATCTGGCGGTTGGTAATCCACTTAGGCTCTGTTGCCATCAGGCCATACTCGCCGAAGCTGAGTGTATTGCCGCGATGTGCAACAGCGTCACGTGTACCGCGCTGCTTCTTTCTGTATTTGATTCTCTTAGGACTAAGCATGGTACTAACTCCTTGTTACAGCGTCTGCCTGAGCAGGCTTCTTTCTCACAACGCCACCGGCACTTTCCTCTTCAGGAGCACCGTGAGCGTAAATCTCACCGTTGAAAACCCAGACCTTGACGCCGATTGCGCCGTAGCTTGTGTTTGCGGTCTTGAAGCCGTAGTCGATATCAGAGCGGAGTGTGTGAAGTGGGATGCGGCCTTCCTTCATCCACTCGCTTCTTGCGATATCAGCACCACCGAGACGGCCGGAAAGCTTGATCTTGATGCCCTGAGCACCGCCAGCCATTGCGCGGGAGATACTGTTCTTCATGATGCGGCGGAAAGCACCTCTGTTCTCAATCTGCTTTGCAACGTTCTGAGCAATGATCTGTGCATCGACTTCAGGCTTCTTGATCTCCTTGATCTTGATCTGGACCTTCTTCTCTGTGAGCTTCTGCATCTTCTCGGCAAGCTTCTCGACGTTTGCACCCTTGGCACCGATGATGATACCCGGGCGGGCTGTCGCGATCACCATTGTGATGCGCTGAGGCTTGCGGATGATCTCAACATCAGAGATGTCTGCACCCTGAACCTCAGGGCAGGCAAGAAGAGACTTGCGCAGGACGAGGTCTTCGTGGAGTGTGTCCACATAGTCTCTCGGATCCACATACCATTTTGACTTCCAGGTCTTGTTGACCCCTAATCTAAGTCCAACAGGATTAACTTTCTGGCCCATTACTTACCTACCTTCTCATCTACTACAACTGTGATGTGAGACATTCTCTTGAGAAGAATGTCGCGCTTTCCGTGGGAACGTGCCCAGACTCTCTTCAGACGAGGACCGTCATCAATAGTGAGGGTCGCAACATAAAGGGAATCCTCATCCAGCTTTCTGTTGACATACAAGGCATTGGCACCTGCGGACTTGAGAACTTTCAGAATAAGGCGTGCGCCTTTCTGCGGCATTGCCTCCAGGATGGCTACAGCTTCCGGATAGCTCTTTCCTCTCACCAGGTTGGCAACAGGGCGGACTTTGGAAGGAGAAACCATAAGATACTTGGCAACTGCTTGATAACCTTTCTTAGTTTCCATCTTTTATACCTTACTTACCTTTCTTATCTGATGCGTGGCCACGGAAAACCCTTGTAGGAGCAAACTCGCCGAGCTTGTGTCCAACGAGGTTCTCGGTGACATAGACCGGAATCCAGGTCTTGCCGTTGTAGACAGAGATTGTAAAACCTACCATGTCGGGGATGATTACAGAACTACGTGAGTAGGTCTTAATCATTGGCTTCTGACCAGACTTGTTTGATGTTTCAATCCTTTTGAGAAGACTCTCATCAACAAAAGGACCTTTTTTGATTGACCTTGACATTTAGCTAAACTCCTACTTGCGCTTCTTGACGATGAACTTGCCTGAAGGCTTCTTCTTAGAGCGTGTCTTCGCACCCTTGGTCTGCTTGCCCCACGGAGTGACCGGATGGCGTCCTGCAGCTGTCTTGCCTTCACCACCACCATGCGGGTGATCGATCGGGTTCATTGCGACACCGCGTACCTTAGGTCTTCTTCCAAGGTGGCGTGAAGCACCGGCCTTTCCGAGGGAGACATTCATGTGATCCTCGTTTCCAAGCTCGCCGATTGTCGCAAAGCACTCGCCGAAGACCATTCTCATCTCACCGGAAGGCAGGCGGAGTGTGACATAGTCACCTTCCTTTGCAACGACTGTCGCACCTGTACCGGCAGAGCGGACGAGCTGTCCTCCGCGGCCGAGTGTAAGCTCAATGTTATGAACTGTGACACCGAGCGGGATGTTCTTCAGAGGAAGAGCATTGCCGACTGTGAGCGGAGCATCCGGTCCTGCAAGAACCTGAGTACCAACCTTCAGTCCCTTCGGAGCGATGATGTATCTCTTCTCTCCGTCAGCATAGAAGACCAGTGCGATGTTTGCGCTTCTGTTCGGATCATACTCGATTGTCTTGACTGTTCCAGGAACACCGAACTTGTTTCTCTTGAAGTCGATGATTCTGTAAGCTCTCTTGTGACCACCACCTCTGCGGCGCATTGAAATGCGTCCGAATGTGTCGCGGCCGGCTGTCTTTGTGAGCTTTCTTGTCAAGCTCTTCTCCGGCTTCTTTGCTGTGATCTCATCAAAAGAGAGAACTGTCTTCTGGCGAAGGCCAGGAGTATATGGTTTGTATGATTTAAGTGCCATTTCTCTCTATCTCCTTATACGCCTTCGAAGGCAGAAATTGACTGGCCTCTGACCAGTGTGACAACAGCCTTCTTCCAGGAGGAAGTGGAACCCTTGATGTAGCCGCCCTTACCTCTTGAATACTTGGGCTTGCCCTTGTAGTTCATGACGTTGCAGGCTGTGGCATCAACACCCCAGATTTCCTTGACAGCAGCCATGATGTCAAACTTGTTTGCTCTGGGATCCACGACGAAGGTGTATTTCTTGACTTCCCCTTCTCTTGCGAGAGTGGACTTTTCACTGACGATTGGTCTGATAATTACCTGATCTGCTCTCATCTTGTCACCCCTTATCTCTCACCATAGAACTTTCCGAGGTTCTGGGCAGCAGTCTCGAGAACGAGGATCTTGCGTCCATAAAGGAGTTCCTTTGCGGAAAGCTTGTCGTAAGAAAGAACATGAAGGTAAGGAATGTTCCTTGCAGCTCTGCGGAGCATCGGATCATCATCCTTCATGATAATGACAGTGCGCTGATTCTCAGTATCGAAAGCCTTCATGATCTGAGCCAGATCT
Organism: uncultured Spirochaetales bacterium; assembly: GCA_944390025.1. Classification (GTDB taxonomy): domain Bacteria; phylum Spirochaetota; class Spirochaetia; order Sphaerochaetales; family Sphaerochaetaceae; genus Bullifex. The sequence continues at coordinate 31,751 of CALXOK010000005.1, read as the reverse complement.
CTGGTCTTTCCATTCTCACTGGTGAAATCCTCAACAATAACAAGGCGGTTCTCCTGAACACCGAGGCTCAGAAGGCTCTTGTAAGCAAGCCTCTTCATCTTCTTGGGAATAGAATAGGAGTAATCACGCGGCTTCGGTCCGAAGATTGTGCCGCCGCCGACCATAATCGGTGACTTCTTGTCACCACGGCGTGCATTACCAGTTCCCTTCTGCTTATAAGGCTTAGTATTGCTGTAGTTAACTTCAGCGCGGGTCTTAGTGCATGCTGTACCAACACGGCGGTTGGCAAGCTCATTGTTCACAGCGTAGTAGATAGCACCGTCACTGACCTCTCTTGCGAAGACTTCTTCGTTGAGCTCGACAGTGCGGACTTCCTTAGCTGCAGTTGAATAAACTTTTGCTTCCATCTCTAGCCCCACTACTTCTTGATTGCTTTCTTCACGATGACTGTGCTCATGACCGGTCCCGGGACAGCTCCCTTGACCATGAGAACCTGCATCTCACTGTCAACTGCGACCACCTTGAGATTCTGAACAGTGGTCCTCTCAGCACCCATGTGGCCAGCCATTCTGTGGCCCTTGAATGTGCGTGAGGGTGTTGATGACATGGCTGTACCACCGAGGTCTCTGTGGAACTTGGAACCGTGTGTTGCACGTCCACCACCGAAACCATAACGCTTCATACCGCCCTGAAAACCCTTACCTTTTGAGGTTCCTGTGACATCAACGAACGCAATATCCTTAAACATATCTACACCGAGAACTTCGCCAACCTGGACTTCCTTATCAAAGTCCCTCATCTCCATGACAGTCTTCTTGACATCGCAACCTGCGCTCTTGAACTGTCCGGCATATGGCTTTGTAGCACGGCTTTCCTTCATGTCGCCTGAAGCGAGAACTGCGGCTGTGTAGCCATTGGCCTCCTCAGTTCTGTTTCCGACAACAACATTGTCCTCTATTTTAATTACTGTCACAGGGGTAAGGACACCGTTGGCGTCAAACACCTGTGTCATTCCAATTTTTTTGCCGATAAGCCCTAACATCTCTTACCTCAACTTCACTGTTTAATTTCAACGTCAACACCTGCAGGGAGTTCGAGCTTCATAAGGGCTTCCACAACCTTTGGAGTTGGATCCAGAATGTCAATCAATCTCTTGTGTGTTCTCATTTCGAACTGCTCACGAGCCTTCTTGTTGACGTGAGGTGATCTCAAGACAGTATATTTTCTGATCTGGGTCGGAAGAGGCACTGGACCTGATACCTGTGCTCCTGCTTTCACTACAGTCTGGACGATAGACTTTGAGCTCTGCTCTACAAGTTCCACATCAAAGCCTCTCAGTCTGACACGAATTCTTTCATTTGCCATTTTTCAAAAATCTCCAAAAATCAAATTTTCTTGCCGGGAAGTCCTCTCCCGGCAAGATGTTTAAAAAATCACGTCCGGACTCAGTCCTTAATCTCTGTAACCTGACCGGAAGCGACTGTTCTGCCACCCTCGCGGATAGCGAAGCGGAGACCCTTGTCCATAGCAACCTGGTGGATGAGTTCGACTTCGATCTCTGTGTGGTCGCCAGGCATGACCATTTCCTTACCTGCAGGAAGTGTGACTGTGCCTGTGATGTCAGTTGTTCTGAAATAGAACTGCGGGCGATATCCTGTGAAGAATGGGGAGTGGCGTCCACCCTCATCCTTGCTGAGCACGTAGACAGCGCCTGTGAACTTTGCGTGCGGTGTGATTGACTTTGGCTTTGCAAGAACCTGTCCGCGGACAACTTCCTTCTTGTCAACACCTCTGAGAAGAGCACCGATGTTATCACCAGCCTGACCTTCATCAAGCAGCTTGTTGAACATCTCAACACCTGTGACAACTGTGTCCTTTGTCTCCTTGATACCAACGATGGAAACAGGATCGTTGACATGGACAACACCAGACTCGACACGGCCTGTAACAACTGTACCACGGCCGGAGATTGAGAAGATGTCTTCAATCGGCATGAGGAACGGCTTGTCAACAGCTCTCTCCGGAAGCGGGATGTAAGCATCCATTGCATCCAGAAGCTCGTCGATGCACTTTGTAGCCTCAGGATCGTCCGGGTTTGTCATTGCCTGATATGCGGATCCTCTGATGACAGGGCAGTTAGCACCATCAAAACCATACTCTGTGAGAAGGTCTCTCATCTCTTCCTCAACGAGGTCGATGAGATCCGGATCGTCAACCTGATCGCACTTGTTGATGAAAACGATAATGCAAGGTACACCAACCTGGCGAGCGAGAAGGATGTGCTCCTTTGTCTGAGCCATAGCACCATCTGTAGCAGCAACAACGATGATAGCTCCATCCATCTGAGCAGCACCTGTGATCATGTTCTTGATGTAGTCAGCGTGGCCCGGGCAGTCAACGTGTGCATAGTGGCGGTTCTTTGACTGGTACTCAACGTGTCTTGTGTTGATGGTGATACCACGAGCCTTCTCTTCCGGTGCGTTATCAATGGCATCGTAGTTGAGGGCCTTGTCTCCGAAAAGTCTTGCACAGTGCATTGTAATGGCTGCTGTGAGAGTGGTCTTACCATGGTCAACGTGACCAATGGTACCAACGTTTACGTGTGGCTTAGTTCTTTCGAATTTTTCCTTAGCCATCAGTTCCTCCTTGTGATTAGCTATCACAATTAAAATAGTATTGTCATAAAGGCCAAGGCCTTTACCAATTCCCAGAGTTACAAACGGACTAAGCTTGTTAAAGAGTCAGAATCAAGAGGACCAGAGGTCGGCAGAACTCAAAGGTAAAACCGACATACGTATAAGCTATCAAAGAACTTACTCATCTGGAACCACACAACTCTGCCTCTCGGCATAGCCAGTTTGGCTCTTGCCTGCGCACACACAGACAGCTGTCTGTGGGCAGACACGATGGACACTATATAGAAAAGAGGGAAAAGTGTCAACATATATTTTTTTGTAATGCTGACCTTTAGGCTACTGTTGATTTTCTTTCTTCTTTTCTCTATTTTCTCCTTCAGAATAGGAGAAAGAGAAATGCATTGCACATATGCTACACGCGGTACATGTTCACGCCAGATTGACTTCGACATCGACAGCGAAGGAAAGCTCCGTGATGTCAGATTCCTCGGCGGCTGCAACGGAAACCTCAAGGGAATCGGAAAACTATGTGAGGGAATGGATGCCCTCGCGGTTGCAGACAGGCTGGAAGGCACCCTTTGCGGGATGAAGTCGACAAGCTGCCCGGACCAGCTTGCAAAAGCAATCAGACAGGCTTTTGAGAAATAAGCTTCATCCTTATCAGAAAAAAACAGAAAAGGCAGCTCGTTTACCGGACTGCCTTTTTCTGTCTGTGAAGAATTTCAGACTACCATCTGAAGTGGCTGAATGCCTTGTTGGCTTCTGCCATGCGGTGTGTGTCTTCCTTCTTCTTGAAAGCTGCACCTGTTGAGTTGTAAGCATCAAGCAGCTCGGCTGCAAGCTTCTCAGCCATGCTCTTTCCGCTTCTTGCCCTTGCTGCTGCGATAATCCAGCGCATTGCAAGAGCCTCTCTTCTGGACTCCCTGATTTCTGTCGGGACCTGGTATGTGGCACCACCGACACGGCGGCTCTTGACCTCAACCATCGGCTTGACATTCTCAAGTGCCTTTGTGAAGACATCCAGAGCATTCTCACCGGACTTCTCGGCAACTGTGTTCATGGCTGTGTAGGTGATCTTTGTGGAAACACCTTTCTTGCCATCGAGCATCATGCGGCGGATGAACTTCTCAACAACGGCGCTGTTGTATACTGCATCGGGTGTGACTTCCCTGACTGGAGTTTTTCCTCTTGACATTTCGCAATCCCTCCTCTATCAGGCCTTTGGCTTCTTGGCACCGTACTTCGAGCGGCTTCTCTTCCTGTCTGCAACACCAAGGGTATCCTTGCTACCGCGGATGATGTGATAACGAACACCAGGAAGGTCCTTAACTCTTCCACCCCTTACGAGAACAACTGAGTGCTCCTGCAGGTTGTGACCAATACCAGGAATGTAAGCAGTAACTTCAATTCCGTTTGACAGACGCACACGGGCGACCTTTCTAAGAGCTGAGTTCGGCTTCTTAGGTGTGACAGTCATGACCCTTGTGCAGGTTCCCCTCTTCTGCGGGCAACCATCAAGAGCAGGAGACTTTGTCTTGTTCTTTGAACTTGTCCTGCCCTTTCTAATGAGCTGATTAATTGTAGGCATCTTTCGATACACTCCGTTTTTTTGTCTGGGCAGTCATCCTCACAACATGACGCCCTGCACCGCACAGGCGGTGCATCTATCGAATTCCATGGTCAGCATGAGACTCATCTGGAAGACGGGGAGATTGCCGACAGGCTCACTCCTCGTCACTCATGCCGCTGCCTTCTTCAACATCGGCATCTCCAAAGTCTCCCACGGATTTCATTCCAGCGATATCCTCAACATCAAAGTCCTCTTCCTCAAGCTGCTGAGCTGCCTTGTGCTCAGCCTTGATTCTCTCGACCTGCTGCTGAAGCTCATCGAGCTGTCCCTGATCAAGCTGAATGTTGCGGTACTGCTTCATACCTGTTCCTGCAGGGATGAGGTGACCGATGATGACATTCTCCTTGAGACCTCTAAGCTCATCTTTACTACCAGCAATCGCAGCATTTGTCAAGACCTTCGTGGTCTCCTGGAATGAGGCGGCAGAGATGAAGCTGTCGATTGACAGAGACGCTCTTGTGATACCCAGAAGCAGAGGACGTGCGACTGCCGGCTGACCACCCTGGGCGATGACTCTTTCATTCTCAGCAAAGAACTTGAACTTGTCGACCTGCTGCTGATAGATGAAGTTGGTATCACCGACCTGGACAATCTGCACTTTGCGCAGCATCTGGCGGATGATGATGCCCAGATGCTTGTCGTTGATGTCAACGCCCTGCATTCTGTAGACCTGCTGGACTTCATCGACAAGGAAGGTCTGAAGAGCATTCTCACCGAGGATGTTCAGGATGTCATGCGGGTCCTTGGATCCATCGCACAGAGGTTCTGCAGCCTGCACGACTTCGTCATCACGGACCAGGAGGTTGGAAGAAAGCGGCACAGAGTGCTTGTACTTCCTGCCGAAGGCATCCTCAATCTCGATGATTCTCTTGCTCTTGACAACAGCTCCGATATGGACTGTTCCGGAAACCTGTGCAAGCACGGCCGGATCCTTCGGAGTCCTTGCCTCGAAGAGCTCACCGACACGGGGAAGACCACCAGTGATATCCTTTGTCTTCTGTGAAGCCTTGGACAGCTTTGCGAGCACTGTACCGATACCGACATTGTCCAGCTCGCTGATCTGGATGTAGGCACCGCCTGGCAGGAGGTATGTGAACTCCTGTCCGTCCTCAGTCTGGATGACGATTCTCGGCTGGAGGTTCTCGAGGTTGTGCTCTGTAATCTTCCTTTCAATATTTCCAGTCTCTTCGTTGACTTCGTTGATAAGGGTGCTTCCCTCCTTGATGTCAGCAAAGAGGACCTTTCCTGAATGCTCTGCGATGATAGGCTCGCTGAACGGGTCAAACTCGACAATCGGCTTGTTGGCATCAACAACCTGATAATCGCTGACACACAGCTCGCTGCCCGGAGCGACACGGTGATCAACAGCCTTTGCGACAATGAAGGTTCTTCCTTCATATGTAGTGATGAAGCCGTTGAATGCACTTGTGCAGACAACTCCGTCCTTGACGTAGATATCTGTACCCTTTGCTACCGGAGAGAGCGTGAGCTTGCCTTCTGTAATCTCTGTGTCATGTGGCACGAGAGAATCGAACTGACCTGTAAGCTCGACCAGGACACGGTAGACCTGGATGACACCCTTTCTCGGGAAGACAAGCTTTCCATCGCTTTCCCTTCTGACATAGTTGCGGGAGATTTCCCCGACAATGACCATATGGTCAAAGGAAAGGACGTTTGCTTCTGTCGATGCGGTTGCCGTTCCACCGACGTGGAAGGTTCTCATCGTCAGCTGGGTTCCAGGCTGTCCGATTGACTGTGCGGCAATTGTACCGACGGCCTCACCGATTTCAACAGGCTTGTTGTTCGCAAGGTTTCTGCCATAACACTTGGCACAGACACCATAACGGGCCTCACATGTGAGGACGGTTCTGAGGTAGACGGACTCGATTCCGGCATCCTCGATAGCCTTTGCTGTATCCTCGTCAATCTCCTCGTTCGCCTTTGCAAGCACGACCGGCTTGCCGCTGGCATCCTTGAGGAACGGATGTACGACATCATCGACAGGGCAGCGTCCGACAATTCTGTCAGCAAGATGCTCGACAATCTCATCGCCGTCCTTGATTGCGCTTCTCCAGATACCGTTGATTGTGTGACAGTCATCGATGTTGACGACAACATCCTGGGAGATATCGACAAGCCTTCTTGTAAGATAACCTGCCTCGGCTGTCTTGAGAGCTGTATCGGAAAGACCCTTTCTTGCACCGTTTGTGGAGATGAAGAACTCGATGATGCTGAGTCCTTCCTTGAAGTTGGACTTGATCGGGAACTCGATGATATCACCGCTCGGACGGGCCATGAGACCGCGCATTGCGCCAAGCTGTCTGATCTGTGTGCGGCTTCCGCGGGCACCGGAGACAGCCATGAGGTAAAGCGGGTTGAATCCGTTCTGGCTCTTCTCAAGCTGGTTCATGAGGTCATCTGTCAGCTGGTCGTTCGTGCTTGACCACAGACCGATGATTCTGTTGTAGCGCTCTTCCTGTGTGATCTGACCTGAGCGGTACTGGGAGAGAATCTGGCTCTGCTCCTCGTTGGCCTTCTCGACAAGAGAGACCTTTGTATCAGGAATGATCATGTCAGACAGACCGATTGTGGCACCGAAGAGGGTCGCATACTTGTAACCGACGTCCTTGATTGAATCAAGAAGCTTGATGGCCACAGAAGGCTTCTTCTCCCTGATTGTCTCTCCGATGACCTTCTTCAGCTGCTTGTCTCCAAGCACATAGTTCTGGAAAGGAACACCCTGTGGCAGGGATGCGTTGAAGATGATTCTTCCCGGAGTTGTCTTGAACCATGTCTTACCGTCAGCGACAGTCTTCGTTCCGTCTTCAGAGACGATGACAAGATCTTCCTTGAAGCGGAAATTGATCAGTGCATTGTAGCTGACAGCACCGGCATCGATTGCCACTTCAATCTCATCAAGGGAGTTGTAATAATGGCCTTCTCCATGTGCATTCTCCATCTGCTTTGTCAGATAGAAGATACCGAGGACCATATCCTGTGAGGGGTAGACAATAGGCTTTCCGTTTGCCGGGTCAAGAAGGTTCGTCGCTGAAAGCATGAGTGTCCAGCACTCAAGCTGTGCTGCCTGAGTGAGAGGCACGTGGATTGCCATCTGGTCACCGTCGAAGTCAGCATTGAACGCATGACATACGAGCGGATGGAGCTTGAGGGCCTTTCCGTCAACAAGAACCGGCTCGAAGGCCTGGATACCGAGTCTGTGCAGCGTAGGAGCACGGTTGAGCATGACAGGGTGCTCCTTGACAACCTCGTCAAGGATTGCCCACACCTCCGGTGTCTCCTGCTCGACAAGGGTCTTTGCCCGCTTGACGTTGAGTGCGACATCCTTCTGGACAAGCTTTCTCATGATGAAAGGCTTGAAGAGCTCAAGGGCCATCTTGGAAGGAACACCGCACTGGTAGATTTTCAGTTCAGGTCCGACAACGATAACAGAACGTCCGGAGTAGTCAACACGCTTTCCGAGAAGGTTCTGTCTGAATCTTCCCTGCTTTCCCTTCAGGAGATCTGAAAGTGACTTCAGAGGCCTGTTGGAAGCGCCTTTGACGACTCTCTTGCGCTTTGAGTTGTCGAAAAGAGCATCAACCGCTTCCTGAAGCATCCTCTTCTCGTTGCGGATGATGATGTCAGGAGCATGCAGACTGATGAGGCGCTGCAGACGGTTGTTTCTGTTGATTACCCTTCGGTAAAGGTCATTGAGGTCACTTGTCGCAAAGCGTCCTCCGTCAAGCTGGACCATAGGGCGCAGATCTGGCGGAATGACAGGGATGACAGTGAGAATCATCCACTCAGGCCTGTTGCCTGAATCCCTGAAATCCTCACAGACCTTGATTCTCTTCAGAAGACGGGCATCCTTTGTGTCCTTCTTCTGTCTCATCTGCTCCCTGAGCTCGGCAGAAAGCTGGTCAAGGTCGAGAGCGGCAAGAAGAACCCTGACTGCCTCGGCGCCCATACCAGCCTTGAAGGCATCTTCGCCATAGCGGTCGACAGCCTCCATATACTGCTCCTCTGTCAGAAGCTGCTTGAGTTTGAGATCGGTATCGCCGGGATCAGTGACGACATATTTTTCATAATAGAGAATGGACTGCAGGTTTGTCCTGCTGATATCCAGCAGGAGGGACATGCGTGAAGGCACGCTTCTGTAGTACCAGATGTGTGATACCGGACTTGCCAGTGTGATATGGCCCATCCTCTCACGGCGGACCTTTGTGCTTGTGACTTCAACGCCGCAGCGGTCACAGACCATGCCCTTGTAGCGGATGCTCTTGAACTTTCCGCAGAAACATTCCCATTCCTTGGTTGTTCCGAAGATTCTCTCACAGAACAGACCGTCCTTCTCAGGGCGGAGTGTCCTGTAGTTGATTGTCTCCGGCTTTTTAACCTCTCCATAAGACCAGGCAAGAATCTGCTCCGGAGAGGCAAGTCTGATACGAATGCTGTCAAAATCCTGAATTTCTCTCATAATGCCATAATCTCCTGTCAGTTATTGCCCTTCTCGGCCTTCTGGATGAGTTCCTCATCACGTTCAGTGAGAGCAACCTGCCTGCCATTTGCATCGTATACACTCATATCGAGAGCAAGACCTCTGATTTCCTGTACGAGGACGTTGAAGGCCTCAGGCATACCTGCACTCTGTGCCGGCTCGCCCTTGACGATTGACTCGTAAATCTTCACACGTCCGATCATGTCATCTGACTTGATTGTCAGAAGCTCCTGCAATGTGTTTGCAGCACCATATGCCTCAAGAGCCCAGACTTCCATCTCTCCGAGTCTCTGGCCGCCGAACTGGGCCTTACCTCCAAGAGGCTGCTGTGTGACAAGCGAATACGGACCTGTGCTTCTGGCATGCATCTTGTCGTCGACAAGGTGGTGCAGCTTCAGGTAGTAGATATATCCGCAGAAGACGGGATTCACGAAAGGAACACCTGTTCTTCCGTCCATCAGCATCGTCTTGCTGGTGACAGGAAGTCCTGCCTCCTTCATCTTGGCTTCAATCTGCTCCATTGATGCAGACTGGAAGACCGGAGATGAATACCACTCGTCAAGCTTGACTGCAGCCCAGCCGAGCTGAGTCTCCATCAGCTGTCCGATATTCATACGAGAAGGAACACCGAGCGGGTTGAGACAGACATCAAGCGGTGTGCCGTCTTCCATGTACGGCATGTCCTCTTCCGGAAGGATTCTGGATACAACACCCTTGTTTCCGTGACGTCCTGCCATCTTGTCGCCCTGAGTGAGCTTTCTCTTTGTCGCGATAAGGACAGTGACTGTCTCCTCGACTCCCGGCGGGAGCTCATCCTTGTCACTCTTCTTCATCCTCTGGATGTCGATGACGGTACCCTCAGTTCCATGGGGCACCTTGAGTGATGAGTCACGCACTTCCTTTGCCTTCTCGCCGAAGATTGAGTTGAGAAGCTTGAACTCCGGTGTGGTGTCGCTTTCAGACTTCGGAGTGACCTTTCCGACCAGAATCTGTCCCGGACGCACATAGGTTCCGATTGTCACGATACCGTCACTGTCAAGGCTTGCGACCATTCTCTCGCTTGTGTTCGGGATATCCCTTGTAAGCTTCTCTGGTCCGAGCTTTGTCTCTCTGACATCAATGGAGAACTCCTTGATGTGGATAGAAGTGTAGATATCTTCCCTGACAACGCGCTCTGAGATAAGGACAGCATCCTCATAGTTATATCCGTTCCATGGAACGAAGCCGACCAGAATGTTTCTTCCCAGAGCAAGCTCACCGTTCTGTGTTGCCGGTCCGTCTGCAAGGACAGTACCCTTGGCGACCTTCTGGCCTACAGATACGATTGTCTTCTGGTTGAAACAGGTATCCTGGTTTGTTCTCTGGAACTTCTGGATCTCATATTTGTCGACTTCGCCTTCAATCTCGGCTTCATCTCTGTTGACAAGAATCCTGACTTCCGTGGAGCTGGCATAGATGACCTCTCCGCCTCTTCTGGCCTTGACGAGGACGCCTGAGTCGTAAGCCGCCTTGCCTTCCATACCGGTTCCCACACGAGGAGCCTCAGGGAACACGAGAGGAACTGCCTGGCGCTGCATGTTGGAGCCCATCAGTGCACGGTTGGCATCATCATGCTCAAGGAACGGGATGAGGGATGCAGCGACAGAGATTACCTGCTTCGGGCTGACATCCATGTACTTGATGTCCTTAGGCTCACGTGTGGAGTAGTCGCCCTGATGGCGGACAGGGACTTCCTTGTCAATGAAGTGACCGTCCTTGTCAATCTTCGCGGATGCCTGTGCGATGTAGTATCTCTCCTCATCGTTGGCATCGAGCTCGACGACCTCCTTTGTCGCGATTCCGTCAACAACCTTCCTGTACGGGGTCACAAGGAAACCGTACTCATTGATTTTCGTATAGTTCGCGAGAGAGACAATAAGACCGATGTTCGGACCTTCAGGTGTCTCAATCGGACACATTCTTCCGTAGTGTGTGTAATGAACATCACGGACTTCGAAGCCGGCCCTGTCACGGGAAAGACCGCCAGGTCCGAGGGCATTGAGCCTTCTTTTATGAGTGAGCTCGGCAAGCGGGTTGATCTGGTCCATGAACTGAGACAGCTGGCTGGATCCGAAGAACTCCTTGACGGCTGCGACAATCGGCTTGATGGAAATGACATCCTGCGGCCTGACATTGCCCTCGCTTTCAAGGTTCATTCTCTCGCGTGCGATTCTCTCCATTCTTGAGAAAGCGGCATTGAGCTGTGTCTGGAGAAGTTCTCCGACACTTCTGACACGGCGGTTTCCAAGGTGGTCGATATCATCAACATTGGCCTCTCTATTAAAAACCTTAATGAGGAAGGCCATTGTATGAACGATGTCAGCAGGCTGGAGGACTGTGACGGAAGTGTCCATAGCCTCTCCTTCCTTGCCGAACTTCTTGTTAAACTTGTAGCGTCCGACCTTGCCCAGATCATAGCGGCGCTCAGAGAAGAACATCTCTGGAAGATCCTTCTCTGCCCTCTCCATGGCAATCATCTCGCCCGGCATGAGGATGCTGTAGATGGCACCGAGGTACTCTTCCTTGGTCGGCTCATCCTCGTCATCAGCCATGATCTTCTTCTCGGCCTCAAGAGTTGACAGGATAATCTCACTGTGAAGAGTGTCCTCACCCTTGATGTCGACGACCTCGACCTCTGTGACGCCCTGGGCGATGAGTGTGTCAATCTCATGCGGGTGAAGGATGTCACCGGCACGCACGAGCTTGATCTCGCCTCCCTCTTCGTCTTTCACATAAAGGTCCTTGAAGCTGTATCTGTTCTCAGCTGCAGCTCTCTCTTCAGCATTGAGCGGAAGACGCTCGCTTGTGTAGAAGGATGCGACAATCTTCTCTCTTGAATCGATTCCGATTGCACGCAGGAAAAGAGTGCCGAGAATACGCTTCTTGCGGTCTATTTTTGCATATATACAGTTTTTCTTGTCATCAATTTCAAATTCGAGCCAGCTTCCGCGGTACGGAATGATACGGGATGAGTAGACTCCCTTCTCCACCTGGAAGATGACACCAGGGGATCTGTGAATCTGGGAGACGACGACTCTCTCGGCACCATTGATGATGAATGTGCCTCTGTCTGTCATGAGAGGAATGTCGCCGAAGAAAATCTCCTTCTCGATGAACTCCCCGTTCTTCAGTTCCAGATTGATTCTGGCCTTTACAGGTACACAGTAGCTCCTGCCCTTTTTCTTGCATTCGGATTCAGTGAACTTCATGTTGTCGAAGTCCAGGGTGTAGCCGTCATAGTTGAGAGTCATGTCCCCGTTGGGGCTTGTAATCGGGAATGTGTTTCTGAACACGAATTCCAGACCTGTTGAAGGATCGGGCTGAAGGCCCTTCTTAATCCTCTCCAGCTGTAAGAATCTCTCGTAACTGTCGAGCTGGACACCGATGAGGTTAGGCAGCTCACACACTTCCTGGAAATCTGAACCGATGTATTTTCGTTCAATGACTTTGCCCTTGGCAACCATCATGCACCCTCCATAGAACTGGGTTTTGTGTGGCAATTGCCACGATTGAGACGTGCTTTATTTAAAGACAGATTAAGCCACTGAGGGGGAAAAGCGCCCCCGCAGTGGCATTCGGGTGGGCAGAAAGCCCACATTCGCTATTGAGGTTATTTGACCTCGACAACACAACCTGCAGCCTCAAGCTTCTCCTTGATGGATGCAGCTTCTTCCTTGCTGACAGCTTCCTTGATGACACCACCGTTCTCGCAGAGGTCCTTTGCTTCCTTGAGGCCGAGGCCTGTGACAGCGCGGACTTCCTTGATACATGCAATCTTCTTTGCAGCATCAACGCTCTTGAGTGTGACATTGAACTCTGTCTGCTCTTCTTCTGCAGGAGCATCAGCAGCAGCACCACCAGCAACAGCAACAGCTGCAGCAGCAGCAACAACACCGAACTTCTCCTCCATCATCTTGATGAGGTCTGCAACGTCCATGACAGACATCTGTGCGATTGATTCGAGAATTTCTTCCTTAGTAGCCATATTATCTTCTCCTAGGTAATTATTTCTGACGGTCTAGCAGGTTACATGAACGAAGACTAGGACCGTATGATTCAGTTTTCTGACGGAACTCCGCCCTTTGATTCGACATACGCAAGCAGTGTGGCAGCAAGCTTCTGCACAGGAGCCTTCATGGTTCCCATGAGTGAAGCAATGAGCTCGAGCTTGGTAGGAAGCTTTGAGAGAGCCTCAACCTTCTGTGCATCCATGACCTCTCCGTCAATGATTGCACCCTTGATCTGCATCGGAGCACCGTTCTTGATAGCCTCGAAAAGTGCCTTTGCGACAACGTTTGACTCATCACCCTTTGCGAGAGCGACAGCTGTAGGTCCGACCATCTGGTCCTCTGCACCAGTCTTGCCAAGGTTCTTGAATGCAAGCTTTGCATAGCGGTTCTTGACAACCCTGTACTGTGCATCGTTCTTCCTGAGGTTGTTTCTCAGCTCAGTGAGCTGTGCAACTGTCATTCCGCGATAGTCTGTGAAGATGTATCCGTTGTATCCGTCAAATTCTTCCTTGAGCGCCTTGACTGCATCTTCTTTTGCAGCTGTGACACGTGTCTGATAGTTATCCATACATCTTCCTCCTTACTGAAGAGCCTTGAAATCCACAGGCACGCCAGGTCCCATTGTGGAAGAGAGGGAGACTGAGAGGACGAAATCGCCCTTTGTGTCAACCGGTCTCTTTCTGACAATCTCATCGATTGTGGCCTTTGCGTTCTCTGCAATCTGTGCGGCATCCATGGTGACCTTGCCGATTGCCAGGTGAACGACACCTGTCTTGTCAGCCCTGAATTCGACACGTCCCTTGTTCAGTTCAGCAAGAGCTTCCTTGATATCATTGGTGACTGTGTGAGTCTTCGGGTTCGGCATGAGTCCTCTGCGTCCAAGAATCGGTCCGAGGCGTCCGACATCCTTCATCATGTCAGGTGTTGCGACTGCGACATCGAAATCCATCCAGCCTGAGCGGACCTTCTCGATGAGCTCTGTGTCACCGACATAAGCAGCACCGGCATCAAGAGCTTCCTGAGCCTTCTCGCCCTTGGCGAAGACAAGGATTCTCTTCTGAGCCTGGAACTGGTTCGGAAGAACGACTGTGTCTCTGACAGACTGGCTCTTCTTGAGGTTCAGGAAAACGGAAATCTCAACTGTCTCTGTGAACTTCGCATAAGCGCAGTCCTTGACAAGCTGTGATGCCTCCTGAAGGTCATAAAGCCTGCTCTTGTCGACTTTCTTGGCAGCTTCCTGGTATTTCTTTCCTCTTTTCATCTTACTTCTCCACCTCTACGCCCATTGAACGAGCAGTGCCAGCAACGATCTTCTTTGCTGCTTCAATATCGTAAGCATTGAGATCTGGAAGCTTGGTCTGTGCGATTTCAGTAAGCTGTGCCTGAGTGAGTGTGCCGACCTTTGTCTTGTTGGGGGCGCCACTTGCTGTCTGCAGACCGAGTGCCTTCTTGATGAGGACAGCGGCAGGAGGAGTTTTCAGGATGAACGAGAAACTCTTGTCCTGGTAGACAGTGATGATAACGGGAAGAATGAGTCCTGGTTCGTAGCCTTTCGTCTTGTCGTTGAACTGCTGAACGAACTGAGGAGCGCTGACACCATGAGGTCCGAGTGCCGGTCCAATTGGAGGTGCCGGGGTGGCCTTCTGGGCAGGACACTGCAGCTTGATCACCGCAGTAACCTTTTTCTTTGCCATACTTCTTTCTCCTTACGCACCAGCCTGGTCTGAGTTGACCGGATAAGCGGGGCTGTGCGCTGGTATTAACGCCAGTCATACGATCTGGCTCCCACCTGACGACTTCGTGTCTGTCAGGGAGTTTTCTGTTTTAGCTTGACGATGTCAAAAAACACGTAAGGGACGGCGTCAAGTAACCGTCCTTCACAATCAGTATTCAACCTTCTCCGCCTGGCTGAACTCAACCTCAACCGGCGTTGAACGGCCGAAAATCTGAACAGAGACGCGAAGCTTGCCCTTGACGGAGTCAATCTCGTCGATTGTTCCGCTGAAGGACTCGAAGGGACCGTCAATAATCCTGACTTCCTCTCCTGTCTGGAAGTTCTGCTTTGGCCTGAACTCCTTCTCGGTCGGAACCTCGCCTGTCTTCTGCATTATGCCCTTCATCTCAGCAGCGCTGAGGGGCTGCGGCTTCCTGCCTTCCATCGCAGACACAAATCCGGTTACACCCTGGATTCTCTTGATCTTCGAGTAGGTGTTCTTCCATGTGGCATCATCAGGGAAGTCGATTTCAACAAGAATATAGCCCGGAAGAATCTTTCTCTTGACTTCCTTCTTCTTGCCGTCCTTGATCTCAGTTACAGTCTCCATGGGGACCTTCACGTCAGAAACGACGAGAGCGAAATCAGTATCCATCTCCCTGAGCTTGAAAATCGTTCTCTGGATCTTCTGCTCGTAACCGGAATATGTATGTACGATGTACCAACCTTTAGCCATTTATCAAATCCTAGAAAATTAAGTAGATACCTCTCAGGAGGACGAAATCTACAAGACCGAGGATGATTGCAAACACGATTGTGGAAAGAATGACAATCTTTGCGGAATGAAGAACCTCGCCGCGACCCGGCCAGGAGACTTTCTTCATCTCCAGATAGCATTCCTTGAAATATCTGCCCATCTTCTTAAACATCAGGAATCTCCTTTTCTTGTCCGAGGCACCAGCGGGTCAGGTACGATTCGAACGTACAACACCCGGTTTTGGAGACCAGTGCTCTAACCGTTGGAGCTACTAACCCGCTCGTGCCTCGACAACAGATTAATCTTATTTAATCTTTGCTTCTCTGTGAAGAGTGTGCTTTCTCTCAAACGGGCAGTACTTCATCAGCTCAAGCTTGCCTGCTGTGTTACGTCTGTTCTTCTGAGTTGTATAGTTCTTCTGCTTGCATTCTGTGCACTGCAGTGCAATCTTCTCTACAGGACTGTTTTTCTTAGCGTTTGCCATAACTGAATCTCCTTAGGACTTCCTTTTGAAAAGCCCCCGAGCGGATTTGAACCGCTGACCCCCACCTTACCATGGTGGTGCTCTACCGACTGAGCTACAAGGGCAAAAGTAATAGGGCACAAATGCACGTGTTGGTAAGGCACGGCGCAACATGCAAACGCTAATTTAACAGAATGAACAGAGCCTTGTCAATACAAATGCAATATAATTTCTGACAGTACGGAGAGAAAAACAGAACAGCAGGCCTTTGCTCCGGAATTTCTCACATTTTCCATCATATTCAGGCAGTACTTGCTTAAGGCAAAGGAATTTATTTATCATAAGTCGGTTTCATTTCGACATTCAGGAGGACTTATGGCAACAGAACCTCGTACCAGATACGGTCACAGTGCAAAGGACATTGCACAGGATTTTGCCGAACAGCTCAAATACAATTTCGACGCAGATGTCTACCATACAACAGAGGAAGCCCGCTATCAGGCCATTTCCATGGCAATCAGGGACAGAATCATCCATCAGTGGGACATCTCCAGAAAGACCCAGAGAGCGAAAAGCGCCAAGAGGGTCTACTATCTCTCACTTGAATTCCTCATGGGAAGGGCCATGACCAACAATATCATCAACCTCGGCCTTGAGAAGCCTGTCAGGGATGCCCTTTCCTCCCTCGGCTATCAGCTTGAGGACCTTGCCGCACAGGAGCCGGATGCCGGTCTTGGAAACGGCGGTCTGGGAAGGCTTGCCGCCTGTTTCCTCGACAGCCTTGCCACGCTTGAGATTCCCGCTTACGGCTACGGCATCAGATACAACTACGGAATCTTCAACCAGCAGGTGCGTAACGGCTGGCAAGTCGAGCAGCCGGACAACTGGCTTAAGGACGGCAATCCCTGGGAGGTCAAGAGAAGCGACCTCACCTACCCGGTATACTTCGGCGGAGACGTGAAGGTTATCCGTGAGAACGGACGCGACATATTCAAGTGGATTCCTGCAGAACAGGTCAACGGAATGGCTTACGACACGCCGATTGTCGGCTACGGCGGAAAGACCATCAACACACTCAGGCTCTGGTCTGCCCAGTCCCCGATGGAGTTCAGCTTCCAGGAGTTCAACTCAGGTGACTATACAGAAGCCGTGCGCCATAAGATCAATGCAGAGAACATCTCACAGGTGCTTTACCCGAACGACACACTCTACATGGGCAAGGAGCTCAGACTCAAGCAGCAGTACTTCTTTGTCGCCTGCTCTCTTGCTGACATCGTGCGCCGCTTCAAGAGAAAGGAGAATTATTCCTGGTCCAAATTCCCGGATGAGGCTGCTATCCAGCTTAACGACACACACCCTTCCATCGCTGTGCCTGAACTGATGAGGATTCTCATCGACCAGGAAGGACTGTCATGGGATGAGGCATGGGACATCACGGTGAAGACTCTTGGTTACACCAACCACACACTCATGCCTGAAGCACTTGAGAAGTGGTCAATCCCGATGCTTGAGTCAATCCTGCCGCGCCACATGCAGATCATCTATGAAATCAACCACCGCTTCATCCAGAAGGCAGCTTCATTCTTCCCGCTCCAGAATGACAAGATCGCAAAGGTCTCAATCATCGAGGAGTCTAACCCGAAGATGGTCCGCATGGCCAACCTCGCCATTATCGGAACACACAGCACGAACGGTGTCGCACAGCTTCACTCAGATCTGCTGAAGACATCTATGTTCCCGGAGTTCAACGTCATTTACCCGGACCGCTTCAACAACAAGACAAACGGAATCACACAGCGCCGCTGGCTGCTGGATGCGAACCCTGAGCTTGCGGCAAAGATCACGGAGGCAATCGGCGACGGCTGGATTACTGATTTCTCTCAGATTTCAAAACTCCGCCCGTTTGCAGACGACAAGGCTTTCCGTGAGGATTTCGCAAAGATCAAGAGAAGCGCGAAGGTCCGTGCTGCTGACTTCCTCAAGAAAGACAGCGGAATCATCATCGATCCGGACACAATCATGGATGTCCAGGTGAAGAGAATCCACGAATACAAGAGACAGCTGATGAACGCCCTCAACATTCTCATGATTTATGAGAGGCTCAAGAATGACAGCGCATTTGCCGCAGCATTCCCCCCGACAACATTCCTTTTCGGAGGAAAGGCCGCACCGGGTTATGTGAACGCAAAGCTCATCATCAAGTTCATCAACAACATCGCCCATGTCATCAACCATGACCCCGCGGTGAGAGGAAAGCTTTCTGTCTTCTTCATGCCGAACTACCGTGTCACGATGGCGGAGAATGTCATCCCGTGCACGAACATCTCAGAGCAGATTTCCACAGCCGGTCTTGAGGCTTCCGGTACCGGAAACATGAAATTCATGATCAACGGTGCCCTTACCATGGGAACCCTTGACGGAGCCAACGTTGAGATTGCTGAGGAAGTCGGTGATGACAACATCTTCATCTTCGGTCACACAGAAGAGCAGATTGCCGAGCTCAAGAAGGATTACAACCCGCTTGACTGGGTCAACAGGGATCCGCTGATCAGAAGAGTCATCGACCTTTGTGACTCCAACCACTTCAATCTCAACGAGCCGAATATCTTCGAGCCGCTCAGACGCGCTCTGTTCGACTATGGTGACAAATACTGCATCTTCGCAGACCTCAGGATGTACCATGACCGCCATAACGAGGCCACAGACCTTTACAGGGATGACTTCGACCTCTTTAACAGGAAGGCAATCATTAACATCGCATCAAGTGCGAAGTTCTCATCAGACAGGACAATCAGCGAGTACGCTGAAGACATCTGGCATGTCAAGCCCTGCCCGGTCAAGAAGAGCACAAAGGACACAGTGCTTGAAGATGCGTTCAACCCTCTTTTCAGAAAAGAGAAGAAGTGAGAATCTGATTTTCCGTCAATGAAGGCTCCGCAAGGGGCCTTCATCTTTTTCATACAGGAAGAAGGGAATAAAGGTACTGCATAAGGGGCGCAAGCAGCAGAGACGGAAGGAAATTGCCTGTCTGTATCTGGCGTATGCCAAGCAGTCCCAGAGAAAGGAAAATCAGCAGAAAGCCTCCGCAGGATGACATCGCGCTGATTCCGTCTGCACCGAGCAGCGGTTCAATCCAGCCTCCAAGCAATGTGAAGAACCCCTGATAGACAAGAATTGTCAGCGCGGAGGCAGCAACACCCTTTCCATAACTCGCAGCGAAGACGACTGCCATAAAGCCGTCCATGATGCTTTTTATCAGTATGAGTTCGTAATCTCCGGCAGTACCGGCTTCGATTGCACCGACTATGCTCATCGAGCCTGTGCAGAACAGAAGGGATGCATTGAGAAAACCACGGCCGAAGTCACTTCCTTCCCCTTCTCCGCCGATGAGGTTGCCTAAAGACAGCACCCGGTCCTCAATGCGCAAGGCAAAGCCGATGAAGCCGCCGATGAGAAGAGAAAAGAGGGATGCAATCGCAGAAGGCACTTCAAAGGCCATCTGGAGGCCAAGCACAAGGGTTATGACTCCGGAACTTGTCATCACAATTGTCCGGAAAGAAGGAGAGATGCGTTCTTTAAGCAGCAGGCCGAGTACTGTTGCGACAAGGACAGCCAGGGCGTTGATAACGGTTGCAATCATAAAGAAAATGATAGTTTTTCATGGCATTCATTGTCCACATTCGCAACACTCTTACTTTACGTTTTTTCTTTATTGTTGATACTATCACAGCGGAGGCAGTATGCAGGACATCCTCATCCGCTCCAGCTTTTTCCTTCTCATGGTTGTATTCGGCTATGTGATGAAGAAGCTCGGAGTCCTTACAAAAGAAGACGGAATCGCCGTCTCGCGCGTCGTTCTCAACATCACACTTCCATGTGCGATTCTCGTGAGTTTCAGAACCTTTCAGTTCGACATATCCTATGTCGCAATCCCTGTCATATCATTCGCGGCGAACTGGCTCATGCTGCTTGCAGGCTGGTTCCTGAGCAGAAGGCAGACAGCTCAGGAGAAGATTTTCTACATGCTCGAGTGCCCTGCCTACAACATCGGTACATTCACCCTTCCCTTCGTCTCCGGCATCCTCGGGGCTACAGGCGTTGTCGCGACCTGCCTTTTCGACATGGGCAACTCGCCGATGTGCCTTGGAATAAACTTCATGCTCACGGCATGGGTCGTCGGGGCAAATCCGGGCAGAAGCCTTGTCCGCTCAGTCCTGTCAGTATTCACCCGCCCTGCCTTCACAGTCTACTTTGTCATGTTCATTCTCAGCATATTCTCCGTGCAGCTTCCGGATGTGATATATGATTTCGCCGGGACGGTCAGCCCTGCGAACGGTCCGATGGCTATGATCATGATAGGGCTGATGCTTGAGTTCAGCCTGAAGAAATCACGGCTGAAGGAAGTGATTACAGTCAATGTACTCCGCCTCGCGCTTGCCGCCCTGATTGCCTTCCTTTTCTACAGCTTCACACCATTCCCCTACGAGGTCAGAAAGGCGGTTGCCATCACTGCATTCTCCCCGATCAGCTCAGCAAGTCCGGCCTTTGTCGCACAGCTAAAAGGGGACGTCGAGCTTGTGGGTTTCGCAAGCACGATTTCGATAATCTCGGCTCTGGTTCTCATACCGGTGCTGTTTGCCCTGTTGTGATGAGAGTCATCCTTCTTGCCGCAGGGCTTTCAAGCCGCATGAATGGAGAGAACAAGCTTCTGAAGGAGACAGGGGGAACCTGCCTTATGGAAACTGCACTCACCAATGCTCTCTCATATTCTGATGACGTGCTGGTTGTGACAGGCCATGAGTCAGAAAGGATGAAGGCCTTCCTCTCCGGATTCCCGGTGAAGACATTATTCAACAAAGATTACATGCAGGGGCAGGAGACAAGCATCCGGATTGCACTTGAACAGGAAACAGGCCCTGTCATGATTCTCCCCTCGGACCTTCCTTTCATCAGAGCAGAAGACTACCTCAGATGTGAAAAAGAACTGGAAGGTCACATTGCTGCCCGCCCGGCCTTCAACAACGTTGCAGGGCACCCTGTTGCGCTCACCCCCGAAGCGGTCAGGATATATAAAGAACAGGAGAGCCTGAAGCTCAGGGATTTACTAATAAAAACCGGCTGTCATTTCTATGAAGGGAGTGAAGCATCAGTAACGGATATAGACACACCTGAAGCTTATGAAGCTTTCATGAAGCGATAAAAAAGGCAGAGCACTGAGCCCTGCCTTCATCAATTAGGGGTGACTGCTGTCAGTTTGTTGCAGCACTCACTACGTATGTGACATTCTCAGGAACCTGAGATCTGTTGATGACGACAACCTGAGACGGGTCGACAATCTTGACAGCGACTGCTGACACGGTTGTAACAACTCTTCCGTCAACCACTTCGATTGTGTAGGAAGGGAATGTGACGAAGGATGCTTCCATCTCACGGGCATTCTTGATCATTGCATGGATTGCATTTGCAAGTGAGACTGCATACGGGTCCTCGAGATCCGGCATCTTGTCAATTCCGAAGTACATCCTGTCAACATCGAGCACCTCAAGTGAGCCATAGCCGAGGCTGTCTCCGTCCTCCGGATCCTTTGCATCGACATTGCCAGTACCTGTGACAGTGCCGAGGATTTCAAAACTTCCGCTCTGGAGATCTTCTATGCTCCTGACCGGGATATCTCTCATCGGGAATGTGCCGATTGCACCCTCATTGAATGTTGAGCATGATGCAAGCAGAAGCGCACATACGACAGACAGAACAGTTAACTTGATTATTTTCTTCATAAAAAACCTCCAGAATCAGAAAGCAACTCCAAGTGAGACATATGGAGTGGCATATGTGACAAATGATGAGTCATCGAATTCAAAATCTGTGATCTGCGGGAAATTCAGGCCGCAGTCAACACGGGCACCGAGAGACAGGGCGACATGTCCGAGAGCATAGGCAAGGCCGACATCAGCATAACCGCCGACAAGCAAGGTTCCTACACTGGCACCGACTGTCTCATACAGATAGAAGGATGAGGCAAGGCGCTGTCTGAGTGCGAGACCGACTGAAAGCTGTACATCGAAGACATCAAAGAAGTCCGGCCTGTTGTCCTTGTCCTTGAAGAAGGTGTCAACAGTGTCAAGGTCAAAGCTGGCATCCACCCCGATATTAAAACCAAGGGCATTGAAAGAAGATGGCTTGACTTCAACAGTCTCGGCTTCTGCTGCTGACATGTACCTCTGCGGCACATAGCCGCTTGTGCTGACATAAGGACCAGCCGGAGACGCTGTTTCAGTCTTTCCGCTCTCAACCCAGAAATACCCGGTGTAATTCACGCCGGCGTTATAGAGATAATCATCGAAACCCGTGCCGTCTATGACATCATAGCGCAGTCCGGCCGGGGTGACATTAATCAGCTGATTGTAGTCAGCGGCCCAGAGTGCTGATGAAAGCATCAGGACGATAAGAATCAGGATTGTCAGTTTTCTTTTCAAAATAACACACCCTCCTCTCTTAGAGCTTTACACAGCTGCCATTTTAACACAAGTCTTTTTTTCATGGAACAGCAAGATTGCCATTGCAAGAAAGGAGGTATGCACAAAAACAGGAAAACCGGCAAGGCTCAACCCCGCCGGTCTTTCTTTCATTACTGTGTGACTGTCACGTTATCTCCCGCCATTGAGAGGTGTACAGGCTTCTCTGTTGAGAGAGTGCCTGATAGCATTGCTTTGGCAAGAGGATTCTCAATCTCATTCTGGATGGCCCTTCTGATTGGGCGGGCTCCGAAACTCGGGTCGAAACCGACTCTTGCGATGAAGGAAGCAACGCTGTCATCCCATTCAAGGCTGTATCCTCTTCTCTCAAGCCTCTTTTTCAGCGTGTTGAGCTGCAGGGTGACAATCTTTCCGACTTCACTCTCGCCAAGCGGGTTGAACACGATAATCTCATCAATACGGTTGATGAACTCCGGCTTGAAGGAGGCTTCTATGATTGACATCACCTTTGACTTGTCAATATTCCCTCTGGAAGCCAGAATCTCCTGACTGCCTAGGTTGCTTGTCATGATGATGATTGTATTCGTGAAGTCGACAAGCCTGCCCTGCCCGTCAGTCAGACGACCGTCATCAAGCACCTGCAAGAGGACATTGAAGACATCCGGATGGGCCTTCTCAATCTCATCAAAGAGAATGACGGAATAAGGTCTTCTGCGGACAACCTCAGTGAGCTGACCTCCCTGATCATAACCGACATATCCTGGAGGAGCACCGATAAGTCTGGACACTGAATGCTTTTCCATGTACTCGGACATATCGATTCTCGTCAGTGCCTTCTCGTCATCAAAAAGGAAGGATGCGAGAGTCTTGGCAAGAAGTGTCTTTCCGACACCGGTCGGGCCTGCGAACAGGAAGGAGCCAAGCGGCCTGTGCTCATCGGCAATACCGGTCTTGTTACGTCTGATGGCATTGGCAACAGCACTGATTGCCTCATCCTGCCCGATAACCTCTGCTGAAAGGGTCTTCTCAAGATTGAGGTACTTCTCCATCTCGCTTGAAAGCATCTTGCTCACAGGAACACCTGTCCAGGAAGAGACAATGCGTGCGATATCATCCTCACTGACCTCTTCCCTCAGCAGGCGGTGATCTCCATGCTGGATCTCCTTCAGCGCCGATTCCTTTTCCTTTATCTGCTTCTGCTTCTCAGGAATGAGCGCATACTTGATCTCAGCTGCCCGGTTGAGGTTACCTTCTCTCTCGCAAAGCTGCTGCTCGGATGAGAGGCGTTCAATCTCCGCCTTAAGCTCCTTCACGCCGTTGATGGCATCTTTCTCATTGGTCCACTGCATGTGCATCGCATCATGCTTGCTCTTGAGGTCTGCCAGCTCACCTTCAATCTTCTCAAGTCGCTCCTTGCTCGCCTCATCGTTTTCACGGGTCAAGGCCTGTTTCTCGACCTGAAGCTGAAGCATCTTCCGGTCAATCTTGTCCAGCTCCTCTGGCTGGCTTTCAATCTCCATCTTCAGCTGGCTTGCCGCCTCATCGACAAGGTCGATTGCCTTGTCAGGAAGATAGCGGTTGGTGATGTATCTGTCAGAAAGTGTCGCCGCCGCAACAAGAGCCTCATCCTTGATTCTCACGCCATGATGCACCTCATAACGAGGCTGCAGGCCTCTGAGAATCGCAATCGTGTCCTCGACAGTCGGCTCTTTTGTGTAAACAGGCTGGAACCTGCGCTCAAGGGCCTTGTCGCTCTCTATGTACTTGCGGTACTCGTCAAGAGTCGTGGCTCCGATTGCATGAAGCTCTCCACGGGCAAGAGCCGGCTTGATAAGATTGGAAGCATCAGTGCTTCCTTCTGCCGCACCTGCCCCGACGATTGTGTGAAGCTCATCAATAAAGAGGATGACTTCTCCATTGCTGCGTGCGACCTCATTGATGACTCCTTTCAGGCGTTCCTCGAACTCTCCGCGGAACTTGGCACCTGCGACAAGGCTTCCCATATCAAGGCTGAGAAGTTTCTTGGATTTGAGAGACTCCGGAACATCGCCTTTGGCTATACGCTGGGCAAGGCCTTCGACGATAGCGGTTTTTCCGACACCCGGCTCACCGATAAGGACAGGGTTGTTCTTCGTCTTTCTGGAAAGAACCTGCATCACCCTCCTGATTTCCTCATCACGGCCGATGACAGGATCCATCTTTCCTTCTCTCGCAAGGGCTGTCAGATCCTTACAGTACTTTTTCAGGGTCTGATAGCTCTGCTCAGGATCCTGATTCGTGATTCTCTCATTTCCCCTCACTTCCTTCAGGGCCTTCATGATAGCCTCTCTTGAAATGCCGAGATGGATGAACACCTCCCTCTCAGGACAGTCCACTTCAAGCACTGCAAGCAGCAGATGCTCTGCAGACGTGTACTCGTCCTTCATGTCGGCTCTGATCTTCTCTGCCTTCATGAATGCGTTATAGGCATTCTGAGAAAGACTTCTCTGAACAGGGCCATAGGCCTTTGGAAGAGAATCAACGATTTTCCTCAGCTCTGATTCAAAGGCTGATGAAGAAACACCTATCTTGTCTATAAGAGGCTTTACTATACCTTCTTTCTGATTAAGCAGGGCGATGAGGATATGGGCAAGCTCAAGCTGGCTGTGGTTCTGCTCTCCAGCGAATGTGTTTGCCGTCTCCACGGCTTCCTGCATTTTGACTGTGAATTTATTGAAATCCATAATATTCCCCCAATTAAATTTTCTGGGGACTGCTCACATCTGCTAAGTTAACAAGCGCGGGAAAAAGCGGCAAGGGAAATTTCACTTTTTCCTGTATCCGCCTAAATATGTTGCAATGAAATCCTTGGAATCAGAAGCAGAGAAATTACCGAGGAATGCAATCTGGAAACAGAAGGCCTCTAGCAATGTGAAAAGATGGTTTGATACCTTGTTCACATCGCAGGAAGGAATCTCCCCATCCTTTATTGCAGCATTCAGGAGTCTCTTGAAAAGTATTGTGAGCTTGATTGTACGTTTCACGATAATCTGGGAGAAATCAATATTGTCCCTCTTGCTCTGAAGCAT
The DNA here is from genome assembly GCA_944390025.1 of uncultured Spirochaetales bacterium. GTDB lineage: Bacteria > Spirochaetota > Spirochaetia > Sphaerochaetales > Sphaerochaetaceae > Bullifex. The sequence continues at coordinate 6,460 of CALXOK010000005.1, read as the reverse complement.
TACATCCATCAGGGACTGGAGGGCCCCCTCATTCCTTACCGCCTCATCTATGATGTCATTGCAGATATACTCAATACGCTGCAGACAGTCCCCATAGGAAGAATCCCAGGCAATGACTCCGTAACGCTGGAACATGATGCCGGTGACAAGCTTGACCGCATAGTAGAAGATTTCATTCTTGTCCTTGAAATACTGATAGATGGTCGGACGTGACAGTCCGCACTCCTCAGCTATGAGAGAGAGGTTGCTGTCCCTGTAACCTTCCTTCGCAAAGACATCAAGAGCAGTCTTCAGAATCTTTATCTTGCGCTCTTCGTGATCAATCTTCTTCGGCATATTGACAATACTAATAGCAAATGTCGGGAAAAACAAGAAACTCAGACTGTTTTCCTGACAAAATTGTATCATTCTGTTAAATACAGAATCGGCATACGAAAGAAGATGCTTGCCGTCCTCACCCAGTGGGCACAGGGAGAGGACGAGACTGTCATGTCCTTCTATCCAATGAAATCATTGTCAAAGATAAGAAGGCTCACGGACGCAAAGCGGTCAGCGGAAGGACGTACACGCCGTCTTTTCTGCGGTATGCAGCATTGGAAAGCCCGCACACGACTGCAAGGAAGGCAGGTGCATTCTCGGCATTGTCCTCTCTGATCTTCATATCTGTCTTCAGCAGACTCTCGGCCGCCTTGTCAATCTGGGCTGCACCGAGTTTTACTTCGAAGGCTCCCCATCTCCCGTCATCGAGTTCAAGTACTGCATCGATTTCCCTGTTTGCATAATCCTGATAATGATGAAGGCTGCCACCCAGAGAGCGGGCATAGATGTCCAGGTCATGCTCTGCAAGAGCTTCAAAGAGGAAGCCGAAACTGTTCAAATCGCCAATGAGTTTTTCAGGTGTCAGCGACAGCAGTGCACAGGTAAGAGAAGAATCTGCCAGATGCCTCTTCGGCGCCTGCTTGAGTCTCTTGCCCGAGCGTGCGGAGAAAGTGAAAGCAGGCTGGTCTTCAATAAGGAAACAACGCCTCAGGATCTCCAGATACTCGTTGACCGTTTCCAGGCTGATGTCCACACCTGTTGCCAGGCTGATATCAGCCTTCAATCTGGAGACGGATGCGGTTGTAGACTCGTTCCTTGCAAGAGACTCGAGAAGAAACCTCATCTTCCTTGCATCCCGGAACGACCTGTCATCATCCAGCCTCGGAAGGTCTTCTTCCAGAAAACTTGTAATATAGTCCTGAGCATTCTGCATTGTGGCATTAATTCCCGCATTGAGTATTCCAGGCCAGCCACCACGCACTATAAACCGGGCAAGTTCCCGTATGTCGACTTCTCCTGTCATCGTATCGTGGAAAGTTCCGTCGAAGATGTCCTTCACAGAAGCCTCACCGGAAGAGTCGCCTGTTTCAAAGAGACTCATGCTCCGCATTCTGAGTTTCGTAATCCGCCCTGTACCACTGTGTAAGATACCTTTGATACGCGGAGTTGAAGAACCGGTGAGGATGAACTGTCCCGGCTTCCCCCTCGAATCGACTGCCATTCTGACTGCATCCCAGAGGCCGGGGACTTCCTGCCACTCATCAATAAGATGTGGAGTCTCTCCTTCCAGTGCCAGCACAGGATTCTCCATTGCAAGCATGCGGTTACTGAAATTTCCTGCAGGAGAGCCGACCATGAATGCACTCTCTGCCTGTTCCTGGCATGACCAGGTCTTGCCACACCACTTCGGGCCTTCCACACAAACTGCGCCTTTCCATTCAAGGCGGTCTTTCAGCTGGGCATCAATCAGCCTCGGCATGTAGTCATCATGTTTTTTCATAGTTCCATAGTATGCACACTCTGGATGAAAAGCAACATCATCTTATAAAATTTGCCAAACTCATCTTATAAAATTTGTCAGATTCATCTTGTAAAATTCATAATTTTTCAATTCCAAACACCGGATTAGCGTGAACTTCCCACTTTTAGCTAAAAGTGGGAAGTTCACGATTAGACATCATACTCTCAGGTCAGAGTATTGGCCGAAAGCACAAGTTTTCCATTAAAGCGACGGATTGAAGAATACCAGTCAGTCAACAAAGAAACAGCTGACTGTTTGTATAAGCTGATGAGGCATGATAATGCCGTTTCTCTCTCTGTGAGACTGACGCCGGATGCAAAGAGCCATCTTCAGACGCATTTTCAACATCCTGCAAGTGTATGAGCGTGGCTTTCTTCTCTTGAAAGAAAAAGAATCCTGAAAGTCTGGAGCGAGATGAAAAGTGACAAGGAATACGACAATCTTTTCAAGGTAGCAGACGTACGAAACAAGAAAGATAGCTCTATTGCTTGAGTCCAGGAAAAAGACCGCAACCACTGTTCAGCGCCTTTTATACTAAGTCAAACAATGGGTTCTTTATCTTTCCGAAGGCTATGAACAGACCTGTGCCAGAGATATTTCTCTTCCCATTCAGAATCCTCTTCATCCCCATATTCTGAGATACGGCAATCATGGAAGAGATCATCCGCGATTTCCAAAATAATATCTTTCAGTTCAAGATTTCTTATCCATTTATCAGGTATCCTTTCCAGCCCGAGATAAGCTCCTACGATATTTCCTGTTATGGCGCCTGTAGAATCGCTGTCCCCATCATGATTGACTGCCGCTACTATCGCCTTACTGAAATCATCACTATACCGAAGAGAACAGAAGACCGCGATGGCCAAAGCCTCTTCAGCCACCCATCCCTCGCCGAGCATGCAGATGGCTTCCCGATTATCAATCTTCCTGTTATATGCAAAAGCGACAGCTTTACTGATTTTATTTAGGAAGAATTCAACGGCTTCCTTATCATATGCTTGAGTCCTGATTGCTGTCTGCATAGCGGCAACCGCCTCATCGACAGAACATCCATAATGAACAATGAGCGTGATGATATGAGTAAGCGCGGCAGCTGGGATGTATCCAAGGGGATGACCATGTGTAAGCGCTGCCACCTCCGCACCTATAAAATCAGTCTTATCGGGTTCATATTTTCTTCCAAAATAGAGTCCGACAGGAGCTACGCGCATGACTCCTCCGCAACCCTTGCTACTGTTGAGTGGCTTCTCAAGTGTTCCTATGGCATCTGATGAAAGCGCACTCAGGCAAGTATTTCCCGGCGCTCTCCGGGAGAATAACTCCTTGATATCATCAAGCCATGAATGATGATAGCCGTCAAGCGGATACCTTTCCGTCTGAGTTCTATACCAGTCTTTATAATTATAATGGACATAAACCCAAGGCGCGGCTGAGATACCACGCGTGCTCGCCCGCGTGACCCCAAGCAGAATGCCGGTCGCAGTAAAGAGTGTCATCTGCGTATCATCAGATATCTCGGCAATTCCGTTCTTAAGTTCATACGATGTTATGCCATTTTCTCCATATTTCCTGATTATCTCATCAAAGCTGAGGAATTCCACAGGATAGCCCAATGCATCTCCAGCAGCTCCTCCGATAAGGCATCCCCTGTATCTATTTATCAATTCCATATCTGAAGTATAATACAGAAAATTCTTTTTGTTCCTATGGAGGAAATCGATGGCAAAAAACATTGATCCGCAGCTTGCCGCAATTGGGAAATACCTCAGTATCGATGTGGATACGACATTCGTGATACCGGAATACCAGAGAGCATATTCGTGGACAAAGGAGAACTGCGATAAGCTCTGGCAAGATATACTGGATTATTCAGAAGCAGGCAACAAGGACAACTATTTCTTCGGAACCGTCATCGTGAACTGCCAAGAGAATGACACAAAGCTTGCCCTAATCGATGGCCAGCAAAGGACAACAACATTCTATCTTCTCTTCAAAGCACTCCTTATGAGAATAAACGAAAGAATCCTCAAAATGACAGAAGACAAGGACTCTATCAATCTCCTCCGTGGACTGAGAGGAAAAAGACGCTCACTGATACAGATTCTTTACAAAGCAAAGGAAGACGACATCCCAGACGAACCAGATGAGAAGATCGATGCCTCAATATACAAGAAAGTGGAACTCGTAGAAAACCTCTCGATTAATGAACGCTATAAAGATGATTTTAATAGAATCATCATGTCCTCAAGCTATGAAGAGGCAGAACGAAGCACGACTAAGATTCCTTATAAGCAGAAAGACAACAAGTTTACGAACTTCTTCCGGAACTTCAGGTTCTTCTACAATGAAGCCGGGCTGCTTTCGGATTCGCAGATAAATAACATAGCAGAGAAAATAATCGACAGATGCGAGATTATCGAGATTAAGAGCTGGAAGGTCGATCAGGCAATCACGATGTTTAACTCGCTCAACTCTGACGGCCTTCCTCTCTACGATTCAGATATAATCTCCGCAAAGCTATATGCAAGTGCTGAAGCTCAGGGACTGAGTAAAAGCTTCGGCGAAGCATGGGAAGAACTCAAGGAACAGGTCGACGAACTCAGCGGACTTGGAATATGCAACCTTGATTCCATTCTGATGCAACAGATGTATTATGAGAAAGCAGCCAGACACGAAATTATCGGTGAATCAGGTTCACCAAATGTGACAATGCCTGGACTCAGAAGATATTTTACTGAAATCAATAAGGACCTTCTGCTACATCCTGTTGAGCTCTGTAGCGATATGAACAATATAGCAAGGATATGGAAGAAGACTTCCGAATATCCATCAGTGCAAGTGCTTTCCAGATTCAATGAGAACTTCAGATTCTTCCTTGCCACCTATTTCCATCGCTTCAAATATGAAAACATAACAGAAAAGGATGTGGCACCACTTGCAAATGCCATGATTAGGCTCTTCGCGATACTTGAGCTTGTCGATACAGGATACTCAAGCAGGTACTTCAAGACATTCCTTTTCAGCGAGCTGGAAAAACTTGCAGATTCATCCATTCCAGCTTCGGAAATCATTAGGGATTTCTCAGCTCATATAGAGAAAACATGGAACCCCGCTGACATAAAGGCTAACATATCTGATTACAGCAGGAATCCACTTGTTTTCCTGAACGAATATCTCGTAGCTGAAGAAGATGGTATCCCTTTCAGCATCGGTTCTAAATACGACATAGAACACATCATGCCCTACAGCGGGAGCAATATACAAATCATCCGGGCTGATGCCGGCATAACCAACGACGATGAGTTCTACGGAACTGTGAACAAGCTTGGAAACAAGATTCTTCTTGAACAAAAGATAAACAGGTCAATAGGCAACGAATGGTTCCGAACGAAGGTGTCCAAAAACCTAAAAGACAAGAGCGGCTACAAGGATAGTATATACCCGATGCCAAGGCAGCTTGTGGCCAGATACAGCGGAAACGACAAAGCATACTGGACCAAGCAAGATATCGAGGAAGCCACAGCCAGAATTGGAGAAAGGATTACCGACTTCATTTTCTCTGCAAGCTGATTCAGTCTGGCAAGAAAACTCTGGAGAAACATCTTCAAAACAAGGAAAATAAGGAGATTCAAGAAAAGCGAAATTCCTTTTGACATAGGTCACATCATATGAACTTTTGCGCTTGCTGTGTTTTTAAGCGACAGACAGAACACCTGCCAGTTTTCTTGAAACAACAGGATGCTCTGATAGATCCTGTTAAATACGAGATGGAACTCCTGTTGATTGTAGCTATTATCATAGCTATACTGATTATACAGGTAAAACTATGAAATTTGATTCTTCGGAGATTATTTCCATTACGGCAGCAAACCAGAACTTCTCTTCAGCAACGAAAATAGCTGACAGGAATGGACGTGCCATTATTTTCAAGAATAACAGGCCGAAATATATGCTTGTGAATCTTGATGAGCAGCCACTTATAGAAATGAGTGAAGAGGAAAGAATCCTGTTTGTTGCCAGACGAATCCTTGAAGAACACAAGGCCGCTTTTCTGGAGCTTGCGAAATGATTAGATTCACAGAAGATCAGATTAAGCTTATCTATCAGTTGCTCATTCAGGAAACCGGCGGTTCTTTCGGCATCAGAGACGAGAATCTCCTTGACTCAGCCATCAACGGAATATATCAGACCTTTGATGGCAAAGAACTCTACCCGACCAAAGAAGAAAAAGGTGCACGCTTAGGATACTCTCTGGTTTCAAACCATGCCTTCCTTGATGGAAACAAACGCATCGGAGTCCATGTCATGCTCACATTCCTCGAAATGAATGGGATTCACCTTACATGCACTGATGATGAACTTATCGCTCTCGGACTTGGTCTTGCATCAGGGGAAATCGATTACGAAAGTCTTCTTGAATGGGTGTATGCACATGAGTAATCTGGCAGACTTCTCGCACAGAATCGTATATTGGAAATTACCTCACTATTGCTTTCAGGTCAGCATTCGGTTTCATATCTGAACATTCATGTCGCATTATTTTGGCTCTTCACGGATTCTTGAGGGATTGAGCTCTAACCGAGGGAATGGAGATGAACTGAATCAATGAGAAGAAGTAGT
>CALXOK010000004.1 GCA_944390025.1 uncultured Spirochaetales bacterium | reverse complement strand
TTTGATACTAGCGACCTTTGTGCCGCTGTCTGTTCATGTCCTTGGTGCTAAAACTCAGGACAAAGTCTCATAAAAAATGCAATATCTTTCCATCTTCCTGCACAATATTGATTCCTCCACCGGCCTGCCTTTATGCTGGAAGACATGAACAGACGCCTTGTCATTGTGAGCTTTCCTCCTTCTTGCGGAAAGGACGCAGAGCCTCTCATGAGGCTTGAAGCAGAAATCATCCGGAGCACTTCTCTTGAAGCCTTTCCTGTCCACCTGCCTCACGGACAGTGGCAACTGGAAGCTCTTTCAAAGGAGGACTGCCTTGTTCTGCCACTGCTTGTCCAGAAAGGGAGTACATACAAGGCAATCAGGACAATGTTCCCCCATACCGCTCCACCCCTGCTGGACAGTGATGAAAACATGAATACAATCGCATCAGCATTGTGCAGAAAGCTTATTCCCTCACAAGACCGGCGTTACATCCTCATCGCGCATGGAGACGGAAATGAGCCGACGGAAGAATATTCAAGATTTTCCTCCTTTTTCCGGAAGGACATGACTCTCGTGGCACTGAAAGGAACGAAAAGCTACACCTCTTTCCACCCGCAGGAGCGCACCCTGGTGCTTGTGCCTTTTCTCCTGTGTGCCGGGCATCATGCAAAACATGACATCATGAAAAAGGTTCTTCCTTATTACAGTGACGGCTCACGGACAGTGAGCATGATTGAACAGGGACTGCTGACACTTGTTCCTGAGATCAGGAACATCTTCCTGTCACGTCTGCGCTCTATGGAGAAAGATATTGACTGACCGCCCAGTCTCATCAGTCAGGATCCTCCTCTCAAGGCCGAAGATCTTCCCGATAAGGTCTGTCTCCAGAAGTTCCTCTCTGCTTCCTGAGAAAACAAGCCGTCCTTCATCAAGCAGCAGAAGAGTGTCTGCAATCTCAAGCGCACTGTGGATGTCATGAAATGAGGCAAGCACAGTCTTTCCATCTTTTTTAAGTGACTTCATCGCACTGACAGCTGTCTGTGATGAGCGCGCATCGAGGTTTGACTGGGCCTCATCAAGGCAGTAAAGCCTGCATTCGCGTGACAGGAGAAAAGCCAGGAACACGAGCTGCCGCTCACCTCCTGAAAGACTGCTTAGACGTCTTTCCTCATCCAAGAATGGTCTGAAACCCTTCAGAATTTCCCTCCCTCCTTCATACAGGGAGAGCAGACTTGAAACCGTCATGTCTGCTGACGGAGGATTCTGGGGCAGAATCGCATGCAGTGATTCCCTTTCCTTCCTGCTGAAAGAGGACAGAGGCCTGCCATCATACAGTATCTGGCTGAAGGACTGTCTGAAGCTGCCGCACAGAGCTTTCATCAATGTGGTCTTCCCGCTGCCGTTACGTCCAAGAAGAGCATATATCCTCCCTTCTTCAAGAGTGAATGATATATCTTCAAGAAGAATCTTTTTACCGGTACGCACATAGAGGCCTCTTGCTTCTATCATGATTTCCTCCTCAGCAACAGAAAGATGAAAAAAGGCACACCTATGACAGCCAGAAAGACTCCGGCAGGCAGTTCAGCCGGCCTTATGGCAACGCGTGAAAGCACATCTGCCAGTAGAACAAGAGAAGAACCGCAAAGCAGTGTGATGACAAGTTTCGTTTTACCCTCCTCTGGCCAGAGGAAAGAAGCCAGATGAGGAGTCACCAGGCCTACAAAGCCGAGAAGTCCGGAAAATGTCACAGCCGCAGAGGCGCTTAGTGCGGCCAGAACGGAAAGCATTGTCCTTACAGCCATGGGATTCATGCCGCAGGAAGAGGCAATCTCATCATCAAGCCGGATTATTGTCATGGTTCTAGAAAGCATCAGCGTGACAGCGATGCATGTTATGATGATTGCTGCCGGAACATAAAGAGACGCAGAGTCGATATTGGAGAAACCTCCTGCAGAGAATGAGCTGTAAGAGCTCATGGTATCGGGAAAGAGAGAGCCAAGCGTGCTGATCAGGGCATTGAATAATGCATTCACCGCGACTCCGGCAAGAATCAGTGATGAAGAGGAATCCAGACGCCGTGTCAGGACTGTGATTCCTGAGACAAGACCGACAGCACTCATCGCTCCCACAAACGCCGCAACCGGAAGAAGCCAGAAAAGCTCAGGAGCCAGGCACAGGAAAAGGAGGACGGCAGCTCCTGCTCCTGCATTGACCCCTATTATATTCGGACTTGCAAGATCGTTTCCTGTCGCACTCTGAAGCAGGTATCCCGAAAGGGAGAAAGCAAGTCCTGCAAGCAGGCAGGCAGAAGTACGGGGAACACGTATCGAAAAGAAGATAATGCCATCAGGAGCGCTCATGTCAAAGATGGCTGTCAGGTCAACTGATGTGCTTCCGCACACCAGGGAGAGCACAATGGCGGCAAGAGTGATAAAGGAGACAGAAACCGGCAGAAAGTCATGTTTTCTCATAAAGCAGAGCCTCCATCACCTCATAGGCTTCAAGCCATCTTCCATTCGGTTTGTAATGAAAGAGCTCACGTTCAAGATAGTGCACTTTCCCCTGCCTCACTGCAGGGATGTCCCTCCAGCCAGGACGTGAGAAAAGCTTTTCCATGTAAGCCCTTCCTGCCTCCTCATCCCCCTGGATGACGATGAATATCATATCAATATCCCCTTTCATGACAGCCTCAAGGGACAGCATATCTGTAAGCGCGCTGTATTCATCCGCAACATTCACAGCACCGAGGTCCTCGATGATATCGGCGGCGAAATGGTCAGATGCGCGCTTTGCCCTGACAGAAGCGAAGGCGCTTCCGGCCCTGATGAAAAGAACCCGGGGCTTTATGATGTGCCGCTCTGCCAGCATTATGACTTCCTCTATGCCTTTTTCCTGCCCTGTACCATACATCTCGAACAGATCATCTCTTTCTGTCATGGCGGTAAGAATCCTGAAAGCGGAAAGGAAGTCATCAAAGCTGTCCTGACAGAAAAGAAGGACATCAATGCCATTGCTGTCAAGAAATGAAGCCAGCCGGACATGGCTTGCCGTATCTGCAGATCCGATTACCAGGTCAGCTCGGCTTGCGACAAGGACCTCCAGATTGATGTCCATGCCGCTTGCAGAGCCACAAAGGAGTGCATCTGCAGAGGCAAAACCGCGTTCAACGGCTTCAGTGACTGTGATGTCCACAGTTCCTCCTGCAAGAGTCCAGAGGTCTGCAAGTGACGAATTGAGGCAGGCCACGCGGGATGCAGGAAGCGGAAAAAGCAGCAATGTGGACAGATAAAAATAAAGAAAGAGCCTTTTTACACCCATAACGAACCATTTTTCAGATTCCGGTTTTTTAAAGCCCTTTCCTTTTCAAAACAAGTCTGGCAAACCCAGAAGTCTGGTATCAGCAGGTTGCCCCGCCAATGACATTCTTCTTCAGGACCGCATCTTTGTCAATCTTTCCACTGAAGAGCCTGTCCTCAACATATTCCAGTCCGAGTCTGTTCACCGTATCGGCAAAACGCTCACCGCTGATGCCTTCATCACGGAATAGAAGAATCGCGTTCTCCACAGTCTGAATCACCTCATCCTCGCTTGTGAGGATACAAGAGAGCCTCTTTCCCATCTCCACCTTCTTCCCCCAGCGGCCGCCGACATAGATGGCATAGCCGGTCGTGTATTCTGCCGTGACGCCGAAGGGGCACTTGTCCAGACAGCGTCCGCAATGGTTGCATTCGTTTTCCGGAACAACAAGCTTTCCGTCCTCAAGATGGGCGATTCTTATCGGACAGGCCTTCTCAACCTGACAGACCTTACAGCCACGGCACCTGGACCAGTCAAAACGGATGACTCTCTGACCGATGATGCCGATGTCGTTCAGGCTGGGTTTGACACAGTTGTTCGGACAGCCGCCGACCGCAATCTTGAATTTATGAGGAAGAGCTACAGAGTGCCATCCCTCGTAGAAGATATTGTGAAGCTTCTCGGACAGATCGAATGTGTCGATAAGACCATACTGGCAGGTTGTTCCCTTGCAGGAGACGACAGGCCGCACCTTGCTTCCTGTTCCGCCGGTATCAAGACCATGCTCCTTAAGATAGGCAACCAGAGGCTCAATATTGTTGTACGGCACACCCTGGATCTCAAGTGTCAGGCGGGTCGTCATTGTGACCTCTCCGCTTCCGAAGCGGAGGGATGCCTGGGCTATCGTCATCTGCTCGTCAGCAGTGATCTTCCCGTTACGCGTTATGACACGCACATTGAAATGGTCAGGCTGACGCTTGTCCTGCAGACAGCCAAGGCCCTTCACCCTCCTGACTTCCTCCGGAGGAATGACAGAAGAGAAATCCACACGCACATCATTTACCGTGAGACCGCCTTCAAGCACGCGGGTATTCGTATAACCTAAATGCTTCAGCCTGTTCTGAAGGAAGTAGCCACGCTTGCCGCGTGCGCAGACAAGAAGCAGCTTCTCATCCTTTGCGATGGAATCCAGAGGGCCGTTCACCTTTGTCAGGTCAATCCAGAGGGCACCCGGGATTGTCTTCTCAGGAAGCGTGTCGACAACCCTGTAGCCCTTTGCCGCACCGTTCAGATACTCCAGCGGTGTGATTGTCTCCAGCTGGCCAAGAATCTTGTTCTCAAGAACCAGGCAGGCCTGGCTGAAAGGAGAGATGGCTGTGCTGAAAGGCGGTGCATATGAGAAATCCATCGTATTGAAATCCTCGCACTGCATTCCCTGTGAAACAGCCACGACTGCTATATCGTTGATCTTGTCCACATTACCGCTTCCGAACACCTGGCAGCCAAGGATCCGGTGAGTCTTCCTTTCTGCGACAAGTTTTATCACGAAGAATGATGATCCCGCATAGTAATGGGCCTTGTCATCAGAGACTGATACAGCACTCACCACATCATATCCGGCTTTGCGGGCTGCCTCCTCAGTAAGACCTGTGCGCGCCGCGTTGAGATTATCAAGAAGTTTCACGACACCTGTAGCACACACTCCGGGATAGGATGCATCCTTTCCCGCAATCACCTTTGCTAGCACGCGTGCGCTGATGTTTGCAGTAGAGCCCATTGCCGAATAAAGTCTCTGGCCTGTGATCCTGTCCTTGACGAGGGCACAGTCACCGGCCGCATAGACATCATCAATGCTGGTCTGCATTCTCTCATTGACAACGACAGCACCCTTCTCCATCTCAATGCCTGTTCCCTCGAGGAAAGCAGTCGACGGTCTGACGCCGAGAGCCAGAATGACAAGCTCCGCCCTGAGGCTGCCTGTATCTGTCTGTACACTCTCCGCTCTGCCTTCTCCTTGGATGGCAACCAGCTTCGTTCCGGTCATTATCCTGATGCCGGATGATTCAATCTGTTTTCTTGCCCAGTGCGCCATCTCCTGATCAAATGCGTTTGGCATGATTGAAGAAGCCATGTCGATGACTGTGACGCCCAGATTGTCCCGCCTGAGGTTCTCAGCCGTCTCAAGACCGATGAAACCGGCTCCAATGACAACAGCGTGCCTCACACCTTCCTTCTGTGCACAGTCTCTTATTGCAACCGCGTCATCAGGAGTCCTGAGCGTGAACACACCATCAAGTTCCACGCCGTCAACAGGAGGCACTATGCTCTTCGCTCCAGTGGCAATCACAAGACGGTCCCAGCTCTCGCTCATACTCTGTCCGTTTCTGATGTATGTCACGGTCTTTTCAGAAAAATCGACTGATTCAACCTCAGCTTCCGTGACAACATCCACACCCGTCAGAGCAGAGAACTTCTCAGGAGTGTTGACAACCAGTTCTGCCCTGTCCTCAATGACATGACCGATATAATAAGGAAGACCGCACCCTGCGTATGATATGTCTTTCGATGCCGTGATAATCTTCACATCTATCGAACGGTCCTCACGTTTCAGCTTTGCAGCCGCCTTTGTTCCGGCTGCGACGCCGCCGATTACCAGTACTTTCATAAATGACCTCTTGTATTGCAGTGTAGCACTCATCAGGAAAACGGGAAAAGAAGAAATCAGAAAGAGTTTTCGAAGCAGAAGCGGAACCGCATGTGCCTGACGTAATCTCTCGTCTCGCTCCTGCATTCATTCAGCGGAACTGACTGAAACTCAAGCGCAATGAATGATGAAGGCTCTTCAAGAAAACCACCGAAGTAAATCACGACAGCAGGGCTGTCTGAACTGGCCTCAAGAGAAAGCCCTCCGGCAGAAAGACGCACTGCAGAGCCTTTTTTCAGGATGTATGCATTGTTAAGGCCTCTGGAAAAACCGAGGCAGGGCGCACTGCACACATCTTCAAGCATTCGCCCGGCTCTCAGATCAAGCGCGCTGCCGTCAAGGGATACAGTCTTCAGACCGCAGTGCTCCTCATCGTTGATGAGTGCCTCATCACTGTCAAGCCTGATGAAATGCCCTCCGACTGTCTTTTCTCCTGACAGGTTGAAATAAAGATGACAGGTGGTGTCAGTCAGCACAGGAGAAGAAGATGTCATCCTGTGGACAATGACAAGCTCATTGTCTGAAAGCGAGTATTCCACAGTGTAGACCCGCCCGCTCATCAGACCATCCTGACCCGCCGCTCTTTCTATCGTATACACGATACGCGTATCTGTTTTCTCAGCTATGGAGAAAACAGCCCTACGGCTTTCAGAGCCCCCGTGGATGCTGTTGGCACCGTCATTGAGGTCAAAGCGGCAGTTGCCGTATATGCCGCCGCGTATTCTGCCTGCAAACGGAAAGATTGTGTTTCCACTGTAAGAAGGATCACTCATATGGCTTTCCTCAGTAGGGAGCACAAGCGTCACAGTACGGTCAAGCTTCTTTATATAAACAGAATGGACAGCAGCATTGCAGGGGCTCGTACAGACTGTCATGAAGGAATTATCCAGCACTTCCATAAAAAGAATTATAAGCCTGAAAACCGTCTTAAACAGAGCAATCTTTTGCAAGAAATGAGCAATTTCCGGCATTGTTAACAGCAATTATTGACTGTATTCTCAGCTTAAAAGGAGGTCGAGCATGGAATCTTCTTATGCGAGAATCTACACACAGAACGTCACTATTCCAACCTATGGAACCGGTAAGCCTGACAAGAACCCGATGTTTCTTGAAAAACGTGTATACCAGGGAAGCAGCGGGAGGGTATACCCCTATCCTGTAATCGATAAAATCATGGATGAGAAAAAGGATGTCACATACGAAGCAGTCATCCTTGAGAATGAATATATCTATGTCATGGTCCTTCCCAGTCTTGGAGGACGCATCCAGCGTGCATATGACAAGACGAACGGCTATGACTTCGTTTACTACAATGAAGTCATCAAGCCGGCACTCGTAGGCCTTCTCGGCCCGTGGATCAGCGGAGGAATCGAATTCAACTGGCCCCAGCATCACCGTCCGACAACCTATATGCCGACAAGCTACCATCTAGATGAGAACGCTGACGGCTCTGTCACGCTCGCAATCGGAGATGTGGATGAAATGTACGGCACCAAAGTGGTCACCCGTTTCACCATCTATCCAGGCAAAGCCTATATTGAAATCAAGGCACAGCTTTACAACAGGACGAATCACACCCAGACCTTCCTCTGGTGGGCAAACCCCGCTGTTCCGGTCAATGACAACACACAGTCCGTGTTCCCTCCTGACGTGACAGCAGTCTATGACCATGGAAAGAGGGATGTCTCCTCTTTCCCGATTGCCCATGGTGTCTACTACAAGCATGACTACAGTGCAGGCGTAGACATCTCCCGCTACAAGAACATTCCGGTTCCGACATCTTACATGGCCTACAAGAGCGAGTATGACTTTGTCGGAGGATACGACTACAAAGCAGATGCCGGCATCCTCCATATCGCCGACCATCATGTCTCCCCGGGAAAGAAACAGTGGACATGGGGCTGCGGCGACTTCGGTCAGGCCTGGGACAGGAACCTCACTGATAAAAACGGTCCTTACATCGAACTCATGACCGGCGTATACACAGACAACCAGCCGGATTTCACCTTCCTCGCGCCTTATGAGGAGAAGAGCTTCACCCAGTATTTCATGCCATACAAGAAAGCCGGGTATGTGAAAGACGCAAATTTAAATATCATTGCGAACCTGACAGCTGACGGAAAAGAGGCCATGATGATGGTCTATCCGACAGAGCGGTTTGACGGTGCCACTGTCACACTTTCCGACAGAAAAGGAAATATCATTCACGAAGAGAAGGCAGATTTGAGCGTTGAAGACGGGTACAGGAAAAAATGCCTGACAGCACTCAGGGAAACAGAACTCACGCTGAGTGTGCGTGACAGGGATGGACGAATCCTGATTACAGTGAAGCCAGAAGAAAAGAAAGAAGAAGCCCTTCCAGAGCCGGCTGAGGCGGCAGGACGCCCTGAGGAAATCAGGACTGTCGAGGAACTCGTGCTTGTCGCACAGCATCTTGAGCAGTACCGTCATGCAACCTTTGAAAGCGAACCCTATTACGAAGAAGCCCTCAGAAGGGATCCGGGTGATGCAAGGGCAAACCTCTTCTATGGAGAGCTTCTTCTCAAACGCTGCCGTCTGGAGGAAGCGCAGAAGCACTTTGAGGCTGCAATCAGGCGCCTCACATGGCTGACTCCGAATCCGTATGACAGCGAGGCTTATTTCGAACTTGGCCAGGTTCTGCTTTACCGCAACAGGCTCAAGGAGGCATATGATGCATTCTATAAAGCGACCTGGAGCGAGAGAGAATGTGAAAGAAGCTTCTATGCCCTTGCTGCAATCTGCGCAAGGACAGGGGATTACTCCAAGGCATACGAATTCATCTGCCGGGCTCTGACATACAACACGAACAACATGAAAGCACGTGCACTTGAATGCTTTATCCTTTCCCATCTTGGAAGGAAGGATGAAGCTGAGGCCGTGGCACGCGAGAACCTCATACATGACCCGTTCGATTTCGCATCCCTTTACTACCTCGCCTCTCCAGAGCTGGAAAAACGCATGGTTTCCAGGAATGCGAATTACATCTATCTTGCGGCGGATCTGATCAGCTGGGGAGAATACGACGCGTCACTCGATGTCCTTTCCAGACTTGAAAAGACCACTCCCCTCTCTCTTTTCTACAAGGCATATGCCTCTCACCTCAAGGGAGATGAGAATGCAAGGAAGAAGTATCTGGCATCGGCAGAGGAAGCTGATGAGACTTACTGCTTCCCGAACACTGTCGAGGATTATGTCGTGCTTCAGGATGCCCTCTCGGCAGGTTCTTCTGTAAAGGCAAGCTACCTGCTTGGCAACCTCTCATATGACAAGAAGAATTATGATGAGGCTTACCGCTGCTGGAAGGATTCATCAGGCCTGAATGCGACCGTTCACCGCAATCTGGCCATAGTCCTTTTCAACAAGATGGGAAAGAAAGAAGAGGCATTCAATGAGCTGAAAAAAGCCTTCATGATGGACACAGAGGATGCAAGAGTCCTTCTTGAGCTCATCCAGCTGGAAGAGAAACTGCATATCAGTGTTGAAGAGCGTTTTGCCCTTCTCGACAGATACTATTCCACGACAGAAAAGCGCGATGATCTGTTCATCATATACATCTCCTTGCTCAACAGAATGGGGAAAAATGAGAAGGCTCTGGAACTGCTGAGCGGACGCATCTTCCACCCCTGGGAAGGCGGAGAAGGAAAGGTCACCCGTGAATACATCACGGCATTGAAGGCGCTTGCCCTCAGAAAAATGGAAAGCGGAGACTTCGATGAAGCTGTCACACTCCTGGATAAGGCAATGACCTACCCTCATAACCTCGGAGAAGGAAAGCTGGAAGGATGCAAAGACAATGAGATTCACTATATGAAGGGCCTTTGCGCGCTCTCAGGCGGTGATGAGAAAACAGCCAGAGAGGAATTCATCCTTGCTCTTGAAGGAAAAGCTGAGATTACAGGTGCGATGTATTACTACGACCAGAGCGCGGACATCATTGCATTCCAGGCACTTGCAATGAAGAGACTGGGCAGAGAGAAGGAGGCTGATGAGAAGTTCCGCGCCCTCATTGAATACGGTCACACTCATATGAATGACACTGTGGGCTTCGACTATTTCGCAGTCTCACTTCCGGATCTCCAGATGTGGACAGACGACCTGTCTGTCAAGAACAGCGCGCACTGCCACTATCTTGCGGCACTTGGCCATATTGGCCTTGGCGAAGATGAGAAAGCGCAGGAAGAATTCCGCACGGCCTTGAGAATCAACCCGGATCTTGTTGATGCCGAGAGGCTTGAAAAGGCAATCCCCGCAATCAGATAAGCGGTAGTCCAAACGGTTGGGTCTCCGGGAACGGAGGCCCTTTGTTTTATCAGATGAAATTCTTTGAAGATAATATTTTATTTTTCTTGACAGGCGGAAAAACACCCCTCAGATAATATCTCTGGAATCAGGGAAGCGGCTTTCCCGGTAACGGAACATGACAGACGAGAGATACACAATCACAGCAGTGCAGAAAGCACTCAGGATACTTGAAATACTTATAAGAGATGACAACGGCCACAGTTTCACCTCCATCGTCAATGCAAGCGGAGGAATGAACAAAAGCAATGTCCTCAGAATTCTTGCCACACTGAAACAGAAAGGATTCATCAGCTTCGATGAAGAGAAGAATGAATACTACCTCGGACCTGTCTTCCTCAATTTCCGCAACTACGCCGGCTGCCTGCATCTGAATATCGAGAACGAGCTGAAAAAAGCGGCAAACCAGACAGGCATGATTGTCCACTACACGGTATTCCGCAACGGAGAGCTGCGCCTCGCATTCCGTGTTTTCCCGCAGACATCATTTGAATCACTGGCCCTTGCGAGCATACATGGAGATGCAGTCCCGCTGAATGCGACAGGAGCTGGCAAAATCTATGCGGCATTTGCAGAAGACAGCGTAAGGAATGAGCTGATGAAGAACTGTGCCTTCAAATCATACTCCCCGCAGACCATCACAGACAGGACGGTCTTTGAACATGTGGTTGAAAAAGTCCGCGAAGATGGTTTTGCCCTGAACCATTGCGAACACGAGGAGTTCCTGTGCTGCCTCTCCCGCCCTGTATTCTCATCCGGCGGACATCTGGCAGGTGCTCTCAGCTTCTCAGGTCTCAAAGACATGTTCACCGGCAGACGGTATGAAATGATGAAAGAAGTCAGTGCTACTCTCGCTGAGAGCCTTTCAAGGAGGTTCGGCTATGATTGTCGCAAATGACTACCTTCTTGCAGAAGGCCCTGTATACGACTGCAGGACAAAGACACTCTATTTCACGGACATACTGGCGGGCCGGTTTCTGATCGGAAAGGATGAAGAAGGAATCAGGAGCATCCAGTTTGATGACTATGTCACTTCCGTTCATCTGACAGACCGCCCTGACACGGTTCTTGTCACGACCCGTGACAGTCTGGTCGAGGTGAATGCGGAAACAGGAAGCATGCGAACAGTCATCACACTTCACCTTGATTCATCCATGCGCTTCAATGACGGCGCGCTTGCGCCGGATGGCTCACTTTTCATGGGAAGCATGAGAATCAACGGCCCCAGAAAGGATGAAGGGTCTTTGTACAGAATCACACGAGACGGGTTTGAAGTCATACTGGATAGGTGCGGGATTCCCAACGGACTTGGCTTTATCTCATCAAATGAATTCATCCACATCGATTCCATTTCTGATTCAGTAAGCAGGTATTCGCTCAAAGAAGGCAGGCCAAGACTGATAAAGAGAATCAGGCTTGCCGGACAATGTCCTGACGGACTGTGCCTGGACAGAGACGGACATGTGCTCAGCGCACTGTGGAACACCGGTCAGCTGTGTATCCTTGAGGCCTCAACACTTGCTGAGGAGAAAAGGATTTCAGGTTTCAAGACAAGTCTTTCATCCGTCTGTCTCACGGATGATGGAAGAATGTTCCTCACAAGCGGAGAAGACAGCAGCGGGAAAGGCTGTCTTTACATGCTGAACACTGACTTGAAAAAGAAGGAGGATTATCTATGGAAAACAGAACAGCCCTGGTGACAGGAGCGGCAAAAGGCATAGGCTCAGCCATTGCCCTGAGACTTGCCCGGGATGGCTATGATATTGTCGCGAACTATCATTCACGGCCTCAGGAAGCAAGCCAGATTGTCCAGGAAATAGAGAGCATCGGACGGAAGGCTCTGGCTGTACAGGCGGACATGGCCTGTGTAAGCCAGATAAGGAAGATGTATGATCAGGCTCTTGAGAGATTCGGGAAAATCGACCTTGTCGTCAATAATGCGGGTATTTCCTCAGAAGTCTATTTCATTGACGCCACTGAAGAGGATTTCGACCGGATGACAGCAATCGACTGGAAAGGTCTTTATTTCTCCAGTCAGTTTGCCGCGAGAAGCATGATTGAGCGCGGCATAAAAGGAGTTATTGTAAACATCTCATCAAACCAGACAGAAGGCTGCTGGCCGAGAGCTACGATTTATGCTCCGACAAAGGCCGCTGTAAGCAAGTTCACGAAGAATGCGGCGATGGAACTTTCCCTTTATGGAATCAGGATGGTTGCGGTCGCACCGGGATACACGAATGTCGGATGGCTGAAAGGAGACATCAGGCTTGAGGCTGAAAGCCGCCTTCCCTTCAGGCGCTTTGCATCCATGGAAGAAGTGGCCTCCCTTGTATCCTATGTCGCAAGCGATGAGGCGGCATACATGACAGGCAATACAGTACTTATGGACGGAGGAGCGACGCTGCCTGTCGTCGCTGCGAATGATTTCGTATGAATGACTATTACAACCAGCGCCTCAAAGGTGACAAGGGAGCTCTCAAAAGAGCCCTTTACAAAGCCTGCGGCTTTACAGATGAAGACCTGAAGAAACCTGTTATCGGAATTGCTGACAGCTGGAGTGATGCAAACCCGGGCCATGCAGGACTGAACAGGGTCGCTGAGCGTGTAAAAGACGGAATCAGGGATGCCGGAGGAACCGCAATGACATTCGGCTGCATAGCGCCCTGTGACGGAATTGCAGAAGGAAGCGAAGCCATGCGCTACATCCTGCCCTCCCGTGATCTTATCGCCTCAAGCATTGAATGCATGACCAGAAGCCATGGCTTTGACGGTCTTGTCCTGCTTGGAAGCTGCGACAAGATTGTACCGGGAATGCTCATGGCGGCGGCAAGGCTGGACATAAGTGCAATTTTTTGCAATGCAGGTCCGATGTATCCCGCAGTCTACAAAGGCAGGCACTGGGATGGAAACATCATCACAGAAGCACTTGGATGGAAAGAACGCGGACTTATAGACAGCGAGGAGTTCAAACGCATTGAAAACATTGCAGAACCCTGTTTCGGCTCATGTGCGATGCTCGGCACTGCGAACACTATGTGCTGTGCGGCAGAAGCCATGGGAATGAGCCTGCCGGGGTGCGCCACGATACCGGCTGTGGACAGTGAACGTCTGGACTGGGCATACAGGACAGGCATCGAGGCGGTGAACCTGGTGAAAAAAGGCATTACAAGCCGCATGATCATGACAAGAGAGGCTCTCATCAACGCGCTGAAAGTCGTCTTCGCAACAGGAGGAAGCACAAATGCGGTAATGCATATCCAGGCAATATATGAAGATGCAGGACTTGGAGAACTTTCACTGAAGCTCATCGGTGAGATTGCAGCCGCCACAGCACAGATTGCCTCCATCTATCCTGCCAGCGAATACGACATGGTGGATTACCATCACGCTGGAGGGGTCGAAGCGGTAATGAAGGAGCTGGAAAGCCTTCTGTCTGCTGACTGTCTGACTGTCACCGGGCGCAGTGTGAAGGAAAACCTTTCCTCCGCAAAAGGCACTTGCAACCGGGATGTGATCAGGAATCTGGATTCTCCCTTCAGCCCGACAGGAGGTCTGGCCGTGCTTACAGGAAATCTTGCAGAGGAAGGCGCAATAGCAAAGCCTGCGGCAATCCCGCAGAACCTGATGGATGTCACCCTTGCCTGCCGTGTTTTCAACAGTGAGCAGGAGGCTGTCGAAGGAATCATGTCATCATCCATCAGGCCATCAACCTGTCTGGTACTCAGGTATGAAGGCCCCAAAGGCGGTCCAGGGATGCCTGAAATGTACCGGGCCATGAAGGCACTTGAAGGTATGGGTCTGTCTGACAGCTGTGCTCTTATAACAGACGGACGCTTCTCGGGCTCGAACAGAGGCCTTTTTGCAGGACATATCTCGCCAGAAGCGGCTGAAGGCGGTCTTATTGCCCTGGTTCAAGACGGGGATATGGTGCATATCGACATAAGAAAAGGAGTACTGGAGCTGCTTGTCAGCAATGAGGAAATAGAAAAACGAAGACAGGAATGGAAACCGGTTGAAAAGGAAATTCCGGACGGGTACCTGTCTGTCTACAGAAGAATCAGCACATCAGCAAGCCATGGCGCGAGAATCAGGTAAAAGGGAGGAAAACGATGCTTTACAGCAATGACAAGGAATTGTTCAGCCTAATGAAGACACAACTCTACACTTCTGTTGTAGGAGACATTCTCGACAAGATGGGCCGCACCCACCAGTTTCTGCCTCCTCAGGTCAGACCTCTGAAGGATGACATGGTAATCGCCGGGCGCTGCATGCCTGTGCTTGAAGCGGATGTGACGGGTTTCACTACCACAGGAGGACATAACAGCCTGCTTGAGCACAACTTCGGCATGATGCTTGAGGCCCTGGATGACATTCAGGAAGACGAAGTCTACATCTGCCCTTCTTCTTCACTCAGCTATGCGCTTATCGGGGAGATTATGTGCACAAGAATGAAGATCAGAAAGGCAGCAGGCAGCGTCGTCAATGGTTTTCACCGTGACACAAGAGGAATCCTCAGTCTCGGAATGCCAGTATTCTCAAGAGGGCCCTACGCCCAGGATCAGGGTCCCAGGGGAAAGGTCCTTGACTACAGGGTTCCGGTGGAAGCTGAAGGCGTACTGGTGAATCCCGGAGACATCGTATTCGGGGATTATGACGGAGTGGTCATCATTCCACAGCAGATTGAGGATGAGGTTATCCAGATGGCTTATGAAAAGGCTACAGGAGAGAATTTCGTTGCTGATAAAATACGTGCCGGACTGAGTGCCACTGAAAGCTGGGCACGTTATAAGATTATGTGATGAATTGAGCAGTTTTTCGCAAAAACAGAGCAATTATCAATAATGTAAGGTCCGGAAAACCATAATACCATGAACGCAAAAGGAGATAAGGAAAGAGTGGGACACAGTGTTGAATTCCGAAACATTACAAAGTATTTCCCTGGCGTCAAGGCCCTTGACAATGTCTCTTTCCGTGCTGAGGGAGGAGAGGTTCTTGCCTTTCTAGGAGAGAACGGTGCCGGAAAATCCACCCTTCTCAAGACGCTGAACGGAGACTATCAGGCGACAAGCGGAGAATACCTTCTGGACGGACAGAGCGTGCATTTCAAGAGTCCGCATGAAGCCATTGAAGCCGGAGTGAGCGTCATCTATCAGGAACGCCAGATTCTCATGGAGCTTTCGGCCGCAGAGAATATCTTCCTCGGACGTATGCCTGCAAACAGATTCGGCTGGATTGACATCAGAGAAGCAAACAGGAAAGCAGAGGAAATCATAAAGGATTTCGGCCTTCCTATCAGGGCTCAGACCAAGGTCAAGGATCTTTCCATCGCCTATCAGCAGATGGTGGAAATCATGAAAGCCTACAGCAGGGACAATCTGAAAGTCATCTGCTTTGATGAGCCGACAGCCTCGCTTTCAGATGCGGAGATTGATGTTCTTTTCAAGATTATCGAGAAGTTGCGTGATGATGGAAAAGTCGTTATCTACGTGTCCCACAGAATGAGTGAGATCAAGAGAATCGCTGATAAAGTTGCAATCTTCAAGGATGGCCGTTATGTGAATACAGTTGATGCGAAATCAACTTCAGAAGCAGAGATGATCCGCATGATGGTCGGCCGTGACCTTGGCGACATTTACGACAATCTGGACAGGAACAAGACAATCGGAGAGGAACTGCTGAAAGTCGAGAATGTTTCAAGCGATTATGTCGATCCTGTCTCCTTCTCCCTGCATAAGGGCGAGGTTCTCGGATTCTCCGGACTGGTGGGAGCCGGACGTACTGAGCTCATGAGGGCAATCATCGGAGCCGACAGAATGACTGGCGGAAAGATTTTCCTTGAAGGAAAGGAAATCGTTAACAAGAGCCCGCATGATGCAATGAGAAACGGTATTGTCTACGTTCCGGAAGACAGAAAGACGCAGGGAATCCTGGCCAATCTTGATGTTGCGAAGAACATCACGATTTCAATGCTTGACCAGAACTCGAACGCACTTGGCGTTCTGGATACAAAGAAGGAAGAAAGTATTGTTGATGAGGGAATCAGCAACTTCGCAATCAAGACTCCGAATGCACAGAAGAAGATTGTAGAGCTTTCGGGAGGCAACCAGCAGAAATGCATCGTCGCCAGATGGATGGCGACAAACCCGAAGGTTCTGATTCTCGACGAACCGACAAAAGGTATAGATGTCGGTGCTAAAAGTGAGTTCTACCAGATGATCTGCAGCTTCGCGAAGCAGGGTCTTGGTGTGATTCTGATTTCTTCAGAGCTGCCTGAAATCATCGGTCTCAGCGACAGAATCATAGTCATGGGGAATCTCACGGTGAAAGGTGAAGTGAAAAGAGAGGATGCAACTGAAGAGCGTCTGCTCTCGCTTGCAATGAGTGAAGGAGGTACAAACTGATGAAAAATATCTGGCAGAAAGTCAAAAGATTCATACCGGGTGACAAGCTAATTCTCATCGTCGCCCTGATTATAGTCGTGGCAATTTTCACGTCACTGAACGGGAACTATTTTTCCTGGACCAACTTCGTGAACATCCTTGTCGCCGCCTCACTCATCGGTCTGGTCGCAATCGGACACACCTACCTGATCATTGCCGGACAGAACGATCTTTCCCCGGGATCCGTCGCAGCATTCACAGGAGTCCTGTGTGCAACACTCGTGGGCATGGGGCTACCTTTCGTGATTGCAGCACTCATCACACTGGCCGCCGGTGCCGCCGTCGGAATTTTCAACTCATGGATGGTCAACAAAATCAAGATTGAGGCCTTCATTGCAACACTTGTCACCCAGTTTGTTTTCAGGGGTTTTGCATATATCCTGTGTGACGGACGTCCGGTCAGCATCACGAATTCAGCATATATCTCTATCGGAGCAACGAGAATCCTCTCTATTCCACTTTCCGTATGGATTATGCTCATCCTGATTCTCATCTTCGGTCTCATTCTTGCGAAGACTAAATTCGGACGCAGTGTCTATGCAATTGGCGGCAACAAAGATGCAGCAAGACTTGCCGGTCTCAACCCGCAGCGCATCGTAACAATCCTGTTTGTGATGATGGGTATTGTCACAGCACTCGGAGGTATCGTCTTCTCATCAAGAATGCATTCCGGTCAGCCGGCTGCAAATGTCAACCTTGAATTTGATGCCATCACGGCAGTTGTCCTCGGCGGTGTCTCATTCACAGGCGGTGTCGGAGACATGGTTGGAACAATACTCGGTGTCATTCTCATCCAGGCTTTCAACACAGGGCTGATCATGGTCAACGTACCCAGCTTCTGGCAGTATGTGGCCCGTGGCGCCCTCCTCCTCTTTGCCCTCACCTCTGACTACATCAGAAAGACAAACAGGGAGAAAGCCCTTCTTGAAGCGAGCAAAAAGGCATTAGCCTCAAAATAAAAAAACAAAACAAAAAGGAGAAATGTATGAAGAAAGTTTTAACTGTTCTTTTGGTTCTCGTCTGCTCACTGTCCTTCGTTTTTGCAAACGGATCCAGCGAGGAAACTGCTGCCAGCGCTGACAGCAAGGGAGTCATTTACGGTATTTATAAGGCCGGTGACCAGACATGGTTTATCGACGAAGGAGAGGCTGCTCAGGCCGCAGCTGAGGAAGCTGGTTATGAATTCATCTATGTTGATGCAAAGATGAGCCCGGAGGAATATCTCAGAGCACTTGACAACGCAATTGCGAACAATGCAGCCGGCGTCGTCACCTGTACACCTGACCAGACACTCTCAAGAGCTGTTGTTGACATGCTTGCAGCCGCAAACATTCCTGTAGTTGCAGCAGATGATGCTCTGGAAGAGAATGGCGAAAAACTTGCTCCATGGGTAGGTATCAACGCATACGTCATCGGAGAGGCAAACGGCCAGTGGCTTGCTGACTATGTCGCAGAGAACAACCTTGCAGGCGATTCATCTGTAGGACTTCTCATCATGACAATGGACACAGTCTCATCTTGTGTTCCACGTGCTGAAGGTGAGTATGACAGATTCACAGCTGAGTGCCCGGATTTCCCGACAGACAGAATCTATTTCGCTGACTATGACGGAACAACTGACAAGGGATACACAGCAGCCGATGCAGTCTTCACAGCTCATCCTGAAATCACAACATGGCTTGTCACAGGTGCTAACGAAGAAGGTACAATCGGAGCCCTCAGAGCTCTCGAGCAGGCAGGCAAGGCTGACAATGCATGTGTCGTAGGACTTGGTGCTTACATGGCTAAGGACGAGTGGAATGCAAATGGCTCCAACTCCGCAATGAAGGCTTCTGCCTACTTCCCTGCATCAGCAGTCGGACGCGGCTCTGTGGAAGTTCTCCTTGCTATTCTCAACGGAGAGGATGTTCCTCTTGAGACAGCTGTTGATGCCGTTGTTGTCACACCAGCTGATTACAAGGAAATCATGGGACCAGATGCTGAGTGAGTTCAGCTCTTACGTACTCACAGAGGAGCAGGGAAACCTGCTCCTTTTTTTGCCTTTGTCAGACAGGGTTTTCCTCATCCTTCTTTATGAGATCCATTGAAGCAAGCTTGCTCCGGGATGAGACCTTTCCCATCGCCTGCTGACGGCAGCGCAGCGGTGTAGTCCCGGTCAGCGCCTTGAAGCTGTTGCTGAAAGCCGCTTCATTGGCAAACCCGCAACGGTATGTTATTTCAGACAGCGACATGCTTGTCGCCTGAAGAAAGAATCGCGCGTTGTTGATACGCGAGCGGAGTATGAACTCATGAGGGGTGAAGCCCACTTCCTTCTTGAACGAGCGGATGAAATGATACGGGCTCATGTTCGCCATAGCTGCCAGCTCTTCATTTGAAATCTTTCTGCCGAGATTGGCATTGATATAGTTGCACACATTCTCAAACTTGTGCCGTGAACGTGCGGCTTTCTCATCATTTTCCGTATCAAAGAACTCTGTCAGGATATCTGTTATGCATTTATTTACAGATGCCTCTGCAGGCTGTCCTCCACTTTCAAAGACATCTGTCAGAAGGGAAAAGCAGCGTCTTACATAATTTCTGTCACTTACAGAGACCAGATGGGTATCCATCGCATCGTAAAGCTTTGCGATGTCATGGCTGTCACAATGAATCCAGAAGAACTCAACCCTGTCAGTCGTTCCATAGCTTGGACGCTCATAACAGTTCAGGATAGAGAGCTGCCCTTCCTTCATCACATTGTGGTTTCCGCTTCCGTCTATTGTGTACAAGCTGCCTGAAACAACGTAAAGCAGCAAATAGCTGTCAAGGGAATTGGAGCGTACCGAATATGTGTGTATGCAGTAATAATGACCGATGCACAGCATCTGATAAAAATAATCCTTTCTGATTAAGGATGAGTTGTAAATATAGATGTCGGATTCGGGAAGAACACCCCTTTCGTTGAGCTTCATACGATGATTCTACCATTTCCCAAAATCGGGGAAAAGGTAATCATGTGGTCTCACGGAGAACAAGGACTGGTGTGACCTCAACCTCCTCATGATAAGACGGATTCTCTATTGCCTTCTCGAGAATCTGTGAACAGGCTGTCGAAAGTTCCTGCAGCCTTGTGTCGATTGAGGAAAGACGCGGATTTGAAAGCACTGCGAAAGGTGAATTGTCAGTACCGATTATTGCGATATCCTGAGGTATGCGTTTACCCATATCCAGGATTCTTCTGGACGCCCCGACAGCCAGTATGTCTACAGAATAGATGATGGCATCTGTTTCAGGTTTCTGATCCAGAAGTCTTGCTGTAGCATCAGCACTGCCCTCTGCACTGTCCTCACAGACATGGAAGCTCCTTACAAGGCCCAGCTCTTCCATTGCCTTGTCATAACCGTCAATCTTCTTCCTGTTTGACGGAGTGTCATTGTTGTTGATGTAGGCAATTTGTCTTCTGCCCTGATTATAAAGATACTTAACTGCCTCATATGTCCCGCTTACCTCATCTGCCACTGCGGATGAGACGTTTTTCAGAGAGAAAACCCCGTTCTGGAAAACAACAGGAGTGTCCGGCATATAATCTTCAATGGCCTGTCTGACAGCCTCGCATTGAAAAGCGGAACCGACCAGGACAAGAGCGTCTACCCGGCGGGAAGCAAGAATCCTGACATAGCCAGCCTTGCTCTCATCGCTGTCGCCGGCATTGAGGATGATTGAGCAGTATCCTTTCTTCATGAAATGCTGCTCCATCATGTACGCCCCTTCGATATGATGCTGGTTCCTGATATCAGAGACAAGGATTCCAATCATCCGGCTTGTCTGGTTCACAAGCCCGCGGGCAGCCTCACTGACAGAGAAGTTTGATTCGGCCAGAATCTTCTCCACCTTCTCTCTAGTACTCTTCTTTATTCCGCTGTGCCTGTTGATGACACGGCTGACAGTGCTCGCCGAGACACCTGCCTGCTTTGCTATGTCGTAGATTGTCAAACCCATAGTCTCACCATACAAAAAATCCGGGGCAGGAAACCCCGGACTCAAATCTTATTGTGAATCAGGAAAACTCTGCAAGGCCTTCAATCGCATAAGCTCTTACAGGACATGAATCCAGTCCGATAATCGGAAGTGGAGCATAGCTCATGAAGAAGACATCCTTCTCAAGCTTGTCGAGATTCTTGAGGACTTCAAGGAAAACGATGTTCTCCTTCAGAAGGATATCGTGGAACGGTTTGACATCCTCATTGCAGTTCTCAATGGAAACACCGTCACCGAATCCGATGCACTTCGCATTGTGATCCTTGAACCACTGTGCAGTCTCTCCATTGACAAACAGGCGCTTGTCCTCGCTTGTGTTTGTCTTTTCTGTGAATGGAGCGAGCTTGTGCGGACTGTCGATGATGACAATTGTTCCATCCTGCATCTTTGGCAGGCAGTACTTGTCAAGCAGCTCTGCTGTGATATATGAATTCGGAGCAGCGTCAATGTTAACGTAAATAGCACGTCCCATGAACTGTGTGAACGGGACTTCTGCAACGCTTGGCCAGTTGTCATCATGATGATACGGGCACTCGCAGTGTGTTCCAAGATGGCTTGTCAGATCCATGATTGTATGGAAATCAGGAATCGGTCCGCCTGTGTTGAATCTGTAGAGATGGCATCTTCTTGTCTCTGTCTTCGGGTCCAGTGTCTTTGTAAGGTCAACAATCCTCAGATTGCCGAGTTTGTAAACACAATCCATGTATTCCTCCTCATCGAGAGAGTCTGCCTGAACATTTCCGGCATGACTTCTTTCTTCTTTTATATCTCAATGTTAGAGCAGAAAAATGAGATTGTAAAGATTTTTTTGCAATCGATTTCAAAATTTTTATATATTTTGATATTTCTTTATAATAAAAGAGAATTTCAAACTACAATGTAGACTCTCTTTCAACAATGCTGACAGGAAGCACCACAAGATGCTCTGCACTCTGTCCGCCAATGGCCCTGATTACATTCTCACTGACAAGAACGCTGGTCCTGTAGAGCATGTTGTCAATGGATGTGAGAGAGGGAATGCTGTTCTCACTGTAAAACGAGTTGTTGATTCCTGCCACCGCCACATCCTGAGGCACGCAATATGAGTTCGTGTTCAAGGCTCTCATCCCGATCAGGGCAAGATTGTCTTCAGAATAGATGATTGCATCAGCACCACGGCGGGCGAAATCAAGCGTGATGCGGGCAATGCTGTCTCTATCCTCTCCCGCGATTTCAACCATTTCCTCGCAATCACAGTAACTGCTTATACCATCCCTGTAACCTTCAAGCTTGTTCTGGTTACTTGCAGTGAGGTTGTTTGAGATATAAGCAATACGCCTGCGTCCTTTAGAGGAAAGCATGCGCACTGTCTCACACACCCCTTCTCTCTCCTGAGAGATGACACAATAGATGTTCCTGCCTTCCAGATATCCATTGCACATTCCTACCGGAATTGAAGGCAGATAGCTTTCAACCGCCTTTTTCACGCTCTCATTCTGGAAAATGGAGCCGATGAGAATCACAGCCTCAATCTTTCTCTGGGAAATCAGCTGGATGAATTCTGCCTGACGTTCCGGATCAGGTCCTGTATTGTTTATAAGGCAGGCATAACCCTGACGATAGAACTCATGCGTGAAATAGTAGATTGCATCAGTGTGCTGGGTTGTGCGGATATCTGCAATGAGGATTCCTATTATTTTAGTAGACTGCGTTGACAGACTGCGAGCTGTCTCGTTGAGAACGAATTTATTCTCTTCCAGCAACTTCAGCACCTTCTCTCTGGTCGCCGGCTTCACATGTTCATAATTGTTGATGACACGCGAGACTGTAGCGGCGGACACTCCAGCCATCTTCGCGATGTCATATATTGTCTTCTCCTGCATTTTGCTGTCCCTTATCTGACTGTACCACAAAAAGAGTGTTTAAGGGAGTCTCAGGTGCCCAGAGTTTCTTCATCCTTGACATCAGAAGTCGTCAGAACTGTGCCCGCAATCATGATGACAAGTGCAAGAATGTACACCAGAGAAAGGCTTTCATGCAGGATTATGAAAGAAAGGGCAGACCCTATGAATGGAGAGAGCGAATAATAAGCGCTGGTCCTGGCGGCCCCAAGATAGCGCTGTGCCAGAACGTAGAAGAAAACACTTAATCCATAAGACGCAAATCCAAGGACCATGACACAAGGCACCAGCGCCAGAGAAGGAAATGGAGCCTGACAGATTATGGCGACAAGAAACGCCCCTGTTCCGGAGCCCAGTCCTTTGACGATTACAATCTCCTGTGGATTTTTTGATGAAAGCATACGGGTGCAGTTGTTCTCAAGTCCCCAGCATGAACATGCAAGAAGAACAAACAGAGAGCCTTTGGAAAAATCAAGCGCCCCGTCACTTCCAAAAGAAAGAATTGCGCTTGCACTAACAATCAGAATGATTGCAATCCTGAGTTTTTTCCTCACCTGTTCATGAAATACAAGAGCAGCAATCAATGTTGTCGCAACGATTTCAAAGTTGTTTAGCAAAGATGCATTTGCAGCACTTGAGATCTCAAGGCCCTTCATCATAAGAACAGGTGCCGCGATGTCGAGAATGACCATCAGGACCGTATAAGGTAAATCTTTTTTTGTCAGTACAGCCTCAACAGACCTGTTTCCTGTCAGCAGATGAACCAGAAACATCCCTGTTCCAGCCCCGAGATAGAGAAATGATGCCATCATTTCAGCAGAAACAGAGGACAGGAATATTTTTGACATAGGAGTATTGAGCGCATACAGCAAAGCTGCCAGCACCGCATAAATGGGTCCGGAATGTTTCATATCTCGAATAATATCACAAGGAAGTTACAAATAGGAGCTTCTCATACCCTGTCATCATGAACTACAGGCTATTAGAGATATACTGTTTCAGGAATTCTTTGACTCTCTCATATTCTCCGCTTCCATTAGTCCTGAACCGCAGCAGCGGAAGGTTATATTTTGAGAATATGGAATCTTTCAGAAGATCCCTTTCATGTTGTTTTGTGTTTTTCTTATGATAATGAAAACCATCAACTTCTATCGCAACAACCGGGTCCTTCCCAATCGCCCTGTAAATCAGAAAATCAACATGAGTTCCACTTCGGGAAAGATACAACTGTTCTGCTTCAGTAAGAATTGCTCTGTCTTGGAAAAGATATCTTATCGGATAATGGCTTACAATTTTAAACGAACATGCTTGAAAATCTGGAGAATTCAAAATTTCCTCAAGCATAGAGAACATGATATTCTCAGAATCATATTCAGAAATCTTCCTGTGCTTTGATAAGAATGAAACTCGCGCCGCAGTTGATTGTTCATAAAGCAAGTCGAAAACCGATACTATATCGGATTGTACTGTTTTGAAATTATTATATGAAATATAAGAAATTAAATCCCGGATGTTACTGTCAGCAGGTTGCGGATTAGAAGAAGCCACAAGAATGAAATGTTTCTTCGCACGTGATACTGCAACGTTTATTAGCATTGGGGAATCAGAAAAATCAGTAACTGTATCATCTGATGTGGCGAATATTATCGTATCCATCTCCCGGCCCTGGAAGCTATGTATAGTATCAACCTGAATATCTTTCCGGCTAATCATGTCACGTATCAACTTTGCATTTTTCTGATATGGAGTGATGATTCCTATACTGCCAGCATTTGAAGGAAGCGCAGGCAGTATTTCTTGAGCTATCACCTCTGCCTGCCTGAGATTTGAGTGTTCCCGGCTATGATTTCCTTGTGTTGTCAGAAAAAGCTCAACCTCATCATCTTGTTTTTCATCTTCAGTCATAATTACCAGACTGTTAGCGTAAAATTTCTCATTACAGAATCCTATAATTCGAGGCTGGCATCTGTAATGTTCACAAAGCAATACAGATGGAGCTGCTGGGAATACTGCACAGACAGATGCAAGGAAAGACATTCGAGAATATCTGTATGCCTCTGGGAGATGATATTTCTCAAAAACAGACTCACTATAAGCCATATCCTCTTTTGTAACGACATTTTGCAGTTGTTTCACATCTCCAACCACTACAGCATTTTTTGCTGAAGCAAGAGAAAGCGCTCCTGTTGCTATATCACACTGAGAGGATTCATCAATTATCACATAGTCATACATTTGAGACTTCAGTGTAGAACAGGATGAGAATGCAGTACTTGTCACTATGGGATATTCTTCCACCACTGAGTCAGGAGCCTTCCAGAGATCCTCATCTGTAAAAACAGCCCTATGCAGTTTGTTTTTGAACCTTCTGAAAAGAACTGACTTCAAAAGACGCATAGACAATAACGACAATTCATCAATCTTATTGGACAAATCAAAAGCTTTAATTTGTTCATCGAGTTTAGAGATTTCAGTCTGAATTTCTTCCTCTCTCAACCGATAGTATTGTAATTGCAAATGAGTCAGTATATCTGATCCGGATTTAGCGGATTCTTTCCAGTTTAGAATTTTCTGAAAGAATACAGTCCGAATTCGCCTGAAAAGTGAAAAATGCTCATGAGTCTGGAAATAAACACTATACTCTTGAATCAGGGAAATCAGCCTTGTGCTTGTAATCTCCTGTTTTATTGGGAGTATTTCTTCATCGCAAATGGTATCAGAAAAGTGTTGCTTTTCAGTATTGAGCCTTGACATCTGGACTTTCAATTTCTGTAGCTCTTCCTGAATGACGAAGTATTTCTCAAGAGCGCTGTTCAATTCTATTATCCGGGATTCAGAAGCCTGAATATCTTCATTCAGCATCTTCCATCCTGACATATCAGGATAAACTCCACTCTGAGAGAGAAGAAATTTTTCCTTGTTTTCAGCACTTCCTAAGGAAGCAACTAAAAAAGAAAGACCATATTTTTCAAGTTTCTCTTTCACGTTATCAACAGCAGAATTGTTATTTGATACTATTTCCACTGTTTTCTTCTGGAGTATGAGGTTGGCTATGATTGATAGTATTGTCTGAGTTTTTCCAGTACCAGGAGGACCTTGTATTATACTCAACTTGTTTGACAGCGCATTCTCTACGGCTTTCTTCTGGCTTCTGTTACAGCCAAATGGATAAATCACCAGCGCAGGCACGTCATATGAATCATATTTTGTTTCAGAAAGGTATCCAGCGAGTATTGATTCTTCATTTACAAAATCCATTTGCCTATATCTTTTTGAAAGGATACGTTCTCCTTCATCATCAACAATCGGATTTATAAATGATATTTCTTTAAGATACGTGAAAATGCCTGAAACTTTTTTGTTTTCCAGCACAGACCGGCTCACCTTCAAGTCGCTTAATTCTATCAGATAGCAGGTTTCATCTTTTTCAAGGCAGCAGTATCCGGCCTGTTTATATCTGTATATGGCGGTCAGCCCAGAGAACAAATCTCCTTTATACGATACGCAATAGAACTCAGGACTAAGTACCTCAGGTTCGAAGACCTGTACATCCCCATATTTGTAGAAGTATTCTTTTTCTTCATTATTTTTGAAACGTACCCGGTACAGGCCCGTGTTCTCATCAAAATACATGGATGAAATAGTTTCTGTTCTTTCCTTATCCTTCAGGAAAATCAAGCACTTCCGCCTGTCCATACTCCAACCGTATTGCCAAATTTTGTGTTTCTATTTACAGATGATACCAATTATTGTCCAATCGTAAAGCCTTTATATGAAAAAGCTCCTGAACCGAACAAGAACAGGAGCTTCATTTAGTAAGCAAAAGCTTTTTCAGGAATAGATAATCAGGGCGATGATCTCAAGAGGTTCTGTGCCCTTGTTGTTGATTCCATGGCCTGTGCCGCTTGGTGTGAATGTGACATCACCGGCACTGATTGTAGTGATGGTGCCATTGTCATTGTACTCTGCGCTTCCAGAGACAACATAGTAAATCTCGGTATCCCCGTTGTGGACATGGTAGCCGATTCCGGAACCAGGAGCGACAGTCGTATGGGCAAAGCACCTGCCCTTTCCGTTAAGCTCCTCATCACTGTTGATCAGGTTTCTGACTGTGATGAAACCATCAGCGCCGAATTTGTGCTCAATGCGCTCTACGTTTTTCTCTTCTGACTTTCTTACCATTATATTCCTCCTCTCACACCGGGACCTTGATGACAATCTTCTTTACCGGCATCTTCTTTCCGGCAACAAGACGCGGCTTATGTGCATCTTCCGGAGCAAGGACAATATAGTCTCCGGCATTGAGAAGCACCTCTCCGGAAAGTTCAGGATCCTCATAGAATGTGATATCCCCGCTCTCACTGTAAGGGGTCTTCACGACAAGGCCTTCCCTTGAACATACACCGCAGTACTCCTGTCCTTCTACAACATACTGGACATCGAAGTACTTCTCATGTGTCTCAAAAGAGCCTTCATTTCTTTCAATCGTGCTGTAATGCTGCACAGAAGCCCTGACACCGCCTTCAAGCTCGATCCAGCCTTCTTCAAGCTGGGCAAGATCCGTTCTCTTCAGAAACTCAAAAGCTGTCTGGAACTTTTTCTGTGTCAGGTCATACTTGTATTCAAGTCCGTTTTTTGTACTGAACATAGTTCTCCTCCCTATTACTGTCTGTCACGTCCTTCAAGGGCGTGGATAAGGCTTACTGCCATCTCATGATGCGGGACGCTGACTCCAAGCTCATGAGCTTTCGCGACAACAGCACCGCTGATTGTGTCCACTTCGGTCTTTCTGCCGTTCTTTATATCCATCATGATTGATGTGAATCCGCCTTTGTTTGATGCACTTGTTGCGATGACCTTCTCCGTCACCTTGTCCTTGTCAAAAGAAAGGCCCATCGCAGTGGCGACAGCGACTGTCTCCTCAATCAGCTTCTTGCAGATTGCCAGAGCGCTCTCATTGCGGCTGATGTAAGACATGTCGCACTGAAGGATTGCGGTGAGTACAGAAAGGGAGACATTCGTCATAAGCTTGTCCCAGATCAGCTGCTGGATATTCTCATGAATGCGGACATCGAAGCCACAGCTGTCAAAGGATTCCTTGATATCATCAAGAATCTTCTCATGGCATCCATTGAGCAGACCGATGTTTGTCACACCCTTTCCACCATGATGAATCACTCCCAGGGATATCACGGCACCATTGTCCTCTGTCGTTCCGATGATGACATGCTCCTTGTCGACAAAACGGGACAGAAGGCGCTCGTGCCCTGCTCCGTTCTGGAGTGTCATCAGATATGTACCCTTGCCGATTGCTCCCTTCACGTTCTCAAGAGCGCTTTCGGAATACATGGCCTTTGTGAAGAGGATAATGAGGTCAGCCTGGCCCATGCCATCGACATGCTTTGCTATTTTCGGAAGGAAGGTGTATCTCTCTCCGTTTTCCTCAAGAACGACTCCATTCGACTTCACGTGCTCAATGAGAGTGTCGTTCATGTCAATAAGCGTGACATCGTTCCTGCTGCTGAGTCTGCCGCCGTAGATGCTTCCCATGGCGCCAGCGCCGATTACGATAATCTTCATAAGGACCTCCTTTTAAAGTCAGCTGAAGAACCTTTTATATTATAACCATATACTGCAATACGAGCAGCGGTGAGATTTCAAAATCAAGGGTGAATGGACGAAAAGAAACTTTCCATCCATCCACCAGAAGAGTCTACATGACACCCTATCATGCACCAAGATACTTTTCGATTACATCATCCGTGAGATCAGAGGTGGGAGAATGATGTACTACAGAACCTTTTTCAAGAATGTAGCAATCCTCGGATACGGAGAGAGCGAATTTCACGCTCTGCTCTGCCAATAGGATAGTAACTCCTTGCTTTATGAGTTCCTTGACGA
The DNA here is from genome assembly GCA_944390025.1 of uncultured Spirochaetales bacterium. Classification (GTDB taxonomy): domain Bacteria; phylum Spirochaetota; class Spirochaetia; order Sphaerochaetales; family Sphaerochaetaceae; genus Bullifex. The sequence goes on along the minus strand of CALXOK010000004.1, from coordinate 58,755 downwards.
TATCAGCCAGCTGGCTGACGATAATCGGGGCAAGACCTTCCGTGATTTCGTCAAGGAGAAGCAGATCAGGATTCTGCATCAGACCGCGTGCGACTGCAAGCATCTGCTGCTCACCTCCTGAGAGCTTGTTGCCCTTGCTCGTCTCTCTTTCCTTGAGACGGGGGAAGAGCTGGTAGATCCTGTCAATATCCCAGTCATTACGACCATTAAGACCTGTTTTCTTTGCAATAAGGAGATTTTCTTTGGTCGTAAGGTTCGGGAAGATATGTCTTCCCTGAGGGACATATGCAATTCCAAGGTTCGCAATCTTGAAATTGGTCAGACCTACAATGTTGTTTCCGTTGAGAAGGATTTCACCCTCGGTCTTGTCATGCACTTTCGGGTTAAGCAGACCCATGATTGTCTTCATTGTGGTTGACTTTCCGACACCGTTACGTCCGAGAAGACAGACTGACTGACCTTCCTTCACTTCTAGGGAGAGGTCAAAGAGGATATGGCTCTTCCCGTAGTATGAGTTGACATTCTTAAGTTCCAGGATAGTTTTCATTCTGCCATTCCTCCAAGATAAGCTTTCTTCACGAACTCATTGTTCTTGATTTCATCCGGTGTGCCGGTTGCAATGAGGGCACCTTCACTCATGACGGAGATTTCGTCTGCATAGTTGAAGACGATTTCCATATCATGCTCGATGAAAAGCATCGTCATGTGACGCTTCTGTGCGAGCTGTCTGATGAGGTCCATGAGAGTGTATGCCTCTTCACGGGCGACACCTGCAGCCGGCTCATCGAGGATGAGAAGCCTTGGCTCCATTGCCAGCGCGATTGCGATATCAAGTCTTCTCTGGTCACCGTATGACATGTAACCGGAGACTGTGTTCATCTTGTCCAGGATACCGACCATCTCAAGAATCTGCTCGACTTCATCCCTGAGGTAGGACTGCTTGACAGGAAGGAAGCTGTAAGCCTTCTTGTTCATGTTGATTCTGGAGATCTGGACATTCTCATAGACTGTCAGATCCCTGAAAATCTGAGTGATCTGGAAGCACTTGCACATACCCTTCTTGACAATCTTGTCAGGAGCGAGCCCTGTGATGTCCTCACCGAGGAAGGTGACCTTTCCAGAGTTGGGGGTTGTCCTGTTGCAGATCAGGTCCATGAGTGTGGACTTTCCTGCACCGTTTGGTCCGATGAACGCTCTCATCTGCCCGTCAGGCACTTCAAAAGAGACATCCTTTGTGGCATGAAGGGCACCGAAGTACCTGTTGAGGCCTTCAGCTTTCAGAATAATGTTGTCAGACATCTGCTTTTTCCCTCCTTGGTGTTTTTTCACTTCTCTCCTCAAGGTCGAGAACCTTCTTGTCCCTGATGATACCACCCTGCAGGAAGAGGACGCACAGACAGGTGATGACACCAAGCACAGCCTGGTAGTACTGGGTGACAATAGGCAGCTCAACGTTGATGAATGTGATGATGAATGCTCCGAGGATAGGTCCGAAGAAGCTTCCCATACCGCCGACCAGACACATGATCAGTCCGTCCATTGAAGTGTTGGACGAAATCATCACAGGGAAGGCTCCCATGTTTCTCATTGAATACAGGAGACCTGCGATACCGCAGAAGAATGCGGAAACCATGTAGGCTGTCAGACGTGTGTTTCTTGTGTTGTAACCGATGAATGTCATTCTCTGGATGTTCTCCCTGGTTCCCTTGAGCGTTGTGGCAAAAGGTGAATGGAAGAAGTAATAGATGAGGATGACACAGACGGTGCACACGACGAAGCAGACGTAGAAGTTCGCTCTAGTGCTCATCGCGAACGGAAGACGGGTCGCACCTGTGAGACCTGTATCGGAGCCGACAATCTGCATCTTCTGGACGGTTGTCCACAAGAGGATGTTGATACCCATGTTCATGAATGCGAACACAAGGTCATCATTCGCCCTGAGTGTGAGGACACCGAGGAAGGCTGCAAGAAGGACTGTCAACAGCAGAGCAAGCGGAAGTGCGAGGTATACACTCAGACCGGCCCTGACAATAAGGAACACGTATGCGTAGGCTGCAAAACCGAAGAAGGTTGCCTGGCCGAGAGGTCTCAGACCGCCGAAACCGAGAATAATATTGACTGCTGTGGCGAAGAGCATGAAGATGACAGTTCTGCACAGGAAGTCAAGGACAGGATCTGATGAGAAGAAGGATACAATCAGGATTGCACCGACTGTGAAGATTCCCATGATCATGTCACGCTTCTTCTGTGTGAAATCCTTTGTCCTGAGGATACCGAGATTATTCAGATTGAGATTCATTCAGGCCTCCTTCCGTGTGAATACACCGTTTGGCTTAATGAACATACAAATGACCATCAGTGCCGCAGGAATAAGATTGTAATACTGTGGGAAATAAATGGCTCCGAAGGCATTCACGATACCGACAAGAAGAGCTGCAGGAAGACAGCCGTTCATGTTTCTCATGCCTCCGATGAGAAGGATAGGCATGATGTTACCGAAAACAGAAAGACCTTCCTTGGGGCTCATTCCGGTGACAGGAGCGTTGAGAACACCGCCAAGACCGGCGATACCCATTCCAATCATGAACATGATGGAGAAGAGTCTGTTGACGTTGACACCAAGACATCCGACCATTTCTCTGTCTGAGATGATTGCCCTCATCAGCATTCCGAGCTTTGTCTTGTTGATCATGAACCAGAAGGCGAAAGCAATGAGAAGACCGACGACAATCATGAAAATGTAGTATGTCGGGAAATAGATTCCGAACAGCTGGAGCGCACCGTTGAGGATGTCAGGCAGAGACAGAAGCCTGATTCTGTAGCCCCAGAAGAAAACCATGGCATCACAGACGATGTATGCGACACCGTATGTGAAAAGCATGATGTAAAGCATGTTCTTGCCGAAAAGCGGACGGACTGCCCTTTCGACGAAGAACCCGAAGAAACCAATCACCACGGGGACAAATATCAGAGCCGGGAAGTACCCGATTCTGGCAGCGATCGTATAAGTCAAATATGTACCAAGGACATAGAAAGCACCCTGTCCGAAGTTAACCATATTCATTCCGCTGATGATGAGGCTCATTCCAGCAACCATCATGTAAGCCACGATACCGCTGGACAGACCAGTCACCAGTGTCTGCAGGAAAAATGATAGGGTCATTTTAACTCCTTTGCTTAATAAGAGGGGGTGAGAAGCTCACTCCTCACCCCTTCATTGTCTTGTAGAAATCAGAGCTGTGAGAGGTCTGTGAATGTGAAACCCTGCTCCTCGGCATAAGCTGCGAGCTCTTCCTTTGTAGGAAGCACATCTTCAGCCTCGTAGACGTTGAGGATCTCTCCGATTGGGATGTTCCACTCACCTGTCTCGTCTTCAACTGCTGTGACGTAGTAGTATGTGTGGTTCATGACATGGTCAAAATCCCTGAATCCGAGGTTCTTGCCGTAGATTGTATCGAATCTGACAGTCTCGAGAGCTTCTGTGACGCCTTCCGGAGACCAGTCGTCTGTTGACTCAAGAGCGGCTGCGATTGCCTTGATTCCGATGTACCATGTGTAACCCATGTCTGAAGGAAGGGTCTCCATGTTGTACATTTCAGCACCGATTTCGATGTAGCTTTCAACCATCTCGTCATTGCCTTCAATCTCACTCATCCAGAACGGCCAGAGAGCGACACCGTGGACCTTTCCATACGGATATGTTCCGGCTTCAGCAAGAGCTGAGTTGTTTGTTGAGTCGACTGTGTACCATCCGAGGTAGTCAGCGATGTTCCACAGACCGAACATTCTTCCCTGATTGATGAAGGAAACGAAGTTAGGACCGCTTGTGGAACTGATGATGACATCCGGGTCACGTCCGACGATTGAGGAGATGATGTTGCTGAACTCTGTTGAGGAAGAAGACACCTGGCTTGATCCAAGGAGGTTGAAGTCATCACCCATTGCACGGACAAAGAAGTCGCGGCTGTCAGCACTTGCGCCTCCGTCGAGACCGACGAAGTAAGCTGTCTTGTAGCCCTTCCCCTGAGCATACAGAGCGTTCATGTTACCGATTGCCCAAGCGTTGAATCCGCAGGAGAACATGTATCTTGAAGCATTCTCGACTGTGACACGTGTGTTCATTGTACACGGAGTGACCATCGGGAACTTGTTTGTCTCTGCCCACTGTGCTGCAGTCGGAGCCTCACCGTCTCCCTTAGGTCCGAGGATGGCGACAACGCCTTCAGCAACAAGCTCTGTGGAGCGCTGTGCGACGTTACTCGGGTCGTTACCTGTATCTCTGTAGACGAGCTGGACCATCTTGCCGTTGATACCGCCGGCTTCGTTGATTTCCTTTGCAGCAAGCTCTGCACCGGCTTCTGCCCATGCGACTGTAGCGGCGCCACCGCTGGAGCGGTCTGTAAGGACACCGATTTTGACAACATCATCACTGCTGACAGTTCCTGTTGCGCCCGGTGTTGAAGCGGTTGCAGTCGGAGCTGCAGTTGTTGTTGATGAAGAAGCTGTGCCTGCGCTGCTGCTCTGTGTCTCCTGAGAACCACAGGAAGTGAATGCAAAAAGCGCAAGAGCAATCATGAGTACTGCTGAGAACACTTTAACGTTCTTTTTCATTTTCATTCTCCCTTTTTGTTTTTTTATTTATCTGGATCGTAACAGTCATCGTCACGAACAAAATAATCGTAGTTGCGCTGGGCCACTGAATCCTGAGGATTCTTTACATACCTGTTTTCGCGGTCAACCCAGTACCTGTCGTTGAGGCCGAACATGCTCATTGTCGTGAACACCTTGTAACCTGTGTCATCAAAGTGTTCGTCAACATAGTCATTTGTCTGGCTCTGCATGACATGGCGTCCTACATCAAGCATCGAGAGCATGGCGGCGTGCATTGAGTAATGGATACCGACAAGCTTGTAATTCCCCAGCTCCTTAAGCTGCTGCATTGTGATTTCCTTCGGATCGTGGGCTCTTCCGCAGATATCCGGATACCACATCGGGCACTTGTATGCATCGTTGATTTTCTTGAGAAGCTCGAACTTGTCGCCCTTGACCTTGTGCATCCACAGAATGCAGATCATGTCGGCTCCAGCTTCCATGTAGGCCTTCATTCTTGCAATGAGCTCATCGAAGTCCTTCTCCGGGTCACTGTCGCAGCGTGCAATCAGGAAACCATTCATGCCATCGGCGTCAAGACCCTCGCGGGCTGCCTTGAAGCGGAGAACGGCATCCTCAATCGGAAGCTGTCCGGCACGGCCAAGCTCACTTGTGTCTGTGACAAGGACACCTGCAGCACCAGCCTTCATGATTCTGCGGCAGCCATAGTAGGTGTTGAGGCCGCGGCCGAAGCCGAAACCGTCATCCGCATCGATGATGAGAGGCATCTTTGTCATTGATGTGATCTTGTCAGTGACATAGCAGAAGTCATCGATTGAAAGCAACTGGAGATCAGGAATTCCTGTGAGAGCACATGCAAGATCGCCGCTTGAGACCATAATGACCTCAAAACCGTTCATTTCAGCGGCTTTTGCGCTCGCGCAGTCATAAAGCTCAGGTACAATCCTGACCTTGTCATCACTGATCAGGGTTCTAAGTCTCTGTGCTGAATCATTCATCTGTACACCTCCCATTAAAGTCTGTCTTCGATATCGACTTTCTTGAATCCTTCAGGATACTTGTCAACCTTGTGTCCGACGATTGTGTATTCCTTATCATCACCGGTGAATCTGTTCTCAAGCTCAAGATAGTCCTGAGGGACAAACAGCGGAGATGCGGAGAAATCACACTGGCCAGTACCGGAAGCATGAGTGAATGTATAGGCGACTGACTGGTCTTCGAAGTTCTTCTTTCCATGCTCAAGCATGCCTTCCATGGCAGCCTTCATGGTGAAGTGTGTTGAGCACATCTTGAATCCGAGCTCTGTAAGCTGATCCATAGTCACGTTCGGCTTGCCGCCGTCTGCACGGACATCGGCGAAAATCTTCCAGCCTTTGACCTTCTCCGCCATGATCTTGGCATGCTCATAATCTGTGATGAGAACCATCATTGCGATATCAGCACCGGCTTCCATTGCCTCATTGAGCCTTGCACAGCCCTCTTCCATTTCCTTCTCGTCATATGGATTGGCATTTGTTCTGGCGATGAGGAGGCAGTCTGTGCCCTTGAGGGCTGCGACAGCTGCACGGACCTTTGCCATGTATTTCTCTCTGGGAAGAATGCTTGTCGACTCCTCCATGTCAGCGGAGTCCTCAAGCTGGACGGCTGCGGCACCTGCGCGTGAGAGAATCTTTGCAGAGCGGTAAACTGCCAGAGGACCGCCGAATCCGTCTTCGATATCAGCAATAAGTGGAATGGAACTTGTCTGGCTGACCCTTGCAACGACACCTTCAAGGTCTGTGAGGTTGGTGAAACCATAGTCTATGACACCGTTGAGGCTGATTGATACCTCGCCGCCGCTCAGAAGGCTTACAGGGAAGCCGCACATCTCAACCGCACGCTGTGACATGCAGTCAAAAACACAAGGAACGAGGAAGCATTTCTTGCTCTCTTCCAGAATTTGTCTCAGAGTTTTCTTGCTTGACATTTTTTCCTCCCGCAATCGATTTAAACATCAATGAAATCGATTTAGAAATTTTTGAAACCGATTGCAAAACTTCGATATGAATATTTATCAGGCATAATAAGCCATCTGTCAAGCATTTTTGTAAAACAGAAAGTCAGTTTTTTTCATAACGAGTTCGGAAACAGTCAAAACCGTTGACAGAAAAGCATTTTACTACCTGCAGACAACTCGCTTTCCGCCTCTTCTGCCAGCATTTTGAGAAAGCCTTTTGCCACAGCATCCTGAGCCACAGCGTAAATCATCCTGATTATGAGCATGATGTTCTTTTTCTCCTGGGCAAGGCGGATGGAAAGGCTGATGAGATGGATCTTGAGCGCACGCATCTCCTCTGGACAGGAGTCCAGGTTGTCGGGATTCCAGTTGTCCGTGCGCCCGCAATGATTCATGCATGTGGCGCAATCAGGAGCAAGGCGGTGTTTCTCCTTTTCAAGTACGCTGACAAGATACTGTGTGACATTCTCGTCAGCTTCCCCCTGACCAATGGTCACAAGAGAGTCCTGAATCATTCTTACGGTATCCTGGCTGATGAGATCCTCGTTGCCCTCAATTGACCGTACAAGGCCTGTCAGCGAACTTAAAATCCTGGTTCTGTTGTCCATGACGTCAGACTAACTGCATGACGGCCTTTCTGGCAAGATAGAACACTGCCGGCAGGAATGGAGCGAAGATGAAATTTGCTATCCTGATTCTGGTGATTCCAAGAAGGTTCAGTCCGATTCCCGCAATCAGCACAGAGCCTGTAACAGACATCTGGTTGATGACCTGCAAAGTGACAAAGCCTGAGATGAAACCGGAAAAGACTGTCAGCAGAGCCTCATAGATGAAGCAGGGAAATGCTGCAAGGGCACAGCCGGCTCCTTTCGTTGCAGCCATGACAAAAACAATAAGAATGTCAATCGAAGACTTGGCAAGGTAGGTGTCCCATGTTCCCTGACTGCCGCTCTCAATTCCTCCTGCAATTGCCATCGCACCTGTGCAGACAAAAAGGGTTGCGGAAACAAAACCTTCCGCTATGTTGTCTTTTCCTTTTTTCTGAATCTTTTTCTGGAGAGCATCCCCTGCACTGTTCAGCTTCCCGTCAATGTCAAGCAATTCTCCGGCAAGGGCGCCAAGAGCAAGAGACAGCACCAGAATTATGATGTTCATTGAGGCATCAAAGCCTGTGAGGCCGACAAAGAGAACACAGAGTCCGAGTGCCGACATGAGTATGTTTGTGACCCGCTCAGGCATCCCCTTCTTCAACAGGCTTCCTGTTATGCCTGCAAGGAAGATTCCTGCTGCATTGACCGCAACGCCAGTGAATGTCATTCAATCCCCCTGACAAGATTTCCTAAGAAAAATACCGTATCCTGTCGAATTCGAGCCCTGATGCACTTTCCCTGTCAAGACAAAGAGTCCAGTCAGGATGGGTTTTCAGAATGCTTGCAGGAATCATTGGATCCACAGTGCTGCTGTAAAGGGTCTTCCTGACGGCCTCAGCCTTAACCGCATGAGGAACAGCACTGATTATCGTGCGGCATTTCATTATCTGGCGGCAGGACATCGACACAGCCTGAGGCGGTACATCATTCACGGACTCGAACCAGCCTTCCCTCACCTGCTGACGCCTGCATGCCTCATTCAGCGTTACGGTAATATAAACATCTTCCGTTTCAAAATCACAGGGAGGATCGTTAAATGCAATATGTGCATTCTCTCCGATTCCAATCAGACCGAGGTCCAAAGGCTTTTCTCTCAGCTTTCCACTTAGTTCCTTTATATTCCCTTCGACAGGGAAGAATGCTTTGAGAGGAACAAGTGAAACAAAGCGCTCATTAAGATACTTCCTGAAGCTGGCCTTGTGAGAGATGCTGATTCCCTTGTATTCATCCAGATGGAAGACTGTGACGCGTCTCCAGTCCACATCCTCCTTCACGAGACTTGCAAGCGTCTCGAACTGGCTCATGCCGGTGGAAAGCACAATACGGGCTTCCCCGTTCTTTCCGATTGCACTGTTTATTGCTGACGCTGCCAGATGGGAGGCGCCTCTTCCCAGATCGGATGGATTTTCGAATATCTCAAGCCTCATCATTCTCCTCCTGTTTTCTCAGGTACGATGTCGGATTCATTCCTGTCACCTTCTTGAAGACCTTTGAGAAATAATAGATGTTCTCAAAGCCCAGAGAAAGCGCGATTTCGTTTATTCTCGACCTTCCCAGCCGCATCATCTCCATCGACCGCTCAATCTTCATCTTGTTGACATAGTCGACAAAGCTCTGTCCCATTGTCTTCTTGAAAGTCTTCGACAGATAGCCGGGTGAGACACCTGCAAAGGAAGCCGCATCAGCAAGCGTGATCCTCTGCTCGATGTGCGTGATGACATACTCACGGGCCTTGTCGCTGATCTGGCTGGAGGAACCTGAGCTTATTCCTCCTATGATGTCAGTAACCTCGTTTCTCAGCTCTTCAATCATCCTGACAATCATCCGGCGGCGGGAGATATACGGAACAAGGGAGAAAAACTCCTCGATTGTCCCGTCATCAGGCACTCCGATATGGGACAGTCCGGCGCTTATCGCAGAGGCAAGCGCTGAGAGGATGAAGTCTGCCTGAGAGAGCATATGATCCTTCTTCTCCAGTGTTGAGCCAATCAGACGGAAGGCAGTGTCGAGAGCTGCGGTGTTTTTCTCTCTGAGAGCAGACTCAATATTCACATAAATCCCGTCCAGTGCCAGAGGAGATAGCGTGAAATCATCCTTTTCAAGATAATATCCTGTAGCAAGCTTCTCCATTTCATCTCGTGCAGCCATCAGGCCCTCAGGACCATCGTAAAGAGAGCTGTACACAAGAACAGGCTTAAGTCCTGTGACCAGGGAAGAAGCCTTTCTTACCCTTTCATCAATCCGGTTGACAAGGGCCTTGTACACCGAGCCGTCAACGCCATGGATGAAATATACAAGAGAACAGTATCTGGCCGCAGGAGGCGTCACGGGCACTGCATCAGGAAAGACTGCCGGAAGCACTTTCTCAATGACATCTTTCTGCCACTCATAAAGCCTGTTGTAATCACTTGGCTTCCATGAGGCATCATCATTGTTCTGCGGGTAGTCAAAAAGGAAATTGATGAAACCGCATGAATCAAGAAGTCCCTTGGCGGAAAGACGGAGCTTGATCTGGGAATCCGCATCTCTCATAAGCATGAAGGAAGAGACAATCCTGTCCAGACTGCTCTGCGTCCCGTCATCAGGATTTGACGGCTCGTAAATATCCTTGCGTCTCAGTGATTCAAGTTTCACCTTCTCGATGACCTGTGCAAGCAGCTTCTCATTCAGCTCGGTCTTCACAAGATATTCAGAAACAGAATACCTGATGGCTTCCTTCACGAGCCGGAATTCCTCAAGGCTTGTGAGTATGACAAACACAACCGCAGGATGCGTCTGCTGACATTTTCTTATGAGTTCAAGCCCGTCCATGACCGGCATCTTGATGTCTGTTATGACAATGTCCGCACCAGAAGAACAGATGGCATCGTAAGCTTCCTTTCCGTTTCTGTAGCATCCGGCTATCTGGCAGTCGAGGCGCTGCCAGTCAAGCAGATGGCTGATACCGGAAAGTATGATCGGCTCATCATCAACTACAAATACCCTGAACATCATGACTCCTTCTCAAACAGAATCCTCACACAGGCAGTCGTGCCTTTGCCGGGTTCTGATTCGAATCTCAGACCGCACTCTTCACCATAGCACATCCTGAGCCTCTCGTTCACATTCCTGACACCGACTCCGGTCATATTCCCCTTGAAATGAGCCTTCTCATCGAAGATATGCTGAAGAGTGTTATCATCCATGCCAATTCCGTCATCCTCAATGAAGATATCGAGGAAAGAGCCGGAATGCTCACTGCGGATCCTTATCGTCCCTCCTTCTCCCTTAGGCTCAATGCCATGGAAGATCGCATTCTCCACAAGCGGCTGAAGGGTGAACTTCTGAATCAGGCAGTCCATATGGCTTTCATCAATGTCACAGACAATCTCATACATGCCCATATAACGGACCTGCTGGATCTCATCATACTCGCTGACAAGCCTCAGCTCATCGGCAAGCGTGATTTTCTGACCGTTTCCCTTTGCGATATTCTTCAGCAGATGCGACAGACCTCTGCTCATTGATGCGATTCCGTCTGCTTTCTGCACCTGAGCAAGATAGTGTATCGACTCGAGGGTATTGTACAGGAAATGTGGGTTTACCTGCATCTGGAGCATCGAGAATTCGTTTTCCTTCTTCTCCTCGTAAAGCCGCTCATTCCTTTCAAGCAGATCCTTTATTGAAAGGCTCATCCTGTTGACAGTCCTTCCTATCTCAGCCATCTCATCATTGCCTTCTTCTATCATGGGATTGACCTCTCCGTAGCTGCCGCTGTCAGACAGGTGGCTGATATGACGTACAAGGCGGACGGTGGAACGAGTCAGATAGCGTGATGTCAGATAGGAGATGACTGTGATGAGGACAAAGCTCACCACTATCAGCAGGACGAAGATACCAAGTCCATATGAACCGATGGAAAGAGGAAGCCTGTTCTCGTAATACACAAAGCTGACACCGTCAATGTCAAGGTCAAAGCGCTCTTCGGCATATGAGCCGGAAAGCAGTCCTTCTGGCCTGTCACCAGGATAGCAGAAGCCATCCTCATCCCTGATGACATAAATGTTCTCCACAGGAGCATTGTCGAAAAGCGGGTCGAAGATGCTCATGCTCATCTCGGCATAAATATATGCATCGATGTCATCCATCCTTCCGTAAGCCACTACGGCATCCTCATAAGGCGAATTGAGCGTTGTGTCTGTCATAAGCCTGACATAGCTTCCTGTCTCGAATTCTATTGAGTCGTATTTGTTTCTCAGACGGATGAGATCCACGTCCTGTAGCGTGCCATAGCGTCCTTTCGTGAAAGTGAATGAAACTCCGCTGTCGTTGAACACCACCATCTTGTTCATGTCATTCCAGGCAGGAGAGCCTGCCATATATGCGGACAGGCTGTCCTGTGCCGCAAAGACATCAAGCATCTGGCTTGAAGAAAGAGGCTCGCTGTAGCGCATCACCTTCTTTATGTTCTCATTGAAACAGCTCCACGAAACGGCCTCCACAACAGCACTGAGACTGCGGTTGACCTCATCCACGGCGTCCTCAGCCCAGATCAGGTTGACCCTCCTCACCTGTCCGAACACAAGGCTGTTCATATATGAATACAGGATTATGAGCGTGGGAAAGCCCACACATACGAAGCAGATGAGTACTGCGGAAATCAGCTTTGCTTTCAGAGTGCTGAAGAGTCTTCTTCGTGCCATGACAAATCACATTCTAGCACTTTTCACACCTTGATGCAGGCAGAAAATCATGCGATGAGGCCGCTCTTTTTCAAGTGCCTGTAGCTGAAATAGCAGACAGTGAAATATATTGTCCAGCCAACCGGAACGACATACCAGACAACCTCGACCCCATAACGCGGTGCCATGACCATTGAACCGATGACACGGAAAGACAGATTGAGGAGACTTGCAAGTGTGAACATGCCCATTCTTCCGGTACCTCTCAGAACGGCGCCTGTGACAAAGGCAAAGCCCAGTATCGAGAAGAACCAGGACAGGAAGTTCACGTAGTCAAGGAATGTGCTGTAAGCCACCGCAGTCCCGCCATCTCCAAGGAAGAGATATGCAAGAGGCCTGTCGAAGAACTGAAGGATGACAATTGAGATGATTCCCGTCGCAAGGATAAGCAGGAGGCCTGCATGCCAGCCTCTGTCAACGCGTTCCTTCTTTCCGGCTCCCAGATTCTGCGCACAGTACGGACTGAGCGCGTTTCCAATCGAGCTGAAGGGAACTGTCACAATGTTGTCAATCCTGATGGCGGCAGCGTAGCCGGCAAGCACCTCGCTTCCGAAACCGTTGACGACACTCTGAACCAGCATCATGCCGGCATTGACAGTCGCCTGCTGGACGATTGACGGCAGTGCAATGCGGCTCATCGATTTCAGAATCGGGAAAGAAAACAGCCGGCAGCCCTTCTGCCAGTAAGCAGAGACAGTCTTCATCAGGATTATGAATGAAAGCAATGCGGAAAGCGCCTGGGAAATAAGAGTGGCCCATGCAGCACCTGCGACTCCCGTCTCAAGCACAGCCACTGCGATTATATCGAGGATGATATTCAGCAGTGATGAGAAAATCAGAAGGCACAGGGGAATTACAGACTTTCCAAGAGAGTTGAAAACTGATGAAAGGATGTTGTACATGAAAAGAAACGGCAGCCCGAGAAAATATATCCTCAGATAGGTTTCCGCATCCTTGAGAATATCCTGTGGCGTGTTGAGTGCCTCCATGATCCGGTCAGAAAAAGCAAGTCCGAGGCCGGCAAGAAGCATTGAGACGGCCACAAAACTTATTATCGCGGTGAATATGCCTGTGCACATTGACCTGTAGTCACGCCTTCCGAAAGCCCTGCTTATGATAACAGACGCGCCGGCACCGCCTCCGATGGCGACAGCAATGAAGACAGCGGTCAGTGCAGTCGATGCACCTATGGCAGCAAGGGCACTCTGGCCTGCAAAGCGTCCTGCAATCATCAAATCAGCCATCGTGTAAAGCTGCTGGAAGAAGTTTCCCAGCATAAGTGGAAGGCTGAAAATAAGAATCGCCTTCATCGGCGACTCATTTATAAGGTACTCGGCATCTCTTTTCATTGCCTCTTTTTTATCCACCTATTCTTTTTTTTCGTCAAGCTTGATGCTTTGCACCATTGGAGCTAGACTCAGAGGCGGGTTGTGAGGATTTTATGGAAAAACCTAAAGCGATAAACAACACCTGGGTCATTCTCCTTCTTGCAGGAATCTCCTGTTTCCTGTGGGGAAGCGCGACTCCTTCAATAAAGACTGGATATGAGCTTTTCTCAATTGCAAGCGACGACACCTGGTCCATCATACTCTTTGCCGGCGTGCGGTTCTTTCTTGCAGGAGTGCTCGTAATCCTCTTTGACTCGATACTTAGAAAGGAAGTGGTTCTCCCGGAAAAAGGCTCCATTCCCAGTATCGTAAAGCTCTCTCTTGCACAGACGATAATCCAGTATTTCTTCTTCTATATAGGACTGGCACACACAAGCGGTGTAACTGGAACAATCGTCTCGGGAAGCGGCGGCTTCATTTCCATTCTCCTTGCCTGCCTCGTGTTCAGATATGAGAAGATGACGGCAAACAAGCTTATCGGAGTCATAACAGGCTTTGCGGGAATCATCATCATGAATATCTCGCTTTCAGGAGGAACATCCTTCCATTTCTCCCTGTACGGAGAAGGCTTTGTGCTTCTTTCACAGTTCAGCTATGCGCTCAGCGGCATTCTGGTGAAGAAATATTCAAAGCGCTTCACTGTCACTATGCTCAGCGGCTACCAGTTCATGCTGGGCGGTCTGGTGATGGCAGTAACAGGCTTTGCCGCAGGAGGAAGGATGAATACTGACGTAGGATTCACCGGAATCGTGCTGATGATTTACCTTGCGCTCATATCTGCTGTCGCATACACGCTGTGGGGGACTCTCATGAAGTATAACCCGGTAAGCAAGGTGTCTATCTTCAACTTTCTCACCCCGCTTTTCGGTGTCCTGCTTTCCGCAATCTTTCTTGGCGAAGTCGAGCAGGCTCTTCAACTGAACAAACTACTGGCTCTCATCCTTGTCTGCGCAGGCATATACATCGTCAACTGGGCACCCGGAAAAAAAGAAAACTGAATCAGGATACCATACATTCAGCACAGCCCCGGCAAAGGGCTGTGTTTTTTCGTGGAAGAAATCATAGAAAGAATTGTGTTATTATAATAACATAAAAGTTCTCTTTATAACATATTGACACAAAATCATGCGACTAGTATTATCAAGCCGTTCATAACACAGGAGGCTTGAACCATGAATCTTAAGAAAATCATTACCATTACAGCAGTGCTTTTACTTTCTGTTTCCTTTGTTTTCGCAGCAGGAAGCAGTGAAAATACGGCATCTGAGTCAGGACGCCCTGTTCTCCGTGTCGCAATGGAATGCGGCTATGCTCCATACAACTGGACACAGACGACTGATGCAAACGGAGCTGTCCAGATTTCCGGTTCCTCTGACTATGCCTATGGCTATGATGTCATGATGGCAAAATACATTGCACAGGAACTCGGCTATGATCTTGAAATCGTCAAGCTTGACTGGGACTCTCTTGTTCCGGCAGTCCTTTCAGGAACAGTGGACTGTGTCATCGCCGGTCAGTCAATCACATCAGAACGTCTTCAGATGGTCGACTTCACCACTCCATACTACTATGCTTCCATCATCTGTCTCGTGAAAGAGGGATCTGAGTATGAGAATGCCCAGGGTGTCTCAGATCTTGCCGGTGCTACATGCACAAGCCAGCTCAACACAATCTGGTATGATGTATGTCTCCCGCAGATTCCGGATGCAAACATCCTTCCGGCTCAGGACAGCGCTCCGGCAATGCTCGTCGCTCTTGACAGCGGAAGAGTCGACCTTGTCTGTACAGACATGCCTACCGGTCAGGCAGCCCTTGTCGCCTACCCTGACATGGTCCTCCTTGATTTCTCAGACAGTGATGATGACTTTGTTGTAAGTGAAGAGGAAATCAACATCGGAATCTCTGTCAACAAGAACAACACAGAGCTCAAGGATGCAATCAACGGCGTGCTTGCAACCCTCACGACTGAGGATTTCACAAGAATGATGAACGAGGCCATTTCCGTGCAGCCTCTTGCAAACTGAGCTGAATCATGACAATTTCCGAAATGAATTTTTTCCAGCGGATGATTTACATCGTCCAGGAGTATGCCCCCTCTCTTGCGAAGGGGGCTGCCACCACAATGGCGATTGCAATCATCTGCACGCTGCTTGGCTGTGTCATCGGCTTTGCCGTCGGTCTCGTGCAGACCGCCGAGCCTCATAAGAAATCAGGTATCGTGAAACGCGGCATTCTCAAGGCAGTCAAGCTGATTCTCACCGCCTATGTCGAGATTTTCAGAGGAACACCGATGATGCTTCAGGCAGCTTTCATCTACTACGGTACAGCTCAGGTGTTCGGCATCAATCTTGGCATGTGGAGCGCGGCCATCATCATCGTCTCAATCAACACAGGCGCATACATGGCAGAGACTGTCAGAGGAGGAATCCTTTCGATAGACCCGGGCCAGAGGGAAGGCGCAAGAGCCATCGGAATGTCGCACTTCCAGACAATGATGCTTGTCATCCTGCCGCAGTCACTGAGGAACATCATGCCGCAAATCGGCAACAACCTGATTATCAACATCAAGGATACCTGCGTTCTGTCAATCATCGGCACTGTCGAGCTCTTCTTCACATTCAGAAGCATTTCCGGTGCCCTGTACACCTATTTTGAGGCCGCGACTGTCACGATGATTATCTATTTCATTCTCACCTTCGCATGCTCCAGGCTTCTGCGCTGGATTGAAGGCAGGATGGACGGTCCTGCGAACTTCGACCTCGCTACGGGTGACACCCTTGCATTCACAAGCGGACTGACACGCTACAATGAGAAGACAGGAGGAACTTTCTGATGGAAGAGATTCTTAAAATCGAGCATCTGGAGAAATCCTTCGGAAGCAATGAGGTCCTGCGCGATATCGACTTCTCGGTCAACAAGGGTGATGTGATAAGCATTATCGGCTCATCCGGAAGCGGCAAGTCAACCCTCCTCAGGTGCATCAACATGCTGGAAGAGGCAAGCGGCGGCAGGATTCTGTATCATGGTCAGAACATTCTCGACGGAAGTGTCGATGAAGACCAGTACAGGACAAAGGTCGGCATGGTTTTCCAGTCCTTCAATCTTTTCAACAATTTCAACGTGCTGAAAAACTGCACAGTCGGTCAGACTCACGTTCTTAAAAGAAGCAAAGAAGAGGCAAATGCAAATGCAATGGAGTTCCTGAAAAAAGTCGGCATGGACCAGTACATAAATGCAAAGCCACGCCAGCTTTCCGGAGGACAGAAGCAGCGTGTCGCAATTGCCAGAGCCCTTGCGATGTCACCGGAGGTGCTTCTCTTTGATGAGCCGACAAGCGCCCTTGATCCTGAAATGGTCGGTGAGGTTCTTGATGTAATGAAAGACCTTGCGAAAAGCGGCATGACAATGCTGGTTGTCACTCATGAGATGGCTTTCGCCCGCGACATCTCCACCCGTGTTGTTTTCATGGCAGACGGAAAGATTGAGGAAGAAGGAAGCCCGCAGCAGATTTTCCACAATCCGGTAAGCGAGAGGACAAAAGACTTCCTTTCCCGTTTCATGGAAAACAGCTGACAGAAACAAGGCTGCATCGGACAAATGGTTCATGCAGCCTTTTTTTCACCAGATTACCGGCTCCTGACCGGTTTTTCTCAGGAAATCATTACACAGTCTGAAGTGGCCGTTTCCGAAAAAGCCTCTGTATGCACTCAAGGGACTCGGATGGGCAGACTCGAGAATCAGATGGCAGGGATTTGAGATCAGGGCCTTCTTGCTTCTTGCCCAGCTTCCCCAGAGCATGAACACCTTAGGCCTGTCATCACGCCCGAGAGCCTCAATACAGGTATCGGTAAGCCTCTCCCACCCTTTCCCGCAGTGGGAGGCAGCCTTATGGGCCTGAACTGTCAGCGTGCTGTTGAGAAGCAGCACTCCCTGACGCGCCCAGCGGGTGAGATCGCTTGACCACGGTCCCTGTTCAACGCCCTCCCGTACAATCTCCTCATGGATGTTTTTCAGCGAAGGAGGAGTCTCAACATCAGCCCTGACGGAAAAGGACAGTCCCATTGCCTGTCCGGGCTCATGGTATGGATCCTGCCCGACGATGATGACTTTGGTCTTGCTGAAAGGCGTCAGACGGAATGCATTGAAGATCTCATTCATCGGAGGATAGATTGTCTTTGTCCTGTATTCAGTTTTCAAAAAAGAGCGCAGGGCAAGGTAATAATCCTTCTTCTGTTCCTCGTTAAAAAGAACCTGCCAGTCGTTGTCAACATTAATCATGAGAGAATGCTAGCACGAAGTCTTGAACGAAAGAAGACAAAACAATACGATTATCAGCCGTCATGCTGAAATTCATCAAAAATGAGATAGTCTTTTCAATCGCACTGGTCTGTGCCGCCATCACAGCCTTCTTCAACCCACCTTATGCTGCCTATTTCACAGCAATAGATTTCAGGACACTGGCCCTGCTTTTCTGCCTTATGGGAGTCAGCGAGGGGCTGAAGGACTCAGGACTTTTCGCACGTGTTTCCACAGCCCTGGAACTAAGAGCCTCCAACAGAAGAAGACTTGCTCTTTTTCTCGTGCTGCTTGTCTTCTTCTCATCCATGCTTTTCACTAACGATGTCTCATTGCTGATGTTCGTCCCCTTCACGCTCATGATCATGTCACGCGAGAATGCGGATGAGGGCTTTGTCATAAAAATCATCGTGCTTGAGACAATCGCGGCGAATCTGGGCTCGATGACCACGCCGGTCGGCAATCCGCAGAATATTTATATCTGCTCATTCTTCAATCTGGATGCGCCCTCATTCTTCACAGCAATCCTTCCGTACTCCGTCATTTCGCTTGTACTGACCACAGGACTGCTTTTACTGATGCTGAAAGATACCAGGACATTGGAAAAGGCAGAAGAAGAGAAGCTGAGTCTGGACAGGAAGAAGGTCACATCTTACCTCATCTTCCTGATTCTGGCACTCTTCACGGTATTTCGTGTTCTCGATTACCGTCTGCTGTTCGCCCTTGAGGTGCTGTATCTCATCATCTTCGACAGGAAAACACTGATGAGGATTGACTACATACTCCTTCTGACTTTTGTCTGCTTCTTCATCTTCAGCGCGAACCTTCAGAGCATTGACTCCATAAGCAGGGCTCTCTCCTCACTGATGTCCTCACATGGGCTTGAGACTTCAATCCTTGTGTCTCAGGTAATCAGCAACGTGCCGGCTGCAATAGTGCTTTCTCCATTCGCCTCATCGTTTCAGGATGTGCTTTTAGGAACGGATCTCGGGGGGCTTGGAACTCCTGTCGCATCGCTGGCATCGCTCATTTCGCTTAAATTCTACTTCAAACGCACTGAGGGGCAGAAAGGCCACTACATGATGATCTTCCTCATCTCGAACTTCGCCCTTCTTGCACTTCTGTATGCCTCAGCCCTGATTCTGGGTTAGATTCTCTTCCAGACAAGCTTCTTCCACAGCCCTCCGGTAAAAAGGACTGCCGAAAGGATGGTGAAGACAATGGCGAAGAAATCAGGGGCAAAAGTGTAGAATGTCACAGGAGCATCCTCATAAACAGGAACCTCATAGACATGCCATGACTGGGTGAATGGCTCCATAGGCTCTATAACCTCGCCCGTTATTGATATGAGGGTGCTGATTCCGCTGTTCGTGCTCCTCAAAAGAGGCCTGCGGTTCTCAATGGCACGGAAAAGCGCAAGCTGCATGTGCTGTACCTCAGCCGGTACTGCGCCGGACCAGACATCGTTTGTCATGTTGAGAAGGAAATCGGCACCAGAACGCACAAAACCTGCGGAAATGTATCCGAAAGTGTCTTCAAAGCAGATCGGTGTCGAGAAAGAATAACCGTCCCAGCTGAAAACAACCGCCTCATCGCCCTCTTCCCACCAGTTGTAGTCATTGGCAAGCAGAAGATCATAAAGCCAGGGGAACTCCTCCTGATAAGGAAAATGTTCGGTGAATGGCACCAGATGCTGCTTACGGTAGGTGTCCTGAATCGTCCCGTCCGCAAAAAGGATGACTGTGTTGTATTTCTTCCAGTTCAGGGAACCATCTTCGAGTATGTGAGGCTTCTGCGGATCAGCAATCACAGCCTCCGGATTGCCTGTGACCAGGGGAACAGGAAGGGAAAGCCCGAAATCGACAAACTCGCGGGTGAGCTCTCCCCTGCTTCTCGTGATTGGATACTCAAGGTTCCAGCTTACTGACGGGACAAAGGCCGTTTCTGACCATGCGACAAGGTCAGGCTCCTCTTCAAGGGCATCCTCTGTCAGCCGGGTCAGCGTCTCGAAATTCCTTCTGTAAGTCGCATCCCCGCCTTCCCATGAGTCTGCGCTGTGCTGTATGGATGCGATACGCACAATCCTGTCAGCTTCAAGCGAGCTGTAATGCCAGATGGCGAACGCACCGTAAATCAGGACAATCAGGTATGCGCTGACGACTCCCATTGCCGGCACATAGTACTTCATGAAACTTCTGTCGAGTATCATGCGGGAGATAAGCGCCTGTGAGGCTGAAAGCAGAAAACACAATCCCCAGATTCCCGTGATGTCAACAATCTGGATAAGAGTTTTATAGACAGTTAGTGCAGATGCGATATTCCCATAGGGGTAACCGAGAAACCCCTGCTGTGTGATATACAGATAGGCCGTATAGAAGATGGCTTCAACCAGCCATGAATGTTTCCTGAAAAGAGCCGATGCGCTTTTCAGAACTGGAAACAGCAGAAGATACTGCAGGCTCTCAAGAACCGGAGCGATGAGAATCGCAAGCGGATGGAAGGTGCTGAGCCAGTAGTTGTAGAAGATGTAGAACATGAAGCCGTAGACAAGCCCGAGAAAGGGAACATGGCTCCAATGTGTCTTTTCTATGATGCAGAAAACCGGAATCAGGTAGAAGAATGCAAGAAAGGACAGTCCCTCCTCACTGAAAGGGCCAGGAAAGGCAAGCGAGGCGACGAAGGCACACAGCACCATCGCCAAAGCTTCAAGAATGAAGATAAAAAGACCTCTGACAGCTCCTCTTGTCCGCATCTGCATCTCCAGCTACAATTTATTCCAAATTTAACAGGAGGAAGAGAAAAATGCAGTACCAGATTCTCATTTTCCTTCAGAATTTCTCATCTGATGCCATACTGTTCATCGCGAACATTCTGTCTTTCGCAGGTGAAGAGACTTTTCTGATCCTTATTCTGCTCACAATATACTACACAGTGGACAAACGCGCCGGCTTCAGCATTTTCTCAAGCCTTCTGTGTGCCCAGACCATGACGAATGCCATCAAGTCAGTCGTCAGGGCTCCACGCCCTTTTATGGTTCATGAATCTTTAAGCGCAGACAGAATCGAGACAGCGACCGGTTATTCCTTCCCGTCAGGGCATACTGCAGGGGCTGCGGCCTTCTACCCCGCCCTGGGACGCGAGAGCGGTAAGAAAAGCATTGTTGCAGTCACAATAATCCTCGCAATCCTCATCGGACTTAGCAGAAACATTCTCGCCGTCCACTGGCCTGTGGATGTTCTTGTGGGCCTGATTATCGGACTTGTGTTCTCACTTGCCATGACCCGTCTTTTTGACAGGATCTGGGAAGACAGAAAAAAGCGCTTCCTTTTTTCCACCATCATGGGTTCATCCTCTGCCCTGATTGCCATCATCCTGTGCACAGTCCTCAGCCTGAGTCTTGTTGATGAGATGGCATACAGTGACCTGATGAAGATTCTTTCCCTGAGTGCGGGAGCCTACGGCGGTGCGGTCCTTGAAATGAAGAAGGTGAATTTCAGCACAGAAAACTCTCTTTTAAAGAAAGTGCTCTCAGTTCTCATCGCAATGGCAGTGGCGGCAGCAATAATGATTGTAAGAGAAATGTTGCCAGAGACTCTCTATTACCCGGGAGCCCTGGCCGGTTACGCTCTGCTCGGCCTGTGGGCGACAGGACTGTTTCCTCTCATAGCAGTGAAGACTTCGCTGATGAAGAAAGACGCTTCGGATAGCTGATTCCCTTCAGCTTCAGATAATGGTCAAGTCCCTTCTTGTCATACAGCCGCTGCGAAAGCAGACGGGAAAAGAGTGTGCCGCATGCCCAGGCATCACTTGAGGCCTCATGTGCATTGTATTCACTGCACAGATATTCTCTGACAAGATACGAAAGGCTGTGAGAGCGGTAAGAGGGCAGCAGTTTTCTTGAAATTGCAAGCGTGCAGTAGTACTCCCATTCAGGAAGTGTGATGGCGTACTGAGATGCACTGGCTAAAAGCACCCTGATATCAAAAGGAGCATTGTGGGCTACAAGCGGATCTGTTCCGATGAAGGAGATGATGTCCTCTGCAAGCTCACAAAAGCGCGGCTGCCAGCGGCAGTCAGCCGGAGTGAGATGATGCACTGCCATGCATGCAGGGTCGAAATACATCACCGGCGGTCTTATGAGGCTGTACCAGGAGTCACACAGCCGGCCTTCATCGTCAAAGCGCGCAAGGCCCAGAGCACAGGCGCTGGACGGATCCTGGTTTGCTGTCTCAAAATCTATGGCGACGTAGTTCAATCTGTTTCCTCTGGGAACAGGGCCTGAAAGACACAGCCGCTGACTCTGACATGGTACTCCTCATCACCTGAGGGTATGAAACAGCACTCGCCTTCCTTCAGGATGATATGGTCTTCCAGAGTGCCGACCCTCGCCTGACCTTCTGTGCACAGGGCAATGGAGGGAGCTTTCTCCCTTATATCATAAGAGCCGCTTCTCAGCACTGCCAGAGAGTAGAAAGGAGCCTTTGCCACACGGCGGAGGAAGGGATCAGTCTCAAGCTCGATCTTGCCGTGGAAACCGGCATCAAAGTTAATCAGGTTGAGCGCCCCGATTATATCGCGGTGCTTCTCGCTCATGCCAATCCTGATCTCGTTGTCTGAAGAGTTCTCCACCTCGATTCCGCTGCCGTGTATATATGTATGAAGAACCCCGCTGGGGATAAAGACAACCTCCCCCGTCCTCATATGAACCACATTCATGATGTAGGGGGCAATCACGCTCGCATCGTAACCGAAAAGGGAGAAGACTTTCTCGCTTATCCCCCGCTCCGTGTAATAAATGCCGCTGCGCCTGAGCTCCTCATCAGCCTTCTCCAGAGATGAAAGAAACTCATCAATAACCATTTTCAGGCTTTCATCTTCCATGGTGAACAGAGTCTTGACGATTCCCCTTACAGTCTGGCTGTGAGCGAAATACCTGTCGTATGAAGCAGGAAGGAGCCTTGAAAGATGGTACTTCACGGCATCACTGTCGCGGAAGCCGCAAAGCAGTGTGGAAGGAGTCATGGAATAGTAAAGCTCGCTTTTCGCATTGTCATCCCTGTAGTTCAGCTTATCCAGACCTGTCCCGTTTCTGCGGAAGGCTTCCTCATAAGCCCATCCGGCTCTGGCCTGGACGGCATCAGGATGAACGTGAAGGCTCAGCGGAGTGTTGACGGCCAGGACCTTGAGCATCAGCGGCTGTATGGACGAAACAGGCTGTCCGAGCTCCTCCTCCAGATAATCCTTAAGCAGACGCCCGTCCTCAAGGCGAGAAGGTCCCGCATGGTGCATTCCGAACCAGGCTTCCGCCTGAGCGCTTCCATCCGGCTCGTAATGGAACATTGCCGGCAGTATGTCTCTTGAACCCCAGCTGTAGGATTTTATACTGCCCTTGATTTTAACTATCTGCATAAGAGCTCCTTGGCCTGAATTCTAGCACACTTTTCAGCTGTGCGGACCAGGAGGCCGGAAAGATGGAACTCATTTCTCAAAACCGAGGGAAAATGCAATCGTGAAAAGATCCAGGGGTCTGGCCCCTGTAGTCTCACCGTATTCCAGAGTTGCATACAGGAAGTCAATGGTGAAGACCTGGAAGTCGAAGGTGAAACCGAAACTCATATAACCGCTGTTGATTCCGAAGCGGAAGTCAAAAGTCTTCATGAAGCTTATTTCCACACCGGTACGGATCCGTGAGATGAGGCCTTCTGTACTCAGGTCTCTGGCAAAGAGATTCCACACATCGACAAGGTCAAAGGCGAGCGTCATGTCAATCCAGTCCCACACTCCACCCTGAGGAGTCGAGACGGCAAAACCCAGATCCAGCGTCACATCGGTGTCAGCTTCAAAGCTGATGCCTTTTTCAGGGTTTCCGGGCGGAACACTTCCCAGATAGCCGCCTGTGAGCATGTAATAAAGCTGGTTCACCCCGCTGTATGACTGCATGTGGTATCGTCCGTTGAGGTTCCTCACGACAAGACCTGCCGTGATTATATCGCGCCATTCATAGGTGAAGCCCAGATTCAGCGGAATGGCGAAACCGAAGGCGACTGGCACCTGATTGAGCACTCCTGCCAGGGTATCATCCTGTTTGTAGAAATCATAGATGCTTCCTGCGGTGAAACCTCCCGGCGTGCTTGAATACATGTCAGCAAGCGTCAGGCCCCGGAAGATGAGATGAGCGCTTATTCCGAAACTAAGGCTGTGATGCTCATTTATCTCGACAGGAAGCGCGAAGGCCAGGGAGATGGCGAAATCTGCATCGAGGATAAGAGTGCTTGACTCCCCGCCTGCACCTGTACTGTGCACCCTCAGCCCGCTGTCTACAGACAGGCCTGTGAAGCCTGAGATGAAGCCCAGGGAAAGCTGTGCTGACACGACATCGCTCTCTCCTGCTCCAATTGAGTTTATAAGCTGGTTAAGAGCTCTGTTCACAGCCTCATCTCCACCCTGAGTGAGGAAGATGTCAAGCACGCCTCCCGGCTGTACAAGCTGGTTGAAGTTGTAAAGAGTGAAGCTGAATGACGGAAGAGCAAGATAGCTGTTGTCAGATCCGACAAGAGCCGGGTTGGAGAATATGACTTCTTCATAACGGCTTGATGCGACGGCGGCACCGCCCATCGACAGGTTTCTGGGATAGTGAGGCGTGAATGTCTGAAGCACACTGCCTGCGACAAGCGGGAGCGTGATGATTAAAAGCACAGCCAGAGTCAAAGCCTTTCTCATAACACCCCCAGAGCCATTTGAAGAACCCTGTCAAGAGCCGAATAAAGAGTACTGTCTCCTGTGACATGGCTCACACTCTTGCACAGTCCCAGACTGCTTGCTATATGGTCGATGTAAGCGCTCTCCAGCTGGACCTCTCCGCTGAAGACATTCTTCACGTCCCCGATGCTGACAACCTTTCCGTCTTCAAAATAATCAAGGGAAGATGAGAAGACATGCATGATGATTCTCAGGCGGAGGATGTCAGACTTCGTATAGGAATCCTTCTTCTCCATATGGAAAGACTTGAGAGCCTCATAGCTGTCGAATGAGCTGAAATTATCCAGAACAGCGTTTATGAAATCCACACTGTTTGAAGCAAGAGAGGACAGATGTTCATCAGCCTTTCCCTCGAGGGCATTCCTGACCTTCCGGGATGCCTTTGAATCTGGAGGCACGGCCGCAATCCTGTTAAGCAAGGCTGAAGAGGCTGGCGGAAGGATGCAGCCCGGACCTTCGAACTTGAAATGATGCTTTCCTATTTTGTAGGAACCGTTTTCATCAGGGGACAGCGGCGTCAGGGATGAAAAGCTCTCATCAAGAGAATCAATGAGGTCCGAAATATCGACACTGATGATTCCTGATTCAACTGCAAGGTTCTTCTTCAGATCTGAAGTCAGATTGAAAAGCATGTCAAAGCTGTCCAGCGTACAGGCTGAGAGCATAAGAAGCGTCATTGAAAGCAGGCAGAGTCTTTTCAGCATCAGGCCAATATTACTACACAAAAGCCGCCCTGAAAAAGAGCGGCCTCAAGCGGTGTGACAGAGACTGTCAGTGATGGCAGGAACAGCTGTGTCCGTCATCGTGATGATGGCAGCTGTGACCCTCTTCATGATCATGACAGCTGTGGCCGTCCTCATGATGATGGCTGCAGTTCGCACTCTCAGAGTACTGGAGCGTTCCATCCAGAAGCGAAGACACAGCTTTGTCGGCATCCCCTGTGACACCGGCATACACCCTGACTCCGAGCTGAGAAAGTGCATTCACGGCCCCCGGTCCGATTCCTCCGCAGATAAGGGCATCAACACCCTTTTGTGAAAGCAGTGTCGCCAGCGCTCCATGCCCCTGGCCATCTGATGAGACTATAGAGGATGAGACCACCTTCCCGTCTTCAACTGTATAGACCTTGAATTCCTCAGTGTGCCCGAAATGCTGGAACACTGAGCCGTTATCATATGTGACTGCAATCAGCATCGTAATTCCTCCTTTATTGAATTTACATCAAACCGCTGCAGAAGGAAACAGCCTCAGATCTCTTCCAGCCCGATAAGGCTCTCAACTGATGAAAGCTTCTCCTCAGAGACATTGACGAGCGCATCCGCGATTCTCTTGACCCGCTCAGGGTATGAGTACTTGCCTGTAAGCAGATACTCGGCAGACGAACCGACGGCTTCGGCAAGCAGGAGAAGGTCTTCCGCCTTGGGGAACCTGCAGTCGCTTCTGTTATGAAGAAGTCTGTCATAACGTATGTTGTTTTTCCTGCAGATTTCCTTCAGTGTGTCGTTTTTGAGCTCGTCAAAACGTTTCCAGAACATGTATGGAGATATCAAGTCCCCACCTCCTTTGCAATACGAAGTTTAAGCAGGGACAGTTAGAGCGGCTGACGGGAATCGGACCCGCGTGACCAGCTTGGGAAGCTGGGGTACTGCCATTGTACTACAGCCGCACATATTGAAGATATTCTAGCGCCTAGGAGGCAAGGATTCAAGCATTCTTGTAAGGCTTCTCACAACAGTTGCAAGCGTGATGGCATCAATGCTGTCATAGACAAGATCATAGCGCCTGTGCAGGAGGCTGTTCCTGCCGAATGGGTCAATCGTCCTAAGCCTTCCGCCGAGTATGAGGGCATCGTCCCTTCTATCGGAAAGCTCATCATCGAAGTAGCAGCACCACTCGAACTGGCACTCGCCATCCTCATCATCCACAGCTTCCGGATTGCCAAGCAGTGTCAGTGAGATCACAGCAGAGCGCTCGTCATCCCCGCTCCTTGACACTTCGATATAGCAGACAGCCTTCTCATTGTCATAAAGATAGGTGCCGCATCCATCATGCTTTATGCTCCCGAAGCGGAAATCCTCAAAGCCCTGGACAGTAAGAACCTCACGGGCAAGAATCATCCAGTATTCCCGGTAAGATGCAGAACTGTCCGCAAAAGCCGAAAGCCTGTCTTTTCTCTCTTTTTCACTGAGCCATCCCATATTCCGGGCAACAGCACGGGCAAGCTCCTCATCCCCGCTCTGTGCAAGGTATGAGAAAAGCTCTCCGGAGGCCTTCATGAAGGACATTCCGGAAAACGGTGTGTGTGAATAGGATGAGAAGAGCTCATCAAGAGCCTGACACTCCTCCTGAGACAGCGTCATAGTGCCCTCCATCCCGTCATCAAGTCTCATGACCTCGTCAAGAAGGCTGTCCGCACTCACCATACGGCCTGAAATGATATAAGAAGAACCTTTCCTTTCCATTTCCATTTAAAAAAGGGACATCCTTTAAGGAATGCCCCTGAGTATCAAACCATCAATGCATCAGGTCGAGGTCGAACTCCGCCATGACTGCAGGCATTGAGCAGCCCCAGCTTTCCAAGACCTGCGGATGCACTTCTCCGTACACGCCGATTTCAACGTTGTCACACATCACCCTTGCCGCGCGGCCCGGGATGAAGCGCTCATCATTCTCGACAGGCTGCAGTGTATACTCCTTTCTGAGGAAGTACATCAGCGTGTTGATATAGCTGGAAGCCTCATTGAAACCGATCTGGTTATCAGCGGCAAGGAAGCCCAGATGGTTTCTCGTGACAGTCCCGCTGTTGTCGTCATCATCCTTGAAACAGACCTTTCCAAGCTCGAAAATCCTGTGCGGATAGACAGCGTGACCGGAAACGGACTCACTCTCGAGAAGGGACGGGAGAATTGACGGGCGGACAACCTCATAGTTCTCGCTCATCGGATTGGCGATGTAGACAACCTTCTCATCACTGATGTGCATGTTCTCGACATACTCCTTCCTGCTTCCAAGATAGTTGTACATCATCTCCTGGAAGCCGAGACCGACCATGAGAGTCTTGACCTTTCTCGAATACTCCTCAGCCTTGGAAAGATAGCCTTTAGTATAGTCTGCAGGCAGTACAGGCTCGAATTTCATCAGGCCATGGCCAATCATGATGTCCTCGACGATGTCGACCGCATGAAGGAAGTCATTCCTGTATTCAGGGCAACGCACTGTGATTATGCCATCCTTTACACTGGCTTCAACTCCCATGCGTCTGAGTGCGGCGATGCACTCTTCCTCAGTGAGTCTGAGACCAAGTTCCTTCTCAACGAAACTGGCAGGGCAGCTTGTCTGCTCCTGGAAATAGTAAGGAACAGTGATTTCGCGTCCGTATTTCGTATCCTTTGCAAGATGGACCTTAATCGGAAGAATCCTGAAGCCCATATCAGCCATGTCGCATGCAAGTATTGACGCGGCAAGCAGGATGTCATCAATGCCGGGGCCTGAGATGTCAACAATAAGGTTCCTGTCACCGACTTCAACTGCACCGATGTATGCGCTGTTGATGACCGGAGCGAAGCTGAGCGTGTCGCCCTTGTCATCGAAAAGATACGGATAGCGTGGCTTGTCACTCACGATATGACCGTATTCCCTGCCTTTCGGGTGTTTCTGGCAGATTTCCCTGAGTGTGAGTTCCTCTGTCATTCCAAGCGGGACAAAGGATGTCTTGTCCGGATCCGCACCGATGTAGTGAAGCGGGTACTTGATCAGGTCAGAGCGGAAGATACCGATAGCGACGGTCTTTCTCTTGCGCCCGAAGTTCTGGCAGAGCTTCTCCTGGCTCTGGATGAGGTTCAGCAGCAGTTCTTCTGTGACGGTGCATCCCTCGGCGGCGAAACTTATCGAGAAGTCTCTCACTCCAAGACAGCTTTCCTCGTTGAAATGCTCGCGTCCTCCGTTGTCCTGGGTCTTTGTCGCGCTTGAGAAGAAATCATAATGGGGAATCTTCCCGCTCTCATAGGTCTTGAGAGCTCTTGCCACACCGGCCACAGACCACAGATCCGGACGGTTCGTGTCATTGAGCTCAATCTTTATCGTTCCCTCTTCATGACCGTCAAGCTCCGCCTTGGCAACCGGGAAGATATCGTTCATCTCATCATCTGTATAGTTTCTGCCGGCGAGGCTGAAGAAAAGCTTCTCTGGCACTTCAATCTTAGGCATCAGTTTCCCCTCCTCATTCTCACACTCTCGATATCAGGAGTGAAGAGTTCTCTCAGGTCGTTAAGACCAAGGTGCATCAGGGCCATGCGGTCTATTCCAAGACCCCAGGCAAGAACCGGGACATCCAGTCCCAGTGACTTTGTCACCTCAGGGCGGAAGATGCCGCTTCCTCCAAGCTCGAACCAGCCGAGAACCGGATGCTTGATATGGACCTCAATACTGGGCTCAGTGAACGGGAAGTAGCCGGGAACATACTTGACTTCCTCGGCACCTGCGACTTCTTCTGCGAACATTTTCAGCAGGCCCAGAAGATTCCTGAGATTCACGTCCTTGCCGACGACGATACCTTCTGTCTGATAGAAGTCAGCACCATGTGTGGCATCAACCTGATCATAGCGGAAGCATCTTGCAATACCGAAATATTTTCCAGGAACCTTCGCATGCGGAAGCTGGGTCGCAGAAAGAACAGTGCCCTGACTTCTCATGATCTGGCGCCTTGTGAACTCATGGTCAAAAGTATAGCCCCAGCCGCGGGATCCTGTGTCTCCGCCGTTCTCATGAGTTGCGGCGACACGGCTGAGCCATGGCTCCTCTATCTCCTTGCAATGCACCGGGTCCTTGATGTAGTAGACATCGTGGATATCACGTGCGGAGTGGAACTGAGGCATGAAGAGCGCATCTCCGTTCCAGAACTCGTTAACCACCAGAGGTCCGTCAAACTCCTCGAAACCGAGGGAAACAAGCTTGTCCTTGACCCACTGAAGATAATCAGCATAGGCATTGGTGCGGCCCGGAATAAGTCTTGAGACAGGGGCGTTCAGTCCGTATGGGCGGAATGTTCCGTTCTTCCAGGAACCGCTCTGGATCATCTGAGGTGTGAGCAGTCCGAACTCTTCTCCTGTGATATTAGCCTCAAGCAGGGCCTTCTTCACTTCCTCTCCGGCCGCTGTGAGAACGTATGTGACATCCTCCTTCTCGACCAGACGGAAGGTTGAGGATGCAGCGCCTCTTTTCTTGGCAAGCTTCGAGACAGCAATCTTCTCCTCAGCTGTGAGATCGCTTTCCCTTAGAGGGGCATCCTGGGATCTCTGCATGAGAGATCTCTGAATCTGAATCTCGGCCGGAAGGCTGTCAGAAATGAGGCTGGCCTTTTTCTCTTCATTCATGCATGCGGCTTTTCCTGATGTCAGAAGGCCGAAAGCGGAACCGACATCGCTCTGAGGCAGACAAAGAGCTGCTGCGATATCCGGCAGGCTGGCCGGACCGTTCTTCTGGAGGTAAGAGAAAATCCTCTCGACAGGAAGACCGTCCTTCACCTGGGCGTGTCCTGTCTCTGTCAGCTCATAGAGTGTATACCTGTCTCTAGTCTTCTCACTGATGCATCCCTTGGCAGTAAGCCAGCTGAATGCCTGATTGCACTGTCCGATCTTGTAATCCAGCTCGCTGACAAGCCTGTCTGCCGTGATGTCCTCACCAGATGAGACATGACGCAGAAGCCTGACTTCAAGCGGATGAAGATTCTTGACCTCGATATCCATAATGTCGGGAACCCCCTGTTAAGCTTGTATTAAAACGGGAACAAGTTTAGCTGTTTGGTAAAATTAGAACAAGACTGTTCACTCCAGGACAGACAACACTTCCTGTATGACATTCTCTGCAGTCGGGATTGTGTCCTTCTCAAGCGTGCGGCTGAAAGGCACAGGGCAGTCTCTGGCCGTGACAATCCTCACCGGGCACTTCAGGGCAGCAGCCACACTGGCATCTGAAGCGGCAGCTGATGCGATAGTCGCGCCGACAGATCCGTCAAGCGGAGTGTCCTGCACAATGACAAGCCTTCCTGTCTTGAGCACGCTCTTTTTCACGCACTCCATATCAAGGGGCTTAATTGTCACAAGGTCGATATGCTCGACTCTTCCCGCTGCAATCTGGCTGAGTGCCTTGCGGCAGGTAAGCGTCGCATGAGAATAGGAAACCAGTGTGACATCACTGCCTTCAAGCAGAATCTGGGCCTTGCCTATCGGCCAGGAAGAGAGGCTGTCTCCTGCCTCCCCCGCACTGTCATAGAGGGCCTTGTGCTCGAAAAAGAGCACAGGATTCGGATCCTTCACGGCTTCTTTCAGCATCGCTTTCGCCATGAACGGGTCTGCAGGACATACTATCTTCAGCCCCGGAACATTGAGGAACATGGCCTCCAGCGACTGAGTGTGCTGGCTGCCATGGCCTGTTCCGCAGCCCATCGGAGTACGGAGCACCAGAGGACAGCTGAGCTGGCCTGCACTCATGTAGCGCAGCTTTGCGGCATGGTTGATGACAGGATCGGAAGCAAGCGTGCAGAAGTCTCCATACATGATCTCAACGACTGGATGCTGGCCGAGGGCTGCCGCACCTGCGGCCATGCCTGTGAAGGCCTCCTCGCTCACAGGAGTCTCGAGAACCTTTGACGGATAACGGCTGGAAAGGCCTTTTGTGACTGCGAAACAGCCACCGTAAAGCCCGACATCCTCACCGATGAGGACAGCCTTGTCATCACAGGAGAGAATTTCATCCAGCGCTTCCCTTATTGCAAGCCGGTATGTCGTGCCGTGGGTCACGCCGCGGCGGGCCTCTGATGGCTCATATGGAGCGAACACGCAATCATCAAGCTCAGCAGTTGAAAGGACCTCATCGCGTCCCTGAAAGGCCTTTTCATGTGCCTTCTCAATCTCCTCCATTATCTGGGAGCGTATCTGACGGCATTCATTCTTAGGAAGCGCCAGCTTCCTCTCATAAAGAAGAATCGGATCTTTCTTCTTCCACTCATCTTCTTCCTCGCGGCTTCTGTATACACAGGAGTCAGACTTGCTGTGGCCGCACTGACGGTATGTGTCAACGACAACGAAAACCGGCTCGTGGTGCTCGCACATCCAGCTTCTGGCCTTTCTTACAGTGGAATAGACATCATCATAATCGTTGCCGTCAGCAGTGAAGGCCTTCATCGAATAGGCAGCGGCACGCTGGGAGATATCCTGGATTGAAATCATGCGGCTGGCTGATGCTGACATGCCGTAATGATTGTTCTCGCAGTAGAAAAGCACAGGAAGGGACCAGACTGAGGCAAGGTTCATGCATTCATGGACAACGCCGCGGCTTGTGGCCCCATCGCCCATGATTGCAGCGCAGATATTCCGGCTTCCTTCTCTCTGCAAGGCCAGGGCAATTCCCAGAGCAAGGGCGACAGAAGAGCCGACAACAGCGGATGAGCCGAAGTCGTATGTGGAGACATCCGTCATGTGCATTGAGCCGCCAAGTCCCTTGCAAAGGCCATGCCGTGAGCCATACAGCTCGCTGAACATTGCGCTTATTGATGAGCCCCTTGCGACATTGAAACCGTGACAGCGGTGGGTCGGGACTATCCAGTCCTCCTTCTCCAGGGCAAGGCACAGACCTGTATGGCTTGCCTCCTGCCCGATATTCAGATGAGTCGTGCCATAAAGCACTCCATCCTGAAAAAGCTGTCTGACCTTCTCCTCGAAAAAACGGGAGCGCAGCATCAGCCTGTATACTTCAGTTTCAGAATATTCAGTCATGACTTCTTCCGGGATGTGCAGTCCCGGGTTTCCCCTCTCGTCAGAATTGAATCCATTCCCCTGAGGAAATGTCTGTATTAAATCATAGAGGGCACTTATCCTCTTGTCCAGATGAAGAACGCTCTTCACGGGACCTTCAGGACAAAAAAAGAAGATATGAAGTTTTCACCTCCTGCCCTGAAAGAAGACACCTGTTTTCAGATTTTTCTCACTCAGTCTTCCCCATGCTTGTACAAAATTCCAATCATTTGTTAACCTGTCTGGGTAAGTGCGATACTGAAGACCGGACAGTATTCAGTCAAGCCGGTCCCCGGCAAGGGTCAGCAATCAGTCTGATTACAGACAGAGGATGAATAATGGTTAAATCACTGACTATACCGCCTCTTACAGAGGATTTGGCTCAGGTACTTATCGATGCAGCCACAATCGAGCGCCGTGTCGATGAGCTCGCAGCAGAAATCAGCAATGATTATAAAGACATAAAGGAACCGCTCATACTTGTCGGAGTACTGAAAGGTTCCTTTATATTTCTGGCAGACCTCTGCCGGAAACTCAGGATTCCGCACATCGTCGACTTCATTGCCATCTCATCATATGGCAGTTCTGGCGACCAGCAGGGCAATGTCAGGATGCTCATGGACATGAGAGAAAGCATAACAGGACGTGATGTCCTCATCGTTGAGGACATTCTGGACAGCGGCAACACGCTGTGCTACCTGCAGCGCAACTTCGCCACCCGAGGCGCGAAGAGCGTGAAGATTGCGACCTTCCTTGACAAACCGGAACGGCACAAGGTTGACATCAGGCTGGACTACATGGGCTTCACTATTCCGGATGTCTGGGTTGTCGGTTACGGCCTCGACTACAAGGAAAAATACCGCACACTGCCTTATATTGCAGAAATGTACCCCGTTCATTAACAGAGAGAGAGGAGTTTTTCAAAATGGATGATGACAAGTTCTATGTCAGTTACAACACCGTCCACAAGCTGGTGAAGGGTCTTGCCGAGAAGATTGTCGCAAGCGGCTTCGACCCGGATGTCATTGTTGCTATCGGTTCAGGCGGCTTCATTCCCGCAAGAATCATCAAGACTTTTATCAACAGGCCGATTTACGCAGTGGGTATTTCCTACTACGGCGTTGACAAGAAGCACAAGGACCATCCCACCAAGATCCAGTGGATTGATGAGGTTGCGGACCAGCTCAAAGGCAAGAAGGTCCTCCTGATTGACGAAGTCGATGACACCAGAGCGACACTCGCCTACTGTGTCGGAGAGCTTCTCAGCTACAAGCCTGAGGAAATCGCAGTGCTTGTCCTTCACAACAAGCTGAAGAAAAAGGACGTTGAATTCCCGCCTGAAATCAAACGCTATTACCCTGCCCTCGAAATCGAGGACAAGTGGATCAAGTACCCGTGGGATGCCACGGATATCGATGAACATACAGCTCTTGAAGCTGAGATGCTTGCACAGATGGAGAAGAAAAAATGAGTGTAAATGCTGTTGTCGGAGTACAGTGGGGCGATGAGGGAAAAGGCCGCATCGTTGACTACCTTGCAGGAAATGCGGAAATGGTCATCCGCTTCCAGGGAGGCGACAATGCCGGTCACACAGTCATCAATGAGCTTGGCAAGTTCGGCCTTCACATCATCCCCTCCGGTGTCTTCAATCCGGATACGATGAATATCGTGAGCGCAGGAACCGTCGTCAATTTCGACACCATGGCCGGTGAGATTGACAACATCGAGAAAATCACAGGAAAGAAGGTGGAGAACGTCTTCATCGACAGAAGGGCCCACCTCATCATGCCGTATCACCAGCTTCTTGACGGTGCTGAGGAGTCAAAGAGATCCGACTCACAGAAAATCGGGACCACAAAGCGCGGAATCGGGCCATGCTACAGTGACAAGGCATCACGAATGGGACTGAGAGCCGGAGACCTGCTTGACGAAGAGTGGCTTAGAAGCCGCATCAGGCTCCTTCTGGGCAAGAAGAACAGAGATCTTGAATACTATGGCCTCAAGACCTTCACTGAAGATGAGCTTATGCAGAAGTGCGCTCAGTGGAAAGAGCGCTTCGGCTCATACATAATTGACTCCGTGCCTGTTGTCAGAGAGGCTGTCGAAAGCGGAAAGAACATCCTTCTCGAGGGTCAGCTCGGCATCATGAGAGACAACGACTGGGGAATCTATCCGTACACCACAAGCTCCAATCCGACTGTCGCCGGAGCCTGCAACGGAGCCGGAATCGCACCGAAATACATCGACAAGGTCTATGGCGTGATCAAGGCCTACTCCACTTCAGTCGGAGGTGGTCCGTACATGACTGAGCTTTTCGATGAGGATGGAGACAGACTCAGGGACATCGGCGGAGAGTTCGGTGTCACCACAGGCCGTCCCAGACGCTGTGGCTGGCTGGATCTGGTTGCTGCGGACTATGCATGCTACATGAACGGAGTTACGGACCTGGCTCTCACAAAGCTCGATGTCCTCGATTCTTTTGAGAAAATCAAGGTCTGCACAGGCTACATGATTGACGGCGAGTACTACAGCTACCTGCCCGACACAGCATATCAGGAAAGGGCCAAGCCGGTTTACGAGACCTTTGACGGCTGGATGTGCGATACCACAGGATGCCGCACATGGGACGAGCTGCCGCAGAAGGCAAAGGACTATGTGCTCGAGATTGAGAAGAGGCTGAACACACATATCACATATATCTCTGTCGGACCGGAGCGCGACCAGCTCATCGTCCGCTGAACACAGCCATGACAGGGTGCCAGAAACGGCACCCCTGTCTTTTTTCCGGAGAAAACCATGCAAGAATTCACACATGACACCTTCATTTCCCCCTTCACCTGGCGCTATGGCTCACAGAGGATGCGCCAGATATTCAGCGAGAAGAACAAGCGTCTCCTCTTAAGGCGCATCTGGATTGCGCTTGCCAGAGCCGAACAGCAGGCAGGACTGGTGAGCCAGCAGCAGGTTGCAGAGCTTGAAGCCCACAGGGATGACATCGACATAGAGCGTGCCAGCGAGATTGAGAAGGAAATAAAGCATGATCTGATGGCTGAAATCAGAACCTATGCCGAGCAGTGCCCCTCAGCCGGTGCAATCATCCATCTGGGAGCCACCAGCATGGACATCCTGGATAACATGGATGCCCTCAGGCTGAAAGACGCCCTGCGCCTGATTATCGATGAGGCAAAGGACCTGCTTGAGGCGCTTACAGAGAAGATGGAGGAATACAAGGACACCGCCTGCATGGCTTTCACCCATCTCCAGCCTGCAGAAATCACGACAGCAGGTTACCGCTTCAGCCAGAGCGCACAGGATCTGATTGATGACATTTCGGACCTCGAGACCGTCCTGGAGAATATCCGGGGAAAGGGAATGAAAGGTGCTGTCGGCACCGGTGCAAGCTATGGAGAACTTGTGAAAGACACTCCTGTAAGCTCGATTCAGCTGGAAGAGATGGTCATGAATGAGCTTGGCCTCAAGGCCTTTGACGCCGCGACTCAGATTTACACACGCAAGCAGGATCTCAGAATCATACAGGCTCTTTCAAGCCTGTGTTGCACGATGTACAAGTTCTCTGCTGATTTCCGTTTCCTCCAGTCCCCTCCGCTTGGAGAGTGGTCAGAACCCTTCGGCTCAAAGCAGGTGGGCTCATCTGCGATGCCATTCAAGCGCAACCCGATAAACTGCGAGAAAGTCGACTCCCTCACCCGCTTTGTCTCCTCTCTTTACATGACAGCATGGCAGAACGGTGCGACAACATTCCTCGAGCGTACTCTTGATGACAGCGCGAACCGCCGCATCATGCTTCCGGAGGCCTTCCTGGCTACAGAGGAGAGCCTGCTCACACTTACAAAAGTCGTGAAAGGCATGAGTATCCACATGACGGCAATCGAGCGTCAGATGAAGGCATACGGAATCTTCAGCGCCAGCGAGAGACTTCTGATGGAACTGGGGAAAAGAGGTGCTGACAGACAGGTGATGCATGAGGTCATCAGGGAAGAAAGCCTCAAGGCCTGGCAGGATGTGCAAAGCGGACGGGAAAACAGCCTCAGAGAGAACCTGACTGGCGATAAGAGGATTCTTGCCTACCTCTCTGCACAGGAGATTGACAGCCTTCTGGATGCAAGTGACTACACAGGAGATGCCGCCCTCCGCACCCAGCTTGTCATCGAAAAGGCTAGACTAGTACTAAACCGGCCCTGAAGAGGAAGAAATAGACACCCATTCTCAATATTCTCAGCAGGCAGCAGGGAAACACTTTCCTGCTGCTGAGCCTTACGGCTCCGGCTGACATGCAGACTGTGGAGAAAGGAATCGGGGTGAGTGTCGAGAGTATGACAAAGACAATTCCGTACTTCTCAATGTACCTGCCCCACTTGTTTTTCGCCTTCTCCACCCACCTGTCAATCAGGGGGACCTTGATCAGCACACGGCCAATCAGATAGCTGGCCCAGCCGCCGAGGGCGGAGGCGATACCTATCACAGGAATGACCTCATACCAGGGCATTCCGGCCACAATCGGGAAGATGAAATCCGGAGAAAGCGGGAGAATCAGGGTGTCTACGATAAAGACATACAGGAAAATACCCAGAAGCCCGAATCTGTCATCAACAAAAGATATGATCTCATCATAAGTCTCGGTTCCGAAATGGCTGAGGAAAACATAGAAGCCGATGAATATGAGGATTATCGGGATAAGACCGATTGTCAGGATCTTCGCCCAGTTCAGATGTGCATCATTATCACTCATGCGAGAATCTCCTCTGCCGTCTCAAGAAGCGTTTTCATGTCACAGCCGGCTGAACCCTGCCAGCAGAAAGCCCTTCCTCCGCCTTTCGCGCCAAGCTGCGGAAAACGAATCCTGAAAGCTTTGAATGTATCCTCATCAGCACTCATCAGCCAGCTCAGTCCTTTTGGCCCTTCATATGCCGCGAAAAAGGTTCTGTCTTCACTGCACAGCTTCTGGTAAGAAGAAATCTCCACAGGAGAGGCGAACACCTTCTTCCCGCCAGCAAGCATCAGAGAGGCAATCATCGCATCCTTCTCACGGAGAGCACTCTTCAGACTGTTTTCCCTTTCAATCAGGGATGAGACCGACCTCACTATATCCTCAGCAGGGCATGAAAGCAATGCTCCTGCCTCTCTGAGTGCCTCATGCTCCATGCGGCGCTGGCTCTGGGCCCCTTCAGCATAGCGCCAGACGGTTCTCACATGGCCGCGGAGCACCTCCTGACAGTCATACTGGACACATCCGATTTCACTTGTACTGGCGACATGAAGACCGCCGCATGCGATTTCATCAACTCCGTCGATTGTGACTATCCTCACATCAGAAGAAACCTTTATCGGGCGTCTGAGATTGAGTCTTTCTGCATCCTCATGCGAAAGGATACGGCTTGAGACAGAGCGCGATGACGCAATTGCGGCATTGACGCTGTCCTCGACGCGGTACAGAAGGTCCCGGCTCAGGGACGGACTGTCTGTTTCCACCGTCAGAAAATCATCACCAAGATGGATTGCAACCGTTCCCGTTCTCTCCTGATGATAGAGGATGCCGCTTATCATATGCTGGGCAGTATGTGCCTTCATAAGACGATAGCGCTGAGCCCAGTCAACCGAGATGTGAACCTTCTGTCCCTTTGAAAAGGCATGAGGGTTATCGACAAGGTGCAGGATACGCCCGTCACTGTCATGCACTGTAGATGTCACCCGTGAAGTGGAGATGAAACCGCAGTCTCCCCTCTGGCCTCCGCCTTCGGGGTAGAAGATTGTCCTGTCAAGCACAAGAGCGTTGTCGAGGACTTCTATGACAGTGGAATCAAGTTCCTTCAGATATGGATTATCGTAATAAACCGCAACTGTATTCATACCAGAGAATAAGTTACCAAAAGGATGCGCTGACCGGCAAGCCTCACTTCCGCTTCTCCTCTCCAGCCATTCTGGCAACCGGCAGGTTCAGATGATGACGGATGGCATACACGCGTATCGCAGTCACGCAGATGGCTGAAAAGAGGAAGCACAGACCACTTCCGATTTCCGGGAAATTCTCAAGTACAAGATATATGACAGCTCCGATGATTGAGGCTGTCGCATAGAAATCCGACTTCAGGACTGCAGGAATCTCACGGGAGAACACGTCTCTGAGAACACCGCCTCCTACGGCTCCGATGACTGCTGACATCACCTGTCCGACAGCCCCCAGGCCCAAGAGGGAAGCTTTCTGCATTCCCAGTGCAGTGAACACTCCGAGCCCGATTGCATCACAGTAAAGTATGACACGCCACCGGCCTACGAACTTGGGTGCCATGAAGAAGACAACAATCCCGGTGATGGCGCAGATTATCACATAGGCTCCGTCATTTAGCGCTCCTGCAGGAGTGATACCCAGCAGGCAGTCGCGGACCATGCCTCCGGCACAGCCGACAGTGATGGCGTAGACTGTGACACCCAGGAAATCGAGCCTGAGGCGTACTCCGGCAACCGCTCCTGTAATAGCGAATATCATGGTGCCGAACAAGTCGAGCAGATAAATGATTCCGTCTTGCATGGTCTTGAGTCTAGCTCAAAGAAAGACTGTTGTTAATATGAATCAAAAGCATTATCTTCTTTTCTGGAGGCAATACAGATGAGAAGAATCAGATCAGCCTGGGAAATCGCTCTGGAAAAGACCCAGGACATTGAAATTGACAAGGCAAAGCTTGAAAAAGAGAACAATATCACAGCAGCACGCACTCTTGCCGGAAGATACCTCAACTATGATGAGGAGATGAACGAGGATGCTCTGAAAAAGGAATATGAGAAGATTGCAGGCCTTGACGGCGTCAGGGATGGAATCAGGACAAGCATCATGCAGAATCTCACCCTGCCCTCAGAGACAGTGCTCAATGACCGCTATGAGCGGCTTGAGACTCTGGCTTCCTTGATAAGCGGCAACGACAGTCAGGTGATGTCTCTCATGAGACAGATAACCGCCTTCCTCAAGCAGTATCCGGAACATCAGAAGCAGCTGTACGAGCAGCTGAAGGAACACTTCAGGCCGATGCTTGAAGAAAAAACCCAGCAGCTGAGAGAGAAATACGGACAGGACATTCCTCTTTCCCTTGAAAACGACAAGGAATTCGTGCAGGTCGCCAACAAACAGCTTGAAGAGCTCAGAAAGCAGTATGAATCAAATCTTGATGCGGCAAAGAGCCAGCTGGAGGCTATTCTCTGACCCAGAGAATCTCTTCCAGAACATCGACAAGGCCCTGGTAGTCTCCGTCAATCGCGGCAATGGAGGCTTCCAGCATCCTGTCGGAATCAGCCTGTGCCCATGAGAACATGAAGCCGGCTTCATTCACAAGCCGGTTGATGAAGAACCTCATAGCCCTTCCGTTACCGTCCCTGAAAGGATGAAGGGCCTCAATCTCCCCCATATAGAAAGCAAGATCATTAGCAAGCTCATCCACGTCAGATGCCTTTTTCAGATAATCCTGACTCTCCAGACGTGAGAAAATCTCATGACTGAATGACTGGATTCTGTCAGGAAGGCAGAAATCCTTCCGCTTGCTTGCTTCCTTTGTGCGGATCATTCCGGCACTGGGATAGATATCGGAAAACAGCTTTTCATGAACTGCTTTGAGACCGTCGAATGTAAAAGGCATCTCAATCGGAGAAAGGAACATCTCAGCTGTACGTACTGCGACAAAGAAATGCTCGACATAGCGGAGCCTGGTCTTGTCTTTAATGCCGAAGGTATTCACAAGGCATCTGGTCTCAGGATAGTTTGACATGACATCCGCACCGTCCACGGGAACAGAAACCAGATTCTCGCGCTTTCTGAAGTCCTCGATAACAGACCCGACAGTCCTGTCCTCCTCCAGTATCTCACGCAATACCGTCTCCAGTTCCTCACTGAGGCTTGCGCCTTCAATGTCCATTGAGAATCTGATGTAGTCGATACATTCCTGTATCCGGCCTTCTTTCAAAGTTCACAGTCTCCTTTATAGCCATCCGATGATATATACTGTGCTGACTTTATTCAAGAAAAAAACAGGGGAGACTCACGAAAAGCCTCCCCATACAGGTCTCACTCAGGTCAGAATGAGAAACCGAAAAGCAGTCTCGGAGTGACCGTATGCACGTTGTCAATGTAATCGTATACATACTGTCCTTCAAGACCGAGGTTGAACCAGCCGATGTTCCAGCGGAAACCGAGAAGACCGGTGATCTGCACTCTTGCATCAAACTTACCCAAGCTGAATAAAGCATCAGAATCATTCTGACCATAGTTCATCAGAAGCCTTGCACCACCGTCCAGATAGAACTGTGTGCTTCCGGCCTTGAAGTTGACTCCTGTCATCAGGTCAGCAAACATTGCCTTGCGGTACAGTCCGAGATCGAAGAGGTTGTCAAAAGTTGTATTCTCAATTCCGTAAACAGGCAGTGCGCTGAAACCGAGATTGAGCTTGAGGTCCCATCCCATGATGCTGTTGGCGACCATGTCCTCGAAACCGAGTCCGATGACTGCCTGATAATCGTAATCAAGCTCCTCACCTATATTATTGAGGCCGACACCGCCTGCGAATGAAAGGACGAACTTGAAGCTGCCCGGTTCCTTGACAGGCTGTGAAGGTGTGACTGCAA
The DNA here is from genome assembly GCA_944390025.1 of uncultured Spirochaetales bacterium. Lineage (GTDB taxonomy): Bacteria > Spirochaetota > Spirochaetia > Sphaerochaetales > Sphaerochaetaceae > Bullifex. Next base: position 17,919 of record CALXOK010000004.1, on the reverse strand, counting down.
CCGGAGCGATTTCCTCAACTTCAGCAACAGATGGTTCCTGAACAGCCGGTTCTTCCTCTGTACCGGCTTCTTCCACAACGGCAGCAGGCTCTTCTTCAACTGCAGCTTCAACAGCAGCCGGTTCTTCGGTCACGACAGGCTCCTCAAGTTCTGCAGTCTGAGGCACGACAGGCTGGGAGGCAGAAGAGGCGCTCTGTGACCAGTAGACTCCGTCATAGGACTGCTGGAGATAGAGTGTATAGCTCTGGCTTCCATCAAGGCCCTTTGCCGTATAGTTTGTCACGCTGGAATCAACAACTGTCCAGCCGTCCTCTGCTTCTCCGTCCACCTGATATCTGAAGTATCTGACATCAGAATCATTCTGGACCCAGTTCCATTCAACAGTCACGCTGACTGCGAAGAGTGGAAGAGTCATGGCGAACAAAACTGCTGCTAAAAGCAATGCTCTCTTTATCTTCATTTTTCAATTCCGCCCAAAAGGGCTCTCCTTTTAACAAGATTCAAATGTTCATCGAACATTCATCCGGCACATTTCCAGCACCGGAAAGCCTCAGCACATTTCACAGTCAATTATATGGAACAAAAGCCTGTCAAACAAGAGAAAACTCATGTCTGGAGGTCAGTTGGAAATGATTTGTTACTATGGTAACATTACGCGCATGAAAGTTCTTTCATCAGTCGCAGTTTTCTGCGCATCAGGAATTCCAGAGGATAAAGACATCATCACACAGGCTTCCCTTCTCGGGGAATATCTTGCACAGCATGGAATCAGGCTCGTATACGGAGGCGGAGCACGCGGCGTCATGTGCGCAGTCGCAGAGGCCTGTCATAACGCGGGTGGCCATGTGACAGGAGTGCTGCCTGAGATCTTCAACAACGCACAGGTGAGGCTGAAGGAAATACAGAGCGAGCTGATTATCGTGCCGGACATGCATGAGAGAAAGAAAAGGATGTATGAGCTTGCTGATGCGTTCATCGTCCTGCCGGGCGGAATCGGGACACTTGAAGAGTTCTTCGAGGTCTACACCTGGAAGCAGATAGGCTACCACAGGAAAAACATCGCCCTGTACAACATCAACGGCTTCTATGATTCGCTTGTCTCCTTCCTCGACAGACTTGTCAGTGAAGGGATGATGTCTCAGTGCGTCAGGGACAGCCTCATTGTCAGCGCCAGCCTTCCCTCCCTTTTCAAGCAGCTTCAGGAAAAGGAATGTGTACTGCCGGACAAAATCGCTGAAAGGAGTAACAAGTGAACAGGATTCTGAAAAGAAACATAATTGATTACATATATGTGACCATAGGAAGCGCGGTCACCGCTCTGGGCATCGCACTTTTCACCAACCCCGCCCAGATTGCACCGGGAGGAGTCAGCGGAATCGGAACACTGCTCTACCATACTTTCTCAATCGACGTTGGTCTTTCAATCTTCGTGCTGTCTGTCCCGATTTTCTTCATCGGAATGCGGCTTTTTGGAAAGATTTACGGCCTGAAAAGCCTCATCGGAACAGTGCTTCTGTCAGCATTCACTTCCCTGTGGGGACATATTTTCGGGTACGGAGGAATCCTTGACTACTCCAAGGACATGTCGTACTGGCTGAGCTGCCTTTACGGAGGCGTTCTCACAGGAGCCGGCATGGGCTTTGTCATGAAAGGCGGAAGCAACACCGGAGGAACAGACATCATCGCCCTTATAATCGCCCGCTGGTGTCATATCAGTCCGGGAACAAGCCTGCTGATCGTTGACGCCCTCATCATCGCGGCAAGCGCCTTCGTCTTCAGCATTGAAAGCGCCCTGTATGCGATTGTCGTCGTGTATATCACAACCCTCGTGCTGGACAAGATTGTCCTTTCCATGGGAACAGGTTATGCGAAAACCGTATATATCATCAGCGACAAGCTGGATGAAATCGGAGACTTCATACTCAATGATCTTGAACGCAGCGGCACAATCATATCCGCAAAGGGCCTTTACACGAGAGAAGACAGGCCTATGCTCATGACAGTCATCCCGAATCAGAGCATTTTAAGACTCACACGTGCGATTCATGATTTCGATGAGAGCGCATTCCTCATCATTCAGGAGACCCACCATGTGCTTGGTGAAGGATTCACACCAATGGAGAAAATCCTTGCCGAACAGCATAACGATGTCACGCTTGAGCAGTAAGAGCAAAATTCTGCCATAAAACATCCAGATTTTACATACTAGGAAAAATTTCTTTTGCATTCCGCCTTTTTCTATGGTGAAATATAAGGGTAACCGTTTGGACGGTTGAGACTTTTTTCAGCTAAAAAAGGAGAAACAAAATGAAAAAAGCTTTAGTACTCATGCTGATTGCACTCATCGCAGTCACATCAGTCTTCGCCCAGGGCGGCAGTGAAGCAGCTGCATCAGTTGTCCAGAATAAAGACAAACCACTTGTATTCTTCAACAGACAGCCTTCAGATCCTGTCACCACTGAAATCGATATGGAGACAATGAACTGGAACGACAAGACATACTACGTCGGATTCGACGCAGTCGGAGGCGGTGTCGTTCAGGGCCAGATGATTGTCGACTTCCTCGCAGAGGCAGATCCGGCTGCCATCGACCGCAATGGTGACGGTGTCATCGGATACGTGCTTTGCATCGGAGACGTCGGACACAATGACTCCAAGGCAAGAACACAGGGTATCCGCCAGGCTCTCGGAACATGGGCCGGAAGCACAGATCCAGGCGTTGCACAGGAAGGCTCTGCCAATGTCGGCGGAACAACAATGAAGGTTGTTGAGCTCGATTCAAGAGCAATGACAGGTACAGACGGATCCACATGGAACGCAAACGCTGCAACAGATGCAATGGGTAACTGGGCCAACCAGCTCGGCGACCAGATTGACCTTGTCATTTCCAACAACGACGGTATGGCAATGGGCTGTCTGCAGGCTTCCAACTATCCGACCGGCGTTCCTATCTTCGGTTATGACGCAAACGCTGATGCTCTCGAGGCAATCGCTGCCGGAAGACTCACAGGTACAGTCTCTCAGAACGCTGACGCACAGGCTGCTGCAACACTGCAGACTCTGCGCAACCTTCTTGATGGCCTGACAGGTGCTGATGTCTATACAAAGGGCTTCACAGAACCAGACCAGTACGGCAACAAGATTACTCCTGAAGTCAACTACGAAGCTGATGAGAAGGCTCTTCTCGCAGCCAACGAAGCTGTCACAATCGCCAATGTCCAGAACCTGCTCAGCGGCGCAAGGGATGCAGGAATCAAGCAGTCTTCAGCTGAAGTCAAGAATGTCCTCCTGACAATCTACAACTCAGCAGATAACTTCCTCTCATCCAACTACCTGCCGGCTCTCAACTACTATGCTCCACTCATGGGCATCAACCTGACAGTCGTACAGGGTGATGGACAGAACGAGTCATCATGTCTCGACCGCTTCACGAACCTCAACTCATTTGATGCTTATGCAATCAACATGGTTAAGACAAACTCCGGTCCTGACTACACAAGCAGACTCCAGTACTGATTTCATTTACTGAACTCTGTCAAATGGAACAAGCATGTGGAGGATAATCTCTTTCGCATGCTTGTTTGACTTAAGCTAAGGTGGAAACCCAAAAGAAGATTATGGATAACGCAATTCTAGAAATCAGAAACCTCTCGAAGTCCTTTGCCAAGAACAAGGTCCTCGACGGCATCAATCTGACTCTGGACAAAGGTTCTGTCCTCGGCCTCATGGGAGAGAACGGAGCCGGAAAGTCCACGATGATGAAGTGCCTTTTCGGAATCTACGCGAAGGATGAGGGACAGTTCATATTCGACGGAAGGCAGATTAACTTCAGGAGCCCGAAGGAAGCACTTGAAAACGGTGTTGCCATGGTTCATCAGGAATTAAACCAGTGTCTTGACCGTTCCGTCACAGACAACCTCTTTCTCGGCCGCTACCCTACCCGCGGGGGCATCATTGATGAGAACAAGATGCTCATTGAAGCAAACAAGCTCTTTGCTTCACTGAACATGAATGTCAACCCGTCCACAATCATGAGGACGATGTCTGTCTCCCAGAGGCAGATGGTTGAGATTGCGAAGGCCGTGAGCTATAACGCAAAAATCATCGTTCTGGACGAGCCGACCAGCTCCCTTACAGAACGTGAAGTCAAGAAGCTTTTCTCGATTGTCAACGAGCTTAAGGAGAAAGGCGTCTCATTCATCTACATCTCCCACAAGATGGATGAGGTCTTCGAAATCTGTGATGCTGTTTCCGTCCTGAGAGACGGTAAGCTCATCATGACGAAGAAGACAAAGGAAACGAACATGAACGAGCTGATCTCAGCCATGGTAGGACGCTCACTCGACAAGAGGTTCCCTGATGTCGACAACGTTCCCGGCCGCGACTATCTTGAGGTCAGTCATCTGTCGACAAAGTTCGAGCCCAAGCTTGAGGACATCTCTTTCACAGTCCGCAAGGGCGAGATTTTCGGTCTCTACGGTCTTGTCGGCGCAGGCCGCAGCGAGCTGCTTGAATCGATGTTCGGCATCAGGACAATCGCATCCGGAAGACTCATTCTTGATGGCAAGCCTCTCAGGTTCAACTCATCAAAGGATGCAATGGAATACGACTTCGCCCTTGTCACCGAAGAGCGCAAGCTGAACGGCATGTTCGGCAAGGACACAATCCGCTTCAACACTGTCATCACGAATCTTGACAGCTACAAGACACACAGAGTGCTCAACAACCGTCTCATGACTGAGGCTGCCAACAGACAAATCAGGCAGATGAACACGAAATGTGTCTCATGTGATGAGCTCATCACTGCCCTCTCCGGAGGAAATCAGCAGAAGGTCATCATCGGAAAGTGGATGGAGAGAGAACCGAACGTATTCCTTCTGGACGAGCCTACACGCGGTATTGACGTCGGTGCCAAGTATGAGATCTATCAGCTTATCATCGAGATGGCGAAAAACGGCAAGACAATCATTGTCGTAAGTTCTGAGATGCCCGAGATTCTTGGTATCACGAACAGAATCGCCGTCATGTCAAACCACAGGCTTGCAGGCATTGTCGAAACAAAACAGACAAATCAGGAAGAGCTGCTGCGTCTTTCTGCAAAGTATCTATAAAAGGAGAGGAAAATGGCAAACAACATGACAAACATCCCGGCAGCTCTTGATGAGGACGTGAAAGTAAGGCAGTACATTGCCAGACTTGCCGACCTGAGAAGCACCGGTGTCACAAGAGTCACTGACCTGAAACAGCAAATCACTGCCACAAAGAAGAGCAAGATGATTAGCGATGAGACAAAGGCCAAACTGATTGAGGACTGCAAGAAGCAGATTGCAGTGGCTCAGGCTGACGCCAATGCTCACAAGGCTGAAATTGATGCCCTGACAAAGGAAGCCGTACAGTACGTGAATACTGTCAGTGCGGAAATTGAAAAGGCCGTCTATGCTCATGAAAATGCGAATATCGCACGTTTCAAGGCAGACTACGCAAAGAAAGTTCAGGAAATCAAGTCAGAAAGCCAGCGCCGTATCGCTGCACTGACAATTCAGGATCCGAAGGAAAGAAAAAATGAAATCCAGCAGATCCGCTACGAGGAGAAGTCCGCACTCTTTGATGCAAAGAGCCACTTCACCAGCGACACCGACAGAGCCAAGGCTGCAAAGAACCAGGCCTATGTCGACCATGTGCAGACAAACCGCACGCTGCGTAACGGAAAGACCAACTTCAAGGAAGACATGACACTGAAGATTCATGACTACAGCAACCGCTTCAAGCTGTCGACCTTCCTGCTCAACAACGGTCTTTACCTCGCTGTTCTCATCTTCTTCATCGTCTGCGTCATCATCGCACCGCTGCAGGGAAGAGGCCAGCTGCTGAGCCTTCCGAACATCCTCACCATCCTTGAGCAGAGCTCAACGAGAATGTTCTACGCTCTCGGCGTCGCCGGACTCATCCTCCTTGCAGGAACCGACCTTTCTGTCGGACGTATGGTCGCCCTCGGTTCTGTCACTACAGGCCTTCTTCTTCACAAGGGAACGAACATCGTCAAGGTCTTCGGAATGGGGCCATGGAACTTCGACTCAATCCCTATGGGAGCGAAAGTCATCATCGCACTCCTGCTGTCAATCATCTTCTGTGTCGCATTCTCATGCTTCGCAGGCGTGTTCACGGCAAGGTTGAAGATTCACCCGTTCATCTCGACAATGTCCACACAGCTGATCATCTACGGTCTGCTCTTCTTCGGTACATCCGGAACTCCTGTCGGTTCTATTGAATCAGGCATCAAGGATCTCATCGGAGGACGCTGGACACTAGGAGTTCTCGGAGGTCAGGTCATCACCTTCCCGAAGCTGATTATTCCTGCTGTATTCGCCTGTTTTGTGGCATGGTTCATATGGAACAAGACGACTTTCGGAAAGAACATGTACGCAGTCGGAGGCAACAGCGAGGCTGCTGCGGTTTCCGGTATTTCCGTATTCAAGGTCACGATGGGCGTCTTCATCATGGCAGGTATCTTCTACGGATGCGGAGCCTTCCTTGAAGCCTTCCGTGCCAATGCATCAGCCGGTACAGGACAGGGTTATGAGACAGATGCCATCGCAGCCTGTGTTGTCGGAGGTATCTCATTCAACGGCGGTATCGGTAAGATCACAGGTGCAATGTTCGGTGTCATAATCTTCACAGGTCTCACCTACTGTCTGACCTTCCTCGGAATCGACACCAACCTGCAGTTCGTCTTCAAGGGTGCAATCATCATCGCAGCTGTCGCACTCGACAGTGTAAAGTACCTCAAGAAGAAATGACACTTCAGGCATGAAATCCATCAGGGCTGGCCTCAGGCCGGCCCTTTTCTTTTGGCACAAGGTATTCCTTAAATCCTTGTGTTCTTGTACTATAAGGCACCATGATCAAGACAAAGAATGACAATGCAAGCCTGGCAGCATTCCTTGAAAGCCTGCCGGATGACTCCAAAGATGTTTTCCTGCTGTCTGACGGACAAGTGAGACTCACAGCCGTCAGTGCGACACATATAGTCAACCAGATGAAACTCAACCACAGGCTCGGCCTCGTTGAGACCTATATCCTCGGTCAGGCATATATCGCAGGCCTGCTGCTCTCATCAACAGTAAAAGGCAATGACAGAGTCCAGCTTTCAATTGAATGCGGAGGCCCTGTCAAGGGAATCAGTGTGGAAGCATGGGCATGCGGTGCCGTACGCGGATATCTTCTTCAGAATCCGATTATCCTTGACAAGCCGCTTGACACCCTTGACACCTCAATGCTCTTCGGACCCGGATTCCTTACTGTCACAAGGATGCTTGAAGGCAGCAGAGAACCTGTAAGCGGAACAGTCATGATGCAGTACGGGAACATCGCAAAGGACCTTGCGGTCTACTTTGATGAAAGCGAACAGACACCTACCCTTTTCTATATCTCCCTTAACTTTGACAGGGAGGGCAACTGCACAGGAGCCGGAGGTCTTTTCATTCAGGCAATGCCGGAATGCAGCAAGGATCTTCTTGAGCGGCTTAGCCAGCAGTGCACTCACCTTCCTTCCCTTGGCAAGGCAGTCAGTGAGAAGACAAGTGCAGACGATTACGTCAGCGCCCAGTTCTCAGACTTCGGTGTGACAAAGCTTGCAAAGAGCTTCGTCGCATTTTCCTGCCCCTGTACAAAGGAAAGTTTCCAGCACTATCTTGCAAATCTGAACGAAAGCGAGAAAAATGAAATCCTGAAGGGAACATTCCCTCTCAATCTGGAATGCTTCAACTGCGGTACTGTATACTCATTTACGAAAGAAGAGACAGAAAGGCTCTTTTCCAAGGAGAAAGCTGAATTATGATTTATTTTGCTCAGGTCGCTGCCAACCAGAACGACCTTGCAGCCAGGGAAGCAGAAAGGGCAGGTGCTTCCAATGTGAGAACAACCAGTGCAGGCGTGCAGTTCTCAGGCACGCTTGAGGTCGGCTACAGATTCACGATGACAACAAGAATCGCAAGCAGGGTCCTTGTTGCCCTATTCTACGATGAAGACATCGACAGCGCCGACAAGCTTTACGAATCTGCATGCGGCCTTCCATGGGAAGAACACCTCAGTCTGTCTGACACATTCCAGATTACGCAGACAGTACAGTCCTGCAACTGGCTCAAGAACAGCTATTTCGCTTCCCTCAAGCTCAAGGATGCCATTGTCGACCGCATGAAGAACGTGCATGACGGCATGCGCCCTGACATCAGCAAGGAAAACCCTGATGTGACATTCCACCTCCATATAAGAGGAACAAAGGCCATCATTTATGCTGACTTCTCAGGGGAAGGCCTTTATAAGCGCGGATACAGAAGCGGTGAAGTCGATGCCGTACTCAAGGAGCACCTTGCAAGCGCGGTCCTTTACAGAAGCGAGTGGTACAGAACTGTTCTCGACAACAAGCCCTCCGTGCTTCTTGATCCATTCTGCGGCGTGGGAACCATACCTGTGGAAGCCGCCCTTATCGCCCACCATATCGCACCGGGGCTCATAAGAAAGCAGCCATATGCATTCGAAAAACTGAAGAACTTCGACAGAGATCTTTACAACAAGGTTCTTGATGAGCTTGGAGATGAGGCCGAGAAGGAGCGTGACAACGGATTCAGGATATATGCCAGTGACATCAGCCGCATGAATGTCGAGAAGGCGAAGGCGGCTGCCCTCAAGGCTGGCGTGCTGGATTATATCGACTTCTCCGTTAAGGACTTCACAAAATACACCGCCGAAGACATTCCCGAAGGTGACGGATATATCGTCACAGACCCGCCTTACGGGGTGAGACTTAATGATACCGACTGCACCGCTCTTTACGAAAAGTCAGGCCAGATTCTTCAGAATGTCTTCAAAGGCTGGCATGTGGCCATTCTGTGTGCAGACAGTCAGCTTCTTTCCTATATAGACATGAAGCCGGAGCGTACGAATGCCCTTTACAACGGAGGGCTGCTCTGCCAGCTTGCCCATTACATCGTCTTCACTGACGAACAGAAGGCAGCAATCATCGAAAAAGCGAGAAAGAGAAAGGAAGAGCGCCTTTCCACTCCCCTCTCCCCTGGTGCACAGATGGCATACAACCGTCTAGTGAAAAACCTTTCGTCCATCAAGAAAGAAATGGCGGATGAGGGTGTCACATGTTACAGAATCTATGATGCGGACATGCCTGAATACAGTGCGGCAATCGACCTCTATGAAGACACGTTCATCAATCTGAGCGAGTATGCACCACCTGCGACCATTGACAGCGAGGATGCCGCGCGCAGACTGGATGAACTTGTACTTGCGACAGAAAGAGCCACAGGCGTCGATCCTGACAACATCTTCGTCAAGCAGCGCAAGGAGCAGAAGGGAAAGGACCAGTACAGGAAACTTGCCGGAAAGAACAAGTTCTATGTCGCCCATGAAAACGGGGTGAAGGTGCTTGTGAACTTCTCCGACTACCTTGATACAGGAATCTTCCTGGATCACAGACCGATAAGAGCCTGGATTCAGGAGCATGCTGAGGGAAAGCGCTTTCTCAACCTCTTCTGCTATACGGCCACAGCCTCTCTCAATGCAGTCAAAGGCGGTGCCATCAGCACGACAAACGTTGACTCATCTGCAACCTATCTTGACTGGGCAATGGAGAACTTCAAAATCAACGGCTGGTCCACTGATATCGGAAATTTCTTCTACAGAAGCGACTGCATCCAGTTCCTGTGGGACACATTCGACCGGTATGATCTGATTTTCTGCGATCCTCCGACCTACTCCAACAGCAAGTCCAGGGCATCCTTTGATGTGCAGAAAGACCATGCAAGGCTGATTGATGCCGCCATGATGCATCTTGAGAAAGACGGTGTGATGATTTTCTCAAACAACTACCGCCGTTTCAAAATGGATGAAAGCATCCTTGAGAAGTATTCTGTCGAAGACATCAGCGAAGAGACAATCGGAGAAGATTTCAAGAGAGACATGAAAATCCACAAGTGCTATCTGATCCGTCACAAGTTCCGTATTCCAGGCGAGAAGCGCATGGTAATCAAGGTCAGGGAAAATGGCAGGAAAGCTTAAGGCGCTTGCCCTTCTCCTTCTTACTGTCTCACTGCCCCTTGCCGCATCCACATCCTACTCTGTGATTGCAGGCATGGGGCATATGTCGAACTTCGCTTTCGGCAACATCACAAGCTTCCCCGCAAGCGCACGCATTGAGCAGGGGGTGAAAGATCTGGACTGGTTTGACGGTGTCGACACATCCATGTTCATGGACATGAGCTTCGGCCTCACACAGCGCCGTCTTATCCAGGACCCGAGAACCGGTGAATATCTCACTGCAGACAGGGAAGCTGAAGAAAGGAACATGAATATCGGGAACAGACAGTTCGAGTATTCGGCCTTCTACTCCCAGATCAGCTACCGCTTCCGCAATGCCCTTTACGACAACCGCAAGACAGAGTCGAAGTACCTGACACTTGATGCCGCACTGAACGTGCGCTTCGAACAGGCCTTCGATTCTTTTGACAATATCAGAAGCGGAAAGAGTTTCCTTGATGAATACCTCACCGAAGACGGTGTGCATGAGACCTACTGGAATGCAGACAGGGACTTCATAGCCATGCCTGATATAGCGGGAGAGGCATACATGCTTGCCAACTCCCTTTCCTTCTCAGCCACATGGAATGACATGTACACGGAGAAGAACAAGATTTACCGTGAAGGCCTGAGTGCATCCGGCACCCTCACTCTTGCCCCGTGGTTCCTTGCAAACAGAATGGACACCCTTTTCGACACAAGTGTGGACTATTATGCCATCAATGCTGATGTCACATGGGCTAAGGTCCTGTTCAACAAGGAAGACTGGAAACGCTGGAACGAAATCTCAATCGTCCTTGAGAACAGAGTCTATGCTCAGATTCTCCTGGGCGCAGATGTACCCAAGTTCGCTGATACCATATCATTCCCGGGTCTTGGCTACACAAATCTCCCACTTGTCATTCAAAATCAGCTGAAACTCTACATATACGGACCTAACTTCCTGTCTGACAACACAATTCCTTACGGCTATGTCTTCCTGGACACCGGTCTTGCGACAGGAATTCCGAACAACAGCAGGAAAGCATCATGGCAGAACTTCGCATATGTTGAAATCGGACTCAACCTCCACTTTGAGCTCATGGGAGCACTCCACCTGACAGCAGAGGTGAGCTATGTGTTCAGCAACATCGAGACCTATGGCAATTTCTTTGACTGGAACGTCGGTGCTTATTTCTCATTTTAGTGTTGACAGAAAGGGTCAGTTTATAGAAAATAGTGCAAGTACTCCGGGCAGTAGCGCAGGGGCTAGCGCACTTGGTTCGGGACCAAGGGGTCGGAGGTTCAAATCCTCTCTGCCCGAAATCAATCAAAAGGCACCTCACAAACGGGGTGCTTTTTTCGTTTCAAGCCAGCCTTATAAAAGCTTCACAAGCCAGAATGTGGGAGCAGGAAAGAAAGAGAGAATAGTCCCCATATTCGCAGTATGCCTTGTCATAGTCTCGGTTGTGGGAATTGTCCTTGGAGCGCTGGGCCTCATCTTCGGCAATCAGCTGCTTTCAATCTACACATCAGATCCCGAAGTTGCGGCCTACGGCATGGGAAGAATGAAAGTGATCTTCCCCACATATTTCTTCGATGGTCTCATTGATACAGCCTGCGGCTCGATAAGAGGACTGGGCTACTCGCTGCTGCCGACTCTTGTGACACTCACGGGTGTATGTCTTTTCAGGATCATATGGATCATGACTGTATACAGACTCTACCCGACTCTGTTCACACTGTATCTGTCCTATCCGATCACGTGGATAATAACATTCATCGCCCATGTTATCTGCTTTATTGTCCTTTACAGGAAATACAGGAAGAACGGATAAGACACATTTGATGAACGCTTTTCATCAGATCATTTGTTTTTCCATTCTGTACTCTGTGGCACACATATGATAATGCTCTCTGAATTTCCGGCAGAAATACCCGGAACCGAAAAACCCGTAATGAAACAAAATCCTCCCCTGCGGGAGGATTGAGGTATGAATCTGGGAATATGATTAATTCAGCCTTTCACCGCACCTGCGACAAGTCCTTTGATCATGTACTTCTGGAAGAAAAAGAATACAAGCACCATAGGTACCGTGCCTATGACTGAAATTGCATTGATCAGACTCCAGTCATATGAAAGCTCACCAAGATAACGGAGTGAAATACCGATCGAGAGCGTTCTCAGGTTATCACTCTGGATAAGCGTTGCCGCATGAAGGTAATCATCCCATGTCTGCAGGAACGCATAGATGCCGACAGCAAGCATTCCGGGTTTCACAAGAGGAGTGATCACAGAAAAGAGGATTCTGTTCCTGCCGGCTCCGTCAACATATGCCGCCTCCTCTATCTCCTTCGGCACATTGCGGAAGAAAGATGACATCAGTGTTGCACAGAACGGTATCTGAGCCGCACTTATTGCAAGTACAAGACCGGTACGCGTATTGATAAGCCCTATGTCAGACATAAGACCGTAAAGACTTATCATGCGGCTGACGATGGGGAACATCTGGGTGAATACGAGCAGGGATGCCACAATTACCGTCCATCTTATATTGAACCTCGCTATTGCATAGCCTGTTATCACCGCAGCCAGCGTACATACGATCGCCGTAATGCCTGAGACAATGAAGTTGTTCACGTAATACACGAAGAACTGGTTGTTCTGCGTGAACAGTGAAATATATGCTGAGACAGAAGGTTCATCCGGATAGAATGTCGGGGGATACTGATACGCTTCCATGTTTGTCTTGAACGAGGTTGCAAGCATCCAGTAGATCGGAAAGAGAAGGAAAAGGATGATCACGGCAAGGATCATATACCTGAGGATGAGTGATAATATTCTTCCTGTTTTTATATTCATGTTCTTTCCCCTCCTCTCATGACATGTCCTGTGTTCGGAACAGCTTGTTGTATACACCGATAGTGATGATCATCAGAGCCATCCAGATTGTCGTGACAGCAGCACCCGAGCCCATATTCATGCTCACGAATGCTTCTCTGTAACTCAGTATGGCAAGATTGGTGGTCGCACCGTCAGGGCCTCCTCCCGTCATTGTCCAGAATAGAGGGAACTGCTTGAAGTTCTCTATGATCGACATTGAGATCGAAACCTTTACGACCGGTGACAGATAAGGCAGCGTGATTGAGAAAAACTTTCTGAGTGACCCCGCTCCGTCAATCGTTGCGGCTTCAAGGATATCCTGGGGAACATTCTGCAGTCCGGCCAGAAGAAGAAGCGTCATGAGCGGTATCTGCTTCCAGAGCGCGGCTATCGACACACCCATAAGCGCAGTGTCCGGATTGTTCAGCATGGCGAAATCTGTGACCTCCCCTCCGCTGAAAAGCTGCACGAAATATTTCACAAGCCCGTACTGCGGCTGGAAAAGCCACATCCAGATCAGGGCTGAAATGACAGTGGGAACGACCCATGGTGTCATCATGATGCTTCTGAAAAAACGTGCAAAACGCACATTGGAGTTCAGTACCAGCGCGAGAGCCATGCCAAGGATGAACTGACAGAGTATGACAATCACAACAAATGTGAAAGTGTTGGCAATCGCAGTGGGAAGAGAACCGGAAATGAAAATATTCTTATAATTCTCAAAGTCATTCCATTCACCGGGCAGTCCCGCAATTATGTTTCTCACCTTGTATTCCTGAAAACTCTTGATGACAGAGTCAACTATAGGAATGAAAATGAAAAGGAGAGCCAGCACAAGGGCCGGAATGGTGAGCATCACAGCATAATACATATCCCCTTTTTTCTTGCTTAGACTTCTCAAAACATACCTCCCTGCAGAAAAGGGCCATGATTACTCACAGCCCTTTGATCAGTGGTGAATCAGAGCTTGACAGATGCGCTTCTGACAAAAGCGTCGATTGCCTCGTCAACAGGAGTATCGGAAACGGTGACGGCCTGTGCCAGAGTGCACAGATCAAGAGAGATGTCGCTCATTGCACTTACATAAGGAACTTTCCTGACATTGCTGATTGACTCAGAAGCGCCTTTGAGAACACCTGAGTTGACGACAGCTTCCATATCGGCCATTGAATTCTTTGCCGGATATGCCGGTGTAATGTTTGTCATATAGTCATTCAGCACTTCTTCGCTTATGACATACTGGACAAACGCATTTGTAGCCGCATTCCTTGCCTCTCCGTTGTCAACAACGATGAAACAGTGTGAACACAGAACAGCCTCACCTGTGCCGTTTCCGCCTGCAAGAGGAGCTGCGGATGCCGTGAATGATGCCGCATCAGGGTTGATTGAACTTACGCCGTTGAAGCCCCAGCTCTGATCATAATACATAGCCAGCTGGCCAAGTGCGAAGAGATTTCTCAGATCCTTGAGCTTAGCATTCTGCGGATTGTAGCCTTTCTCATCAAGAAGCTGAAGCATCTCAAAAGCCTGACGGAAACCTTCGTTGTCGACATCAAGCTGACCGTCCTCAGTAAACACGTTGCCTCCGAAATTGTAGATCATCGAAATGAGAGCATTTCCGGAAACAACAACGGAAGCCGTTGTCTGGCCGAATGCATAGACTTTGTTGCCGTTGGCATCCGTAAGCTGTGAAAGCTTCTCAGCAGCAGCAAGCATCTCATCATACGTCTTCGGAGGATTTGCAGGATCAAGCCCGGCCTGTTCGAAAAGTTCCGTGTTATAATAAAGGATGAACGGTGAGACATAAAGAGGAATACCGTAAATGTCACCGTCAATTGTGAATACATCCATTACAGCAGGATCGAAATCGGAAACAAAAGCTTCATCCACGATTGAAGTCACAGGAGCAGCAAGTCCGGATGAATAAAGCTGGGGAACCCATGACTCTTCTCCGAAGATGACATCTACCCTGTCTCCACCGCCTGCCATGTTGATGACCTGATTGAGGATTTCCCCATAAGGTGCGGTAACCCATTCAATCTTGTACTGAGGGTATTTGGCCTCAAACCCTTCCTTGACACCGGCCCAGAAGTCTTCGTAGCCGCTTTCAAGCAGGGCATAGTTTGCAACTTTAAGAGTGACGGGTGAATCAGCAGTCGCCTCACTTGTTTCACCTGAGCCGCCTGCGAACACATTTGCCATGACCATCAGTGTGATTGCCGCAAATACCAGTAGTTTCTTCATATAGGCCTCCTTTTTTGCCTTGATGAAATTTCCTATACGCTTTCGCGTTCAATAAGATCTGTTTCAAGCTGAACAGTGAGGACCTCCTCCTCTCTGTTCTTTTTCAATAATGCGAAAAGCTGCAGTGTTGCCCTTGCAACCTCATCCTTTCTTATTGCAAGACTCGTAAGTCTCGGCCGGGTATACATTGCGATTCTGCTGTTGTTGACCCCCACGACGGAAACATCATCAGGAACAGACAGGCCCATGGCGGACAAGGCAAGCATTGCCTCAGCCGCCATCCTGTCAGTTCTGCAGAAAAGCGCATCAAAATGCTTTCCCTCATATACTTCCGCAATCTTTTTCCTGAGCCGGGCGGAATCCTCACATCTGTCTATGACAATCTCCTCCTGTCCGTTCAGGGCCACCTTATAGCCGATATAACGGAAGCCTGTCCTGTCCACAGGAGCATCACCGATGCAGAAAGAATCCAGAAAGGCAATGCGTTTTCTCCCTTTTGCCCTGAAGCATTCCATGATCTTCAGCGAGCCTTCCTTAAGTCCTGTGAAAACAAGACCATACCTGCCGCAAAAACGGGGGTAGTCATTCATTGACAGGATCACTGTCGGCATTCCCGTGTCTATTATCTTCTGGATATCATCTTCCCTTATGGTCGCAGAGCCGATGACAATACCGTCAAAAGACCAGTTGCACACAGTCTGCACGAAATTCTCGTCTCCCCTGTCGCAGGCCAGAGAAAAGAGAAAGCCTTTGCCCGCCACCAGCTTTTCCATCTCGCTGATGATTGAGCCGAAATACTCGGAGCTCATGTCATCAACGATGAAAAGCACATGATGAGCATCCTTTCCCTTCAGGGCACGTGCTACGGGAGAGGGAAAGTAGCCGAGCTCCCTGACGGCTCTCAGCACCCTCTCCTTCTTTTCGCTGTCAACATAGCGGTTTGCATTCAGGACATAACTGACGACCGTCTCGCTTACGCCTGCACGCAATGCCACATCCCTGCGGGTCACTCTCTGCTTCATCATATCGTTCCTGCAGGCTTGTCGTACTTCTTCTTGAAACGGACAAATTCCTTTATCGGAAGTCCGGTGTCATAATCAAGCTGTCTTTGCTCATCATCGGCGGTAGGCCGCTGTCTTGTGCAGTAATCGCACTCCCAGTCCGGCTTCACCTTATCCCTGTTCCAGTTTCTCACTCTCCACTGGTAACCGCGGAACGGGTCCCGTGTGTCGTTCATCATCGTGAGAATTTTCTCATGAAGCATGTCCCTCACTTCAGCATATGACTCATCACAGATGAGATTCTCAAGCTCGTAAGGATCCTTCTGTGTATCGAACAGTTCATCCGTCTCATCAAGAAGGAAAAGAGCCATCTTGTATCTGTCTGTTATCGCGGCTCTCATGAACTGGATGCCGCCGAAACCGTCATGATCGATCTCATAGCGGTGGAATTCGGTATAGACTACATCATGAAGCACATTCTTTTCCGGCTCCTCTATAACCGGCCGCATGCTCACGCCGGGCATTTCGGGATGTTTGGGGATGCCGAAGTAATCGAGGATTGTCGGTGTAATGTCGATATGGCTGACAACATGATCGTAAACCGCACCCTCTGGTGCGCTGCAGTATGCACCGCCTTTGATGATGAGCGGTATGTGACAGATTTCTTCGTACACGCTGGGACCTTTGAGCGAAAGGGAATGGGCATCAAGCGCTTCACCATGGTCTGATGTGAAAATAACCATCGCATCAGGAGCATACTCCCTCACAGCATCAAGCACACGGCCTATCTCGTAATCGGCAAAGCTGTTGCAGCCGAGGAACAGCTGAGGCTTTATGGAAAGCTTCGATTTATCCTCATGAAGGTTCTTTCCGGCCCACAGCTTCTCAAGGAGGGGCTTCCCCTCAAGCGTGTCGTAATACGCAGGCGTGATTGGCAGTTCATAGCCCTCATACATTGATGCAAACGGCTCGGGACACAGATAAGGCTGATGCGGTTCATCAAAGCTCACCGTGAGGAAGAAATCCTCATCCTTTCCTTCACTGCTGAGAAAGTTTATCGCACGCTGTGCAATGCGGTGACCGAATGTGAATGTTTCGTCGATGCCTCCGTATTCCAGGGAAGACGACTCCTTTCTTGACTTTATCTTCTCCTCATCACTCAGCTCATCAAGGTAGCACTTCATGTCAAACCAGTAACGTTCATCATAGCCTTCAGGACAGATGCCGTTACCGAAATAGTCTCCGCCATCGAGATGCCACTTGCCTATATACACACTGTGCACACCCTTCCCGCTCAGTCGCTCTCCGACAGTCTTCACACCTGACCACAAAGGCACGCAGTTGGTGAAGCTGCCGTTTGAATGAGGATAAAGGCCCGTGAAGATTGCACTGCGTGCAGGGCCGCATACCGGCTGGCAGCTGTATGCCTTTGAATACCTGACACCTTCAGCGGCAAGTCTGTCTATGCATGGTGTCTTCATGTCCGAATTCCCATAACAGCCCACCATATCATAACGTGTGGTGTCAGTCATTATGAACACTACCTGATGTTTCTTTTCCATACAGCCCCCCATATACACTCGTGTGTATATTGTTGTAACGGAAAATTTACTCTGTCAAGAAAAAAATGAAATGCACATCAGTAGCGTGTAGATTGTAATTCTTGATGCAACATATAAGCGCATGTTGCAACAACCTTTACCGAATTTCATTTGAAGCAGCAAT